>NZ_JBVJHP010000030.1:0-96816 GCF_055586745.1 Nonomuraea sp. NPDC049378
CAGCCGTTCAAGTCCCTGTCAAATTGACCGGACCTGCACAACCTGCGGGAATTAAGCGCCGCCCCCTTTCGGAGACAACCCCTCTAACTTACCAGGTCGTAGGCGGTTCGGCGAACCGGTCTCCCGACCCAGCAGTCACAGGGGATTGCCGCCGGCCCACGACACAACACGCCAATATCACCGGAGTGAGAGGAGGAGGTTGTGCCGCACCGCGTCGGCTTCTCAAGATTAGCAGCGCTCCGGACCGCTCGGGACTCGTTCGCCGCGCTCTACGGCCACAGATCGATCACGACCGAACATAGACTCCCCACGTGAGCAGCAACACGCCACCAGTGGCGAAGAAGGTCCGGACCGAGCGCATCCATCATGGCGACACCGTCATCGACGAGTACGCCTGGCTGAGCAACAAGGAAGATCCCGATACCACCGTCTATCTGGAGGCGGAGAACGACTTTCTCAAGAAGGAGACCGCTCACCTCTCCGAACTCCAGGAGCAGGTGTTCCAGGAGATCAAGGCCCGCACCCAGGAAACCGACCTGTCGGTGCCGAGCCGCAAGGGCGCCTGGTGGTATTACACGCGCACCGAGGAGGGCAAGCAGTACGCCGTCTCCTGCCGCGTCCCCGCCGACAGTGACGCGCCTCCTGTGATCACGCCGGGCGAGCGGCTCGACCGCGAGCAGGTGATCATGGACGGCAACGAGCTGGCCGGCGACAGCCCGTTCTTCTCCGTCGGCGCCAGCTCCGTCACCCCTGACGGCTCGATGCTGGCCTACTCGACCGACTACAAGGGCGACGAGCGCTTCACGCTGAGGTTCAAGAACCTCGAGACCGGCGAGGTGCTCCCCGACGAGATCACGGACATCTTCTACGGAGGGGCCTGGTCGGCGGACGGCTCCGCGTTCTTCTACACTCGCGTCGACGACGCCTGGCGCCCCTTCCAGGTCTACCGGCACACCCTGGGAACGCAGGAGGACGTGCTGGTCTACGAGGAGAGCGACGAGCGTTACTGGGTGGGCATCGGGCTGACCAGGAGCGAGCGCTACCTGGTGCTCAGCGCGGGCAGCAAGATCACCAGTGAGGTGCGCGTCCTCGACGCCATGGATCCGTCGGGCGAGTTCAAGGTCGTCCGCCCCAGGAAGACCGGCGTCGAATACGGCGTCGAGCACGCCGGCGACTTCTTCTACGTGCTCCACAACGAGAACGCCGAGAACTTCGAGCTGGCCACCGCCCCGCTCGACGACCCCGGTTCCTGGACGCCGCTGACCGCGCACAGGGACGACACGAGGCTCCTGGAGATCGACGCGTTCTCCGACCACGCCGTGGTGCACTTCCGGCGCGAAGGGCTGACCGGCCTGCGGGTGCTGCCCTACGGCTCCGCCGGCGGCACCTGGCGGGAGCGGGTCGAGGCCTCCGAGCGGAACGCGTACGAGATCGACTTCCCCGAGCCGCTGTACGACGTCGGACCGGCGGGCAACCCCGAGTTCACGACCACGCGGCTCCGGCTGGCGTACACGAGCATGGTCACCCCGCCCAGCGTGTACGACTACGAGCTCCACTCGCACGAGCTGATCCTGCTCAAGCAGCGCCCGGTGCTGGGCGGCTACGACCCGGCCGACTACGAGCAGTTCCGCGACTGGGCCACGGCCGAGGACGGCACGAAGATCCCCGTGTCCATCGTGAAGCGGAAGGACACCGCCAGACCGGCTCCCACCGTGCTGTACGGGTACGGCAGCTACGAGACCTCCATCGACCCCGGCTTCTCGATCCCGAGGTTGTCACTGCTCGACCGCGGCTTCATCTTCGCCGTCGCGCACGTCAGGGGCGGCGGCGAGCTGGGCCGCCGCTGGTACGAAGAGGGCAAGCTGACCAGGAAGCGCAACACGTTCACCGACTTCGTGGCGGCGGCCGGGCACATGAAGGAGAGCGGCTGGAGCGAGCGGGTCATCGCGAGGGGCGGCTCGGCCGGCGGGCTGCTCATGGGCGCGGCCACGAACCTGGCGCCCGAGCTGTTCGCGGGCGTGGTGGCCGAGGTGCCGTTCGTCGACGCCCTGAACACCATCCTCGATCCGTCGCTGCCGCTGACCGTGATCGAGTGGGACGAGTGGGGCGACCCGCTGCACGATCCCCAGGTCTACGCCTACATGAAGAGCTATTCGCCGTACGAGAACGTGGACGGCAGGGCGTACCCGCCGATTCTGGCGATCACGAGCCTGAACGACACGCGCGTCCTCTACCACGAGCCGGCGAAGTGGATCGCGCGGTTGCGGGCGACGGCGGGCGGCGGGCCGTTCCTGCTCAAGACCGAGATGGGCGCGGGGCACGGCGGCCGCAGCGGACGTTACGACGCCTGGCGTGAAGAGGCGTTCGCGCTGGCCTGGATCATCGAGAGGGGCGCGTCATGACGTATCAGGCCGACGACCGGCGTTACGAGCGTCAGCCGTACAACCGCAGCGGCCGCAGCGGGGTGAAGCTGCCGGCGGTGTCGCTGGGCCTGTGGCACAACTTCGGCGACAACCGGCCGATCGACAACGCGCGGGCGATCCTGCGGCGGGCGTTCGACCTCGGGGTGACGCACTTCGATCTGGCCAACAACTACGGTGTCCCGTACGGGTCGGCGGAGCGGAACTTCGGCCGGATCCTGGGCGAGGACTTCGCGCGCCACCGCGACGAGCTGATCATCTCCACCAAGGCCGGCTTCGACATGTGGCCCGGCCCGTACGGCGAGTGGGGTTCGCGCAAATATCTGCTGGCCAGCCTCGACCAGTCGCTGGAGCGCATGGGCCTCGACTACGTCGACATCTTCTACAGCCACCGTCCCGATCCGGACACGCCGCTGGAGGAGACCATGGGGGCGCTCGACCGGGCCGTGCGCTCGGGCAAGGCGCTTTATGCGGGCATCTCCAACTACTCGGCCGAGCAGACCACCCAGGCGGCGCGGATCATGCGCGAGCTGGGCACGCCGCTGCTCATCCACCAGCCGTCCTACTCGATGATCAACCGGTGGATCGAGGACGGGCGGCTGCTCGACGTGCTGGAGGAGGCGGGGATGGGCTGCATCGTGTTCTCGCCGCTGGCGCAGGGCGTGCTGACCGACCGCTACCTCGACGGGGTGCCGGCCGACTCGCGCGCGGCCACCAGCCGTTTCCTGCCGCAGGAACGGATCGACCGCGAGCTGGCGCGCGACCTGAACGAGATCGCGAGGGGTCGCGGGCAGACGCTGGCTCAGATGGCGTTGTCGTGGGCGCTCAGGGATCCGCGGGTGACGAGCGTGCTGATCGGCGCGAGCAGCGTGCGGCAGCTCGAGGACAACGTGGCCTGCGTGGACGGCCCCGCCTTCACCGAGGACGAGCTCGCGGCCATCGACAAGATCACAGGGCCTCGTGCCGCTGGAGGTAGGTGAAGGAGGCCCAGCCGGGCAGCACCGGCAGCCAGAACGTGAGCAGCCGGTGCAGCAGCACGGCCGACGTGGCCAGCTCGGCGGGCAGCCCCGCCACGGTGAGGCCGAGCGCGAGCGCGCCCTCGACCGCGCCCAGCCCGCCGGGTGTGGGTGCGGCCGAGCCGATCGCGTTGGCCGTGAGGTAGACGACGGCGACGGCGGTGAAGCTGAGCTCTCCGCCGAACGCCGCCACGCACGCGTCCAGGCAGACGATGAACGCGATGGTGATCATGAGCGTGCCCAGGCCCGCCTCGATCATCTTGCGCGGCGACTGCAGCACGTCGAGCAGCCGCGGCAGGACGTTGGAGAAGAGCCTGCTCATCCGCGCGGTGACCATCCGGCGCAGCGGCGGCACGCCGAGCACCACCACGACCAGCAGCGCCACCGCGAGCAGCACCACGACCAGCCCGCGCGACGGCGTGAACGCGGTGTTGGTGGTGGAGCCGGTGATGTAGGCGAACAGCAGGAGCAGCGCGATGTGGAAGATCATCATGATGAGCTGGGAGGCGCCCACGCTGGCCACCGCGCTGGCCGGGGAGATGCCGCGCTTCTGCAGGTAGCGGGTGTTGATCGCGACGCCGCCCACGGCCGCGGGCGCGACGAGCTTGACGAACGAGGCCGCGAACTGCACGAGCACCGTACGCCAGAGAGGAAGGTTCTCGGGCACGAACCCGCGCAGCATGCACGCGGCGGCCACGAAGCTCACGAACGAGGCGACCAGCGCCAGCCCCGACCAGGCCCAGTTGGCCGTGGTCACCACCTGGTAGACGTTGACCTGGCTGAGCTGGGACAGCAGGAAGTACGCGGCCAGCGTGCTGGCGATGATGGTGATCAGGGTGCGCGGCCTGAACCGCTCCAGCCGCACCTCTTCGACCTTGCCCTGCGGCTTGAGGGCCACGATGTGCTCGCGGATGCCGGGCAGGACCTGTTTGGCCTTGGCCAGGGCCGCGCGGGTCTCCCTGGTCAGGGCGATGCGCTGGAGCAGCGGCAGGGCGGCGGCCAGCGTGTCGGCCCCCATGACGGCCGCCGCGGCCCTGACCGAGCGCTCGGGGCCGACGCGCAGCGCCAGGTAGGTGAGGAGCTGGGCGACGTCGAGCCTGAGCAGCAGGTCTCCGGCGGCGATCTCGCCGCTGCGCGCGTCGGTGAGCACGACCCGGCCGGCGCCGTCGAGGTGGATGCTGTCGCCGGTGAGCCTGCGGTGCGCCAGGCGCTGGATCTGCAGCAGCCCGACCTGCTCCCAGATCTGGGCGAGCAGGTCGTCGTCGATCTCTTCGTCCGGCACCTCGTCGAGCGGGCGTGTCTCGATGTGCTCGTAGGCGAGCAGCGCGGCCTCGGTGCCGATCTCGCTGGTGCCGAGCAGCCGGGGCGTGCTGGCGCCGGCCGCCTGCGCCGCGTACGCCATGAGCGCCTCGCGTTCGAGCTCGGCGCGCAGCGACCTGATGGCTCTGCGCCTGGTCTCGGAGTGGAGCCTGATGCGCCGCCACAGGCGGTAGGGAAGCCCCGCCACCTGCCGGTCGCGGTCGAGCACGGTGACGTCGAGGCTGCTGCCGTCCTGCAGGCCGATGGCGTAGCGGCGGCTGCCCTGGTGGTCGTCCTCGATGCGGCGGGCCGAGATCGGCGTGAACGACAGCTTGCGCAGCGCGGCCACCACGGCGCTGCCCGGCGGCCTGGTGTTGGGGCTGCCGACGCCGTAGAGGGTGGCGTAGCCGATGGCCATGCCGACCAGCACGGTCACGATGGCGCTCGGCAGCGTGATCTGCCTGCCGGAGAAGAAGGCCAGGATGTAGAGGGCGATCGTGGTCCACATCAGCATCCGCCACGTGGGGCGGCGCGAGATGCGCACGGCGGTGGCGTACGCGATCACCGAGGTGAGCAGCGTGTTGAGCGGCTCGATCTTCCTGTCGCCGGTGAGCAGCACGCGCAGGTCGTCGACGTTGCCCGCGACGAGCCACTGCCCCAGCAGGAACGATCCGGCGATGCCGATGATCGCGGCGATCAGACCTTCGGCGACGCGCAGCCCGTCGCGGTGGAAGACCCGCTCGACGGCGAAGGCCGTGGGCACGATGAGCACGGCCGCGCCGCCCAGGAACGCGGCGATCCTGCTGAGCAGGGGGACGAGTTCGGCGCCCTCCTTGACGTCGGCCTCGAGGCCGATGAGCGTCTGCTTGGCCACCAGGGCGAGCAGGATCACCGCGCCGAGCACCGCGAGCGTGGCGAAGAACCGCAGCAGGTCGGACGGGCGACGAAGGCGCTGCGGCAGGAGCGGCTCTACGACGTAGACGTCGGTGTCCGCGCGCGACTCGGCCACGGCTGGATCCCCCTCCGCGAGGTCCTCCGTGTCATCTCGTTCCCTGATTTCGGCCACCGACAGTGATTCTGCACCTTCCCGGCTGGACCGTGAGATCTTTAGGTGTTCAGTGTCCTCAAATCAGCCCCCTAGTCCTCGCACCGGGCAGGCTACACGCTGGAGATCCCACCGTTCACCTCCGATTTCCGCGACGTAGGCTGTGTGCCATGCCGGGTGATTTGAGAGTTCTGGGGGCGTGTCCGCTGGACTGCCCGGATACCTGTTCCTGGGTGGTCACGGTGAAAGACGGCCGGGCCGCCAGCCTCCGCGGCAACCCCGACCAGCCCTACACCCGGGGCGCGCTCTGCGTGAAGGTCAACCGCTACCTGGAACACACCCGGGCGGACGACCGCATCCTCCACCCGCTGCGCCGCACCGGGCCCAAGGGCTCCGGCCAGTTCGAGCGCATCACCTGGGACGAGGCCCTCGACGAGATCTCCGTGCGGCTGCGCGGCATCGTCGAGGAGCACGGCGGCGAGGCCATCTGGCCCTATCTGGGCACCGGCTCGCTCGGCTACCTCCAGGGCTGCGAGGGTGTGGCGGGGCGGCGGTTCTGGAACATGCTGGGCGCCTCCAAGCACTATCTCAACATCTGCTCGGGCGCCGGCAACAGCGGCCTGCGGCGGACGACGGGCACCGCGGCCGGGATGGACCCGGAGAACTTCGCGCTGGCCAAGCTGGTCGTCTTGTGGGGCACGAACACGCTGACCAGCGGGCACCACCTGTGGAAGTTCGTGCAGGACGCGCGGGCGAACGGCGCGTACGTCGTCGCCGTCGACCCCATCCGCACCAGAACCGCCGACCAGGCCGACGAGCACCTGGCGATCAGGCCGGGCACGGACGCCGCGCTGGCGCTCGGGCTGCTCAACGTGGTGCTGGCGGAGAACGCGCAGGACGATGCGTTCCTCTCCGCGCACACCGAGGGCTGGGACGACTTCCGCGAGGAGATCCTGCGCCACCCGGTCGAGCGGGTGGCCGAGATCACCGGCATCCCCGCCGAGTCCGTCCGCGCGCTGGGGACGCGGCTCGCGCACACCCGGCCGACCGCGCTGCGGGCCACGCACGGCCTGCAGCGGCACGCCGGCGGCGGCACCGCGCTGCGCACGATCGCCGCGATCCCCGGCGTCACCGGCGACTGGCGCCATCCGGGCGGCGGCGTCGCCTTCTCCACCAGCGACCACGTCCACCTCGCCATCGACCGGCGCGACGACCTGCTGGCCCGGCCGGTGCGCACGCTGGTCATGACGAAGCTCGCCTCGCAGCTCCACGACGTGAAATGCCTGTGGGTGTACGCGGCCAACCCGGCGGGCTCCTCCCCCGACGCGAACACCATCAGACGGCAGCTCGCCCGCGAGGACCTGTTCACGGTGGTCATGGAGCAGTTCCCCACCGACACCGTCGACTACGCCGACATCGTGCTGCCCGCGACCATGCAGACCGAGCACATGGACCTGCACGCCGGCTACGGGCACCTCTACCTGCTGTGGAACGAGCCCGCCGTGCCACCGCCCGGCGAATGCCTGTCCACGACGGAGACGTTCAGGCGGCTGGCCAGGCACATGGGAATGACCGAGCCGTCGTTGTACGACTCGGACCTGGAGCTGGCCGAGCAGTTGTTGTCGAGCGGGCATCCCTCCCTTGAGGGCATCACCCTGGACCGGATCCGCAAGGAGGGCTGGGTGCGGATGAACTACCCCAAGCCCTTCGCGCCGTTCGCCGACGGCTTCCCGACGCCCTCCGGCCGGCTGCGCTTCCCGCCCGCCGGGGAGGCGTACGTGCCGCCCCACACGGTGCGCGCGGCGGGATCGTCGCCGTACCCGCTGACGCTGATCACGCCGGCGTCGCACCTGTTCCTCAACACGACGTTCGGCAACAACCCGGAGCTGCGGCGGCGGGCCAAGGACCCGGTGGTGCTGGTCAACCCGGCCGACGCGGCGGCGCGCGGGCTGGCCGGCGGTCAGCGGGTGCGGGTGCACAACGAGGGCGGCGAGTTCCTGGCCGACGTGGAGATCAGCGACCGGGTGGCGGCCGGGGTGGTGGCCTCGCCGAAGGGGCGCTGGCCGAAGCTCACCCCCGGCGGCGCCAACCCGAACGCGGTCGTGGCGGAGCGGGACGGCGACATGGGCCGGGGTCCCGCCTTCCACGACAACCTGGTCGAGGTCACTCCAGTTTGAGCTTGTAGCCGACGTGGGAGGCCGTGAAGCCGAGGGAGTCGTAGAAGCGGTGCGCGTCCGTACGTGACTTGTCGGAGGTGAGCTGCACCATGGCGCAGCCGCGCGCCCGCGCACGGTCGACGGCCCACTCGATCATCTTGCGGCCGAGCCCTCTGCCCCGCTCGGAGGCGGCGACCCTGACGGCCTCGATCTGGCACCGCTCCGCGCCCAGCCGCGACAGCCCGGCCAGGTAGGTCAGCTGCATGGTGCCCACCACCTTGCCGTCGCGCTCGGCCACGATCAGCTCGTCGTACGGGTCGGCGTCGATCCGCTCGAACGCCGCCAGGTAGCGCTCGTCGCCCGGGTCTCCCTCGCGCTGGGCCCCGAGCGGGTCGTCGGCCAGCATGGCGACGATCGCGGACACGTCGCCCCCGCGGGCCTGCCGGAAGAGCAGCGACAGCACGTAGTGGGACTCCATGAGGTCGGGGTTGGACGGCAGCGCCATGACCCTGCCGCTCGGGGCGAAGCCCTTGCGGGCGTAGAGGGCGCGGGCGGTGTGGTTCTGGTCGACCGCCCAGAGGCCGATCTCCTCCGCGCCGGCGCTCCTGGCCCACTCCACGGCCGTGTCGACCAGCCGGGAGCCCACGCCCTCGCCTCTGGCCTCGGGTGCGACCCACATGGACAGCAGGTGCGCCCCGCCGTCCTCCAGCAGCACGCACACCAGGCCCACGTCGGCGCCGCCGCTCTCGGCCACCCACCACCGCGAACCTGACTCGCTCAGGCGTTCGTCCCATTTCCCTGGTGGAAAGGCGACCTCGCGCCCGTACGACGACCCGAAAGCGTCCGGGGTGTCCTGGAGGGCGCGCAACCGGACCGACCGCAGCCGATCCGCTTCGCCGGGGCCAAGATGCGTTATCACGACTTTCTGCATGTCCGCATGATGTCAGGGACAGGTCAGGGTCCGCCCCCGATGCCCCCAGGGTGACCGGAAAGGCAGCATGGGGGGCATGAACGAAATCAGTCGACGCGACGAGGTATCGCTGTCCGGCGCCGCGCTGCGTGGCGCTCCTTGGAAGGCCGCCGCCATCAGCGGTGGCGTCGTCTCGGCGACCAGCTACGGGTTCGGCCTGCTCACGGGCGGCGGCGACCTGGTGTGGGCGCTGGGCCTGGGCATCAGCCTGTTCGCGCTGGTCGCCGCGATCGGCGCGGTGTCGAAGCCGGACGACGGCGACCGGGTGACCCGGCAGGCTCGCGTGTGGTCGCTGCGCCACCCGTGGAAGTTCGCGCTGGTGCCCGCCGGCATCACGGCCGTGCTGGACTATCCCGTGCAGCTCGTGCTCGACGGAGAGGGCGTGTTCGGCTCGGCCGTCGACGCCCTGTGGCACGGCGCGCTGGTCTATCTGATCACCGCCATCGTGACGCTCACCCTGCAGGGCAGGGCCCGCTCGGCCCGGTGACCCCGGCTCAGCCCTGGGCCTCGCGCTCCTCCTGGCTGCGGCAGACACAGAACTCGTTGCCCTCGGGGTCGAGCATCATCACCCAGCCGGTGCCGTCAGGGCGGCGCAGGTCGTCGGCGATGGTCGCGCCCATGCCGACCAGCCGCTCGACCTCCTCGTTACGGGTCCTGCCATCCATGCCGTTGACGTCGAGGTGCACGCGGTTCTTGACGGTCTTGCTTTCCGGAACCTTCTGGAAGAGCACGAACGGGTCCTGCTTGGTGCGGAGCATGACCTCGTCGTCACCGGGCTGGTCGCCCTCGCCCAGCGGCAGCCCGGTGGCCCTGCTCCACCAGCTGGCGATCTCGTACGGGTTGTGGCTGTCGATGGTGACAGCGTGGATTTCGATCACCAGGCCACCCAACCCGGCACCACCGAAGACGTCAAGCCAGTGTTCGCAACCCGATGACGCCCGCCAGGATCAGCGCGATGCACGCGATGCGGGGCAGCGACACCTCATCCCCCATGGCGATCATGCCGAGGATCGCGGTGCCGGCCGCGCCGACCCCGGTCCAGACGGCGTACGCGGTGCCGACCTCCAGGGACTTGAGCGCGTACGAGAGCAGGCCGAAGCTCAGCACGGCCGTGCCCAGGAACGACAGGGTCCACCACAGATGGGTGAACCCGTTGCTGAGTTTGAGCGAGAGGGCCATGGCGATCTCGAAGAGGCCGGCCAGCACGAGAAGGATCCACGCCATGATCACGAACTCCTTGTGAACGAGACTGTGCGGATGCGTCGTCTTGTCGTGCCGGGTACGGCGCGTCTCGTCCGGGAGCCGTCAGCTCGCCATGGACAACGTGCGGCCTGTGCCTCTCATTCCCACCAGACCGTGGTCCACCGGTCTCTGGGCATCGGCCACATGCCGAGCTCCAGCACCGTCGCCGCCACCTCGTCCGCCATGGACGGGTCGAGGCAGATCCGGCGGCAGGCGCTGGCGGCCAGCTCGTCCAGCGACGTGAAACGTTCCAGGGGCGCCTCACGCTCCTCCACCCTGACGGGGTAGCCGAGCGCCGCGGCCAGCGCCACGCAGTCTTCCGCGACGGGGCGCACCGGCCGGTCGACCCCGTGGAAGTGTTGCCACAGCGGCGTCAGCCAGCTCATGGGGTGGCGGTGCGGGAGCTCCAGCACCACCCGCCCCTGCGTGCGGCGGTCGAGTGCCCGCAGGAAACCGGCCAGGTCGGGAACGTTGTAGACGACGTGCGCGGCGATGGCCACGTCGGCCACGGGCACGTCGTCGGCCACGTCGGGCCAGCGGCCCGCGACCGTGGTGACCGGCACCCCGAGCTTGTCGGCCCGGGCCGCCAGTTCCTCCAGCATGGGCGCCGAGGTGTCGACCGCGTAGAGATGGCCGATGTGCTCGCGCAGCGGCAGGGACGCGGCGCCGGAGCCGGCGCCCACGTCGAGCAGCGTGCCCTTGCCTGACCCCGTGCCTGAACCCCTCCCTGACAGTGCCTCGGCGAGCCGGGTCACGGTCGGCCCGTCGTCGGGCTCGGCCAGCGCCCGGTCGGTGCGGGTGGCGAACCGTTCGGGCGAGTGGCCCCATGGATCAACGGGAGCCTTGGCCATGATCGCTTCGGGGATGGCCCAGGATTCCAGTCGCTCTCGCCATCGGGCGGCGAGTCTTTCGGCGTCCATGGAGAGAGCATGCCATGCATGACAGGGGTTACCCGTGGGTAGCATTTCAGAGTAAGGTTACTGGCCAGTACACCAAACTCGGTTCAAGGAGAGCGACACCCATGGGCCACTACAAGAGCAACGTGCGCGACCTGGAGTTCAACCTTTTCGAGGTGCTCGGCAGGCGCGAGATCCTCGGCACGGGGCCCTTTGCGGAAGTGGACGAGGAGGTCGCCCGCAGCATTCTCGACGAGGTCGGCAGGCTGGCCACCGGCGTCCTGGCCGACTCCTTCGAGGAGGGCGACAGGCACCCGCCCGTGTTCGACGCGGCCACCGGCTCCGTACGCGTCCCCGACGGCTTCAAGAAGTCGTACAAGGCGCTGGTCGACGGTGGGTGGACACACCTCGACCTGCCCACCGAGCTGGGCGGCCCCGGCATCCCCCGGAGCCTCGCCTGGGCCACGGCCGAGATGGTGCTCGGCGCCAACCCGGCCCTCTACATGTACGCGGCCGGCCCCAACTTCGCCTACACCCTGTGGAAGGTGGGCAACGAGCAGCAGAAGCGCTTCGCCGAGCTGGCCATCGAGCGCAACTGGGGCGCCACCATGGTGCTCACCGAGCCCGACGCCGGCTCCGACGTGGGCGCCGGGCGGGCGAAGGCGATCGAGCAGCCCGACGGCACCTGGCACATCGAGGGTGTCAAGCGCTTCATCACCAGCGCCGAGCACGACATGACCGAGAACATCTTCCACCTCGTGCTGGCCCGCCCCGAGGGCCACGGCCCCGGCACCAAGGG
Source organism: Nonomuraea sp. NPDC049378 (assembly GCF_055586745.1). Classification (NCBI taxonomy): domain Bacteria; kingdom Bacillati; phylum Actinomycetota; class Actinomycetes; order Streptosporangiales; family Streptosporangiaceae; genus Nonomuraea; species Nonomuraea sp. NPDC049378. The sequence goes on from NZ_JBVJHP010000030.1 coordinate 11,844, forward strand.
ACTGTCGATGTTCCTGGTGCCGAAGTTCCACGTCGACCTCGGGACCGGCGAGGTCGGCGAGCGCAACGGCGTCTACGTCACCAACGTCGAGAAGAAGATGGGCCTGAAGGTCTCCACGACCTGCGAGCTGACCTTCGGCGACAAGCACCCGGCGGTCGGCTGGCTGGTGGGCGACGTGCACGAGGGCATCAAGCAGATGTTCATGGTGATCGAGCACGCCCGCATGATGGTCGGCACCAAGGCCATCGCCACGCTGTCCACCGGCTACCTGAACGCCCTGGAGTACGCCAGGGCCAGGATCCAGGGCGCGGACATGACGAAGATGTCCGACAAGACCGCTCCACGGGTGACCATCACCCACCACCCCGACGTCCGCCGCGAGCTCATGCTGCAGAAGGCGTACGCGGAGGGCATGCGCGCCCTGGTGCTCTACACCGCCACCTTCCAGGACGCCCTCCTCATCGACCCCGAGGACCGGCACGCCCAGGCCATGAACGACCTGCTGCTGCCCATCGTCAAGGGGGTCGGCTCCGAGCGGTCGTACGAGCTGCTCTCCCGCTCGCTGCAGACCCTGGGCGGCTCCGGCTACCTGCAGGACTACCCGATCGAGCAGTACATCCGCGACGCCAAGATCGACTCCCTGTACGAGGGCACGACCGCGATCCAGGGTCTCGACCTGTTCTTCAGGAAGATCCTGCGCAACCAGGGCACCGCGATCGGCGCGCTGCTCGACGAGATCAACGCGTTCGCCGGCTCCGAGGCGGGCAACGGCCGGCTCAAGGAGGAGCGCAAGCTGCTGGCCGAGGCCGCCGCCGAGGTCAAGGCCATGGGCGACACCATGGCCGGCTGGGCGCTGTCCTCGATGGAGTCGCCGCAGGAGGTGTACAAGGTCGGGCTCAACACCACCAGGCTGCTGCTCGCGCTGGGCGACCTGGTGATCGGCTGGCTGCTGCTGCGGCAGGCCGAGGTGGCCCTGGCCAAGCTGGCCGACGGCGACGACCCGTTCTACCTCGGCAAGGTCGGCGCCGCCTCCTTCTTCGCCACGACCGTGCTGCCGCGCCTGGCCGCCGAGCGGCGCGTGCTCGCCGCGACCGGCCAGGAACTCATGGAGCTGCCGGAAGAGGCCTTCTAGGCCGGGGGACTCCAGGTCGGGGACGCCCGCTCGCGCGCCGGGCGGGTGTCCTGCCGCCCAAGCCGCCCGGCGGCCACGGCGGCGGGTACCTTCGCGAGCATGAGTTCCGCTTCCCACGATCATCCCCTGCCGCCCGCCCGCGTCGAAGAGGTGTCGGACGGCGTCTACGCCTACGTGCAGCCCGACGGAAGCTGGTGGATCAACAACACCGGTTTCCTGGCCGGGCGGCGCGGCGTCATCTGCGTCGACGCCTGCTCGACCGAGCGCCGGACGCGGGCGTTCAAGGAGGCCATCGGCCGCGTAAGCGACCGGCCGATCACCACTTTGATCAACACCCACCACCACGGCGACCACACGTTCGGCAACTGGTTGTTCCCCGAGGCGACGATCGTCGCCCACGAGGGCGTGCGCGAACAGATCATCGCCGACGGGGTCCCCGCCTACCGCTCCGCCTGGTCGCCGACGGTGGAGTGGGGCGCGATGGAGGTGACGCCGCCGTTCCTCACCTTCACCGACCGCGTCACCGTGCACTCCGACGACCTGAGGTGCGAGGTCAGGCACGTCGGGCACGCGGCCCACACGACCAACGACTCGTACGTGTGGATCCCCGAGCGGCGGCTGCTGTTCTCCGGCGACCTCGTCTTCAACGGCGGCACGCCGTTCGTGCTGATGGGCTCGGTCGCCGGGGCGCTGGAGGCTCTCACCCAGCTCAGGCAGCTCGGCGCGGCGACCATCGTGCCTGGCCACGGGGAGATCTGCGGGCCCGAGGCCTACGACCAGGCCGAGGGCTATCTGCGGTTCGTGCAGGAGACCGCCAGACGGGGCAGGGACGCCGGGCTGTCGCCGCTCGACGCGGCCAGGGAGACCGATCTGGGCGAGTGGGCCGGGCTGCTCGACGCCGAGCGCATCGTGGGCAACCTGCACCGCGCCTACGCCGAGCTCGACGGGCAGCCGCCCGGCGCCCCGATCGACCTGGCCGCCGCCGTACTCGACATGATCACCTACAACGGCGGCCGGCCGCTGTCGTGCCTGGCCTGAGAAGTCGCGGGTGTGATCGCGTTTACTCGGGTATGACCGGTGCTGTACACGCTCTTTTCCTGGAGGTCGTCATGGGTGTCGGGGTCAGCATCTTCTTCCTCACGCTCGGCGCCATCCTGAAGTTCGCCATCGAGCCCGATGTGTTCGGACAGAGCGTCCACATGGACATCATCGGCATCATCTTCATGATCGTCGGCGGAGTGGGGGTGGTCCTGAGCATCGTGCTGGCCCCTCGGCGGGGCCAGACGTCCGACCACCGGCTGATGCACCGGGAGAACAACCCTCCCGAGATCTAGAGCTTCAGCTGCACGGCGGCGCGGCTCGCGAGGATCGGCCTGATGCGCTCGGCGACCACCGCCTGGTGCTGGGGATGGTCGCGATAGACCAGGTAGTCGTCGACGCTGTCGAAGTCGGCCACCACCGCATAGTCGTGGTTGCCCTGGTTGATGCCGGCGTCGCCGCCGACGCTGAAGGACCGCAGCTGCGGGATGACGCCGGGCAGTTTGCCCAGCTCGGCCGTCACGGCGGCGCGCTGATCGTCGGTGGCGTCGTCTTTCCAGGTGAACAACACGATGTGGCGAATCATGGGGCCAATGTATTTCATCGGGACGCCGGCGCCTCTGAGGTGATCGGGTGCGGGCGTCCCCGCCACGGCGATCGCCGGGAGAGGGGTCCTCCCGGCGGTCGCCGTACCCGGGTCAGCTCCAGGCGAGCATGCGGAGCGGGTCCTCCAGCATGGCTCCCACGTCGCGCAGGAACAGCGAGCCCAGCTCGCCGTCCACGATCCGGTGGTCGAACGAGAGTGCCAGCGTCGTCACCTTGCGCACCGCCAGCTCGCCGTCGACCACCCACGGCATGTCCCTGACCTGGCCGAAGGCGAGGATGGCGGCCTCGCCGGGGTTCAGGATCGGGGTGCCGGCGTCGACGCCGAACACGCCGACGTTCGTGATCGTGATGGTGCCGCCCGCCATCTCGGCCGGTTGCGTGCGGCCCGCTCTGGCCGTCTCCGTGAGCCCGCCCAGTTGCGCGGCGAGCTCGGGCAGGGAAAGCGCGTCGGCGCCCTTGACGTTGGGCACCACCAGGCCGCGCGGGGTCGCGGCGGCTATGCCCAGGTTCACGTAGTGCTTGACCACGATCTCCTGCGCCGCCTCGTCCCAGGACGAGTTGATCAGCGGGTGCCGTCCGGCCGCCGTGATCACGGCCTTGGCCACCAGGAGGAGCGGGGAGACCTTGACCTGCGCGAACTCGGGGAGGTCACGCAGGCGCCGGACGGCCTCCATCGTCCGCGTCACGTCCACCTGGAGGAACTCGGTGACGTGCGGCGCGGTGAAGGCGCTGGCGACCATCGCCTGGGCGGTCATCCTGCGCACGCCCTTGATCGGGACGCGCTCCTCGCGCTCGCGTCGCGGCCGGGGCGCCGCCGCCACGGGTGCCGCCTGAGCGGCCGCGCGCACGTCTTCCCGGGTGATCGAGGCCTGCGGGCCCGTGCCGGTGACGCTCGCCAGGTTCACGCCCAGGTCCTTGGCGAGCTTGCGTACGGGCGGCTTGGCCAGGGCCCGCGGCCCCGCGGGCGCCTGTGCGGCGGGCGCGGGCGCGGCGGCGACCGGTGGGGGCGGTCCGTCCACCCCCACGCGGTCCGGGTTGGCGACCGGAGCGGCCGCGCTCGGTGGTTGCTTGCGCGGGCGGCGTTTGGTGGCGCCCGTCTTGACGCCGTAGCCCACCAGGACCGCCTGGCGTTCCTCCTTGGGCGCCGGGCTGCCGTGCGCCCCGGGCTCGACGGCGCCCTCGGCCGGCGGCTTCGGGACCATGTCGTCGGCCAGCGCCCTGGCCTGGCCGCCGTCGTCGCCGTCTCCTCCGGTGTCCACGGCGATGATGGGGAGGCCCACCTCGACCGTCGTGCCCTCGTCGGCCATCAGGGCGGCCACCACGCCGTCCCACGGGATCGGCAGCTCGACGATCGACTTCGCCGTCTCGATCTCGACGACGATCTGGTTGACCTTGACGTCGTCGCCCGCCTTGACGTGCCAGCGGACGATCTCCGCCTCCGTCAGACCCTCTCCGACGTCAGGGAGCTTGAACTCGCGTCGCATGGACAACCCCCTCAGTACCCGAAGGTCCGGTCGACGGCGTCGAGCACCCGGTCCAGATCGGGCAGGTAGTGCTCCTCCAGCTTCGACGGCGGGTAGGGGGTGGAGAAGCCGCCGGCCCGCAACACGGGCGACTCCAGGTGGTAGAAGCACTGTTCGGTGATCCTGGCGGCGAGCTCGGCGCCGAACCCGTTGTTGACGGGGGCCTCGTGCACGACCACGACGCGCCCCGTCCTGCGGGCGGACTCCAGGACCAGCGGCTCGTCCAGCGGGTTGAGCGAGCGCAGGTCGATCACCTCCAGCGAGCGCCCGTCGTCCTCGGCCGCCGTGGCGGCCTCCAGGCACGTCTTGACCATGGGCCCGTAGGCCAGCAGCGTGGCGTCGGTGCCCGGCCGCACCACCTTGGCCGCGTGCAGCGGCGGCCACCATTCGGCGGAGTCGGTGTCGATGTCGGCCTTCTCCCAGTAGCGGCGCTTGGGCTCGAAGAAGATCACCGGATCGTCACTGCGGATGGCCTGCTGGATCATGGTGTACGCGTCGGCCGGGTTGGAGCAGGCCACGACCCGCAGGCCGGCCGTGTGGGTGAAGTACGCCTCCGGCGACTCGCTGTGGTGCTCGACCGCCCCGATGCCGCCGCCGCAGGGGATGCGTACGACGACCGGCAGCTTGATCGCGCCCAGCGAGCGCATCGGCATCTTGGCGAGCTGCGTGATGATCTGGTCGGCCGCGGGGAAGACGAACCCGTCGAACTGGATCTCGCACACCGGCCGGTAGCCGCGCAGCGCCAGCCCGATCGCGGTGCCGATGATGCCCGACTCGGCCAGCGGCGTGTCGATGACGCGGTCCTCGCCGAAGTCCTTCTGCAGGCCGTCGGTGACGCGGAAGACGCCGCCCAGCTTGCCGACGTCCTCGCCCATGATGAGGACCTTGGGGTCGTCCTCCATGGCCTTGCGCATGCCTTCGTTGAGCGCCTTGGACAGGCTCATGATCGTCATTTGGCGAACCCCTCCAGGTACGCGGCGAACTGGGCGCGCTCCTGGTCCATCAGGGCGTGGGACTCGCTGTAGACGTGGTCGAAGATGGCGAGCGGTTCGGGATCGGGCATGGCCAGGCAGCGCCTGCGCAGATCGGCGCCGAGCTGGGCGGCCTCCCCGTCGACGGCGTCGAAGAACGCCTGGTCGGCGTGCTCGTTCTTGAAGAGGTAGGCCTTGACCCGCTCGATCGGGTCCTTGAGCTTCCACGCCTCCAGCTCGCTGGCCACGCGGTAGCGCGTGGGGTCGTCGGTGGTGGTGTGGGCGCCCATGCGGTACGTGAAGGCCTCGATGAGCGTCGGGCCCTGCCCCGTACGGGCGGCTTCGAGGGCCTTCCTGGTCACCGCGAGGCAGGCGAACACGTCGTTGCCGTCGACCCTGATGCCGGGGAAGCCGAAGCCCGAGGCGCGGCGGTAGAGGGGGATGCGGCTCTGCTTCTCCAGCGGCTCGGAGATCGCCCACTGGTTGTTCTGGCAGAAGAACACGATCGGCGCGTTGAACACGCTGGCCCAGATGAACGACTCGTTCACGTCGCCCTGGGAGGTGGCGCCGTCGCCGAAGTAGGCGATGGTGGCCGCGTTGGCGTCGTCGCGCTGGATGCCCATGGCGTAGCCGACGGCGTGCAGCGTCTGGCTGCCGATCACGATCGTGTACAGGTGGAAGTTGTGCTCCTTGGGGTCCCACCCGCCGTGGTTGACGCCTCTGAACAGGCCGAGCAGCTTCACCGGGTCGACGTCGCGGCACCACGCCACACCGTGCTCCCGGTAGGTGGGGAACGCCATGTCCACGTCGGTCAGCGCGCGGCCCGACCCGATCTGGGCCGCCTCCTGGCCCAGCAGCGAGGCCCAGATGCCGAGCTCGCCCTGGCGTTGCAGCGCCACGGCCTCCAGGTCGATGCGGCGGACGAGCACCAGGTCGCGGTAGAGCGACCGGGTCTCCTCGGGGGTCAGGTCGATGTCGTAGTCGGGGTGCTCGACCCGCTCCCCTTCGGGGGTGAGCAACTGGACGAGCTCCGGCGGCGCCTCAGCACCACGTGAGGCTTCGGTTGTCACGAGACCTCCTTCGCCGGTGACGCGGCACATGTGCTGTGCTCACTGACGACCTCGACAAGCTCGGTCATGGCCACTCCTGTGCGTCAGGGCCGGGTGTCGATGGGGTTGCCACCTCAGGCCGGCCTCCTTGGCGAAGAACCATATGGTGATGGTTCGTACGCTTTGGGGCCATGGTGGCAGACGTCACAGCCCTGCGCGCAAGCCCCATGTCCTCCCCGTTCCCGTTGTGTCGGCGGCCACACGCGCCGGTAGGCTGTGCTTCCCATCCACCCACCGCTCCCAGGAGGAACGCAGTGGCCCGCGTCATCGTGGACGTCATGTTGAAGCCCGAGATCCTCGATCCGCAGGGCCAGGCGATCGCCAGGGCGCTGCCCAGGCTCGGCTTCTCCGGCGTCGGGGCCGTGCGCCAGGGCAAGCGTTTCGAACTGGAGCTCGAGGGCCCGGCAGACGATGCGGCGCTGGCCGAGGTGCGCAAGATGGCCGAGACCCTTCTGGCCAACACGGTGATCGAGGACTACACCGTCCGGGTTGAGGAGTAGAACGCACATTTGATCCCCCGATTTACCCCTGGTCGGTTAAAGCGGGGTTCTGACGTGCCACAATGCCACGCGCAAGCCAACAGTAAATAACAACAACGTGATTTTGCGGTTAGCCCCGATTTCACAGGGAAACCTACTCCAGGTGACATTCTGGCGCCCGGAGGAGTCCGGTGGATATTGAGTTCTCGTTGGCGCTGCCTCGGGATGCGATCGGCATACCGATGGTCAGGCGAGTGCTAGGCGATGCCCTGCGCTCACTCAACGTGAGTGAGACCTGCATCGCCGACATGTTGCTCGCCGTCTCCGAGGCGTGCTCCAACGCGGTGCGGCACGGAGGACCCGCCAACCGCTACGAAGTGACGGCGTCGATCGGCTCCGGCCACTGCGACGTACGCGTCGCCGACAGCGGCGCGGGCGTGCCGTCGATGCCCGCGCACTTCCCCCCTCCCGACACCGAGAACGGCCGGGGTCTGCTGATCATGCGCTCCGTCGTCGACGAGATCTCCTTCGGCACCGAGCCCGGCCGGGGCACCACGGTCCACCTGCGCAAGACGCTCGCTTGGGACGACGGCGCGCAGGCCCGTCCCCGCGCGCTCGCAGCCGTCTGACCTGCGCCCCCGCATCGCGCACGAGCCGATGCGGACCATGCTCGAGCACCCGATAACCTGGGTTACACCGCCGCAGACCGCCGTCCGCCCCGAAGAGACGGTGGCGCGTGCGCGCGCATTCCTCGGAGGGGACGACTGTCATGAGCGCTGCCCGTGTGGGCGTAGTCACGTTTCCAGGAACTCTCGACGACCAGGACGCCGCCAGAGCCGTGCACCTCGTGGGCGCGCAGGCGGTTCCGCTGTGGCACGCCGACCACGACCTGAAGGGGGTCGACGCCGTGTTCCTGCCCGGCGGCTTCTCCTACGGCGACTACCTGCGCTGCGGCGCCATCTCGCGGTTCGCGCCGATCATGGACGAGCTCGTCCCGGCCGCGGGGGCGGGCCTGCCGGTGATCGGCACGTGCAACGGGTTCCAGATCCTGTGCGAGGCGCACCTGCTGCCCGGCGCGCTGACCCGCAACGCGTCGCTCCACTACGTCTGCCGTGACCAGCGGGTCCGCATCGAGCAGACCGCGACCGCCTGGACCAACGCCTTCGACCAGGGCCAGGAGATCGTGCTGCCGGTCAAGCACGGCGAGGGCCGCTACGTCGCCTCCGCCGAGACGCTGGCCGCGCTCGAGGCGGGCGGCCACGTGGTCGTGCGCTACGCCGGCGGCAACCCCAACGGCTCGCTCAACGACATCGCGGGCATCCGCAACGAGGCGGGCAACGTGGTCGGGCTCATGCCGCACCCCGAGCACGCGGTCGAGGACCTGGTCGGCGCGCCGGGCACCGACGGCCTCGGCTTCTTCACCTCCATCCTCAAGAACCTGGTGGACGCATGAGCGAGTGGAACGAGCGGCTCTTGAACACGGTCCTTCGACCGGCGCAGGAGGGCGAATGATCGACAGTGTGCGGCGGGCCGCCAAGACCCCCGACGAGCCGATGCCCTTCGCCGAGCTGGGGATGAAGCCCGACGAGTACGCCCGGGTCAAGGACATCCTCGGCCGCCGTCCCACCGGCTCCGAGCTGGCCATCTACAGCGTCATGTGGTCGGAACACTGCTCCTACAAGTCGTCCAAGGTGCATCTCAAGCAGTTCGCCACCAAGGCGCCCAAGTCCGAGGCGCTGCTCGTGGGCATGGGCGAGAACGCCGGCGTGGTCGACATCGGCGACGGCTGGGCGGCCACGTTCAAGATCGAGTCGCACAACCACCCGTCCTACGTCGAGCCGCACCAGGGCGCGGCCACCGGCGTCGGCGGCATCGTGCGCGACATCATGTCGATGGGCGCGCGGCCGATCGCCGTCATGGACGCGCTGCGCTTCGGCGGCGCCGACGCCGTCGACACGCGCCGGGTGCTGCCCGGCGTGGTCGAGGGCATCAGCCACTACGGCAACTGCCTGGGCCTGCCCAACATCGGCGGCGAGGTCGTCTTCGACCCCTGCTACATCGGCAACCCGCTGGTCAACGCCCTGTGCGTGGGCCTGCTGCGCAAGGACCAGATCAAGCTGGCCACCGCGCCGGGCCCCGGCAACAAGGTCGTGCTGTTCGGCGCGTCCACGGGCCCCGACGGCATCGGCGGCGCCTCCGTGCTGGCCTCGGCGACCTTCGAGGACGAGTCGCACGCCAAGCGTCCCGCCGTCCAGGTCGGCGACCCGTTCATGGAGAAGCTGCTCATCGAGTGCTGCCTGGAGCTCTACGCCGCCGACGTGGTCGTCGGCATCCAGGACCTCGGCGCGGCCGGCGTCTCGTGCGCCACGACCGAGCTGGCCGCCAAGGGCACCGGCGGCATGCACGTCGACCTCACCCGCGTCCCGCTCCGCGACCCCTCGCTCAGGCCCGAGGAGATCCTCATGAGCGAGTCGCAGGAGCGCATGATGGCCGTGGTCGAGCCGCGCGACATCCCGGCGTTCATGGCGATCTGCGAGAAGTGGGACGTCCCCGCCACCGTCATCGGCGAGGTCACCGACACCGGCCGCCTGGTCATGACGTGGGAGGACGAGATCATCGTCGACATCCCGCCGGGCACGGCCGCCGACGAGGGTCCCGTCTACGAACGCCCCTACCACGAGCCGGCCGGCCAGGCCGCGCTCAACGCCGACACCCCCGACCGGCTGGAGCGGCCCACCGACCTGCGCGAGACGCTGCTCAAGCTGCTCGGCTCGCCCAACCTGGCCTCCAAGGAGTGGGTGACCTCCCAGTACGACCGCTACGTCCGCTCCAACACCGTGCTGGCCCAGCCGGCCGACGCGGGCATGTTGCGGATCTCGGAGACCATGGCCGGCGTCGAGCACGAGCCGACCACCCGCGGCATCGCGCTGGCCACCGACGGCAACGGGCGTTACGCCAAGCTCGACCCCTACGCGGGGGCGCAGCTCGCGCTCGCGGAGGCCTACAGGAACGTCGCCGTGACCGGCGCCCGGCCGCTGGCCGTCACCAACTGCCTCAACTTCGGCTCCCCCGAGGACCCCGAGGTCATGTGGCAGTTCGCCGAGGCCACGCGCGGACTGGCCGACGCGTGCCGGGCGCTCGGCGTGCCGGTGACCGGCGGCAACGTCTCCTTCTACAACCAGACGGGCTCGACGGCCATCCACCCCACGCCGGTCGTGGGCGTGCTCGGCGTCATCGACGACGTCGCCAGGCGGGTGCCGACCGGATTCACCGCTGAAGGGCTGCGGGTCGTCCTGCTCGGCGACACGCGCGAGGAGTTCGGCGGCTCCGAGTGGGCCCACGTCGCCCACCGCCACCTGGGCGGGCTGCCGCCGCAGGCCGTCCTGGAGGCGGAGCGGGCGCTGGCCACGGTGCTGGTCGAGAGCGCCCGCAGAGGGCTGCTGGCCGGCTCGCACGACCTGTCCGACGGCGGGCTGGCCGTGGCGCTGGCCGAGTCATGCCTGGCGCGGGGCGTCGGCGCCTCCGTGGCGCTGAGCGGCGAGCCGTTCACCGACCTGTTCAGCGAGTCGGCCTCGCGGGCGCTCGTCGCCGTGCGGCCGGAGGCCTACGACGAGTTCGCGTCGTTGTGCGGACGCCACGAGGTGCCCTGCTACGGGCTCGGCATGACCGGCGGCGACACGCTGGTCGTCGAGGGCGCGTTCGAGATCCCCGTGGCCGAGCTGCGGGAGACGCACGAGGCGGCGCTCCCCGCGCTGTTCGGCTGACGATCCGCCGGAGGGCCGGCCGGGGATTTCCGACCGGCCCTTCCAGCGCGTAAAACGACGCATTGGCGACGAGGATCTCGCGTGGATAATCGGTCTGTGCCCACCCCTGGTCCGACCTCCTACCTGCCTCCCGCGACCCAGCCCGTGCGGGGCGTGGTGTGGGGCATCCACCTCGTCCTGCCGCTGCTCGGCCTCTGGCTGTTGCTGAGCCAGCCGCACATCAACATCTCCTGGCAGCACAACGCCAGCCACTTCTGGATGATCATCCTGGTGGCCGGGGTCAATGTCGTGCTCGGCGTCATGGTCAGCGAGGCCTCACGGCGCCGCAACGACGCCCGGCTGTTCCTCGTCTCCATGGTCTTCCTGAGCAGCGCGGGCTTCTTCTTCCTGCACGGCCTGGCCACCCCGAAGATCATCCTGCCGACCGGCTCGCTGGGGTTCGACCTGGGCCAGCAGGTGGGCCTGTCGATCGCGGCGGTGTTCGCGTTCGGCTCGGCCCTGCCGCTGGGCGAGGCGGCGGCCAGGTCCGTGCTCGGCGCCCAGCACTTCATCCGCGGCGCGCTCGTCGGCATCATGGTGCTCTGGGGCGTCACGTCACTGGTCCCCGGGCTGACGCCGCTCAGCGAGCCGCCCATGGTCACGCCGATCGACTGGCTGATCTGGGCGTCCATCCCCGGCCTGCTGCTCTACGGCGCGGCGAGCGTGCTGATGTTCCGGCTGCACCGGCGGCGTCCCTCGGCGATGCTGATCAGCCTGATCACGGCGTACGCGCTGCTGGCCGAGAGCATGATCGCCGGGATGTCGCAGCTCAACTGGCATCTGTCCTGGTGGGAGTGGCACCTGCTGCTCACGTTCGCCTTCGTGTTCGTGGCCTACAGCGCCTACCTGCAGTTCCGGCGGGAGGGGTCGAGCGCCGGGCTGTTCGACTCGGTGGCGCTGTCCGCGACCGTCCGCCGCATCCAGCAGGACTACGACAAGGCGCTCGAAGAGCTGGTCGAGCACGTACGCCGCGGCGAGCCGCTGGCCGCGACCCGGCTGTCGGGCAAGTTCCGGCTCAACGAGGGCCAGGCGGCGGTGCTCGACCGGGCCGGCGAGGCGCTGGCCAACGAGCGCGCGCTGTCGGAGCGGCTGGCCGCCCTGGTGTCGGTAAGCGCCCAGACCCGGGTCGGCCTGCCCGAGCAGGAGCTGCTGGCCTCGTCGCTGGAGCGGGTGCGGCAGGCGTACGGCGACGTCAAGATCGGGCTGGTCGCCGACGGCACCACCCAGATCGGCTCGCGCGACTACCGGTTCGACGGCGACACCCCGATCCGCCGCGACCACCTGCTCGCCTTCCCCCTGACCGTCAAGGGCAGGCTCGCCGGCGTGCTGGAGGTGCCCATCGGCCGCACCAGCCAGGACGAGGCGCTGGCCGCCACGCTGGCCGGGCAGCTGTCCATCTCCCTGGAGAACGCCCGCCTCTACCAGGAACTGCACACCCTGTTCCACCAGTACATGTCGCCCGACGTGGCCCACGCCCTGCTCGCCGACCCCGGTCAGGCGGCGCTCGGCGGCGAGCTGAAGGAGCTGAGCGCGCTCTTCGCCGACCTCAAGGGCTTCACGACGTTCTCCGAGAAGGTGACGCCCGGCGAGATCGTCGAGATGCTCAACCGCTACCACACGGCGGCCGTCCCCTGCGTTCTCAACAACGGCGGCACCATCGTGCAGTTCGTCGGCGACGCGCTGCTCGCCCTGTTCAACGCGCCCGCGCTGCAGGCCGATCACGCCAGGGCCGCCTGCCGGGCCGCGCTCGACATGCAGCGCGCAGCCGCCGAGGTGGCCGAGGAGATGGCGTGGAAGCGGGTCGACGACGTCGAATGGCCGACCTTCCGCGTGGGCGTCAACACCGGCCCAGCCCTGGTCGGCAACATCGGCAGCCCCGAACTGCGCGGCTTCAACGCGATGGGCGACTGCGTGAACGTGGCCGCCAGGCTCCAGGGGGTCGCCGAGCCCGGCACGGTCGTCATCGGCGAGACGACGCTCAAGCAGCTGGGCCGCGACGCGACGGTACGGCCCCTGGGGCGGCTCAACCTCAAGGGCAAGGAGGAGCCCGTCGCGGCGTACGTTCTCACCGATCTGCCGTAGAGGGGCGGCACCCCGTACCGACATAATCGGGCCATGAAAGCAGAGCCCGGCGAGTTCCTGTCCCTGCTCACCGACGAGGAGGCGGTGGCGCTGCGCGCGGCGGGCCGGCTGCGCCGCTGGGACCGCGGCACGACCGTCATCACCGAGGGCGACACATCCGACTGGGTGCTTGTGCTGCTGGAGGGCCGGGTGAAGGTCTCCTCGCACACGAGCGGCGGCAACGAGGTGGTGCTCGCCGTACGCGGCCCCGGCGGGCTGATCGGCGAGCAGTCGGCCATCGACGGCTCGCCCCGCTCGGCCACGGTCACCACGCTGGAGCCGGTCACCGGTGTCGTCGTCCGCGACTTCGTCTCCTTCCTCGAGTCCCACGGGCGCGTCGCGGTGCTGCTCATGAAGCTCGTCAGCGAGCGCCTGCGCGACTCCGACAGGAAGCGCATCGAGTACGGCGCCTTCGACACCACGGGCAGGGTGGCGACGCGGCTGCTGGAGCTGGCCGAACGCTACGGTGAGCAGACCACCACCGGCGTACGCGTGGCGCTGCCCCTGTCGCAGGACGAGCTCGCGGGGTGGACGGGCTCCTCCCGCGAGGCGGTCAGCAAGGCGCTGCGCACGCTGCGCGACCGGGGCCTGATCGAGACGGGGCGGCGGCGCGTCGTCATCCACGACGTCGAAGGGCTGCGCCAACGCGCCCGTTGACCCCGGCTGGGAACTCTTAACGTTCGCACTGATGAGGCGATGGAGACGGCACTCCGCGCACTGGCCGGAGAGACCAGAAGCCGATCCGAAGCCGTTCGTTACGCCATACTCCACACCTACAAGGAGATGCTGCTGGAGCAGGCGGCCGCAGATGCGGATCGGCTGCGAAACGATCCGGACGACCAGGCCGAGATGCTGGCGATCCAGCGTTTCATGGGTGTAGCCGAGTGATATTCCGGGGCGCGATCCATGAGATCAAAGCGCTCCCCGGAGCACGGGATCATGAACAGCAAGGCCGCCGCTACGCCGTGATCATCCAGTCGGACAGCTTCACCACCAGCACGATCACCGTCGCGCTGACCTCGACAAGCGCCGGGCCGGCGATCTACCGGCCCGAGATCGAGTTCAAGGGGACGAAATCGCGTGTGCTGACGGACCAGATCTATTCCGTGTCGCCGTCGAGGCTGGGCGACTTCAAGGGCGGGCTCGAAGCGCATGAGGTCGCGAAGCTTGATCGCGCTCTCATGCTGAGACTAGGTCTCATCTGAGGGCGGGGGCGAGCAGGCGTTCGACGTCGCGGTAGCGGGAGACGGGGATGAGGTGCACGCCGTCGAAGGCGCCGGAGTCGCGCAGGGCCAGCACCTGCTCGCAGGCCGCCTCCACGCCCGCCTGGCGGTCGGCGGCCACCTGCTCCACCAGGGCCTCGGGCAGCGCGATGTCGGGGATCGCGGCGGCCAGGCCGCTGGCGTGATTGGCGCTGGCCAGCACCATGACGCCCGCGTAGACCGGCGCGTCCACCGGGTGCGCCTCGCGCCAGCGCAGCTGCGCCTCCACCGAGAAGGAGACCTGGAGGAAGAGGAAGTCGGCCGCGCGTTTCCAGGCCGGCAGCGGGCGCAGCCCCGCGGCGGCGCCCAGGCGGGCGCCGGGCGAGAACTCCCTGGCCTCGGCGATCATCGAGCGCACCGTGAGATCGCTCGTACGGTTGCCGCTCGCCGGCTTGTCACCGTAGACGAACAGGAACTGCTCCACGCCGTACGCGGCCGCCGTCAGCAGGTCACGGCGGAAGCCGAGCAGGTTGCGGTCGCGCGAGTTGAGGCAGGCGATGCCGCGCCCGCCCATCGCCTCGACCTCGTGCGCCACCGCGACGCTCGACACGGTCGCGCGGCCGATGTGGTTGTCGGGGATGAGGAAGGCGTGGGCGACCTTGCTCATGGTGCCGATCTGGTGCCTGACGTGCTTCAGATCGGGCTTGGTCGGGGGTTCGATCTCGCAGATCAGCTCGAAGGCCATGAATCACGACTCTAACGCCGGGCCGCCAGCGCTTCTATGCCGCTGAGCACCAGGTCGACGCCGAACGTGTCGTACAGGTGCGGGTCTTTCCGCTCGACCAGGGGTGCGGCCATCTCCACCAGGTGCGGGTAGCTCTCGACGGGCAGTGACTGCAGGTCGAGCCGCTTGCGCTTGACCCGCTGCGCCTCGTCCTCACCGGAGGCCTGCTGGTTGACCGGGGCATCGGCGATGGCGATGGCGCTGTTCAGCAGGTACTGCGTGATCAGGCAGCTCTCCTCCACGCTGAACCCGGCCGCGCGGGTCAGCCTGAGCGCCTGGTCCCAGACGGCCAGGAAGCTGGGCACCGTGACGGCGTCGATGTGCTCGATCACGTGCTTGGCGCAGGGGTGTGTGCGCAGGGTGTGGATCAGGCCCTCGGTCAGGTCGCGCAGTTGCTCCTGCCACGGGCGCTCGTCGGCCGGTTTGGGCGCGAAGCCGCCGATCAGGTGGTCGGCCATGCCGATGATCAGCTGCTCCTTGTTCTTGTAGTGCCAGTAGAGAGCCATCGGGGTGACGCCCAGGTCGGAGGCGAGCCGCCGGATCGTGACGGCTTCGAGCCCTTCGGCGTCGCCGATCTCCAGGGCCCGCTCCGCGATCGCCGGCGCGGTCAGTTTTCTTGTCACGGTTGACAACTATACGACGTACATGTTCTAACTATACGGCGTACAAGTACGGTGTATAGGAGGAAATGTCGTGCGATGGTGGGCGCTTGGCGCGCTGACTCTGGGGACGTTCATGACGTACCTGGACAACAACGTGGGGAACGTCGCCCTGCCGACGATCCAGCGGGAGCTCGGGTTGTCGATCTCCGACCTGGAGTGGATCGTGAGCTCGTACATCCTGCTCTTCGCGGGGCTCATGCTGGCCGGCGGCCGGCTCGCCGACGTGTACGGCGCCCGCCGCGTCTTCCTGGGCGGCCTGACGATCTTCACGTTCTCCTCGCTGGCCGCCGGCCTGGCGACCACGGGAGCGACGCTCATCGCCGCGCGAGCCGTCCAGGGCGTCGGCGCGGCGCTGCTCACGCCCACGGCGCTGGCGCTGATCGGCCAGATCTTCCCCGACCCCGGCGAACGCGGCCGGGCGGTGGGCATCTGGAGCTCCGCGGGGGCGCTCTCCATGGCGTTCGGCCCGTTCGCCGGCGGCTTCATCAGCGAACACCTGCACTGGGGCTGGATCTATCTGGTCAACGTCCCGCTCGGGCTGGCGGCATTCGGCCTCGCGCTCTGGGCGGTCAGGCCCGCCTTCACGCGGGTACGCCGCAGCCTCGACCTGCCCGGCCTGGCCACCTCCGCCGTCGCCCTGGCCGCCCTGACGTACGCGCTCATCGAAGGAGAGGCGGCCGGCTGGACCTCGCCCCCGATCCTGGCCGCGTTCGGCGTGTCGGCGGTGGCGGGCGCGGCGTTCCTGCTGGCCGAGTCGCGGGCCGCCGAGCCGATGGTGGCGATGGCGTTGTTCCGCTCGCGGGTGTTCAGCGGCGGGCTCCTCACCAGCGGGATCTGGTCGTTCGGCGTGTTCGGGATCTACTTCTTCAGCGCGCTGTGGCTACAGAACGTGCTGGGCTTCTCCCCCACCGAGGCCGGCGCCGCGTTCGTGCCGATGGCGCTCGTCATGGCCGTGGTCGCGATGGCGTCGCAGCGCATCAGCGGCCGGCTCGGCCTCGGGCGCACGGTCGGGCTCGGGATGGCGCTCATGGGCGTGGCGATCTTCCTGATCTCCCGCGTCGGCGCCGGCGGCGGCTACATGGACGTCCTCCCCTGGTTCCTGCTGTACGGCCTGGGCGGCGGCATGCTGGTGCCCCTGACCGCCGCGGTGCTCGACGGGATGCCCAAGGACAGGTCGGGCGTGGCCTCGGGCATGCTCAACGTGTCACGTGAGGTGTTCGGGCTGCTCGGCATCACGGTGCTGGGCGCGATCCTGAGCGCCAGGCAGGCCGCAAGCGACCGGGCGCCGCTGCTCGCCTTCCTCGACGGCTACCGGTTCACCCTCGTCGTCGCGGCGGTCGCGATGCTGGCGGGCATCCCGGTCGCGCTCCACTCGCTGCGCAAGCACGCCCCCCGGCACGAGCCCGCCGGGCCTCAGGCCACCGCCTCGGCCACCGCGGGCTCCGCGAACTGAGTGCGGTACAGCTCCTCGTAGCGGCCCGCGGACTCCAGCAGTTCGGCGTGCGTGCCGCGCTCGACCACCCGCCCGTCCTCGATCACCAGGATGACGTCGGCGGCGCGGATCGTGGACAGCCGGTGAGCGATCACCACGGCCGTACGGCCTTCCAGCGCCTCGCCGAGCGCCGCCTGAACGGCCGCCTCCGACGTGGAGTCGAGCGCGGCCGTGGCCTCGTCCAGGATCACCACCCGGGGCTTGGCCAGCAGCAGCCGGGCGATCGTCAGGCGCTGCCGCTCGCCGCCCGACAGCCGGTAACCGCGCTCGCCCACCACCGTGTCGAGCCCGTCGGGCAACGACTCGATCAGCGCGGCCAGCCGGGCCCTGGTGAGCGCGTCCCACAGGTCGTCCTCGCTCGCCTCCGGCGCGGCCAGGAGCAGGTTGGCCCTGATCGTGTCGTGGAACAGGTGGCCGTCCTGGGTGACCATGCCGAGCGTGTCGCGGATCGAGTCGGCGGTCAGGTCGCGCACGTCGACGCCGCCGAGCCGGACGGCGCCCGCGTCGACGTCGTACAACCTGGGCAGGAGCTGCGCGATCGTGGACTTGCCCGCGCCGGACGAGCCGACCAGCGCCACCATCTGGCCGGGCTCGGCCCGGAACGAGACACCGTGCAGCACCTCGACGCCGCCGCGCGTGTCCAGCGTGGCGACCTCCTCCAGCGAGGCGAGCGAGACCTTGTCCGCCGACGGGGTAGGCGAAGCGCACGTCGTCGAACTCGACCGACACGGGGCCCTCGGGCACCTCGCGGGCGTCGGGCTTCTCCTGGATGAGCGGCTTGAGGTCGAGCACCTCGAAGACGCGCTCGAAGCTGACGACCGCGCTCATGACGTCCACGCGGGCGCTGGCCAGCGCGGTCAGCGGGGCGTACAGGCGGGTGAGCAGCATGGCCATCGACACCACCGCGCCGGGGGCGAGCTGGCCGCGCAGCGCGTGGAAGCCGCCGAGCCCGTACACGAGGGCCAGGGCGAGCGCCGACACCAGCGTCAGCGCGGTCACGAAGACCGTCTGCGTCATGGCGGTGCGTACGCCGATGTCGCGCACCCTGCGGGCCCGGGAGCCGAACTCCGCGGACTCGTGCGCGGGGCGGCCGAACAGCTTGACCAGGGTCGCGCCGGGCGCGGAGAACCGCTCGGTCATCTGGTTGCCCATGGCGGCGTTGTGGTCGGCGGCCTCGCGCCGCAGCCGGGCGATCCGGGTGCCCATGCGCCGCGCGGGCACGATGAACACGGGCAGGAGCAGCAGCGCGAGCAGCGTGATCTGCCAGGAGATGGCGACCATCGCGACGAGGGTCAGCGCGAGCGTCACGATGTTGCCCGCCACGCTGGACAGGGTGTCGGTGAACGCCCGCTGCGCGCCGATGACGTCGTTGTTGAGCCGGCTGACCAGCGCCCCCGTACGGGTCCTGGTGAAGAACGCGATCGGCATGCGCTGCACATGGTCGAAGACGGCCGTGCGCAGGTCGAGGATCAGGCTCTCCCCCAGTCCCGCGGAGAGCCACCGGTTGAGCAGCCCGATCCCGGCCTCCGCGACGGCCAGGCCCGCGATCATCAACGCCACCACGACCACCACGCTCAGCGGCTCGGCGTTGAAGATCGCGTCAATGACCCGTCCCGCCAGCAGCGGCGAGCCCACCGCCAGGCCCGCCATCACCACGCTGAGCAGCAGGAACAGCGTGATCCTCCGCCGGTGCGGGCGGGCGAAGGCGGCGATACGCCGGAGCGTCGCCCTGGAGACAGAGCGACGCTCCTGACGGTTGTTCATCGAATACAGCTGGTGCCACGCGGTCATTTCCATGCTCATGGCATGGAGATTAGAGCCTCAGGTTAACTTGAGGTCAAGAGCCGATCTTCAGGCCCTTCTCGTGCCAGACGACCGCCACCGACGGGCGCGGCTGGTCGCCGTCGGGCCAGCGGCTGCCCGGATTGTCCGGGCTGGCCCCGTCGATCTCGCCGGGGTGCTGCACCGCGACGAACACGCTGCGCTGGTCCTTCGTGACCATCGGGCCGCACGTCTCGGCGCCGACCGGAACCGTGAGGAACTGGCGCAGATGGCCGCGCTCCCTGCCGCGTACCGGCATCACGAACAGCCCGTCGTTGGTGCCGAGCGCGTTGCCGTCCGTGGAGATCCACAGGTTGCCGTCGCGGTCGAACGTCACGTTGTCCGGGCAGGAGATCGGCGAGACCTTCTTCTTGTCGTAACCGGCGAAATAGGTGTTCGCGTCGTTCGGGTCGCCGCAGACCAGCGGCACCGACCAGGAGAACCTCTTCGCCCCGGCGTCGTCGCGCCGCTCGACGATCTCCAGGACGTGGCCGTGCTTGTTGGCGGCGCGCGGGTTGGCCTCGTCCGCCTGGGCAGCGGTGCGGTCGGAGTTGTTGGTCAGCGCGACGTACACGCCGCCGGTGACCGGGTTGCGCTCCATGTCCTCGGGACGGTCCATCTTGGTCGCGCCCACCTTGTCGGCCGCCACCCGCGTGTAGACGAGCACCTCCTCCGCGGTCATGCCCTTCACGTACGACCTGTCGCCCGAGACCAGCGGGATCCACTCGCCTGAGCCGTCGAACTCGCCGTCACCTGGCAGCTTGCCGGACCCGTCGATCTCCTTCTCCTGGCTGTCGCCGGTGAACCTGGCGACGTACAGAGTGCCCTCGTCGAGCAGGTCGCGGTTGTGCCGGTCGGCCCCCTGCCGGTAGCGCTCCTTCGACACGAACTTGTAGATGTACTCGAAACGCGAGTCGTCACCCATGTAGACGACCAGGCGGCCGTCCCGGGCCAGCGTCGTGGTGGCCGCCTCGTGCTTGAACCGGCCGAGCGCGGTGCGCTTGACCGGCGTGGAGTCGGGGTCGAATGGGTCGATCTCCACGATCCACCCGAACCTGTTGCACTCGTGCGGGTGCCTGGCCAGGTCGAAACGCTCGTCGACCCGGTCGAAGCGGCGGCTGATCTCCGGCGTGCCCTCCGCGATCGTGTAGCGCTCGACGTACGGCTTCTGCTTCGCCGGCACCTTGTCGCCGTTGACGAAGTACTGGTCGAAGTTCTCCTCGGCGGTCAGCACCGTCCCCCACGGGGTCGTGCCGCCCGCGCAGTTGTTCAGCATGCCGATGGGCTTGCGGCCCTCGGGGTCGGCGTCCGTCCTGAGCAGGTCGCCGCCCGCCGCCGGCCCGGAGAACTGCATGGGGGTCTCGGCGGTGATGCGCCGGTTGTAGCGGCGACGCCCCTTGGTGACCAGCTTCCACTCGCCGGCGCGGCCCTCCCGCTCGATCTCCACGACCGACCCGCCGTGCCCGGCCAGGCCGATCCTGATCTGCTCCTCCGTGGCCTGCGCGCCGCCCGGGTAGTCGCGGAACATCAGGTTCTCGTCGGTGTACTCGTGGTTCACCCAGAGCAGCGCCCGGTCGCGGCCCATCGGGAACATCGTCACGTAGTCGCAGTTGTAGCCGAACTGCTTGCTCTGCGCCTCGGCGCTCTGGTTGTCGAAGTCGAACGCCGGCGCGTCCGGCAACACCGGGTCGCCCCACCGCACGACCACCGAGGAGCGGTAGTCCTCCGGGATGGTCAGCTTGTCGTCCTTATTCGGCCGCACCGGCGTGAAACGGAGGTCGCCGCCCCGCCCGCCCTGTCCACCACTGGGTCCACCACTGGGTCCACCACCGGGTCCACCACCGGGTCCACCCCTGGGTCGACCTCCGGCCACCGGCCCGGGCTCCGCGGCCAGCGCCGGAGCCGCCCCCGCCGCTCCCACCCCCGCCACGAGCGCACCCAGCACCCCGGCGCGCAGCACGCCGCGCCGCGACAGCGCCTCCTTCACCACGTCGCCGAAATAGGCGTTGCCGGTGGTGTTGGCCACCTCATGCGCGCACGCGTTGCCGCAGCGGAACTGACACGTCAGCGCGGATCGGCCACCATTGTGCGGGGTGGAGATCAGCGGAAGCAGCCGACCTCCCGCTTCGGGGTTCGACACAGGTCCTCCATCGAAGTGCGGTCGTACGGCCGGGAACGCTACGGCCACCGGCGAAACCACAGGTGAACGAAGACCTCCGTCACGATGAACGCTTCCCGGGGAGACAATGGTCGCGTGCCACCACGCAAGCTCGACCAGGAAAAGTTGAGAACGGCCCTCGACGGCCAGCTCGTCGCCCTCGACGAACCCCCCTACGACGGACCCGCCTCCGCCCTGCCCGACGCGCTCGTGGCCGCCGTGCTGGCCGCCTACGACCGAGGGCTGAAGCCCGAACGCGACGCGGCCAGGCAGGCGGTGCGCCACCTGCTCGACCGGCTGGCGACCGCCGCGCCCGGCAGGACCGTCGAGGTCCGCGTGCCCCCGTACGCGGCCGTACAGGCCGTCGCCGGGCCCCGCCACACGCGCGGCACCCCGCCCAACGTGGTCGAGATGGACGGCCGCACGTGGATCGAGCTCGCGCTCGGCCGCCTCACCTGGGCCGATGCGCTGGCCAGCGGCGCCATCTCCGCCAGCGGGGCCCGCGCCGACCTGTCAGCGCACCTGCCGCTCTAACCGCCGCCGCCCATCCAGGGAAACTGGCTCTCGAAACAACGGTCGGCGAGGTCACTGGGGAGTCCGGCGCACTGCTGCGCCACGTTCCACAACCAGATGGCCACGATCGCGAACAGGATCAGCGACAGGACGCTCAGCACGACGCCGGCGATGGCGCGGCCCTTACCGGCGCGTTTGGCGAGGGCCACGCAGCCGAAGACTATCGACAGGATGGCGGTGATCACACCCGTGAAGCACACGAACACCAGGAACGGGCTGGCCACGCCCAGCACGAGCGAGGCGGTGGCCAGGCCGCTGCCCGGCTTGGCCTGCTGGTAACCGGCTCCCGGCATGCCGTACGGGGACTCAGGGCCAGGGCCGTAGCCGGGCGGGCCACCGTACGGGCTGGAGGGCACCGTGCCCGGCACGGTCGGCTCGTCGTCCCGCGGCGTGCCCCCGGCCTGGTACGGCGTCCCACCCCGGCCCTCCGGGCCCGGCCACCCTTCCTGGCCCTGCCGCCGTTCCTCGCTCCGCCAGCCCTCCTGACCCTGCCAGCCCTCCTGACCCTGCCGGGCTTCCTGGCCTTCGGGGGTTGGGCGACCCTCCTGAGCCGGGGCGCCGCTCTCTGGTGGCGGGGGTCCTCCGGGCGCGCCACCTGCCGGTGGCACGAAGCCCGGCTGGTCATCGCCCTGCTCGTAGCGCGACGGCGCGGGCCTGCCCGGCCGCTCCCCCTCTGACGGGGTGGACGTCCAGCCCGGGTACGGCGGCGTGCCACCAGGGATCGGGAACGCCTGGGTCTCCTCGGCGTCACCCCCTGTCGGCTGCGGTACCTCCGGCGAGGTGGGCAGGTCGGGATGGCGGGGTTCGCCGACGGGTCTGGGCTCGTGCGTGGGCGGCACGTCCGGACGCGGCACGATGGGTGGCGCGGGAGCGATCGGCTCCTCGCCCTCCTCACCGGCGCCCTCACCCTGCCGACCGGCGCCTTCGCCCTGCGGCCCGCCGCCCTCACCCCGCGGCCCCGCGCCCTCGCCCCGCGGTTCGGGGCTCTCGGGCTCCGCGTTGCCGAACTCACCGCTGGCGCCCATGGACTCGGCGCCGCCGCCTCCTGCACGCCCGCCGGAGGGCTCGGGCACGTCCGGCGACGCGCCGCCGGTGGGACCGGCGCCGGGCACATCGGCGGACCACTCCTCAGCAGGCCGGTCACCGCCCGTGGGCCCCGGCTCGTACGGTCTGAGCGCGGGCCTCTGTTCCTCTTCCTCCAGCGTGCCCTCACGCCACCACTCGGGCTCGTGTTGCGGCGGAACGTGGCGGGGCGCGCCCTCTTCCGGACGGCCCTCGTGCGGATCCTGCCCGCGGCGGGTCTCGTCCGGGTCCCCAGGTGTGGTCACGTCTGCGTCTCCCGACGGGTCTACATGCCGGATACTTCACCCTTTCGCGCAGGGCGACGCCTAAACCGCACGACACGGTAAGAGGCCGCTCATCCTTGGGTCACCATGCGCCAAAGGCCCTGCCCGCGGGCAAGATGGGGGGATGCTGGACGAGACCCTGTCGTATGCGCTGATCAAGGTCGTGAAGACGCATCGCAACCGGATGGCCGCCGCGCTGGCCCCGCTCGGCCTGCACGTGGGGCAGGAGATGCTGCTCAACCAGCTGTGGAAGGAGGACGGCCTGACGCAGGCCGAGCTCATCGCCCGGCTGGGCGTCGAGCCTCCCACCGTCACCAAGACCCTCCAGCGCCTGGAGCGCGCGGGCTTCGTCTACCGGATTCCCGACCCCGCCCGGCCGAGGATCTCCCGCGTCCATCTCACCGGCGCGGGCAAGGCGCTGCGCGAGCCCGTTGAGGAGATCTGGACCGCGATGGACGAGGACCTCCTGCGCGGTTTCGATCCCGGCGAGCGTGACCTGCTCGTGCAGCTGATCCGCCGCGCCATGCCCTGACGTTTCCCCTACGGGCGAAAGCTCCTTGCGTCCGCTCCACTCTTCTAGTTAGCTGGCTAATTAGTCGGCTAATCAAAGAGAAGAGGCTCTCATGCACGCACTGGTCACCGGCGGCTCGTCCGGCATCGGCGCCGCCACCGCGCTCGCCTACGCCCGGGCCGGCGCCCGGGTCACGATCACGTACAACTCGGGCGCCGACCGCGCCGCCGAGGTGGTCAAGCGGATCGAGGAGGAGGGCGGCGAGGCCGCGGCCGTACACCTGGATCTGGAGGACCACGCGACCGTCGCGCCCGCCGTCTCCGCGGCCGGCCCGGTGGACGCGCTCGTGGCCAACGCCGTCCGCTGGGGCACCGTCATGCCCGGCGGCATGGCGTTCGAGGACGTGCCGGCCGCCGAGTGGTCCGCCGCCCTGCACGCCAACGTGGTCGGCAACGCCCTGCTGATCCAGGCGGTGCTGCCGCAGATGCGGCGCAGGAAGTTCGGCCGGATCGTGCTGGTCTCCTCGGGGGCGGCCGAGGAAGGACAGCCGGGCCCCGGCCCGTACGGCACCGCGAAGATGGCGCTGCACGGCATGGCCCGCGCCCTGGCATGGGAGGCGGGCGCGGACGGCATCCTGGTGAACGTGGCCGTGGCCGGACTCACCATCACCGGAGCCCAGCGCCCGATCCCCCAGCACCTGCTGGACGAGATCGCGTCCAGGACACCCACCCGCAGGCTGAGCACGGCTGACGACATGGCGGCGCTGATCGTCTTCCTCGGTTCGGCGGACAACCGCAACCTCACCGGGGAGATCATCCGCGACGGCTCCAATGCGGGCAGGTCAGTCCACACGGGCTGACCCCCGACCCGAGTGTGCGAGCACGGAAGCCGCCGACCTAGACTGAGGTATGTGCTGAAGGGCGACGGCCGTCTCGGCCATGACCTGGACCCCCAAGACCACGCTCCCAAAGACGCCTGTGGCGTCTTCGGCGTCTGGGCGCCAGGCGAGGAAGTGTCCAAACTCACCTACTACGGGCTGTACGCGTTGCAGCACCGCGGCCAGGAGTCCGCGGGCATCGCGGTCAGCGAGGGCAGCCGCATCCTCGTCTACAAAGACATGGGCCTGGTCGCCCAGGTCTTCGACGAGTCGGTGCTGGGCACCCTGCGCGGCCACCTGGCCATCGGCCACTGCCGCTACTCCACCACCGGATCCAGCGTGTGGGAGAACGCGCAGCCCACGCTGAGCTCGACCGAGGTCGGCGGTCTCGCGCTCGCCCACAACGGCAACCTGATCAACACGCCGGAGCTGGCGCAGCGCCTGGCCCCCGGCTCCACCCGGGCGACCACCGACACCGAGGTCCTGACCTCGCTGCTCGCCCAGGACCGCACGCGCACGGTCGAGGAGGCCGCCGCCGAGCTGCTCCCGCAGGTCAAGGGCGCCTACTCGCTGGTCTTCATGGACGAGACGACGCTCTATGCCGCCCGCGACCCGCAGGGTGTGCGCCCGATGGTCCTGGGCAGGCTGGAGCGGGGCTGGGTGGTGGCCTCGGAGACGGCGGCGCTCGACATCGTGGGCGCCACGTTCGTCCGCGAGATCGAGCCGGGCGAGCTGCTCACCATCGACGAGCGCGGCGTGCGCTCGCGCAGGTTCGCGCTGGCCGAGCCGAAGGGCTGCCTGTTCGAGTACGTCTACCTCGCCCGCCCCGACACCACCATCGCCGGGCGCGGCGTCCAGGTCACCAGGGTCGAGGTGGGTCGCGTGCTGGCCCGCGAGCACCCGGTGGAGGCCGACCTGGTCATCCCGACGCCCGAGTCCGGCACGCCGGCCGCCGTCGGCTACGCGCAGGAGAGCGGCATCCCCTACGGCCAGGGCCTGGTGAAGAACTCCTACGTCGGCCGCACGTTCATCGAACCCTCGCAGACCATCCGCCAGCTCGGCATCCGGCTGAAGCTCAATCCGCTGCGCGAGGTCGTCGAGGGCAAGCGCCTGGTGGTCGTGGACGACTCGATCGTGCGCGGCAACACCCAGCGTGCCATCGTCAGGATGTTGCGCGAGGCCGGCGCGAAGGAGGTGCACGTCCGCATCTCCTCACCGCCGGTGGCCTGGCCGTGCTTCTACGGCATCGACTTCGCCACCAGGGCCGAGCTGATCGCGGGCTCGCTGACGGTCGAGGAGATCCGCGCCTCACTCGGCGCCGACTCGCTCGGCTACATCTCGCTCGAGGGCCTGACCAAAGCCACCACGATTCCCACCGACCGCCTCTGCATGGCCTGCTTCACCGGCTCCTACCCCATTCCCGTCGACGAGGACAACGTGGGCAAGTTCGTCCTGGAGAGCAAGGCATGAGCACCTACGAGGCCGCCGGGGTCGACATCGAGGCCGGCGACCGGGCGGTCGCGCTGATGAAGGACAGGGTGGCGCGGGCGCGCCGGCCCGAGGTGGTCGACGACGCCAGCGGCTTCGCCGGCCTGTTCGACGCCTCGGCCCTGCTGCGCTACCAGCGGCCGCTGCTGGCCTCCTCCACCGACGGCGTCGGCACCAAGGTCATGATCGCCCAGCGCTACGGCAAGCACGACACGATCGGCATCGACCTGGTCGGCATGGTCCTCGACGACCTCGTGGTCTGCGGGGCCGAGCCGCTGTTCATGACCGACTACATCGCCTGCGGGAAGGTGGTGCCCGAGCGCGTCGCGGAGATCGTCGGCGGTGTGGCCGAGGGTTGCCGGCTGGCCGGGGCCGCGCTGGTGGGCGGGGAGACCGCCGAGCATCCGGGGGCGATGGGCCCGGACGAATATGACCTCGCGGGCGCCGGCACCGGCGTCGTCGAGGCCGCCGGCCTCCTGGGGCCCGCGCGGGTGCGCGCCGGCGACGTGGTGCTCGGGCTGGCGTCCTCGGGCGTGCACTCCAACGGCTACTCGCTGGTGCGGCACGTGCTGCGGGAGTCCTCGCTCTCCCTCGACGCCGAGCTGCCCGAGCTGGGGCGGCCGCTGGGCGAGGAACTGCTGGAGCCGACCCGGATCTACTCCCTCGACTGCCTGGAGCTGGCGCGCTCCGCCGAGGTGCACGCCTACGCCCACATCACGGGCGGCGGCATCGAGAGCAATCTGTCGAGGTCGCTGCCCGGCCACCTCGACGCGCTGCTCGACCGCTCGTCGTGGACGCCGCCGGCCGTCTTCGGGGTGCTCGCGGGCCACGGCTCGATCGCGCAGCACGACATGGACCGTACGTTCAACCTGGGGGTCGGCATGGCCGCCGTGGTGGCCGCCGGCTCGGCCGACGAGGCCCTCAGGGTGCTGGCGGCCCGTGGCGTCGGCGCCTGGGTGCTGGGCGAGGTCGTCCCCGGCGAGGGCCGGGCGCGCTATCGCTGACCGGTCACTTGTGCCGCCGGTAATAGCGGGCCACGCGGACGCGGTTGCCGCACAGGTCGGGCGAGCACCAGCGACGTCGCGGGTGGGCCGGGAGGAAGAGCAGGTGGCATCCCGGCCCTTCGCAGCCACGCACCTTGCCGACGTCGGGGTCGGTGAGCAGGGTCACCGCGGCCTCGGCCAGCTCGGTCAGGAGGCGGTCGAGCGGCGGGCCGTCGCGCGCCGTGCCGCGGCGCAGCACCGCGCCCCGCACCTCCACGCGGGGATACGCGGGGGCGACGCGAAGTGCCTGGTTGAGCGCGTCGATCGCCTCGGGCGGTGGCGGTGCGGCCTGGCGCGCCGCCTCCAGGGCCCGCTCCACGTGGCCGCGCAGGTCGCGGACGGCGGCCGGGGCGCCGGGGCCGAGCGCGGCCTCGGGGACGGCCAGCCGGCCGACCTGCTTGGCGAGCCAGGCATGAAGGCCTTCCGCGGTCGCCAGGGCGTCGCGGTCGCCACCCGACGGGGTGCGGACGCCCGTGTTGACCAGGTCGAGTGCGAGGGGCTCGCCCGTCAGCAGATCCATGCGCCTAATGGTAGGACCTCGCCCTTGACGCATTAGCCACGGAGGGCGTCCGCCTCGGGCTCGTACAGGTCCTGGGTTCCGGATGATCGCACACGGGACGCACGCCATCGGAGCGACCTCGCGCTCCGTCCCGAAGGCGGGCCCCGTCACGCGAGCGCTGCCAGGCCGCACCGGGTCGCGGCGCGGGGGCACCTGATCGTCGCCCCGATCTCCTCGATGAGCCGGCCACGAAAGCGGGCCTACGTGACGAAAGCCCCACGGTTACCCGTGGGGCCCGACGAGTGCGAGCGAGGATCCGGCGTGCACGCCGGATCCTGCGCCACGTCACCCAGAAGAACGGCTATCGGCGGCCGGCACGGCCGTCGTCGTCGTCTCCTGCGCCATAGTCATCGGCGTAATCGGCATAGCGATCCGCCAGCTCATCGTTGAGGTCGTCGGCGTCGTCATTGCGGCTGGAGTCTCCGACCCCGAGTTCGTCGCGAAGACGGTCAAGATCCGTGCCACCGCTGTTGTACTTCAGCTGGCGAGCAACCTTGACCTGCTTGGCCTTTGCTCGGCCGCGCCCCATTGGCTCGACCCCCTCGTGTGGGGTCGTCCCCGACCCCTCGTCGCTAACGCACCACACACTGACGCCGCCTGACTCCGGGCGTCAGCCTATCGTTCGCCTATTACCGTACCTGTTTTGTGCCCAGCTCGGTACGTCGTATGGGCGCGGGGCGTCAGTCGCCCAGCCAAATGGCTCGTAGCCGCCCGACTTCCGACATTCTGCGCTCCGCCAGCCTATCCGCTGCGACCGCGGGAGGGACGCCCTCGTCGGCAGCTATCGCGAAAATTTTCAATGTCGTGTCATAGATCTGCGTGGCCTTGGACCGGGCCCGCTCCATGTCGAAGCCCTCGATCTCGTCGGCGACCTGGATGACGCCGCCCGAGTTGACGACGTAGTCGGGCGCGTACACGATCTCACGTTCGGCGAGTTGCTTCTCCACGCCGGAATGCGCGAGCTGGTTGTTGGCCGCCCCGCAGACGATCTTCGCGCGGAGCTCCGCGACCATCTCGTCGTCGAGCACCCCGCCCAGCGCGCAGGGCGCGAAGACGTCGATGTCGGAGCGCGCCATGGCCCGGGCGTCGGCCACCACGTCGACCTCGGGGCGGCGCGCGCGCACGCGTTCGACCGCCTTGGGGGCGACGTCGCAGATCACCACCTCGGCGCCGTCCTCGCGCAGGAGCTCGACCAGGCGGTGGCCCACCTTGCCCACCCCTTCGACGCCGACTCTCCTGCCGTGGAGCGACGGAGTGCCGTAGACGCGCTCGGCCGAGGCCCGCATGCCCTGGAACACTCCGAAGGCCGTCAGGATGGACGAGTCGCCGGCCCCGCCGTGGGCCGGCGTGCGGCCCGTCACATGGCGCGACTCGCGGGCGATGACGTCCATGTCCTCGCTGTAGGTGCCCACGTCGCAGGCGGTGATGTAGCGTCCGCCGATCGACTCGACGAACCTGCCGTAGGCGCGCAGCAGCGCCTCGCTCTTGTCGCGCGCCGGGTCGCCGATGATGACGGCCTTGCCGCCGCCCAGGTCGAGGCCGGCCAGCGCGTTCTTGTAGGACATGCCCCTGGCGAGGTTGAGCACGTCGGCCAGCGCCGCCTGCTCGTTCTCGTACGGATAGAAGCGGGTGCCTCCCAGCGCCGGGCCCAGCGCCGTGTTGTGGATGGCGATGATGGCACGCAGGCCGCTCTGCTCGTCGGCGCAGAAGACGACCTGCTCATGCACGTCCTTGTGGGACGCTCCGAAGACGTCGGTCACGGTAGTGACTCCCTGTCCGGTCCACCGCACCTTCGCGGCGGAGATCGCCTCATAGCCTAGTCTCGACAGTGCGCGCGGGGTCGCTTCGTGACACGATGCCTCCGTGCTGCCCTATGCCGCCTACCTCCGCGTCTATGAGCCACTGACCGCGTTCGCCGAGCCCGAGCGCAGGGTGTGGGCCGACTACGCCGACTCACGCGACCGTCCGCGGCGCGCGAACGCGCTCACCGCGGAGCACGGCGAGTCGGTCATGCGCCTGCTCGGCATGCCCCCTCAGCCCGTTCCCGCCCAGGAGAGCCCCAACGCCTATCTGCGGCGCGTCGAGGACCGTCTGTACGTTTGCCCATGGCAGACCCGCCTGCGCTCGTGGCTGGCGTTCTCAAGGCTGCGCGGCGCCACGCCGGCGAAGCTGATGGACCGTCTCGTGCCCAAGGCGATCGCCGAGCAGACGGCCGACGACTTTGATCGCTACAAGCGTAAAGCGGGGTCGTCGGCGCTGCGCACGCACATCCGCACCACGACGTGGCACGTACCACCGGCCTGGTTCGTGCCGTTCGACGGCAACGAGCGCTGGCTGGTGCTCGGCTCCGCCGCCCCGGGGCAGGACGTGACGACGGCTACGGGCCGTAACCTCATCTACGTCACCTCCATGGCGCAGGCCAGGAAGCGGGCGGCGCGGGCGCTCAACGTGCTGCGCCGGCACCTCGGCGACGTGGCCTCCAACTTCGAGGTCGAGGACATCGCCAGGTGGCTGGAGGAGTTCCACCCGCACTCGCTGGTCGAGCTCGACTACGGCGGCCTCGTGCACCTCATGGACGACGACGCGCTGCAGGCCGACCAGTCGGTCGCCGAGCTGTCCGCCGCCCTCACGGGCCTGGACACGGGTCAAGAAGAACTTGCCTACGCCATGTACCAGAGGGTCATCCTGCGGTGGAAGTCAATGCAACAACTGGAATCTGCCAACTGAACCCCAATACGGCCGTCTGACCTGCATGAGTAGGTCACGTCTCGCGGCTGCTCTCTTCTGCGAACTGAGTAGTTTGCCGTTTTCACTGCGATACCACGAACCGTGTCGCTAGAATCACCGAGCGTGACATGGCCACGGGGTGCGGGCAGTTGGGTCAAAGAAGGGCTCGCCAATCGCTCTGCGTGGCGGTATGGTCACATCGGGTGATGCCGCATATGGCTCAGAAAAGCCGCACGCTCTGCGCCATAGGGGGACATCCGTGACACGCGCAAAGGCAGTCACAGGATCGCTAAGCCGGTCCACACGGAGGAGAGGCCGCACAAATGTCAGCTCGTACACCCGAGGCCGAGCCGCTGCTCACGCCCGCTGAGGTCGCGACCATGTTCAGGGTCGACCCCAAGACCGTTACGCGGTGGGCCAAGGCGGGCAAGTTGACGTCGATTCGTACCCTCGGCGGTCATCGGCGTTACCGGGAGACCGAGGTCCGCGCACTGCTCGCGGGGATCCCGCAGCAGCGCTCGGAGTAGCCGAGAGGGTCGTCACGGACCTCAGGGGGGTTGAGGGTGGACCAGGCGCGCAACGAAGCCAGGTCCACCGTGTGACGACGTGACGTCGCATGGGAAGTTGGCGCCGCCCGCCCGGCGCCATCCTTCCCGGCTTCCGCCTCCCGCCGTTACGCCAGCCGCTCCAGCAGGCCGGCGACGTCGCCGTCATACCTCGCGGCGACGCCGAGCAGCGCGACCATGTGATCGACCAGCATCTTCTCGAGCGTCGGCCGTTCCACGTCGCGGTGCTCCAGCCAGTCGAGACCGGCCGTCTCCACGGAGGCGATCCACGACCTCAGGGTCGTGCGCAGCACCGGGCTGGGCTCCTCGACGCGCATCTGCTTCTGGATGAGGCGGAAGAGGCGCCGGCGCACGCCGTCGACGATCTCGCCCACCTCGCCCGCCCTGTTGGCGGGACCGCCGCGCAGGAGCGCGGCGAACCCGGCAGCGTGCTCCTCGACGAAGTCGAAATAACGTTTGAGCCCGGAGGCCAGCTCGTCGAGCGGCCTGCCGCCCTCATGCGGCCGCAGCCTGGACTCCAGCTGCTCCGCCGCGCTCCTCAGCGCGGCCACGTAGAGCTCCTGCTTGCCGCCGAAATAGTGGTAGACCAGGGCCCGCGAAGCCCCCGCCGCCGACGCCACGTCATCGATCGAGACGTCTTCCGCGTCGCGCGTGCTGAACAGCTCCAGAGCCGCCGCCATGAGCTCCTCGCGACGCCGGTCGACGCTGAGCCTGCGCCGAGCCGGGCGCGCCTTCTCGGCTGACTTACCTGGTGTCACACCTGCACAGTATCCGACGTGCGCCCCAGCCGAAGGTGGCCTCTGTTCGGCGAATATCGGGCTCTCTGTAACGGAGGCCGTACCCTGCGGCTAACTCGATCGTTTGGTCAGACAGGTGCCCATATCCGCATCGCGGGGGAGACACATGTCAGGACCGCCCGTCAACACCTCATCCATCGCCGAGCTCAGAGAGGTAGACACCCTGCCTCGGCCCAGACCCACCATCCGCAACGTCGCCGAACGAGCCGGCGTCTCGAAATCGCTGGTCTCACTCGTGCTGCGCGGATCTCCGCACGTGAGCGAGCACCGGCGCCAGGCCGTGCTGCAGGCCGCACGTGAGCTCGGCTACCGGCCGAACGCGGTCGCGCGAAGCCTGGTCGAAGGGCGTACCCACCTGGTGGGAGCGCTCGTCGCCAACCTGCACAACCCCTTCTACGCCGAGTTCCTCGACGGACTGCAGGAGAGCCTGCACGGCGACGGCCTGCGCATGCTGATCGGGAACAGCCAGTGGGATCCGGCGTTCGAGGACGAGGCCGTGGAGGCCTTCCTCGAGCTCAGAGTCGACGGACTGGTCCTGCTGGGCATCGCTCCGACCAGCGAGACGCTGATCGAGGCCACCTCCTACACGCCCACGGTCGTCGTGGGGGAACGTGACATCGAGCTCGACGGCGTCGACATCGTGGTCGACGACGACCAGCTCGGCGCCCGCCTGGCCATCGACCACCTGGTCGAGCTCGGCCACAAGCGGATCGCCCACATCGAGGGGCCCCGCTCGTCGCGCTGCGAGGGCTACCTCGTGGCGATGCGCAGGCACTCGCTGGCCCCGTACATCATGGTCGAGGCCGCGGACGCGACCGAGGACAGCGGCAGGGAGGCGGCGCTCGCCCTGCTGACCCGCGACCCCAGGCCAACCGCGATCTTCGCGGCCAGTGACGCGGTCGCGCTCGGCGTGCTGTCGGCCGCCGGCGACCTCGGCCTGCGCGTGCCCGACGACCTGTCGGTGGTCGGCTACGACAACACGCACCTCGCGGCCTCCCGTCACATCTCCCTCACCTCGGTCGACCAGCCCCGCCGTGCCATGGGCAGGTCGGCGGCGGCACTGCTCAGCGACCGCATCGGAGACCCCGCCAAGGGCTCCCGCCTGCGGGAGGTGCGCTCGGAACTGATCGTGCGACGGAGCACGGGGCCCGCCTGAGGCGAACGGGAAACCTGCACGGCGACGCTGCGCCGCGGCAGGTTTCCTGTTGCCCAAACCTGGGTCAAGCCGCGTGGCGGCGCGATGACGCGCCGGTTTACTCGTCAGGGTCATGCTAAGAGTGGCCGGCTCGGTCCGGTCACGGTCTGATCCGGGGGAACAGTCATGCGTGATCCGGAACTGGTGTCCTGCGCCCAGCGCGCCGCGGCGGAGCTCGAGCGCGCCTGGGGCCACTGGCGAGCGGGCCGGGGGCGGGGCGCCGACGCCACCGCCGAGTCGGTCGCCAGCTACGTCGCCCACTCTCTCGACCATCCGTGGGGCCGTCCCCGCGTCGTTCTCGGCCTCGACGCGGAGGACGCGCGGGAGCTGGCCGCCCTGCTCGAACGGCAGGAGGTCGCCGAGCGCGTCTGGTAGGAGCACGCCCGGCGAGGACGCGGCGCGTTCGCACCGCACTCGGCATATGAGCCGTCCTGTCTCCGGGCTTCACGTAAGTTGGACGGCATGCGTGCTCTTCCCGTCACGGTCCTCGCCGTCTGCGGCCTGATCGCCTCCGCGTGTGGCGCCACCGGCTCCGGTGACGCCGCGGCAGGTCAGGCCGCCACCACGAGAACGGAGGAGCAAGCTCCCTCCACGGCGCCCGCCAAGACCTTCGATCCCGCGGAGACCGCGGAGCCCGCGGGGACCGCCGGCGGCGCCGAGCGGGCGCGGGAGGCGCGGCCGCTCGAAGGGAAGGTCATCGTCATCGACCCGGGCCACAACGGCGGCAACTACCGCGCTCCGAAGGAGATCAACCGCCAGGTCGACGTGCTGACCAAGAAGAAGGCCTGCGACACCACCGGCACCTCCACCAACGACGGCTACAGCGAGGCCGCGTTCACCTGGGACGTGTCCACCCGGATGGTCAAGATCCTCGAAAGGCGCGGCGCCACGGTCAAGCTGACCAGGTCGGGCAACGACGGCGTCGGCCCCTGCATCACCCGGCGCGCCGCCATCGGCAACAAGGCGGAGGCGGACGCCGCGATCTCCGTGCACGCCGACGGGTCGGGGCCGGCCAACCACGGCTTCCACGTGATCATGCCCAAGAAGATCAACGGTCCGGTCGACCAGGTCGTGGGCGATTCGAGCAAGCTCGGCATCGCGGTGCGTGACGCCTTCGCCAAGGGCACGGGCCTGCCCTACTCCACCTACATCGGCAGGAAGGCGCTCGACTACCGGAGCGACCTCGGCGGGCTCAACCTGTCGACGGTGCCGAAGATCTTCGTCGAGTGCGGCAACATGCGCAACGCCGCCGAGGCGGCCAAGTTCCGGCGCCCGAAGTTCCGGCAGAAGATCGCGCTGGCGCTGGCCAACGGATTACAGCACTATCTCAAAGCATGATTCCTCACCCTAAGCTGCACAGTGATCTTTCCGTTCCCTTCGAGCTGGCCTCAGGCGCCACGGTGTCCGGCGACCTGGCCGACGCCGTCCGCCTCGCCCTTCCCCTGCTCGACCTGCGGCCGGGCGACTCGGGTGAGATCGACGTCCGGCAGGACGCCGCGCTCGGCGCGGAGGCCTACCGGCTGACCACCGGGTCCAGGGGTGTCGAGATCGTGGCCGGCGGGCGGGCAGGCGCGTTCTACGCGGCCCAGTCGCTGCACCAGTTGCTGCCGGACGCCTCCTACCGGTTCTCCGAGCAGGCGTCGTGGCCCGTTCCAGGGGTGCGGATCGAGGACGCGCCGCGCTTCCCCTGGCGCGGGCTGCACCTCGACGTGGCCCGGCATTTCTTCCCCAAGCGTGAGCTCATGCGCCTGATCGACCTGATGGCGGTGCACAAGCTCAACCGGCTGCACCTGCACCTGGTCGACGACCAGGGATGGCGGGTGGAGAGCCGGGCCTACCCGCTGCTGCACGAGGTCTCCTCGCACCGGCCGCGCACGGCGGTCCACGCCCATGGCGAGCCGGCCGCCTACGACGACGTCCCGCACGGCGGCTACTACACGCTCGACGACCTGGCGGAGATCGGCGCCTACGCCCGCGCCAGGTGCGTCACGATCGTGCCCGAGATCGACGTGCCGGGGCACGCCTCGGCGATCCTGGCCGCCTACCCGTCGCTGGGGGCCACCGGCGAGCGCTACGACGTGCTCGACCGGTGGGGCATCTCCCCCGCGATCCTGTCTCCCCTGCCGCCGACCGTCGAGTTCCTCACCACGATCTTCGACGAGCTGATCGGGGCGCTGGGCGAGACCCCCTACGTGCACATCGGGGGCGACGAGGTGGTGCTCGACCACTGGACCGGTTCGGCGGAGATCGCCGCCTACCGCGACTCCCTGGGCCTGTCCACGTCCGTCGAGTTGCAGGCGTGGTTCCTGCGGCGGCTGGCCGACGCGCTGGCCGAGCGGGGGGCGCGGACCGTGGTGTGGGACGAGGCGTTCGTCGGAGGAGGGCTGCGCCAGGACACGATCGTCATGCCGTGGCGCGGCATGGGCGTGGGCCGCCGTGCCGCCGCCGCGGGGCACGACGTGATCGCGACGCCGGTGTTCCCGCTCTACTTCGACTACGCGGAGTCCGGCTCCCCCGACGAGCCGAGGGCCATCGGCGACACCATCGCCCTTGAGGACGTCGCCGCCTTCCGCCCGGCGCCTGACGACTGGACGGACGACGAGCGCGCCCGGGTCGTGGGCGCGCAGGCGCAGCTCTGGAGCGAGCGCGTGCCCGACGCCCGCACGGTCGACTACAAGCTCTGGCCTCGAGCCTGCGCGCTCGCGGAAGTGGCCTGGTCGGGCTCGCCCGCCGAGGGCTTCACGGAGCGGCTGGGGCGGCACCTGGGCCGGCTCGACGCCATCGGGGTGGAGTATCGGCCGCTCGCGGGGCCGCACCCGTGGCAGCGGCGCCGCCCGCACCGGCCGAGCGAGATCCCCATGTCCGAGCGGATGGCCCGCATCGAGGCCATGACGCACGACCCGGAATCGACCCGGCCCAGCCTGTAGACCGGGTGGGCGCTCTCGGGACCGCAGGAGAAGGGCAGGGCGGGCGCGTCCGGTCCCGCCGCCGAAGGGCGGACGCGTCCGGAGCTCGCGCCGGGTTGCCGGTCAGAAAGCCGGACGGTCGTTGAGGATGCGCTGGAAGAGCCGGTGGTCCTGCCAGTGGCCGTCGATCTCCAGA
Organism: Nonomuraea sp. NPDC049378; assembly: GCF_055586745.1. Classification (NCBI taxonomy): domain Bacteria; kingdom Bacillati; phylum Actinomycetota; class Actinomycetes; order Streptosporangiales; family Streptosporangiaceae; genus Nonomuraea; species Nonomuraea sp. NPDC049378. The sequence continues at coordinate 47,529 of NZ_JBVJHP010000030.1, forward strand.
TAGCGCGGCGCGGTGCCGTAGAGCTCGAAACCCGCCTTGCGGAGCACGCTCTGCGAGGCCACGTTGTCGAGCAGGGTGCCCGCCGCGATCCGGTGCAGGCCGAGATCCTGGTCGGCCATGCGGCACACCTCCAGCACCGCCCGGGTGGTCAGGCCGCGCCCCGCGTAGCCGGCGTCGATCCAGTAGCCGAGGTCGGCGCTGAGCCACGGGCCGCGCACGATCGTGCTGAGCGTCATGCGGCCCACGACGCGATCGCCGTGGACGAGCAGCCACGGCATCGCCCGGCCCTGCGCCTGCTGCGCGAGCAGGTCCTTGAGCCGGTGGACCTGGCCCGGCAGGGTGAAGAACTCGGCCGGCCGCCGGGGCTCCCACCGGCGCAGGTGCTCGCTGTTGCGGACGTACGCGTGGAGCAGGCCCTCGGCGTCGCGTTCAGCGGCCGGGCGCAGGACGACACCGTCTGTAAGGGGCACCTCGGGGATCACCGTTACACCCTAGTCTCGGGCGGTGCGCCCGATCGCGTCGGCGATCGACGTCATGCCGTGGCGGCGCACCCGGCGGGACAGCTGCCGGTGGATGCGCGAGGCCCACAGCGGGCCGCCGTAGATCCAGCCGGTGTAGCCCTGCACCAGCGTCGCCCCGGCCAGGAGCCGCTCCCAGACGTCGTCGGCGTCCTCCACGCCGCCTGCCGACACCAGCGTGAGACGGTCGCCCACCCTGGCCCGCAGCCGCCGCAGCACCTCCAGCGAGCGGGCCTTGAGCGGGCGCCCGGACAGCCCGCCGGTCTCGCCGCCGTGCCTGATCGTGGTGTTGGTCGCGATGATCCCGTCGAGGCCGAGCTCCACCGCCAGGTCGGCGACCGCGTCGACGTCCTCGTCGGCGAGGTCGGGCGCGATCTTCACCAGCAGCGGCGTGCGGCGCGGCGTGCTGCCGGCGACCTCCTTGACCGCGGTCAGCAGCGGCCGCAGCAGGGCGACCGCCTGCAGGTTGCGCAGGCCGGGGGTGTTGGGCGAGCTGACGTTGACCACCAGGTAGTCGGCCATGGGGGCGAGCTCCTTGGCGGCCGTGACGTAGTCGGCCACCGCCTCGGACTCGGGCACCACCTTGGTCTTGCCGATGTTCACACCGATCACGACCGGGAGGCCACGCGTGCGGCGCAGCCTGCGGGCCGCGGCCGCCGCGCCGGCGTTGTTGAAGCCCATCCGGTTGATCACCGCCCGCTCGCGCACCAGCCTGAACAGGCGCGGCCTGGGGTTGCCCGGCTGGCCGTGGGCGGTGATGGTGCCGACCTCGACGTGCCCGAAGCCGAGTGCGGCGATGCCCTCGGCGCACGCGGCGTCCTTGTCGAACCCGGCGGCCAGCCCGAGCGGGCCGGGGAAGTGCACCCCGAACGCCGTCACCCGCAGGGCCGGGTCGTGCGGCGCGAACGCCCGGTGCAGCAGCCGCTTGAGCAGCGGCAGCCGCGCGAGGAGCGCGAGAGCGCTCACGGTGAAGTGGTGCACGGCCTCGGCGTCGAAACGTCGCAAGACCTGCGTGAACACGAGGCGATACATCACGGGTCAGGCTACCAACCCGGCCTCGTAGGCGATGATCGCGGCCTGCACCCGGTTGCGCACGTCGAGCCGGGTGAGGATGGCGCTGACGTAAGCCTTCACCGTGCCCTCCACGATGTGCAGCCTGCGGGCGATCTCCGCGTTGGACAAGCCGGCGCCGAGCAGGGCGAGCACCTCGCGCTCGCGGTCGGTGAGGCTCGCGACGCGGTCACGCGCCTCGGCGCCCCTGGCCATCCGGCCGCCCGACAGCTGGGTGATCACCCGGTGGGCGACCTTGGGCGACAGGTACGCGGCTCCCTCGGCGACCGCGTGGATCCCGGTGATCAGCTCGCGCGGGTCTCCCGACTTGAGCAGGAACCCGCCGGCTCCCACGTCGAGCGCCTTGGCGATGTAGTCGTCCTCCCCGAACGTGGTCAGCATCACCACGGCCACGCCCGGCGCGGCCCTGCGCAGCTCGGCCGCGGCCGACAGCCCGTCGAGCCTGGGCATGCGGATGTCGAGCAGCGCCACGTCGGGCCGGTGGCTGATGGCCAGGTCGACGGCCTGCCTGCCGTCGGCGGCCTCGGCCACCACCTCGAGCGACGGGTCGGAGGCGAGGATGGCCCGGACGCCCGCTCGGATCATGGCCTCGTCGTCGGCGAGGAGTATGCGGATCACGCCTTCTATATTGGCCCCATGGCACAGGTGAAGGTCTACGGGCGCAGGGACGTGTGGGCGGGCCGGCAGCGTGAGGTGTCGGACCTGGTGCAGTCGTGTCTGGTGAGCGCCTGGGGGTTGCCCGAGGAGAAGAGGTTCCACCGGTTCGTGCTGCTGGACGCCGACGACTTCGTCTGCCCGCAGCGGAGCGAGCGCTACCTCATCATCGAGGTCGTCTGCTTCACCGGCCGCAGTGACGACGCCAAGCGGGCGCTGATCCGGGCGATCTACGCTAGATCCGGCTATGATCCCGAAGACGTCGAGATCACCATCATCGAGATGCCCAAGGTCAACTGGGGCATTCGCGGGGTTCCCGCTGACGAGCTCGCTCTACCGTACAACGTGGAGGTCTGACGTGTGGGGTGACGGCGGCCGGACGGTATGGTCCGACTCATGAGCACTCACTATGACGTCGTCGTTCTCGGCGCGGGTCCAGGAGGATATACGGCCGCCGTCCGCGCCGCCCAGCTCGGACTGCGGACCGCGGTCGTCGAGGAGAAATACTGGGGTGGCGTCTGCCTGAACGTGGGCTGCATCCCCTCCAAGGCGCTGCTGCGCAACGCGGAGCTCGCCCACATCTTCAACCACGAGGCCAAGACCTTCGGCATCAGCGGCGAGGTCAGCTTCGACTTCGGCGCGGCCTTCCAGCGCAGTCGCAAGGTGGCGGACGGGCGGGTCAAGGGCGTCCACTACCTGATGAAGAAGAACGGCATCACGGAGTACGACGGCCGGGGCACGTTCCTCGACGCCAACACCCTCCAGGTGAACGGCGAGACGATCACGTTCTCCCACTGCATCATCGCGGCCGGGGCCACCACCAGGCTCATCCCGGGCACGCAGCTGTCGGAACGCGTGGTGACGTACGAAGAGCAGATCCTCACCGAGAACCTGCCGGGCAGCATCATCATCGCGGGCGCGGGCGCGATCGGGGTGGAGTTCGCGTACGTGCTGCACAACTACGGCGTCAAGGTGACGATCGTGGAGTTCCTCGACCGGGTCGTGCCGCTGGAGGACGAGGAGGTGTCGGCCGAGCTGGCCAAGCGCTACAAGCGGCTCGGCATCGAGGTGATGACCTCCACCCGCGTCGACGGCATCGAGGACACCGGCTCCTCCGTCAAGGTCACCGTCACCAAGGGCGACCAGACGCAGGTGCTCGAGGCCGACAAGGTCCTGCAGGCCATCGGTTTCCAGCCGCGCGTCGACGGCTACGGGTTGGAGAAGACGGGCGTGGCGCTGACCGACCGGGGGGCGATCGCCGTCGACGGTCGCTGCCGGACGAACGTGCCGCACATCTTCGCCATCGGCGACGTCACCGCCAAGCTCATGCTGGCGCACGCCGCGGAGTCCATGGGCATTATCGCGGCCGAGACGATCGGCGACGCGGAGACCATGGAGCTCGACTACGTGATGATCCCGCGGGCGACCTACTGCCAGCCGCAGGTCGCGAGCTTCGGCTACACCGAGGCGCAGGCGCGTGAGCTGGGTTACGACGTGAAGGTGGCGAAGTTCCCGTTCACGGCCAACGGCAAGGCGCACGGGCTGGGCGACAGCGCCGGCTTCGTCAAGATCATCAGTGACGACACGCACGGCGAGCTGATCGGCGCCCACCTGATCGGGCCCGACGTCACCGAACTGCTGCCCGAGCTGACGCTGGCCCAGCAGTGGGACCTGACGGTGCACGAGGTCGCGCGCAACGTGCACGCGCACCCGACGCTCGGTGAGGCGGTCAAGGAGGCCGTGCACGGCCTGGCCGGACACATGATCAACATGTAGGACGGCCGGCGATCGGTACGGCGGGCCGCCGTACCGATCGGCTGGTGCAGCGGCGTTTTCTCACCAGATCTTCAGAAACCATCCATTTTTCTCCCAGGATGCCTGGAGAGTTTGGAGTCGACCGAAGACCTCCTTCGCATCGGACGGTGTCCCGCATGACCTCCACCCCCGCTGAAGACACCACTGTGCAGTCCGCCCGCCGCCGGCGTGCCCCCGCCGGCCCCTCGATGCTCAGGCTCGGCCTGCTCGCCCTGGTCGCGATCGGCATCGCGGGCGCGGCGGCCGAGCTCGCCTTCGAACGCCACTGGGGCAGCCCGACGCAGCTGATCCCGTGGGTGACGCTGGCGCTGCTGACGGTCGCGCTGGTGCTGGTCGCGCTCGGCGACTCCCCCGGCACGCTCACCGTGGTCCGGGCGCTCGCCCTGATCGTGCTGGTCGCGGCGGCGTACGGCGTGTTCACCCACGTGTCCGTCAACCACGGCATGGGCGCGATGGACCCCGCGTGGGACTCGCTGTCGCCGCTCGCCCAGTGGTGGTCGGCGCTGACGAAGTCGGTCGGCAACGCGCCCCCGCTCGCGCCCGGCATGCTCGCCCAGAGCGCGCTCCTGCTCCTGCTGGTCTCCACTGTCCAGCGGCCGGCGAAGTGAGCCGCCGCTAGGCGAACGGTGCGATGATCTCGCGCACGGCCTCGGCGCACTCGGCGGCGTGGTCGTCGTGCGCGATGCTGCTCAGCAGCTCCCGCAGGTGGAACAGGGGCAGGCGGTCCCGCCAGCCGTCGTCGAGACCCGCCGCGTCCGCGTACACCTCGAAGAAGCGGTCGGAGGCGGGCGGGCGCGGCGAGCACCACAACATGCTGAGGTCGGCCTCCGCCCAGCTGTAGGAGACGGCCGGGTCGATCAGCGCCGGGCCGCCGGTCCGGCCGGAGAGGATGTTCTCGCGCCACAGGTCGCCGTGCGTCAGCACCGGCGGCCGTGGCGGCAGCAGGTCGGGCAGGGCGGCGCAGAGGCGTTCGAGCGCGCGCCGTTCGGCGGCGTCGAAAGCCGCTTCCACGAGTGGTTCCGGGAGCCAGCGCAGGATCCGTCGCCGCGCGAAGAAGGCGTGCCCGTCGGTGTCCCAGGTGTTGTCCTGCCGCAGGCGCCCGAGCCAGCCGTCCCGGTGCCAGCCGAACCGGTCGCTCCGCGTGGTGGTGTGCAGGTGGGCGACGGCACGGGCCAGCTCTTCCCAGAAGCGTCCGTCGTCGTCGCGGCGCGGCGGTAACGGCTCCAGCACGAGCAGGCGGGGCGTGACCGCCAGCACCTCGGGCGTGGTGACGCCGCCCATGGCACGCAGCACGTGCAACCCCTCCGCCTCGACCTCGAACAGGTCGAGGACGTCGGCGCGCAACGTCTTGGCGAACACGCGGGAGCCGTCGCGCAGGGTCGCCAGCCCGGCCAGCGCCACCACCCCGCCCTGAGCGGCCTCCGCCGCCACCGCGTCGAATCCGGCCGTACGAAGCCGGTCGAGAAGAAGGTCCATGACCACATATCCAACCCGAACCGGCTATGTTGGTCACATGACTTGGTCACACGACCAACATTTGCGGAGAGGATGCCTCCATGCGCGTCACGGTGAACGGCACGTCGTTGTTCGTGGACGTCGAGGGCCCCGCCCTCGTGCCCGACGGTGACACGATGCGAGACAAGCCCACGCTTCTCCTGCTGCACGGCGGTCCCGGCCACGACCACTCGATCTTCAGGCCGGCGTACGCACGGCTGGCCGACCTCGTCCAGATCGTCTACGTCGACCAGCGCGGCAACGGCCGCAGCCAGGACTCCGACCCTTCCACCTGGCACCTCGACCAGTGGGCCGACGACATCCCCGCCCTGTGCGACGCTCTCGGCATCACCAAGCCGATCGTGCTCGGCTGGTCATTCGGCGGCATCGTCGCCATGCACTACGCCGCCAGGCATCCCGATCATCCCGCGAAGCTGATCCTGCAGAGCACGATGGCCCGCATGGACGTCGACCAGGTCGTCGAGGGGTTCCGCGCGGAGGCGGGCGAGGCGGCGGCGCTGGCGGCCAAGGCGTTCCTCACGGAAGGCACGCCGGAGACGTTCGCGGAGTTCGGGCGGTTGTGCGCGCCGTCCTACAGCCCGGATCCGGCCTTTCCGTCCTTAGAGGACATCCAGGCGATGACGCGGATGATCCCCAACCCGGAGCTGACGATGAGGTTCATGTCGCGGGAGCGGTTCGACCTGCGGGGCGAGCTCCGCAACGTCCGCTGCCCTGCGCTGGTGGCGGCGGGCGCGCGCGATCCGATCACACCGCTCGCCTCGATGCGGGAGATCATGACCGGCCTGCCCGCGGGGGCACGGCTGGAGATCTTCGAGGAGTCGGGCCACTTCATCGCCGACACGGAGGGCGAACGGTTCTTCGCGCTCCTGCGCGCCTTCATCGAGGCGCCATGACGATCCGCGGCCGCGTTCATCGAGGCGCCATGACCACCTTCCCGGCCGCGTTCGGCGGGGCGCCGCGATGACGTACCTGTCCGCCGACGAGCGGCGGCGCGTCATCGTCGACGCCGCCGTCCGCGTGATCGCCACCGAGGGCCTGGCCCGCGCGACCACCCGCCGCATCGCGGAGCAGGCGGGAGTGCCGCTCGGCACCCTGCACTACTGCTTCCGCAACAAGGACGAGCTCAACATGCTCATCCTCGGACGCGGCCGCGCCACGATGCTGGCCGCCTTCGAGGAGCTCGACCGGGGGGCCGGGTTCGAGGCGACCGTGCGCGAGGTCGTGGCGACGTACTGGCGGTGGATCCGCGATCACCACGGGCTGCATCTCGCGCTGATGGAGCTGCTCATGTGGGCGATCCGCAACAAGGAGACGCTCCTCCCCGGCCGGGACGTCTGGGCCGAGGTCAACGCCCCGCTCGGCGGTGACCTCATCGACTCCGCCCTGACCGCCGCAGCGGAGCGGGACGGCGTGCGCACGGCCGTGCCGGTGCCCGAGCTGGCCCGGTTCCTCATCCACCGGATGGACGGCCTGGTCTTCGAGTTCGCGGAAACGTCGGACGAGGCGAGCTGCGAGCGGCAGGCCCTCCTCCTGGCCGACGCGCTCGTCCTCCTGGCCCTGCCGCGTCAGGGTTCGCGGTAGGCGAGCAGGTATCTCCAGAACAGCAGCCGCCGCAGGCGGAAGCCGGGCAACAGGACGCCCGCCTCCTGCCGGATCTCCGCCAGCGTCATCCGGGGCTGCGTGACCGGCGCGGGGGACGGCTCGCCCCGGCCGGCCATGGCGAGCCTGGCCGCCGCGTTGACCGGGACGGCGGCCAGGCTCCAGGTCAGGTCCGCGAGGGTCGCCTCGCGGTAGCAGCCCAGAATGGCCAGCACGCCGCCGGGGGCGAGCGCGTCGCGCAGCGTGGCGACGGTGCCGAACGGCACGTGGTGGATGCTCGCCAGGCACGAGATGTAGTCGTAGTGGTCCTTGGGCAGCGGCGTCTCCGTGATGTCGGCGCAGCGGAAACGCGGCCCGCCACGATCCCGCGAGCCCGCGACGGCGGTTTCGATCACACGTGCCGACGGGTCGACGGCGTCGACCTCCATGCCCATCTCCGTGAGCCGCCGCGCGAAGCGTCCTGTGCCGCATCCGACGTCGAGCGCGGTGCGGCTCTCACGGGGGACCAGGCTGAGGAGCATCCCGTGATAGTGATCATTGTGATCGAAGGCCATGGGTGAACTCTGCCAGATTCGCCACAACGCGAGGAGCAGGTTCGGCCCGAGGCGCGATGGCCTCGTGGCCTGCTTTTTCCGCGCTTTCCCCGGCGAAAAGAAGGCTTGCCGGAAAGACCTTCCGAAATTGCCGAAAGGGCCGTTCGACGGATGAAACTTCAGGAGGCGGCGTCGCGGAGCAGCAGCGCCGCCTGGACGCGGTTCGCGCAGCCGAGCTTGGTCAGGATGCGGCTCACGTAGGTCTTGACCGTCGCCTCGCTCATGTGGACGCGCCTGCCGACCTCGGCGTTGGACAGCCCTTCCGCCACCTGCCTGAGCACGTCGAGCTCGCGCGGGGTGAGCGCGGCCAGCCGCCGCTCGGCGTCGTGGTCGCGCTCGCCCGCGTCGAACGCGACCATGCCCAGAACGTGGCGCGTCACCTCGGGTGAGAGGTACGCCTGTCCCGCGTGCGCGGCGCGGACTGCCCTAATCAATTCCGCCGGCTCACAATTTTTGAGGATGAATCCGGAAACGTTCCGCTGGAGCGCCAGCCGTACGTTCTCCTCGTCGCCGAACGCGGTCAGCATCACCACCCGCGTCTCCCCCAATTCCGCCGCCGCGGCCAGCCCGTCGAGCACCGGCATCGCGATGTCGAGCAGCGCCACGTCCACGTTCAGGCGGCGGGCGGCGAGCACCGCCGCCCGCCCGTCGCCCGCGCACGCCACCACCTCGATGTCGCCCGCCGACTCCAGAACGGCGCGGATGCCGGCCGTGATGAGCGGCTCGTCGTCGGCGATCAGCACCCTGATCACGCCGGCGCCCCCACCGCGTCCTGGGCCAGCGGCAACATCGCGACCAGCCGGAACTCATGCGGCTCCGCGTGCACCCGCAGCAGCCCACCCGCCGCGCGCACCCGCTCGGACAGCCCGGCCAGCCCGGCGCCGCCCTGCGTCGCCTGCCCGGTGCGGGTGACGGCCGGGTTGGCCACGCTGACCAGGAGGGCGTCGGGCTGCCAGTCGAGCGACACGCGGATCGGCGCGCCGGGCGCGTGCCTGGCCGCGTTGGTCAGCCCTTCCTGGACGACCCGGTGGGCGGCGTGCCCGGCGTCCGGCTCCGCGAGCGGCGCGGCCGAGCCGGACCGCTCGACCGTCACCGCGAGCCCCGCGGCCGCGGCCCTGGCCACGAGCTCGTCGATGCCCTCGACGCCCGGCCGGTCCGCGTGGCGCAGCGCGCCGACCACCTCGTGCAGCTCCGCCATGGCCGTACGGGCCGTGCCCGCCAGGCTGCGTACGGCGCCGCGCTGCTCGGCGGGCAGAGCGGCGATCTCCAGCGCGGCTGCCTGCACGGAGACCAGGCCGAGGAGGTGGCCGAGCGAGTCGTGCATGTCGCGGGCGATGCGCAGCCGTTCGCGCTCCGCGATGAGCTCCCGTTCCCTGCGCTGGTGCTCGCGTTGCTGGGCGAGGTAGCGACCGGCCAGCACCGGTAGCGCCGTCAGTACCCCGGCGCGGGCCAGCACCACGAACGGCTCCGGCGCCAGCGCGGTGCGCTGCGCGATCATCAGGATCGCGCCCAGGTGGGCGACGGTCGCGGCGAACGCCACGATCGTGTCCCGCCGCGCGGACATGCGGTGCCCGGCCTGGTAGCCGGTGCAGACGAGCAGGGCGTACGAACCGCCGGTGAGCACCGCCAGGCTCAGGGCCGCCAGGAACGCGGCGAGTGGCCTGCGCGGGGACACCGCCATGGCCAGGCCCGTCACCGCAGCGAACGCGGCCAGCACCCAGCCCTCGGTCCCGGCCAGCCACAACAGCGCCGTATCGGCGGCCGCGACCGCCACAACCCAGGCCATACGCCTCACCTTACTCATCGGCACCCGTCGGCTTTCGTTAACTTTGGAGAACAACGTCCGGCGACTTCCGGCGGCAGACGCGCGGACCGAACGGTCCGTAGCGTGCCGGCGTGATCCGAACTCTGCTGGCACTCACCGTGCTCACCACACCCGCCCCGGCCGCGCAGGACCTCCAGTGGGCCGCTTGCCCGGGGGACACCGAGTCCGAGCTCCAATGCGCGGACCTGCCCGTCGCGATCGCCCCCGGCAGCGACAGGAAGCTCACCCTGAAGGTGGCCCGGCTGCCCGCCACCGGCGAGAAGAAGGGCACCGTAATGATCAACTTCGGCGGCCCGCAGGGTGACCAGATCGCCATCATGCGGTCCTGGGGGAAGATCTTCGCCGAGATCCGGAAGTCGATGGACGTCGTGACGTGGGACCCGCGCGGCTACCCCGGGCTCGGCAAGCCGGTGCTCCAGTGCGACTGGAGCCCGCTGCGCACCCCCGCCTTCCCCGACGACCAGGCCGGGCTGGACGAACTCGCCGCCGCGAACAAGGCCAGAGGCGCCCGGTGCCGGAACACCGATCCCGAGCTCTTCGACCACATGGACTCCGCGAGCGACGCCCGCGACGCCGAAGCCATCCGGCGCGCCCTCGGCGAGGACACGATGAACTTCATCGGCACCTCGTACGGGGGCACCATCGCCCAGGCGTACGCCCGGCAGTTCCCCGAGCGGGTGCGGACCATGTACGTCGACGGCACCGGCAACCACAGCACCCGCGACTGGGAGCGCGAGCTGACCGCCATCGCCCGCGACAACGAGCGGCTGATGGACCGGTTCTTCGCCTGGGCGCCCAAGGGCACGGAGCGGCGCTGGCGCGAGCTGGTGGCCAGGGCCGCCAAGGAGCCGATCCCCGCCCCGAAGGTCAAGGCGCGCTACGACGGCACGCAGTTGCGCCTGCTCGCCACCCAGAAGGGGAAACGCGGTCCCGCCGAGTGGGAGGGCCTGCTGGCGGCCATCAAGGCGGCGGAGGGCGGCGACGCCTCGGGGTTCGCGCCGGGTGGGCGGGATCCGTACCCGGCCCTCATGGGCGGCGGGGTGAAGGAGTGCCTCGACTTCCCCAGGCCGGAAAGCCAGCGGAAGCTGGCGCGCACGGTCAGGCGCCTGCGGAAGGTCGCGCCGAGCATGGGGGCCGCGTTCCCGCTGGCCTGGCACGCGCCGCTCACCTGCGTGGGCTGGCCCGCGCAGGTCGCCAACCCGCCGTCGCCGCTGCCCCGGAAGCTGCCGCCGATGCTGGGGGCAGGGACGTGGCTGGACTACGCGCCGACGTCACGGGTGGTCGAGCAGGTCAGGGGCAGCCGGATGATCAAATTTGACGGCCCGGGGCACAACCTCTTCGCCGCGATGGCGAACGCCTGCGTCATCGACCACGTCAGCGCGTACGTCACCACGCGCAAGCTCCCGCCGCGCAACACCGAGTGCGCCTGACCCTTCGGATGTCGTTTTGACGACATGTCGTTGTTTACTCACGCGGCACATGCCCTGCGAACAGGCGCGATGCTCCATTCTCTTGAACGAGTGAAACCCGGGTCACCCCCACAGACAGATCGGGTCGTTCATACGATGGATCACCCGCCTCGCCGCCGTCGGCGCGGGCCTGGCGATGATTGCCGTACCGGTGCCCGCGCACGCCGCGGCACCCGAGCCGGCGGCCGGCTCAGACCCGCACCGGGTGACGTTGATCACCGGTGACGTGGTGACGGTCCAGGAGTTCGCGGGCGGCAAGCGCGGCGACCGTGCAGCCCGGCAAGGGCCGCGAGGACGTCAAGTTCTTCACCAAGGAGGAGAACGGCGACCTCGTGGTCACCCCCGCCGACATGGTCCCCTACCTCTCGCAGGGGCTCATGGACCGACGACTGTTCTCGGTCGGCGACCTGATCGAGCAGGGGTACGACGACGAGAGCAGCGACGTCCTGCCGCTGATCCTGGCGTACAAGGAGAGCAAGCAGGCCATCACGCTGAAGAGCGTCAACGCGCGCACCCTGCGGGCGGACAAGGACGCGCTGCCCGTGCTCTGGGGAGCCGAGCGCGCCGGAGCTCGCGGAGGCGAGCCGCGGCTGCGCGACGGGCTGGCCAGGATCTGGCTCGACGGGAAGGTCGCCGCGTCGCTGGAGCACAGCGTCCCGCAGGTGGGAGCGCCGCAGGCATGGCAGGACGGGTACGACGGCAAGGGGGTGAAGGTCGCCGTCGGGCGGGATCGCCAGGGAGCGGTGGTTCGCCCCCGTCGTACGCCCGGCCGTGACGGCCGCCACCCGCACGGGTGACGTGCTGGCGGTGCAGGTGCCCGAGTTCGTCGACGCCGACGGCCACTACGGCTACGCGGGCGGGAGTACGGCAGGACCTGGCGCAAGCTGCCGCTCCTCCCCCTCGGCCAGGGCCGGTACAAGGCGCTCGTCTCGCATCGCAAGACCGGAACCGGGGTGTCGCTGAGGGTCGTCGCGACCGGCGCCTCGGGCGAGCGGTTCGAGCAGACCGTCACCCGGGTGTACGGGGTGAAGTAGTCACAACCAGCGCTCGCGGGCCGCATGCCAGGCAAGTTGCATCCTGGTCTGCGCGCCCGCGAGCCGCATCAGGTGGTAGACGCGGCGCTGCACCGTACGCAGGCTGAGCCCGAGCTGGCTGGCGATCGACTTCTCCGGCACCCCGGCGACCAGCAGGGAGAGCAGGTAGAGCTCGTCGGCGTCCAGGGGGCAGCCGGGCGCGGTGTCGGTGACCTGCCCGTCCTCCAGGAACCTGATCGGCGTGGCCCGCTCCCACTGGGCCTCGAACAACGCGATCAGCGCCTCCAGCAGGCTGCTCCCGCGCACGAGGGCGGCGGTCGGCTCGGTGGTCCGGCCGGCGTACTGCACCAGGGGGAGCAGCGCGGTGGACCGGTCGGCGATCATCATCCGCACGGGCAGGAAGCGCACGGCCCGCGCCTGCTCGCCCAGCTTGATGCCGAACGCCACGTTGGCCACCATCCCGGGCTCCTCCAGCAGGGCCCGCTCGTAGATGACCCGGTAGGCCACGCCGCGGCCGAGCGCCTCGAGCTCCTCGGTGTTGTCCGTGGACGGCATCACGACGTGCCCGGCCCGGCAGAAGTACATGACCTCCTCGCGGGCGCTGTCCTGGAGGTGGCGTACCTGCTCGCGCAGCGCGGCCCGGCTCGGCAGCACCTCGATCAGCCGGTCGGCGTCGCTGCGGCGCAGGCTCGCGCGGTATTCCTCGGCGAGCTGGTCGACCGCCTGCCGGGCCCAGTCGATCGTCTCCTGCTGCCGCACCAGGCGCGGCCCGAGCGCGATCTCGGGCGCGACCGGCGCGAACCTGCGCCCCGCGCCGCCCGCGCCGCCCGCGCCGCCCGCGACCTCGCGGACGAGCCCGATGCCCTCCATGGACGCCAGCGCGGCGGCCGCGGCCTCGCGCGTGAGGTCCAGTTCCTCGGCCAGCCCGGTCAGATCCGCCTCGCCGGCCCGTACGAGTAACCGGTACGCCCGCTCCTCCACCTCGCCCAGCCCGGCAACCTCCAGCATGTCCCCCATGATGACATGCACACCAAAGGGCACATATGCTCACATATGGTGCATTCGCCCGGTGAAAGTTTCATCGCCGGTTGACGAGCCCGCCGCCCGCCGCTCATGATCATGCTGCCTCCTGGTCAGGAGGAGGCGTCGAGTGATGACCACTGTCCACGGGCGAGGTGCACCGATGCCGACCACCCTGCTGCGGGCCGCGTCCGCGCTCCTGCTGACGCTGACCGCGCTCAACACCCCCACCGCGTACGCCGGCGCCGCACCCGTCGAGGTGACCGTCAACGCGCGCGCCGCCCTCGCCGGCGTCCCCGAGACGGGCATCGGCACCAACCATGCCATCTGGGACACCCACCTGGGCTCCGACGAGACCGCCGACCTGCTGAAGGACGCGGGCGTGAAACTGCTGCGCTACCCCGGCGGCTCCTACTCCGACATCTACCACTGGGCCGACCACACCGCCCCGGGCGGCTACGTCGCGCCAGACACCGACTTCGACACCTTCATGCGCGGCGTACGGCGCACCGGCGCCCAGGCGATGGTGACCGCCAACTACGGCACGGGAACGGCGGAAGAAGCCGCGGCCTGGGTGCGGCACGCCAACGTCACCAAGGGCTACGGCATCACGTACTGGGAGATCGGCAACGAGATCTACGGCAACGGCCACTACGGGGCCGCGTGGGAGGCCGACGACCACCCCGACAAGAGCCCCGCCGAGTACGCCCGCCACGTCGTCGCCTACTCCGACGCGATGAAGGCCGTCGACCCGGACATCAAGATCGGTGCGGTGCTGACCACGCCCGCGAACTGGCCCGACGCGATCGTGGCCGAGGGCGACGCCGGCAGCTGGAACGAGGTCGTCCTGTCGGCCGCCGGCTCCAAGATCGACTTCGTGGTCCTGCACTGGTATCCCGGCGCCCTCGACCGCGCGGGCCACGTACCCGACATGATCCAGCTCACCCGCGAGCAGATCGCCCGGCACGCGGGGCCGGACGCGGGCCGGATCGGCATCGCGATGACCGAGTTCAACACCGGTTCGAGCAGCAACGGCACCAACACCCAGCCCGGCGCGCTGGCCGCCGCCGACTCCTACGCGACGCTGCTGGCGAACGGGGTGTTCACGGTCGACTGGTGGAACGTCCACAACGGCATCGGCGCCGTCACCGAGGTCGAGGAGCACACCGACTACGGCGACTTCGGCCTGCTGTCGAGCGCGGCCTGCACGTCCGACGGGAGCGTCTGCGAGCCGCCGCTGAACACGCCCTTCGCGCCCTACCACGCGCTGCGGATGACGAGCGCGTTCGCCCGGCCCGGCGACCAGTTCGTCAGCGCGGCGACCGACGAGCCCGCCGTCACCGCGCACGCCGTCCGCCGGCCCGGCGGCGACCTCGCCGTCCTGCTGATCAACACCTCGTCCGGCACGTCCCACCCCGTGACCATCGACTACGAGGGCTACACGCCCGCCGCCGGGCCGCCCACCGTGCTGACCCACACCAACGGCGCCACGTCCATCACCACCACGACCACGGGCAGCGCCACCGCCCAGACCCTCCCGCCCCTCTCGCTGACCACGCTCGTCCTGCACCCGGAGACACCCGAGTCCGGCCGCCCCGGCGCGCCCGGGCAACCCACCGCCTCCGCCGTGACCGCCACCACCGCCACCATCACCTGGCCGCGCGCCACGGCCGGCTCGCGGCCGATCGCCAAGTACGAGCTGCACCGCCGGCACGGCGCCGTCACCGAGCAGCTCGGCGAGACCGGCGGCACGTCGTTCACCGTGGACAACCTCGAACCGGGCACCCGCTACACGGTCAACGTGATCGCCCGCGACAGCGGCGGCGGCCTGTCCTGGTCATCCCCGCCGCTGACGTTCACGACCACGACGCCCGCCACCGGCTCCTGCACGGCGCGGCTGAGCGTCCAGTCCGACTGGGCCAGCGGCTACGTAGGCGCCATCGACATCACCAACAACGGCGCCCCCGTGAACGGCTGGACCCTGACCTTCTCCTGGCCCAGGTCGTGGCAGAGCCTGGGCAGCGGCTGGGGCGGCGTCTGGACGGAGGACGGGCGCGAGGTCAAGGTCGTCAACGAACCCGGCGCCGGCACGCTCGCCACCGGCGCGTCGACCTCGATCGGCTTCGTCGGCGACTACAGCGGCCCGAACGTGCTGCCCTCCGTCTTCAAGCTCAACGGAGCGGTCTGCACGTCCGGGCCGCTGTGACGCCGGTCAGCCGACGGCGTAGGCGCGGGTGATCGTCCGGGTCAGCCCGGCGCCGTCCGGGCTCGTCACCGCCGCCCGCAGGGAGACGAACCCGGCCGCGTCGGGCGCGTACCTCCGCTACCGGGGCAGGTGATCCGTCCACTCGGCGGTCAGCCGGTAGGAGCTCCGGCTCCCCAGGCTGCTTCCGTCGTTGCCCTGGACGACGTTGGCGCGGCTCACCCGCGAGGTCTCGGGATCCACGACCAGATTGATCTCCCCCACCTTCGTGGGGATCGAGAGGGCCTCGCCGCCCTCGACCGCGCCCCGGTTCTCGACACCCGGCAGGTCGGCGAGCGCCCGGAATGCCGCCGCGCGCACATCCGAAGGCGCCGGCATCGACGTGATCAGCGCAGCGAGCCTGTGGACGACGGCGAAGCGCTCCTGATCGGCCGCCGTCATGCCGAGATCCTCAAGCTCCTCGGCCGCCGCCGGGGTGAGCTCCTCACGTTCATGGGTCTCGCGGATCCAGGCCGTCAACCTCCCGGGATCGGCCGGCAACGCCTGGAGCTCCTCCCACGTCAGCTCCGCGTCCCCCAGGACGAACAGTTGCGGCCGGTCGGGCCCCACCTTGTGGGGATTGGCAGGCGTGCCCTTGGACCAGCGCCCGCCGTCGCGGCTGACCCAGTTCTCCACGACCAGGTCGCTGCCTTCCGCCTCCGCTCTGGTGTACCAGTACTTTCCTGAGCCCTCGGGCGCGCTTTCCGCACTCGTGGCCGCCACGAGCAGGACCTCCCTGCCCGAGCCCGGCGCGGAGGTCGTGCCGACCACCGCCACCCCGACCACCAGCGCGATCACCGCCGCGGCGGCGGCCATGCCGAAACCCGGCACGAGCCATCCGCAGCGCCGGCGCGGGCCCTCGCCCATCCTCGCCAGCAGCCGGTTCCTGCTGCGCAGCTCCACCTCGCGGGGCGGCTCGGGCTTGGCCAGCACGGTGGCGAGCGGCCTCAATTCGTCATCCATGGACGGACTCCTTGTCGATGATGGCGTGGAACTTCGCACGCGCCCGGCTGAGCCGTGAACCCACCGTGCCCGGGGAGATGCCGAGCGCCTGGGCCACCTCGTCGTAGCCGAGCTGGCCCAGCGCCACGAGCAGCAGGACGTCACGCTCGCCCTTGGACAGCGTGGCCATCGCCTGCGCCAGGCGTGGCTGCATACGCTGCGCGGAGACCGAGGTGACCACGCTGTTCTCGGGGCCCTCCGCCGCCGGCTCCGGCGCCATCCGGGACAGCGCCCTGTAGTGGCGCGCCTCCTTGCGCCGGTGCCTGGCGACCAGGTTGGTGGCGATGCCGAACAACCAGGGCCGCAGCCCGCCGCGTGCAGGGTCGAACCGGTCACGCTGGTCGAAGGCCAGCAGAAAGGTCTCGGCCGCTATGTCCTCGGCGGCCTGCGTGTCCAGCCGGCCAGCCACGTACAGGTAGATGTCACGGAAGTACCGATCGTGCACCTCGGTGAACCGATCGGAGTTCCTGCGGTACTGGGCGACGAGTTCGGCGTCGGTCACTTGCTCGCCCAGGTCGGCGGTCACGTCGCCGTCTCCGTCATGAGCATGCCTCCGGGTCGCGGACAAAGGTCACCCATCCTTCGCCGCAAACCAGGATCGTCTTCCCGCCGCACCGCGAACCGGCTATCCCGCCGGCTCCGACATCTCCAGCAGCCTCCCGACCGTGTCGTCCACGGCCAGTTCAGTGGTGTCCAGCCACAGATCCGCTCCGGCGACCGACTCCTGCTCCCGGTGCAGCATCGCGAACTCGTCCCAGGTGAGGTGGACCGGCCGTCCCATGGCCCGCTCCCGCGCGCACCCGTACGCCACCTCCAGGCGCACCACCAGCAGGTCCCGCAGTGACGCCCGGTACACCGCGAGCGTCTCCTCGTTCAGCACGTCGGCGATGACGACGTCCATCCCGGCGGCGACGAAGTTCGCGGCCAGGCTGCACGCGTTGACCGCGCTGAGCCGTCGCTGCCTGCGCCCCTCGGCGCCGTCCCACGGAGCGACCATCCCGGCGAGCACGAGCTGGCGCACGTCGTCCACGTCGATGAAGGCGCATCGGGCGCGTGTGCCCGCGACCCGCCGCCCCACCGTGCTCTTGCCCGCCGCCGGAGGCCCGGACAGCACCAGGACCTGCATGCCCGCACTCCTCACCACGCTTCGCAACCTTGTGCAGGGAGATCATGAAAGGTCCGGAGAGCACTAGCATGGCCGCCATGCATCCGCCCGGCCCCCACCACCCATGGAACCAGCCTCCTCCACCCGCCCCTCATGGAGTGCCTCACGGGGGCCCTCCGGCAGGCCCTCACGGCGGTCAGGCGCAGCTCGTCCTCGACGTGAAGCGGCACTGGATGGGCTTCATGCTCGCCATGATCACCCCCAAGATCATCCTGAACGGCCGGCCGATGCTGGGCCGGTGGGGCCGCAACGTGATCCCGCTCCCGCCCGGCCAGTACCACCTTCACGTCCACCTGCCCTACCTGCTTCCCGCACAGATCGGCCCCGCGGACTTCACTCTCTGGCTCCAGCCCGGGATGGCGTTCGAGATCGAATACCGCGCCCCCGTGTTCGCCTACGCCCGGGGCGCCCTCGGCCCCGCCCCCCAACCGTGGAACGGCCAGGGCTGCATGATCGCCCTGCTGGTGGTCGCGGGCGGCGGGCTGGCGCTCCTGCTCCTGCTGATCCTCATCTCGATACTCTCGCTCGGCTAGAGCCACCGCACGTGGAAGGCATGCCTGGCGACGGCAGACCGTGATTCAGCGTACGGCCTGGACCTCGAGCAGGACGGTGACCTTGTCGCCGACGACGACCTTCTCGCCCTCCCCCACGGCGCCCACACCGAAATCGGAGCGGCGGATCGTCGTCGCCGCCGAGAAGCCGATCCGCTGCTCGCCCTGCAGGCCGGTCTCGTCGAAACCGAGAAACTCGACCCCCATGGCGATGTCGCGCGTGACGCCGCGGATCATCAGCTTCCCGCAGATTTCGAAAAGCCCGTCATTCTCGGTAAGGCCGGTACCTTCGAAGACCATATGGGGGAACCGGTCGATGTCGAAGAAGTGGGCGGACCGTAAGTCGTCGTCACGCATCCGGACCCCGGTGTTCACCGAGCTCATGGCGACCGTGGCGGTCGCGGAGCAGTTGCTCGGCCGTGCGGCGGTGGTCACGGAACCGGTGAACTCCTCGAAGGTTCCGCGCACCTTGCCCATCAGATGACGGATCGAGAACCCGACCGTGCTGTGCATCGGATCGATGGTCCAGGTCCCTGCGGGAACCTTGTCGAGAGCGACGGTCGTCACTGAATCTCCTTCTCAACGAACAATGCGGTATCTCAAGTGCGTGGCGTTGCGACCTTCGAGCCGGCGGACCGGCACCAGACTGCCGCTCGTGATCCGCTCCGTCGCCGGCCAGGCTCGTGCCATCGCCGACGGCAGCATGCGGGTCTCCGGCATCGGGCTGGCCCGGGCGCGCGTCCGCACCCGTACGGGCCGTTGGCTGATCGTCCGGGCGTCCCTGCTGGGAGAGGGACCGCTGGCGCCGGTCGCCGTGCTGCTCGAAGCGGCCCGACCAGCAGAGATGGCGCCTCTACTGGCCGACATGTACGGCCTGACGGCGCGGGAGAAACGGGTCACCGAACTCGTCGCGCAAGGCCTGCCGACCCGGCAGATCGCCAACCGGCTTCACATGACGTCCTACACCGTTCAGGACCATCTGAAGTCGATCTTCGCCAAGTCCGGCACCGGTTCCCGGGGTGACCTGGTCGCCCGCCTGTTCTTCGACCAGCGCGCCACGTCGCTGACCGCTTCGCCGGCCCCGTATGCTCCAGGCGCTCGCCGACCAGGTCACGCATGAGCTGCACGGCGACGCCGACCTGACCGTCCCATGGCGGGAGATGCTCACCACGGTGGACCGGGCGCCGCTGCTGGCCCACTGGCCGTCATGCGCACCTCCGTCTCCGCGTATGCTGCCGCCGGCCTCGAGATGCTCATCCTTATCGGCGGGCTGGCCCTGTGGTGGCTGCCCTACCTCGGCGGCTCTCGACGAGCGCCATGACGCCGATGACGATCAGCGCGATCGAGCCGGCCATGGAGATGAAGAGCCCGTCGCTGACCCACCTGACGATGAGCTCGTCAGAACTCCTGACGGTGTCCATCCAGCTGATCCCGCAGAGCATCACGCCGATCACGCCAGGTACGATCTCGGCCTCGTTCGTCGTCCTGCCCGCGACCAGCGCCGTGACCGCGAACATGGCACCCAGCCACGCGACAAGGAACGGCCCCGCATGGGCAGCGTCGAATCCGGTCACATCCTCGAACCCCTCAGACCCCGTATAGGTCTGGCTCCACGGAAGGAAGCCGCCGACCGCGACCACGACTGACGAGACCAGGGCACAACCGGCGAGTGTCCGGTTGGGGGCCGGTGCAGGTGGTGGTGACCATCCCATCGGGGGCGGCACTGGCTGGCCCTGCCGGCCCGGAGGGTACGGCGGGCGCCCTGGGGGCGGAGGCGTCTGCATGATCGTGATGGTAGACGAGCTCGATATAGGTCTGCTTTAACGCGGGACTGACCATCACGTCGCGTCGCGCGGCGAAGCGCTGAAGCGCTTTTTTGCGCTCCCTAATAGAGCCGCTTCTCGCCGCGGCGGTGCTTTGTAGGCTCCGTTTCCTCACCGCTACGGCTACTGTCGTAAGCCTGACCTCCGCAGGATCCAGCGCCCGTATGCCGGCCATGTTCCCTGGATATACCGAGCTCGTATAGAGTTTCGTCGGCGCAAAACTCAATGAATGCCCGAAAGAAATGATTCGTCATGACCGGCGGCCTGACCGCACTCCCCAACAGTGCCTTCCGATCGGTCAATGATTGTCCGTGCAGAAATTCCTTGCACGGTGAAGGAGAATCAGTGCGACCCCTCACGCGACTCCGGGCTCCCATGATCGGAGTGGCTCTCACCACCGCCCTCGGGGCGGGGCTGCTCATGGCGCCCGCCGCGCACGCCGCGCCCGACCAGAAAATCAGCTCGGTCAAGCGGGTCAGGCCGGTCCAGTCCGTGATCACCTATGTCGCGATCAAGGACCACCGCGGCAGGAAGTACCCGATCAAGGTGACCACCACCTGGGCCTACAAGTCCTCCAAGTCCGCGCAGCTGCGGTCCATCGTGATCCGCGAGAACGGCTTCCCCAAGGGCGGATGCATCTTTCCTGACCTATACTTCGCGAACGCGAACGACTGGAAGGCCCAGCGGGGCCGATACGGCAAGATCTGCGACGGCGGCTCCAAGGCATATTCGGTCATGAGGACGGTCAAAGTACGCAGCCGCGGCGCCTTCGGGCAGCTCTGGATCCGGACTCCGAACCCGAGTCACCCTGGCTGCTGCGGAGCGCGGCAGTACACCATCCAGTACAACCTCGCCAAGCGCTGAGCTCACTCCTCAGCCCGTGCTACGGGGCAAAGTCAGCCGCGGTCCACGGCCATGCCGGCGCTGTCGCCTATAGTGGCGGCATGGGTTGCTTCGCCGCTGTGAACATCCGCGCCGCCGCCTAGCGGCGGTATCGCGGTTGCCGTGAACCGCGGCCTCATTGCCTGTCCCCGCTGGGGTCAGTGCCAGGGCGTACCGCCGGATCAGAGTCCCGCCGGCAGCCCCATCGCGTGTCTCGCTGCGCTGCCGGATCGTCCTGCGTGATCCGAGGAGCACATCCATGTCGCAGCAGTTCCATCCCATGCGCCAAGATCCTTTCTCTCGCGCGTCCGAGGCACTCGTCGCCGTCACCGACAAGCTGGCCGCAGCCACCGCGAAAGCGAAGCCGAACCACGACGTGCGGCCCGAACCCGCCAGGCTTTTCCTGATGGTCGGGCTCCCCGGCGCTGGAAAGACCACCCTCGCCGAAGAACTCGCCGCGACGCACCGCGCGCTGCGGCTCACCCCGGACGAGTGGATGATCCCCCTGTTCGACGGGTCGCAGCCCAACGGCAAGCGCGACATCCTGGAAGGACGGCTCATCGCACTAGCCCTGCAGGCGCTGCACCTGGGCACCAGCGTCGTGCTCGACTTCGGGCTCTGGAGCCGCGACGAACGGTCGGCACTGCGCTGGCTGGCAACATCGTCCGGGGCAGCCTGCCAAGTCGTCTACCTGCCCACCGACAAGGACGTCCAGCGCGCTCGGATCGCACACCGCCAGGCAACCGCACCGCACACGACGTTTCCGATGAGCGAGGCGGACATCGACGCATGGCGGAAGCAGTTCCAGGCACCAGATGCCGCCGAACTCGGCGGCGGTGACATCCCCGACCCGCCACCGGGGTGCCTGGGCTGGCCGGAGTGGGCCGCGGACCGATGGCCCTCGCTTGCACACGGCAATGACTCCGATGCTCCGGGGCGACGTCGGCCGGCGGCCGGGTGACCGATCCGTCGGGCACCGGTAAGAGTGTGTCCACGCCTCGGCGAAACCTGGAAGTCGCGGGTACGGGCACCGTACGACGACGCTGCCGTCAGCTGACATGAAAACGCCCCGGAGCGATGATCGCTACGGGGCATTCTTCCTGGTCGTGTGAGGTGGTCAGGGGCGGGGTCGAACCGCCGACCTTCCGCTTTTCAGGCGGACGCTCGTACCAACTGAGCTACCTGACCCAGAGCGGTCCTGACGGGACTTGAACCCGCGACCTCCACCTTGACAGGGTGGCGAGCACTCCAAACTGCTCTACAGGACCTTGCGTTTCTTGCTGTTTGCGCTCGCTTAGCTTACCAGCTTTCCGGTGATCCTCGACCAGCCGTTTTTCCGGTGTTGCCAGGCGCTCGCTGTGCCCCCAACGGGATTCGAACCCGTGCCGCCGCCTTGAAAGGGCGGTGTCCTAGGCCGCTAGACGATGGGGGCTCAGGATTCCCTGTCGCCTTCCGTCGGAGACCTCTGAAGCATAGGGGACGATTGCCCCTGATGCCAAAGCGGCGAACCGGCGGTCGGCGTCTGCGAGCCAGTGACGGGTCCCGTTGGCGACGGGGCGTTCGTCGGCTCTGGAGAAATCATACGGTCTGGGTCGGCCTCCACGTGACGTTGGATGTAGACCGACTGCTCCCCCAGCCCGCCGAGCGTGATGTCGTCCCAGGCTTGCAGGCGTTTCGTCTCCTTGTCGAAGTACAGCACCGAGGCCTGGACCGGGGTCGGCTGGGCGTGTTCGAGAGCGCGCAGGCCGGCGCCTCCCGTGGAGCCCTGGACGAGCATGCGGGTGCCGGAGCGGAACATCTTGGTCCTGCGGTCATGGGTGTGGCCGGCCAGGATCATGGGGGCGGCTCCGGAGAAGCCCTCGGCCACATCGGGGTCGTGTACGGCGATCAGGTCCGGCTCGCCGACGTTGGGCAGGTGGGAGCGGGCATATTCGTCGAGGGTGCCGGGCTTCGCGGAGACGGGCACGGATTTGTCCGGAGTGAAGCGGGGATCGCCCAGGCCGTAGATGGTCAGTCCTTCGACGGTTTTGGACTTGTCGTCCAGGACGATGGCGTTCTTCTGCTTCGCGACCGCCTTCTGGGTGGTCATCGAGTCGTGGTTGCCGCGGACGAAAACGTACGGGAGCCCGAGCCGGCCGATCTCGTTGACGAATTTGTTCTCGGCCTTGGTGCCGTGGTCCGAGATGTCGCCCGTATCGATGATCATGTCCACGGCGAACTGGTCCTTGAGCGACCTGATGACGTTCCAGGCGATGGGGTTGATATGGATGTCCGAGACGTGGAGGACTCGAATGGTTTTAGGGTCGGCGTCGTACAGCGGCAGGGTTGAGACCGTGTCGTAGAGCTTGGAGACGTTCGTCACCAGTTTTGTGAGCTGCGACCGGTACGACTCGAAACGCGTCACGATCGACTCGGCGCTGCCCACGAGGGACGGCGCCGCGGCGACCAGGCCCGAGTAGCGCGGCTCGACGAGCGAGTTCGGGCGGAAGGTGAGCGCGGCGAGCGCTCCCGTGCCGGCGAGCGCCACGGAGGCGGCCAGCAACCCCACGAGCGCCACGCGGGGCCTCCTGAACACCATCAGGACCGCCACCAGCGCCCCCGCGCCCGCGCACAGCAGGGAGCGGATGACCAGCGCGCGCACGCCGTCCAGCAGGTCGGACTCGATCAGCGCCGGCAGGCGGTCGGCCAGCCGGGGGTCCTCGATGAGGGCCCGGGCGCGGTCCTGGTCGATGTTCTCGAGGGTGATGCGCAGCCTGAGCGGGGCCGCGTGCGTACGGAACGTGAGGGTGCCGAGCGGGCTGGCGTCCACGACCGTCTCGCCGCTCCACGCCGGCCGCAGCGACATGCCCGTTTCCACGGGACCGATCTCGGCGCGTACGGTGCCACTGAAGAAGATGCCCAGCCAGGCGCCCACAGCGGCGACAAAGAGCACCGCGACGGCTTTCGAGGCCCTCGACCGGATGGCTGCCTTTGACCAGTGGACGAACTTCATACCGTTTCTTGCATACCCGACAGACGGGGCACAATGGCAAGTGTGATCGAGGTAACCCGGGAGAAGTTCGAGGAACTCGTGGCCGAGGCATTGGACACGATCCCCTCAGACCTCGCACGCACCATGAGCAACGTCGTCGTCACGGTCGTCGACGATCCACCAGAGCCCAACCTGCTCGGCCTGTACACCGGGATCCCCCTGACGGAACGTGGCGACTGGTACTCGGCCGTTCTTCCCGACCGGATCGAGATCTACCGCAATGCGATATGCCAGATCTGCGATACGGAAGAGGACGTGATCGACGAAGTACGCATCACGGTCGTCCATGAGATCGGGCACCACTTCGGCATCGACGACGCGCGGCTGCACGAGCTCGGCTGGTAACCCTTTGCTTCCGGTTGACTTCTTTGGGTTGCGGCTTGCCCTTGTGTTCGGCAACCTTAGGTGACATACCGAACACAGTGAGTCAGGCACAGCGGAGTCCAATGGGGGCCATGCGGGCGCGACAACTGCCAGGACGACATCGGCGTGCCGAAGGACGACAAGTCACCTATCGCGAAGTCATCGCGATCAAAGAATTCCGGGCACTCTGGTACGGCCAGGGCCTTTCGCTCCTCGGAGACCAGCTCGCCCAGGTCGCGCTCGCGGTGCTCGTCTACGACCGCACCCAATCGGCGCTGGCCACCGCCGCCGTCTACGCGCTGACCTACCTGCCCTCGATCGTGGGCGGGCCGCTGCTGGCCGGCCTGGCCGACCGGTTCGCGCGCAGAGGCGTCATGCTGGCCTGCGACCTGATCAGGGCCGCACTGGTGGCCGCGATGGCCGTGCCCGGCATGCCGTTCTGGGCGCTGTGCGCGCTGGTGTTCCTCGTGGTGCTGCTCAGCGCGCCGTTCTCGGCGGCGCGGGCGGCGCTGCTGCCCGAGGTGCTCGAAGGCGACATGTACGTCATCGGCTCGGCCCTGCAGAACATGACGAACCAGGCCGTCCAGATGCTCGGTTTCGCGGCCGGCGGAGCCGTGATCGCGGCCATGGGCCCCTACCGCGCGCTCGCCCTCGACGCCGCGACGTTCCTCGGATCCGCGTTGATCCTGGCCTCCGGCGTGCACCGCCGCCCCGCCGCCCACGGTGAGAGCGGCAAGCCGTCCATGTGGACCATGACCGTGGCCGGAGCCCGGCTCGTGTTCGGGTCGAAGAAACTGCGGACGATCGTCCTGTTCGCCTGGTTGTGCGGCTTCTACATCCTGCCGGAGGGCCTCGCCGCACCGTACGCGGCCACGCTCCACACCGGAGCCCTGCCGATTCCGGTGATCACCGGGCTGCTGATGGCCGCCATGCCCGCCGGGACCGTCGTGGGGGCGTTCCTGTTCAGCAGGTTCGTGTCGCCGCCGCGGCGGCTGCGGCTCATGGGGTGGATGGCCATGCTCAGCTGCGCACCCCTGATCGTGACCGCGCTGCGACCCCCGCTGGCCGTGGTCCTCGCGGCATGGGTGTTGTCGGGGATCGGCGGGGCCTACCAGCTCGCGGCCAACGCCGCTTTCGTCCAGAACGTACCGGCCGAACGGCGTGCCCAGGCGTTCGGCCTCGTCCAGTCGGGGTTGATGGCCGTACAGGGGATCGGAATTCTGGTCGGCGGGTTCGCGGCGGAGAGACTCGGCCCCGAGCCGGTGGTCGCGCTGGCCGGGGTGACCGGGGTGGTCAGCGCCGCCGTGCTCGCCATGGTCTGGACCGAGTCTCGTGGTAAGGCCCGCGCGCCGTCATGATCACGGCTGGGGCTTGTGCTCGCCGCTGTTCCAGTCGGTGTGCGTGCTCCGGTTCTGCTGCTTGTTGACCAGGTCCTGGACGATCGAGGTCTCGGCCTGCTCGTCGGGGATGAGGAGCCAGCCGATCACGTACACGCCGACGCCCAGCCCGCCGAACAGCGTCGCGATCGCCAGCGCGATCCGTACCATGTTGGCGTCGATCCCGACGTACTCGCCGACGCCCGCGCAGACACCCGCGACGATCCGGCCCTTGTGAGTCCTGCGCAGCTTCTTGACGTTGTCGTAATCGCTCATGCCTCAAGACTGCCCTGGGGGCCGGTGATAGCACATCCGGATTCTCCCTGGTAGAACCCTGGTAGTCCCTTACGCGACGAGAGGACCTCTGCGATGGACGACCTGCTGCGCCTGGACGACCGGCTCAACGCAGATCAGCGGCTGATCCGCGACACGGTCAAGTCCTTCGTGTCCGACCGCGTCCTCCCGCACGTGAGCGACTGGTTCGAGGAGGCCGCCTTCCCCGCGCGCGAGCTCGCGCCCGCGCTCGGATCGCTGGGCGTGCTCGGCATGCACCTGGAGGGTTACGGCTGCGCCGGCACGGACGCGGTGTCGTACGGCGTGGCCTGCCGCGAGCTGGAAGCGGGTGACTCCGGGCTCCGATCGTTCGTGTCCGTCCAGGGTTCGCTGGCGATGTTCCCGATCTGGCGATACGGCTCGGAAGAGCAGAAAGAGGAGTGGCTGCCCCGGATGGCCGCCGGCGAGGCGATCGGCTGCTTCGGCCTCACCGAACCGGACCACGGCTCCGACCCCGCCAACATGCGCACGTACGCCAAGAAGGACGGATCCGACTGGATCCTCAACGGCTCCAAGATGTGGATCACCAACGGCTCGATCGCCGACGTCGCCGTGGTCTGGGCCCAGACCGACGAAGGCGTACGCGGCTTCGTCGTCCCCACCTCCACCCCCGGCTTCACCGCCCCCGAGATCCACAAGAAGCTCTCCCTGAGAGCCTCCGTCACCTCCTCCCTCTACTTCGACGACCTCCGCCTGCCCGCCTCCGCCGCCCTGCCCGGAGTCACCGGCCTCAAGGGCCCGCTGTCGTGCCTCTCGGAAGCCCGCTACGGCATCGTCTGGGGCGTCGTCGGCGCCGCCCGCGCCTGCCTCGAGTCGGCCGTCGACTACGCGAAGACCCGCGTCCAGTTCGACAAGCCGATCGGCGCGTTCCAGCTGACGCAGGAGAAACTCGCCTGGATGTACGTCGGCGCCGCCCAGGCCCAGCTCACCGCCCTGCACCTGGGCGAGCTGAAGGACGCGGGCCGCCTCGAACCCCGGCAGATCAGCTTCGGCAAGCTGGCCAACGTACGCGCCGCCCTCGACATCGCCCGCCAGGCCCGATCCATCCTGGGCGGGAACGGGATCACCCTGGAGTACCCTGTGATCAGGCACATGAACAACCTGGAGAGTGTGCTGACGTACGAAGGGACGCAGGAGATCCACACACTGGTGCTGGGGGAAGCGCTGACCGGGCTGGCCGCCTACCGATGATGGAGGCGTCGCGGACAGGACGGTAATCTCTGTACCCTTGCTGTAGCTGGGGGCGTTAGCTCAATTGGCAGAGCTGCGGACTTTTAATCCGTAGGTTCCGGGTTCGAGCCCCGGGCGCCCTACCCGAATGACCTGGGCGGACTCCCCGATCTTCATGATCAGAAAGTCCGCCCGGTTGCATTTTCAGTTGCAGTTATCCCCAGAGCGCGCGGCCCATGCGGGCTGCTGCTTCGGTTAAGAGTGTCGCCGTGATGTGGGTGTAGCGCTTCGTCGTGGTCAGTTGTGAGTGGCCGAGGATCTCCTGAACCACGCTGATGTCCACCCCTTGTTCTATGAGGAGTGTTGCGGCGGTGTGGCGGGCGTCGTGGACGCGGGCGTCCTTGTCGACTTCGGCCAGGCGAAGGAGTTCTTTCCATTCGTCCCAGTCCTGGCCGGCGTCTATGGGTCGTCCGTCCGGATGGCACCAGACGAGGTCATAGTCCTGCCACCGCTCCCCCGCCGCTTCCTTCTCGGCGCGCTGAGCCTCTTGGTGGAGCTTGAGGAGCGGGATCAGCGGGGGCGGGATCATGACGGTTCGCTTGCTCTTGCCCTTGGGCTTCACGAAGGTCCAGCCGCCCACGCGTTCGGGGCAGGAGGGCGCGTGCTTGGTGCAGTCGGGGGGGGCAGAATTTCTGCCCTGCCTTGTTGCACACGTGCCTGCGGCCGGAGGTGCGCTTGGCCTTGGGGCAGTCCTCCGGGCACGGGTAGCGGTGGAGCCGTTCGCCGCAGGCGTGCGGGTCCTTGCATCCGTGGCGGTAGCGCTGGTGCTTGATCTGCCAGAAGACGCGGATGACGCCTCTCTTGAGGTCCACGTACTTCCAGCGAAGACCGAGCGCTTCACATTGCCGAAGACCGAGAGCCAGCGCCACGGACCAACGTGTTCCGTTCCTCTGGCGGCTGGCCACGTCAAGGACATCGCGGGCCTCGTCGGCGTCGAGCGGTTCGATCTCGACGCCTTCGGCGGTGGGAGCGTCGATCAGCGTGCAGACGTTGCGGGCGACCTTCTCTCGGCGCACTGCGATCTTCAGCGCACGGGAGAGGATCCGGTGGATCTGAAGAATCGTGTTCTGGGCGAGACCCTGCTTGGCGAGATAGGCGTAGAAGGCGTCCAGGTGTTCCGGGCGTAGCCGGTCGAGCCGATGGGCGCCCAGTCGCGGGATGATCCAGTGCTCGACCTTGGGGCGGTACGTGCTCACCAACGTGAGGTCACTGACCTTCAGCGGCGCGGGTGAGGGGTTCGACCTGCCCCGGCTGGACGCCCTGTTCCTCGCGATGCCGATCTCGTTCAAAGGAAAGGTGATCCAGCACGTCGGCCGGATCATGCGAGATGCCGCCGTCAAGCACGACGTCGAGGTGCACGACTATCTGGACGCACAGGTCCCACAGCTGGAACGCATGTACGGCAAGCGGCGCCGCACCCTCACCCGCCTCGGCTTCACCACCACAGCATCCGACTCAGGCGGACACACACCGACCGCCGCCGCTCCCTCGATCCCCACTCCGCCAGAGATCGCCCGGCCAACCGGCCAGGAACCGACCGCATCGCAGGTGCGCGCGTGGGCTCGCGAACAAGGACTCCCTGTCGCCGACCGCGGCAGACTCCGCCCCGAGATCTGGGAAGCCTGGCATGCCGCCGCAGGCACCCTGCCCGAGAAGAACCCGTGACTCGAAGAGAACCTGTGTGGCACGGACGGATACCGCCCATCGACGTGAGTGAGGCTCGGCCACCAGTTACGCTGAAGGTGCAACACAGGCGCCACCACGGAAGGAGTCGAGCGACGGTGAGCGTGGACCTCGAACACGAGCCCATTCATGACCTCGCCCGCCGGGTCATCCGGTTGGCCGAGGAAACCCAGCATGCCGCTCAAGTGCTCGAACGCCGTCTGGATGCGCTGGAACGCCGTTCCGAAGCCGCCGGCAGAGCCGAACGCATCTTGAATGTCGCCGCCGGTATGCGAACCCACCTCGGTCGGGATCGCCTGTCTGTTGATGATCTGTATGACCCGGAAACCGGCCTTCCCGCGTGATCATCGATTCCAGTGCCATCATCGCCGTCATCAACGGCGAGCCCGAGGCCACCCAATTCGCCCACGCCATCGCCGCAGCCGTGTGTCGCATCTCGGCCGTCAACTACGTCGAAGCAGCCATTGTGGCGGACAACCGTGGCGCGGCCATGCGCAACGCCTTCGACACACTCGTTGACGAGATGGGCCTCATTATCGAGCCGGTAACGCCCCATCAGGCCAGAATCGCGCGCCGGGCTTACCAGATCTACGGCAAGGGCAACAACTCCAAGGCCAAGCTCAACATGGGCGACTGCTTCGCCTACGCCCTCGCCAAAGACCTCGGCCAGCCCCTGCTCTTCAAAGGTGAAGACTTCCCGCACACCGACATCACCCTTGCACCACCCTGAGAGTCCACAACTCCCCCACCCTCGCCGGGGTATTGTGTGCTGCTGTGACTCGCCGCCCCCCTGACGATCATCTGGATGAACTGATTGAGCGAGCGATCGTGGACGCCTACGACGATGACGAGCAGCTCTCCGGATTCCATGTGATGATCGGTGACAACCTGGCGGTGCCGTTCGAAACCACCGTGCTCGGCCTGCAGGTCACCGTCACCGCGATCGACTTCCCACTCGGGAGTGGCATCGTGGCGATCTGCCGCCACGGCGATCACGAGCAGGCGATCGGCATCCTCGATCTGCCGCTCCCCGACCCGCCACCGACCGGAGCCGAATGGATCCATGCCTTCCGCCGCTGGGCCGGGTTAGCATGAGCGAATACCAGTACTACGAGTTCCTGGCCATCGACCGGCCGCTCACCGACAAGCAGCAGGCCGAAGTGCGCGCCCTGTCCACCCGGGCCCACATCACCGCCACCAGCTTCACCAACGAGTACCACTGGGGCGATTTCCACGGCGACCCGTCCCGCATGATGGAGCGTTACTACGACGCCCACCTGTACCTGGCCAACTGGGGCACCCACCGCATCATGCTGCGCCTGCCCAAAGCCATGCTCGACAACGAGCAGGCCCAACGCTACTGCGTAGGCGAGCAGGTCAACACCTGGACCAGCGGCGGACACCTCGTCCTCGACTTCACCAGCGAAGCCGAAGAGGAGTACTGGGAGGACGACGTCGAACGCTCGCTGTCGGCCATCGTCGGCATCCGCGCCGAACTGGCCGCCGGCGACCTGCGGCCGCTCTATCTGGCCTGGCTGTCGGCGTACGGGACATGGGAGCGTGACGAGGACGCGTTCGACTACGACGACGAGGACATATTGGAGCCACCCGTCCCACCAGGGCTGGGCTCGCTCAGCGCGCCGCAAAGGGCCCTTGCCGACTTCCTGCGCCTGGACCACGACCTGCTCGCAGCCGCCGCCGAAGCCAGCCCGCCCGTGCAACCCGTACAGCACGATAAAAAGGCCCTGGCCGCCTGGATCGGCACTCTGCCGGCCAAGCGTAAGGACGCACTGCTGCTGCGGGTGATGGAAGAAGACGGCGCGAAGGTCCGGTGGGAGTTGCTGCGCGAGTTCGGCGGCGGAACCACCGGCCAGGAGGTGGAAACAGATCGGACGGTCGCCGAACTGCTGGACGCCGCCGCCGCCCGCCGCCACGTACGCGATCAGCAGGAGGCGGGCCGGCGCGCCGAAGAACAGGCCCGCCAGGAACAGGAGCGACGGCAGGCCAGGGAACTCCGCCTGAACCAGCTTGCCAAGGATCTCGACGCCGCGTGGGACGTGGTGGAGACCTCCATTGGCACCAAGAAGCCTCGCGAATACGATCTGGCCGTCGAGCTCCTGCGTGACCTGCACGCCCTGGCCCTGCGCGACAAGCACGTCGGCCCGTTCACCCAGCGCCTCACTCACCTCCGGGAACGGCACCAGGGCAAGCCCAGCCTCATCAAGCGGCTCAACGACGCGGGCCTCACAACCGAGTGACCGGCAATTGGTGACCAGCGGTCCGCACCAGCGACATTCACGTAGCCCGCACTGCCCGGCCAGCCGAGAAGTGCATGGTCAAGGGATGCCAACCGTCGCACGATTGCTCGTTGGGTGCTCGTCGGCACTGGTCCGGCACAACACCGGGCGGCATTATCGGGCATTTCGAACGCGGGCAAGGCATGACACTGCGACGCAAAAGGGCACGTTTCGACAGCGGGCGGTGTTCCGTCGCAGCCGCGCCCCGTCGACAACCAGGCCACTCTCTCCGACTACGCGATCATCGGCTCCACAATCGGGGTATCACTCCAGGACTAGTGACAGCCTCTTTTGAGGGGCGGGTTGCTAGAGCGCGAGGGGAGTTTCCGGGTCTCGGCGGCGGCGTGCCCGGAGCGACTAGGGCTGCTGTCCTGCAGGTCGGGAATGGTGTGCTCGGAGGCGATCAAGCAATCACCCTCGGCTTCATTTCAGGCCGAAGCTCAAAAACGACCGCAGCCAGACCATCGCGGTGCCGGCCCCAGCCTCTCCACACGCACAACTGCCTTCGCGCCGGACCCCCTTGTGCAGCGACTCCGACGGCGACTCTTGCGCCGCCCAGGAAAGAGAGCTGGGGAGCACCGCGCCCGGCATCCACATGGTGATCATCGACCCGAAGGCACCGGCACGGGCGACGTCAGCCTGACGGTCAGCACGTTCGCCGACCTCAGCGCCGCGGTGACGGCCGACGGCGCCGCGCACGGCCGTCGCTGTCCGGGGAGTGGGGCTAACTCGCGGGCTTGGCGCAGGCGGCCACGATGTAGCCCTTCTTGCCGTTGTAGCTGACGTACTCCCATCGGTTCCAGGTCCGGCCGCACATGGTGTACTTGCTGCCGGTCACCCCGTAGTCGCAGTTGTACACCTTGCCCTTGGGAATCCCGCCCACGGGGTTGCTGATCAAAACCGTGGACTCGTAGATCGTCAGGTTTTTCGGCGCCTTGCCGCGGCCGCCGAACCGGCAGTAAAAGCGAGCGGAGGCCGACGCGGTGGAGGTTGACGCGGTGGAGGTTGACGCGGTGGCCGCCTGCGACGAGGCCCCGGCGGGCCCGGCGGTCGTGCTCACACCGGCCGCCGCCACCACCGCCACGGCCATGGCGCCCAGCGTCTTCCGTACTCGCATGACAAAGCTCTCCACGACCAGATAGGGGACATGACTCCTTGGCTGTCCAAGCATGCCGAATCAACATCCGCCATGTCGTTAACTGACAGTCCACAGATGCTCAGCGATGCCTGCACTGCGGCGCGCGAGTCTACGCCCCGGCCGGGACCTCCAGCCGTCTGGCGATCGCCGCAGGCGGCTTCCGCACCCGCTCGGCCACCCGGACCTCGTTGGTGATGGCGCCGGCGACCAGGTCGGCGACCATGACGCGGCCGTAGACGCGCACCTCGTCCACCTCGCCCGGTCATAACTCGGCCGTTGCTCCCGCCGCCTGGCCGCGGCCGAGCGTCCCCGGTACGGGCCGGCCCCCGACCTGGCCTTCGTCCATCGGCCAGTGACCGTTCGGTCCCGCTCCCGGGTTGACGTTGAAGACCTGGAGGGTGTTTGCTCCCCCGGGACGTGATCAACAGCCGCGGTTGCCGATCTTGCCGCCTCGCGAACTACTTGCCTGACTCCCTGACTTACCACTCAACGGCCTCGGAGGTCATGTATGTCATCATTACGCACAGCTTTGATCGCCGCCGCGCTCACCCTCGCGATCCCGATCCCGGCCCAGGCGACAGCCGGTCCGGCGATCACCATCGAGAACGGCCGTACGCAGCCGGTCTTCTCCTATGCGGACGCCGTCCGCGAGCACGTGTACGTCGAGTCGCCGGTCGACAGCGATCTCGACGGCAACCTTGACAAGGTGCGGGTGGACATCATCCGGCCGAAGGAGTCCGGGCCGGGGCTCAAGGTGCCGGTGGTCATCGACGAGAGCCCGTACTACGACAACTCGGGTCGCGGGAACGAGTCGGAGCACAAGGCCTACGACGCCGCCGGAAATGTCACGAAATTTCCGCTCTTCTATGACAACTTCTATGTGCCTCGCGGCTACGCCGTCCTGAACGTCGACATGCTCGGCACCACCCGGTCGGAGGGTTGCCCGGACATCGGCGGCAAAGCTGACGTGCTGGGCGGCAAGGCGGTCATCGACTGGCTGAACGGTCGTGCCAGGGCGTTCAGGGCCGACGGCAGCGCGGTCGTGGCGGACTGGACGACGGGCAAAGCCGCCATGATCGGCAAATCGTACGACGGCACCCTGGCCAACGCGGTCGCGGCAACCGGGGTGGAGGGTCTGGAGACGATCGTGCCCATCTCGGCGATCAGCTCCTGGTACAAATACCAGCGATCCAATGGCGTCGTCTACAACTACGACTACGCCGCCGGGCTGGCCAACCACGTCGACACCGACCCCGAGGCCAAGTGCCAGCAGGTACGCGACAGGATGGACGCCGAGGACGCCGACGACACAGGCGATTACAACGACTTCTGGTCCGAGCGCGACTACATCGGCGGCCTGCTCGGAGACGTCTCCAAGGTCAGGGCCAGCGTCTTCGTCGCGCACACGGTCAACGACCTCAACGTCAAGCCCGACAACTTCTCGACCTGGTGGAAGGCTCTGGCCGACAGGAACGTGCCGCGCAAGATCTGGGTGGGCCAGACCGGACACGTGGACCCGTTCGACTTCGAGGGCCGCAGAGGGCTGTGGGTGGACACGCTGCACCGCTGGTTCGACCACTGGCTGCACGGCGTGCGCAACGGGATCACCGGCGAGCCCCGCGCCGACGTCGAGGTCAGCCCGAAGCAGTGGATCACCCAGTCCGACTGGCCGGCGCCGTCCGCGCTCAAGACGTCGCTCTACCCCGCCGCCGACGGCTCGCTCGGCTCCAAGCCCGCCGCGGCGAACAGTGCCGCGTCCTTCAAGGACGTCGCCATGAGCGAGACCGACATGGTGGCCGACGTGGGCACGGCGAACCCGGGGCGGGTGGCGTTCACCACCGGCGAGCTGTCGCAGGACCTGCGCCTGTCCGGCACTCCCACGGCCGACCTGCGGGTCAAGCTGGACAAGCCCACCTCCAACCTGACCGCACTGCTGGTGGACTTCGGCGAGGACTCCCGCGTCGACTGGCGTACCAACGAGGGCATCACCGATCTCGCAGAGGAGGACTGTCACGGGGAGAGCACCGCGGCCGACGACGCCTGCTACCGCAAGGTCGTCACGAACGTGGCCACCCGCCCGCTGGAGATCGTCGCCCGAGGCTGGATCGACGTGCAGAACCGCGACTCGCTCAGCCAGGCCACGCCGCTGCCGCCGGGCACCTACGGCACGGTCACGTGGCTGACGCTGCCGCAGGACTACACCTTCAAGAAGGGACACAGGATCGGCCTCGTGCTGGCCGGCACCGACTCCACCTACAGCGATGAGACCGGCACCGGCGCGAACGTCACCGTCGACCTGTCCAGGAGCAGCGTGAGCGTGCCTCTCATGCTGGGCACGCCGCTGGTGGACGTCCCGAAGGACACGACGAAGTTCCGCGGTCCCGGGAAGCTCGACCTGCCCAAGCCGGACACCACGTTCCGGTTCTTCTAGATCGTCAGCGGAAAGGGGCAACCCTGCACCTGCCGGATCCTGGCCGCCGCCCTTCGCATGCGTGCGGCCAGGCCGGCACCGCCCCCTGCTTCCTGGCCGACCGCTCCCTTTCTCGCAGCTCGCGGCCATCCCCTTAGGACACGATGCTCCCTCTTGGGCTACCCGAATGGTCAAGGCCGTGCCATTGCCCGGTAGTTGCTCTTCGGTCAACGGCACCCGTGAACCTGCGGCGGCATTTTGGGGCATTTCGAGGACGACGGAAAAGGGCGGAGCGTTACAAGAAAGTACATTGAGGCATGGCTTGACACAAACGCTGGTGACTGCTTTTGCAGCCGAGAGGGCCGGAATCCCGCTGATGGGAGTCCGGCCCTTGGTCGTTCTGAAGGTCATCCGAAGAACTGCTTGGCGACCGCGTCGACCGCCGCCCGTTCGATGTCGGGAAGCACGTGGCCGTACGTGTTCATGGTCAGCGCGATCTGGCTGTGGCCGAGTGTCTTCATGACGGTTCGAGGCGAGGCGCCGCAGGCCAGCAAGGAGGACGCGTTTCCACGTTACGAGGGGAAGCCCAGGCGGGTCATCGGACCCCTCCGAGGATCGACTGCAGGGCTTGGGACAGCTGGGCCGGCGCGTCGGCGGGTTGCTGAGCGCGCCAGGCGATGCATCGGTCGGGGCGGATGAGAACCGCGCCGGCCGGTCCGTGGCCGCGGTGGCGGGTCCAAGTGGAGCGGGGGTCGAGCAGGTCGCCGTCCAGGTGGCCGACGTGGACGACGTCGAGCGGCCAGGCGCCGGCGAGCTTGGTGGCGGCGTCACACCAGTCCTGGCCGTCCTCGCCCGCGATGAGCAGGAATCTGCCGGGCCGGACCAGGTCGTGCGTGGACAGCCGCCGTCCGTGGTCGTCCTCCAGCCAGGCGTGCGGCAGCGGGTGGCCGGGCCGGGCGCAGGACTGGTAGAGGCGGATGGGATCGGGGTTGGCGGGTTCGGGGGTGCCGTCGTCGACGACGGCGGCCGAGGTGGCCGAGGGGTAGGTGTAGCCGTACTCGATGTTGTGCTCGTTGAACTCCATGGACTGGCTGGCGATGGCGCGGTGGACGGCGCGGGCGTGCTCGGCGTCCTCGGGCAGGCCGCTCCACAGGCGGCGCAGTTGCCGCCAGTTCGTCTCCGGGTCGGCGCCGGGGGTGATGCCTGCGGCCTGGGTGGCGACGATGTGGTTGAGGGCGTTCTCGACCGAGCGTTGCACGTTGCGGGCGGTGACGGGCTTGCGTTCGGGCTCGTAGGTGTCCAGCAGTCGCTCGTGGGCGTGGCCGTGCAGGACGGCGGCGAGCTTCCAGGCGAGGTTGTGCGCGTCCTGGATGGCGGAGTTCAGGCCGAGGCCACCGGTGGGCGGGTGTCGGTGGGCGGCGTCGCCGAGCAGGAAGACTCGCCCGTCGCGGAAGCGGTCGGCGACCACGCCCTCGATCGACCAGCGGGTGATCAGGTGCACGGTGAGCGGGTGGTCGGGCAGGCCGAGGGCGGTGCGCAGGTCGGTGATCACCTGGTTGTCGTCGAGGCCGCGCGGGTCGTCGGTGGCGTAGTTGAGGTGGACGACCCATTCTTCGCTGTCGGGGCCCCAATGGTCGGGGCCCATGGGCACCATGGTGGCGCCGCCGCCGGTGTGCGGGAGGGTCAGCCAGCGGATGAGTACCTCGGGGTCGCGGGCGTAGGCGGACAGGTCGGCGCTCAGGTGGACGGTGGCGATGCGGGCCAGGTCGCGGGCGCCCTCCATGACGATGCCCAGATGGCGGCCGATGGTCCGGCCGCCGTCGCAGGCCAGCAGGTAGCGGGCGCGCACCTCATACGTCTGGCCGCTGTCTCGGTCGAGGATGGTGGCGGTGACGCCATCGGCGTCGGTGGTGAAGGTGACCAGTTCGTGGCCGAAGCGGATGCGACCGGGCGCGAGTTCCTCGGCTCGGGCCTTGAGGATGGGCTCCAGCCGGATCTGGGGCAGGTTGGTCTGGCGCTGCGGGCTGGCGGCGGCCCAGTCGTCCGACAGGCCGCCGCAGCCCCACGACTCGACCAGGCCGAAGCGGCGGCCGTAGTCCTCCGTAGGGCCTGCGAGGCCGGCGTACCAGCCGGAGTAGCGCATCTGCTCGGGCGGGGTGCCGCGCTGGTAGATGGTCTCGGCGAGGCCGAGGTCGGCGAGGATCTCCATGGTGCGTTGGTTGAGCACGTGCGCCTTGGGCAGCACGGAGGTGGTCGGCAGCGCGCTGATGAGCAGGTGGTCGACGCCGAGCTGGGACAGCAGCATGGAGGCGGTCAGGCCGGCACCGCCGCCGCCCACGATGAGCACGT
Organism: Nonomuraea sp. NPDC049378; assembly: GCF_055586745.1. Lineage (NCBI taxonomy): Bacteria > Bacillati > Actinomycetota > Actinomycetes > Streptosporangiales > Streptosporangiaceae > Nonomuraea > Nonomuraea sp. NPDC049378. Next base: position 84,517 of record NZ_JBVJHP010000030.1, read on the forward strand.
CATGCACGGGGCGCCTCCTTCAGGCGTGGGAACAGCCTGCGGGCGTTGCCGTGGTTGATCGCCTCGTCGGTGGCCCAGGTGTTGAAGTAGGCGACGGCGAGTTCGGGGGCGAAGGGCCAGTCGCTGCCGTACAGGACGTGGCCGGGCTTGGCGAAGGCCAGCAGGGAGGGCAGCGCGGCAGGGCTGGCCGACAGGGCGGTGTCGAAGTAGAAGCCGGACAGGTCCTCAAGGACCTGATTGGGGTCGCGGCCGGTGTCGTTGAAGACGGTAAGCGCCAGGCGGTGGGCGGCGTAGGGGACGAACCCGCCGGCGTGGGAGAGGATGAACCGGATGCGCGGGAAGCGCCGCGGCACGTCGTGCTTGACCAAGCTGAACGCCGCGCGGGTGGTGTCGAGCAGGAAGTCGGCGGCGAACGGCGGGATGCCTTCTACCGGCGGGCCGGGCAGTTGGGCAGGGTGGACGAAGACGATGGCGGCGCGCTCGTCGAGGGCGGCCATGAGCGGGTCGAAGGCCGGATCGCCCAGGTAGGCGCCATCGCTGTTGGCCAGGAGCATCACCCCGTCGGCGGCCAGCTCATCGAAGGCGTGGGCGGCCTCGATGATGGCGGCCCTCACGCCCGGCAGGGTGAGCGTGGCGAAGAACCCGAACCTGCCGGGATGCTCCTTCACCACCCCGGCGACGAACTCGTTGGATTCCCGGGCCACGTAGGCGGCGTCGGCGCCGTCATCGAGGTAGGCCCCCGGCGTGGTCAGCGACAGGATGCCGGTGGCGATGCCCAGGCGGTCCATGAACTCGAGCGCCTCGTGCGGGCTCCACGACGGCAATGGCCGACCGCCCGGCGCGTCGACGCCGTGCGAGCGCAGCCAGCGCGCGTACCGCTCATGAACCATGTGCTGATGGACGTCGATACGACCGCTCACGTTGTTTCTCCCTGATCCAAGTAACTGGTGCCGTACACACGCTCGACGATGATCTCCAGGATCACCCGGTTCATGGTGGCCAGGTCCGCGTCGCTCACCGGCTCCACCGGCCGGTCGCCGATCCGGGACCAGACGAGAGCGGTGTCGCCACCAACGTCCTCGGTGCGGACGCGTGCGCCGCCCTCCAAGGTCGCCGACGGATAGGGGGCCGCGCCGCCCATCACGCACAGCGAGGCGCGGCCGGTGCGGGCCACATCCCTGGCCTTGGCCCGACCCGGTTCAGTGGAGATGAGCAGGCGGTCACCGTCCAGGGCGAAGTAGACCACTGATTGGCGAGCGGTGCCGTCGGGCCGGGTGGTGGCCAGGACGCCGGTGAGTTGCCGGTCGAGGAGATCGCGGACCGGCTGGTCGATCATGAGGACACCATCCGATGGGCGATGTTGTGGCGATCGAGGGTGGCGGCCAACTCCGGGTCCGCGCCGATCAGCACGGTCGGCCGGCCATCCTCCAGCACCACCTCGGCCTGGGCGCCGGGAGCGATCCCGGCCAGGAGGCGGCGGATGGAGTCGGCGACCAGCTCGGGCTTGAACAGCTTGCCGACCGAGGTCGTCGGCAGCGATTCGACGACGTGGACGGCCTTGGGCGCGGCGGCGGGCTCAGAAGCGTGCTCTCGCGCCCAGGTCAGCAAATCGGCCTCGGTGACGACGCCGGTGACGGTGACGTAGGCGACCGGCACCTCACCGGAATGCGCGTCGGGGCGGCCGACCACGGCCGCGCCCGAGACATGCGGGTGCGCCAGCAGGGATTCCTCGATGGGCCGCGGGTCGAGGTTGTGGCCGCCACGGATGATGAGGTCCTTGGCGCGTCCGGTCAGGTAGACGTAGCCTTCTTCGTCCACGTGGCCGAGGTCGCCGGTGAGCAGCCAGCCGTCGAAGATCTTGTCAGTGGGGTCGGGACCGCCGGGGCCGAGGTAGCCGGGGAAAACGGCCGGGCCGCTGATGGCCAGCACCCCGCCCTGGCCGGGTGGGCGGTCACCGGTGGGATGGTCGGCGGCGTCCACGGTGACGGCCTTGATCCGCTGGTACGGCAGCCGCAGCCCGACCGACCCGGCCCGGGGCGCGAAGGCCGGGGTGGCGGCGCTGGCGCAGGTAGCCTCGGTCAGCCCATACCCCTCCAGCATGGGCACCTTGACCTCCTGTTCGAATCCGGCGCGGACCCGGGCGGGCAGCGGCGCGGCGCCGACCGCGCCGGCGCGCAGGCTGGAGATGTCCACCCCGTCGGGCAGCGGTGGCAGGCTCGCGTACACAGTCGGGACGGCCGAGAACGCGGTGACCCGGTAGCGCTCGATGATCCGCCAGAAATCCGCCATGAGCTGTTTGTCGCGGTAGCCGAGCGGGCCGAGGCTGACCACGGCGGCGCCGTGCATGAACGGCGCCAGCCCGGTGACGTGCACCGCGTTGACGTGGAACAGCGGCAGCCCCGCCAGCGCCACCCCGTCGCCGCCCGCGTAGGCTCCCGAGCAGCCGAGCGCCCAGGCCATGTAGACCTCCATGGCGTGCGTGTGCGGGGCGACCTTGGGCGTGCCGGTGGTGCCGCCGGTGTGGAAGTACGCGGCGAGATCCTGGGGCTGAGGCCGGTGCGAGGTGATCAGGCGGTCGCCGGGCTGGTCGGCGGCCAGTCGCTCGAAGTCGCCGCCCCGCACCTTCGCCGGAGCGTGGGCGGCGTCGATGGAGGCGTTACCGCCCACGATCAGCAGCGCCCGCAGTCCCGGCAGCCCTTCGGCCACGCGTAGCGCCTTCTCCCACAGTCCTGGCAGCATCGCCGAGCCGGCGACCACCAGGATCTCGGCACGGGTAAGGGTGAAGATGTCGATGATGCGGTGATCGGCGAGCATCGGGTTGACCGGGTTGGCCACTCCGATGGCCTGGGCGCCCAGCAGCGCGGCGTAGGTGTGGCCGCTGTTGGGCAGCAGCAGACCCACCGTCCCGCCGGGCGTCAGTCCCAGGGACGCGTAGAGATTCGCGGCCTGGTGCACGCGTCGCAGCAACTCACCGTAGTTCCACGTCATCTCCGCGCCCTCGCCCAGCAGGTGCAGGGCAGGGGCGTCAGGGTTGGCGGCGGCGGTACGGGCCAGGAGGTGGTAGGTGGAGGCGGGCAGTTTCCGCTCAGTCAGCGGCACCGCCTCCACCAGCGGCAAATCTTCGGGGACCAGCACCAGCGGCCGGTCGCCGTCGGTGTGGTGGCTCATGCGCTGTGCGCTCCCGCCATCAGTGCGGCCAGGTCCTCGGGCTCGATGAACGACGGCGGCACCGGCGGCCCTCAGCTGTAGAGGATGCGCATGTCGGAGAACACTTCGGGCTTCCAGATCGCCTCGTCCACCACGCAGTCCAGGTCGCTGTAGTACTCCGAGAAGTTGCCCGCCGGGTCCTTGAGGTACCAGAAGAAGTTCGAGCCGATGTGGTGCCGCCCGAGCCCCCACACGTGCCGTTCGGGATGGCCTTCCAGCATGTGGTGGGCGCCGCGGCCGATCTCGTCGACGTCCTCGACCTCCCAGGAGGTGTGGTGCAGGTACGGCACGGGCGCCGGCTGGACGAGCACGTTGTGGTGGTCGGTCGAGCAGCGCAGGAACGCGGCGATGCCGGGCACCTCGTCGCTGACCTTGAACCCGATGCCCTCGGTGAAGAAGCGCTGGCTGGCCTCCTGGTCGGTGGAGCCGAGCACCACGTGGCCGAGCTTGCGGGGGCGTACCGGCTGCTCGCGCAGCACGCCCGGGGCGCGGGCGTCGATCCGGTCTGCGCGACCGGGCCCGTTGTAGACCGGGGCGGGCTCGGCCGGACGGGTGATCCGGTCGGCGATCGACACTCGGACGCGGACGTTCGTGCCCGGGTCGCTCACCCGGCCGTCGGCGTCCAGCGCCAGGTCCAGCCGGGCCAGGCTCGCCTTCGTCCGGGCGAGGTCGTCGGGGTCGTCCACGCCGACGCCCAGCTCGACCAGGCGGCGGGTGGGCGCGTGGACTAGCTGCAGCTGCTCGCCGCCGTCGGCGGTGGCGAAGGTGTGCTCGCCGATCCGTGCGAGACCGAAGTCGGCGTAGTAGGCGGCGGTCTCGGCGATGTTCGGGACGCCGATGGTGATGCGGGTCAGGCGGTGCAGCGCCATGTCAGGCTCCCGTGAAGGTGGTGCGGAGTGTGCCGATGCCCTCGATCGTGGAGTGCAGGTGCTCACCCGGCGCCAGGAAGCGGGCCGGAGTGCGGGTGCCGCCGATGCCGCCCGGGGTGCCGGTGAAGATCACATCGCCGGGCAGTAGCGGGGTCACGGCCGAGAGCTTCTCGATCAGCTCGGGCGCACCGAAGATCATCTGACTGGTGCGGGCGTGCTGCATGCGCTCACCGTCCAGGTAGCAGGAGATCTCCAGGTCGTCGGGGTTCGCGAACTCGTCCGGAGTGACCAGCCACGGTCCCATCGGGCCGAAGCCCGGAAACGATTTGCCCAGGGAGAACTGCTGCGCCTGTGGCAGCGACAGTTGCGTGATCCGCTCGGACAGGTCCTGCCCCACTGTCAGCCCGGCCACGTGGCCCCAGGCGTCGGCTGCGGCCACCCTGTGGGCACGCCGGCCGATCACCACGACCAGCTCGACCTCCCAGTCGGTCAGCCCGCCCTGCGGCAGCGCGACCATGGCGTCCTGGCCCGTCAGGCAGGAGACGAACTTGGTGAAGACCGGCGGCCTCGCCCCTGGCTCGATGTCCGACTCCTCGGCGTGGTCGCGGTAGTTCACGCCGATTGCGAACACCTGGCGCGGGGCGGGGGCAGGCGCCTCCAGGTCCGCCTCGTCGAACGGGACGGGCGTGGCATCGGTATTCCAGGAACGCAGCTCGTCCCAGCGCTCGAACAGGGCCTGCAGGTCGGAGGGGAAGCGGCCACCGCCGGCCTTCTCGATATCGATCGCGCCGTCGCCGGTCAGGAGCACAGCTCGGCCGGCGAGGTTGGCAACACGCATGGGCTTTCCTTCGTCAGCGGGTTGTTACGCCGATTCAACGAAGGCTCTGCCGCCTGCCGCTTGTGCCGGAAGCCCAGATTTTCGCCGACATGTGGGCTCTGGGCGGGCTCAGTCGGCCCGGCGCGAAGTGCGGACGATCTCCAGCGCCAGCCGCAGCTCCAGCAGGTCGTCCGGCAGCGGGTGGCCGAGGAGCTCTTCGGCCCGCTTGATCCGATAGCCCACAGTGTTGCGTGAGACGTGCAGCACCTCACCGGCGCGTCGCGGGCTACGGCCGGCGGCCAGGTAGACGCGCAACGTCTCGCGCAGCTCCGCCCGCCGCGCATCACCGCCGGCCAGCCCTCCCAACATCTCCTCGGCGAACCAGCGCGCCCGCTCCTCGCTCGAAGCCAGCAACGACCGCACCCGGATATCGGCATGACGGCACAACCTGGTCTCTCCCAGAAACCCCTGAGCCTCTCTGGCGCCCACATGGCTGCGCCGGAACCCGGCCACCCCGTACGCGACAGGGCCGACGGCCAGCCGCAGCCCCACCGGCACCTCAACGCCTGCTTCGGGAGCAGAACCCGAGAGCCGTCCCGTCCACGCCCACACATCCGACGGCCCTGCCTGCACCGTCAGTACGCCCTGCCCGTCCATCGCCCGCGCCACCTCCCCCGCGAAGCGCCGCAACATCTCGGCCGGAGTATCGAGTTCGTCAGCGACGACCACGAACGCCACGTGGTGGCGGGCCAGTTCGTAGCCCAGCGTGCGCTGGGCTGTCTTCTGGTCGATACGCCGTCCCGCCACGATGTCGTCCACGATCCGGTACCGCGCCGCCTCGGTGCTGGCCTGCCAGCGGTTCCGCTCGGCGATGTACTCCTCGGCCATCCGGCTGGCATGCACATCGGCGTAGGAGAACAACAACTCGCTGACCCGATGGCTCTCCGTCACCCGCACCGGCTCCGGCTCGGCGTCGATGGCGTCCATCAGCCGCTGGTGCAGGCACGCGTGCCCGATCCGCACCCCGCGCAACACCAGGTCCAGTGGCACCCCCCGATGTACCAGGTCCGCGTTGCCTTCCACCGCCTCCACAGGCACCAGCTCCGGCGAGGGACGGGCGTCCAGTAAGAGCCCGGACAGCGCTGCCAGCACACTCGACTCCACCGAGCGCCGCAACGTCTCGAACGGCGTCCGGCCGCCACCGTAGGCCGGTACCTGCTCGATGACCTGCTGCGTCATCCACACCGCCGTCTCCACCGCCCATCCCGTCGGCCCGTCTCCCAGCGTCTGGCGGGCGAGGGCCAGGGTGGCGCTGGAGGCCGCAGCCGCATGCCCGCCCCCCTGAGCGCGTAGGCCCGGCAACCACTGGCACGGCATGTCGCTCACGTGGCCAGTCCTAGCACATGTTGAGCCCGGCGCTGAGGCCGTCGAATCGCCTTGTAGCAGGTGACCCAGCCGAACGTGGCAAGGCGGGCGATGCGGGCGTCGGGTCAGTCGCGTCATCCCGGCAAACGACCTCATTGGTCGGTGACGCTTCGGCATGGCGATGGGTGGCTACGGCTCTCTCGCTCAGTGCGGAGCTGCCGTGGCCAGCCTCATCCTCCCGATCGCCTGGACCTGGTCGACCCGACGGGCGACCCGATGAACCATGATCCCAAGTCATCCTCCGACGCTGCTTTGCCGCGGCGACGGGCCCTTCCCCCGAAGTGTGGACACCTTGAGTGCCGGATGATGGACGTCCGGAGGCAAGGAGTTCCACGTGGCGATGAAGTCGTATCCGCCGGAGTTCAAGGCGGACGCTGTCGCGTTGTACCTGTCTGACCCGAGCCGGACGTACGCGTCGGCCGGCCGGGACTTGGGCGTGCACCCCGAGACGCTGCGCCTGTGGGTGCGTGAGGCCCGCGCGAACGGCACCGCCGGAGCCGAGAAGAAGGGGTCGGTCGAGGAGCCGGCCAGCGGGCCGCTCTCGTCCGACGACGTGCTGGAAGCCGAGAACAAGCAGCTCAAAGCCCGCATCCGGGAGCTGGAGCTGGAGCGCGACATTCTTCGCAAAGCTGCCAAATATGCGGAGATCCGGCAGATACATGAGGAGTTCGACGGCACCTACGGCAGCCCGCGCGTCACCGCCGAACTGTGCGCCCAGGGCAGGAAGGTCAATCACAAGCGTGTCGAACGGGTCATGCGCGTCTTCGACATCATCGGGCTGCACCTGCGTAAGAAGGTACGCACCACGCTGCCCGAGCCTGCCGACCAGAAGGCGCCCGACTTGATCGGCCGGGACTTCACTGCCCCAGCGCTTAACCAGTGCTACGTTGGCGACATCACCTATCTGCCCGTCGGCGATGGCGAGTTCCTGTATCTGGCGACCGTACTGGACCTGCACTCACGCCGCCTGGCGGGCTGGTCGATCGCCGACCACATGCGCACTGAACTGGTCGCCGACGCGTTGCGGGCTGCCGTTGCCACGAGGGGCGGCCTGGAGGGCGCGATCTTCCATTCCGATCATGGAAGTCAGTACACCTCCAAGGAGTTCGCGCAGCTGTGCGCCGAGCTGGGTGTCCGTCGGTCGATGGGTGCTGTGGGCACGAGCGCCGACAACAGCGCCGCGGAAGCGTTCAACGCCACGCTCAAACGTGAGACGCTCCAAGGCTCCCGACGCTGGTCCTCTGCGCGGCAAGCACGCCTGGCGGTCTTCAAGTGGATCACCCGCTACAACACGAGAAGGAGGCATTCCGCCCTCGGGCACCTGAGCCCGATCGACTACGAGCAGCAACCCGATAGTCTGCTCAAAGCAGCATGAACCCCGTGTCCATACTCCGGGGGGAACGCCCGACAGGCACCCAGACGATCCACGGCGGCGAAGATTGGGTGATCGCTGTCGTGGTACCGTCGCCGTGGAAGCCCGCAAGTGCTCGCCCCGGACGAGATGTGCGCCGTACCCGGCCTGCTAGACGACACACTCGAAGGAGACGTCATGGATGCGGGCATACCCCTGATCGATTTCACTGGAGTGACTCCACAGCCTTGTGCGCTGGATGTCCGGTGGATTCACGGTTCACCGTCGGCCAAGCACAACACCGATCCGGACATCCAGGTCCACGCGTACGACGAGCACACGTTCATCTTGCGGCAGAACATGGCGATCAACTACGAGGCGCCGTTCTTGTTCCTGCTGTTCGGAAACGCACGGGCGGTGTTGATCGACACCGGCGCCACGGTATCCGACGAGTTCTTCCCCTTGCGCCGGGTGGTCGATGAGCTCGTCGCCGGCTGGCTCGCCCACCATCCCCGGGAGGGGTACCACCTGCTGGTGCTGCACACCCACCCGCATGGTGACCACATCGCGGGCGACGATCAGTTCACCGACCGCCCCGATACCACGGTGGTCGGCGCGGATCTGGCCACCGCCTGGGAGTACTTCGGGTTCAGCAAGGATTCCGACGCCGTGACACAGGTCGACCTGGGAGGCCGCGTGCTGGAGTGCCTGGCCACCCCGGGCCACCACGAGGCGGCGGTTACGTTCTACGACCGGTGGACCGGGTTCCTGCTCACCGGCGACACGGTCTACCCGGGCCGCCTCTACATCCAGGACTGGTCAGCCTTCGCCCGGACCATCGACCGCCTGATCGACTTCTCCGACCGCCGACCGGTCACCCATGTGCTGGGCTGCCACATCGAGATGACCAGACAGCCAGGCGTGGACTACCCGATCCGCACCACCTACCAGCCCGACGAGCCCCCACTGCAGATGACCACCAGGCACCTGCACGAGATCCGTACGGCGATCAAAGAGATCGGCGACCGGCCCAGCCGGCGTGCCTACCCCCTCTTCATCCTCTGGCCAAACCTATGAGCCGCACGTACACGTCGAGCCTCCTGCCCGATGCGACGTCGTCCCCCGGCCGCGATGCCTGTGGGCCAGCCGGTGACGCTGCCGCACCGGACCTCCGTCGTGTTCAGCTCGGCCTTCGTCGACATCCGCGATCCGCATAACGGGCTTGGCAACCCCTTCTCCGTCGTCATGGGCGCCGACGTCGGGACCTGGGACAGCGCCAGGCGCCGGCCCGCCGCACCGGTACCCCCGAAACCGTGTTCATCGACGCCGTCCGCGAATCGCGCGGGCCAGACGCCACCAAGTAGTCATGCAACCCGCTGACTGCACCGATCAGCTTGCCGTGCTGGAGAGCGCCGCGTAACCCTCGAAGAACTTACGAACCCGACCAGTTAGCCATGAGACGCCACGCGACCCAGAGCTATGACAGCGTGGGAGCCTGAATACCGCAAAATGGTGCTGCGCGGTAGGCGACTCCGCTCGACCGGGACGCCGTGGCCCGGCCCGGATCGCGCCGACGCTCGTCACCACCAGCGGAACCGTGAAGGCCGGCAGTGGTGCCGGGGCTCTACATGATGATGCCGGCGCTGCTGTCCACGCTTGCCGTGCTGCGCTAGCGAGTCCACCGGCCGCCCGCTGCCGGGCTGAGGAGGCCGCGCGGCGGGTCAGGACGCTCGTGCCCCGCTGCGCATGCTCGCTCGCAGCAGCGCGGCGCAGCCGACCGCGACGACCATGGCGGCCGCGGCGAGGTAGAAGATCGTGCTGGCCGAGGTCCCCAGCGCCAGCAGGGCGCCGGTCAGGCCCGGTCCCGCGACCGAACCGGCCCGGCCCATGGCCGAGGACCACCCGATCCCGGTCGTCCGCTGCTCGCGCGGGTACAGCGCGACGGCCATCGCCAGCTGGCCGTTCTGGCTGGCGCTGACCGCGGCACCGACCCCGCACAGCGCGATCAGCAACCCCAGGCCGCCGAGACCCAGGCTGACCGACGCCGGTATCAGCATCGCGGTGAGCACCGGCATCGCGATCAGCATCCGGCCTATACCGGCCCAGGCCACGAGCGGGATCATGGCCACCCCGCCGACGATCGCCCCGAGGTAGATGAACGCCAGCCCCAGCGGCGCCTCGGCCGCCGAGACCCCAAGATCCGTGAGCAGGACGGGCGCCCACGCCGACAGCGCGGTGGACACCGTGAACACGAGGAATGCGTACAGCCAGAGCAGGAGCGTGTTGATCCGCACGCCGCGGGCGAACAGCTGCCCGACGCGCTCGCCGCGCGGGGCGCCGCCGGCGACCTGTCGGGCGGCCGGTTCCGGCGGCAGGAACATCGCCATGGGGAGCACCAGCACCGCAGAGACCGCTCCGGCCAGCCAGAACAGCCCGGTCACGCCGACCGAGGCGATCAGCGGCAGGTAGACGAAGCCCGCCGCGGTGGCACCCGACGCGACCCCGAGCGCCATCAGCAGGGACACGACGTCACGTCGCCGGCTCGAGCTGAAGTCCGTCGCGACCGCCACCGCGGACGGGAGCGCCCCGCCGAACCCCAGCCCGGTCACCAGGCGAACGACCCCCAGCGCCTCGATCGAGTGCGCGGGGAGGACGACCGCGATGATCATCGTGCCGAGGGAGAACAGGCCGACGCTGCCGATCAGCAACCGGCGACGGCCGAACCGCTGCGCCAGCCATCCGGACCCCAGGTAGCCGGCGAACACGCCGACGCTCGTCGCCACCAGTGGAACCGTGAAGGCCGCCGGCGCCAGCCCCCAGCTCTCGGCGAGGGCGGGGACCGCCAGCGACAGCGCCGTCGCGTCGAACCCGTCCATGACGATCGGGAGGAAGCACAGCACCACCACGAGCCAGTTCGTCACTCGAACGCCGCTACTGTCGGGCGCGTCCAGACGCACATTCACGATCTCGGCCTTACCCGCATCACCTTGAGAGCAGCGCTCCTGTCGTACACGGTCGATCTCCTGTCTGCTGGGGCACGTGGAAGAGGCGATTGCCGGTCAGACTGCTTTCACCGCGCCCCCGTCGACGAGGTAGTTGTTTCCGGTAGCACTGATGGCCAATGGCGATGCCAGGTACGTCACCATGGATGCCACATGGTCGGGCTCGATGAGTTCCCCGGAGCTGATGCCTGCCGCCGTCGCGGCGTTCTTGAGCAGTTCTTCGTGACTTATGCCCTGGGCGGCGGCGAGGGTTGCGCCGAAGCCGCCGGGTTCGGTCCAGAGCTCGGTTCGGGTGCCGGCCGGGGAGACGGTGACGGCCCGGACGCCGCGGTCGGCGTACTCCTGGGCGAGGGCCTTGCCGAACGCGTTGAGTGCCGCCTTGGCGGCGTTGTAGGGGACCGGGCCGAGGTGTGGCAGGCGTGCGCCGGCCGAGGAGATGTTGATGATCACTCCTCGGCGTCGCAGCAGGCTCGGCAAGGCGGCACGGCACGCGCGGACGGCAGCAAAGAAGTTGAGGTCGAACGTCCGCTGCCAGATGGCGTCGTCGTAGTCGTTGAAGCCGCGCAGGTCGGCCGGATCGCCGCCGCCGACGTTGTTGACCAGGATGTCGATGTCGCCGTGCCGGTCGAGGACGGACTGGACGAGCTCCCCGGGTCCGGTCGGGGTCGACAGGTCGACGGCGATGGCGTCGGCGCTGTTGCGGGTCAATTCGTCCGTGATCGTTCGGGCGGCCCCGATCACCGTGACGCCTTCTGCGGCCAACGCGCGGGCGATCGCGAGGCCGATCCCCCGGCTGGCGCCGGTGACGACGGCGATCTTGTTAGTCAGGTGCAGATCCATTGCTTTGCCTCCATATGAGTTCCAGTGGATGTACGTCGAAGTGCATGCGCGGAATCGAGACCGCTCAGGTGGCGATGCGGGCGCGGGCGCGGGCCATCGCGCTTGTGCGTAGCGCCCTGGGCCCGGCCCGGATCGAACGACCATGGCCGGGCCGGGGCTCATGATCTCCGATCAGTCCTGAATCAGCGCGGCGAACATGCCGGGCTGATAGGAACCCCCTGGGTTGCGCACAATGACATAGCTCGGCCTCCGCGAACACGGTCGACTCGCGACGCGCAGTTCGACTTGTTCCCGCAGAGGCTTCGGCAGTGTCGACCGGTCCAGGGCTAACCAAGCGTTGTAGAACCGCTTGACAAACTTCGCGGCAGTCGTGCTGTCCAACAGGTTGAATCGGGATCCCATGAATCGTCCTCACTCGTGGTGTTGAACACGGATGAAAACGGGACGATGGCGACCCGATCGTTTGTGACAACGTGGTCGCATGATGTGTGCCATGTCACAGATTGGGCGAGCCCGATGTGAGACCACACCGATCAGCCGCCTGGGCGGCCCGGCAGTGTCGCGGCCCTTTGGAGCGGGCTCGGCAGGACCAGGTGCTGACCGAGCGGATCCACCGGCACCACCAGGCATCTGAGGCGATCTACGGGGCGCCTCGCATCCACGCCGACCTGCGCTAGGTCGATGGGGTGCGGGTGACGGCGCGGAACACGCCGCGGCCCGCCGCCCGGTCGTCGGCGAGTTCACCGTGAAGCGGCTGGCCGCGCTGCGCCCGCGCATCCAGGACATCGT
>NZ_JBVJHP010000031.1:0-94365 GCF_055586745.1 Nonomuraea sp. NPDC049378
CATGATCGCGATGGTTGCCTATGTCCCGAGACACGTTCGGCCGAGGTTTCCTATGTCCTGCGACATGGGTTTCCTATGTCCTGAACCAGCACACCGCCACCCCGACAGAGTAGTACCAGCTTAGAGGCCGGTTCCGATCTTCGGAGCCGGCCTTCTGCGTTCCCTGCGTGACTACCGCAGCCAAACCGCACCGCGACGAGCGGCATACGGCCGTCTGCCGTCGCCTACACGCTGACCGATCCTGCCTTCTTTCCCGACCAGTCCCGACAGGCCAGTCATGCCTGGCCCGTCGGAAAATATTGCCTGGCGGTTTTTGGCTATGCGTGGGAACGCTGCGCCTCGACCGCCAAGCCCGATGGCCGGCCCTCGCGGCGGCACCGCGCGGGCCGGCTCGATCGGTGTTCACCGGCGGCTGACGGTCTCATCCCCAGGGAGAGTGTCGGCATCGGGGCGGGGCGTGCTGTGGGCACGGGCGGCGGCGATGGTGGCCCGGCCGGAGGGCACGCGGGCCGCAATCGCGATCACGATGATGGCGGCCAGCCCGGCACCCATGAGCAGGACCTGCACGCTGACCACGTCGGCCAGTGGCCCGAACACGACCATGCCGATCGGGGTGGCCAGCGCCATGACGATGCCGACGTAACTGAACACGCGCCCGTGCATGGCAGGTTCGACGGTCTCCTGGATCAGCGTCATGAACGGCGTCGAGAACAGCGGCACCAGCAGTCCGAACATGAACATGAAGCCGTAGAAGACCCACAGGTTGCCGCTCAGCCCGAGCGCCACGGTCACCAGCCCGAAGCCGTAGACGGCGACGAGGATCAGCCCGATCCGGCTGCGCTTGGCCAGCACCGTGGACACCAGGACGCCGCCGAGCAGCATGCCCAGGCCGAAGGCGATCTCCAGCACCGCCAGCATCCACTCCTCGCTGCCGAACGTGCGCGCGACCATCAGCGGCGTGACGAACGAGGGCGCCACGGTGAGCAGGAAGATGACCGCGTACACGACGAGCAGCCAGCGCACGATCGGCTGGGTGCGGATGTAGCGCATCCCCTCCGTCAGGTCCTGCCGGTAGGAGGCGCTGGCCTCGGCCGCCCGCTCCAGGGTCGGGACGGTGACCAGGGCGAGCAGCCCGATCCCGATCACCGCCGTGACCGCGTCCAGGAAGAAGACGGGGACGAGGCCGAAGGTGGCGAAGATCGCACCGGCGGCGGCGGGAGCGATCAGCATCATCGCCGACTGGATGGTCTGGAAGATTCCGTTGACGCGCATCAAGTGCTCACCCGGCACGATCTGCGGGATCATCGCCTGCACGGCGGGGGTCTGTACCCCCGCGCCCAGCGACCTGACGGCCACGGCCAGCAGGACGATCCACAGGTCGTTCGCGCCGCTGGCCATCAGCAGCGCGAGCGCCAGCGTCGCCGCGGCGATGGCGCCGTCGGCGATCATCACCAGGACCCGGCGGTTCATCCTGTCGGCGAGTACGCCGCCGAAGATCGACATCAGGCCCTGGGGCAGGAACGCGGCCACCGCGTAGAGGGCCACCGCCAGCCCGGAGCGGGTCTGCAGCGTCACCCACCACATCACCGCGTACTGCGCGATCATCGAGCCGAACAACGACATGGTCTGGCCGGTAAGGAACAGGGCGACGTTACGCCGCCAGTGGGTGGTGGTCATCTGGTCTTTCTCCGCTCGCAATGGGCATGGTTCTCCCCGCGGGGGTGGGCAGGGACTGGGGTTGTCGTGGTCAGGTGGCGGGCAGGTCGGGAGCCGCGCCGTGCAGGAAGAGATCGGCGATGTCTTGACGGCGCCTGCTGTCCGGGGGTCAGCCGGGCGTTGTGCGTTGGCGTGGCCCCCTCTGTCGGCAGAGATGGCCACGGGTCGGCTCCATGAAGGCCAGGGTCAGGAACCCGGATCGGCCTGTCGCAGTTGTCCGGTCCTGACCGCTGTTCCATCAGCTCGGCGCCGGCCCGAGGGCGGTATTGGTGCCGTGGGTGCACATCGCCCAGGGTCAGCCCCGCCAGCCGCCGACCCCGGCGCCCTCGCCGCCGAGGCCGGCGGCGAGGGCGCCGGAACGCCTCAGTTGAGGTTCGCCAGGAGTTCCGCGAAGACGTGCGGTCGGCTGAAGCAGCCGACGTGCGAGGTCGCCAGCGTGTGCGCCTGGAAGGGGCTGTACGGGGTCAGCGCGTCCGCTTGGCGGATCATGTAGTCCTGGACGGCCGGGGTGATGCGGTCGGTGAACAGTTCCGCATCGGCGTGGGCACTGCGCCAGTTCAGTCGGGCCGCACCGGGGCCAGGCCGGTCGACGGCGTGCGGACGATGCCCGAGCAGGGCCAGTTCGTTCTGCAGAGGTCCCCAGGCCCGGGAGTTGCTGGAGCCGCCGTGAACGAACACGAAAGTGGGGCGCGAGGTTGCGCGCATGAGAAGAATCCTCGTCATCCAAAAGGCGAACGGTGAACGGAGGACCCAGTGCCGGCGACGGCCGGCACCGCGGTCAGAACGCCGACCGGAGGCGGATGGAATGCCAGTTCTGGATGACGGAACGCATAGAGGTGAGTGTAGTAGACGGGGTGCGGCCTTCGCGCGCACCCCCCAGTCGGCGAAAGCTTCCAGCGGCCACGCAGGTGAGGGCGCCTGTGTGACGCGGCGCGTACATCTCAGTCGGTCATGCTCAGCAGGGCGACGGCGGGCCCGGCCGCGATGAGGTCATGACCAGGGCGGCCGGCGCGAGCATGCCGGTGGCCGGCAGCGGTGTGACGATGGCGGCGCCGATCTGGGGCGTCGCCCGCATGATCACAGTCCGAGGCTTCACGGCGACGGTCGGCGTTCGCACGCCACGGCACGGGTGTGCCGCTGCCACGTCACGCAGGTCGAGCAGGAAGCGCGCGTTCAAGCCCTGCGCCGGTCGGTCGCCGCCCAGGTCAGCGAACCGGGCATGGCCGCCTTCCTTGCCAGGTGGCGCACCGCGCGCGAACGAGCGGCCGCCTCCTCAGGCAGGAGACCTCACAGCTGCTGCAGCCCGGTCACCCTGAGCATGTCGAGCGCCGTGGCTTCGGGGCTTCCCGGTTCGGCGGAGTAGACGAGTACGGTCTGGTCGGTGTCGGGGAGCACGAGGGTGTCGCAGTCGAGCGTGATCGTGCCGAGCTGGGGATGGCGAATGCTCTTGGTCGCCGCACGCCAGGCCGCGGAACGTCCCTCCTGCCAGAGCTCCTCGAACCGGGGACTGCCACGGCGCAGCTCGCTGATCATGCGGGCGAGGTCGGCGTCACGGGGGTAACGGGCTTGGGCGGCGCGGAGCGTGCCGACGGCGGCGCGGGTGGTGGCCTCGTCCTCGCCCGGGTCCGCGGCGACCTGGCAGCGGCTACTGCCGAGGAAGCGCTGCCAGATGAGGTTGCGCCGGTGCCGGGGCCAGGCGGACATGTCGCCCTGCAGCGCCGCCGCCAGCGGGTTCCAGGCCAGCACGTCGCCCTTGGCCGACAGCACCAGCACCGGCAGATCCGCCATGCGGTCCAGCAGCCGCAACACGCTCGGCCGTACGACCATTTCGACACGTCCTGGCTGTGGCGGCTCGTGACCGGCCAGGCGGAACACCAGCTCGCGGTCGTCGTCGTCGAGCCGCAAGGCCTGCGCCAGTGACGCGACGACCTGGGCGGACGGCCGCGCGCCTCGCCCCTGCTCCAGCCGGACGACGTACTCGACGCTCAGCCCCGCGAGCATGGCCACCTCCTCGCGGCGCAGGCCGGGCACCTGGCGGCGGGTGCCCGACGGCAGGCCGACGTCCTGCGGTCGCAGGCGTGAGCGGGCCTGGCGGAGTACTGCGGCGAGCTCGGCGCGGTTCACCCTTCGATCCTGCCGCACCCATGGCCCACGCCGGGTGGTACGGCCAGTACCAGGCCGAAGCGGTCCTGGTGACAGCTGGCCCGTACTCGGACCATCAATCCATGACAACCCATACCAAAGGCGACGAGCCAGGGCCGGCCGATGCACCGGCACAGCTCACGGCAGCGGACACGAAGACGGTGGCGCTGGTCACCGGAGCGAACAAGGGGCTGGGCAGGGAGACGGTACGCCGCCTGTCGGAGCGGGACTGGCGGGTGTTCCTGACCGCCCGTGATCGCGAACGTGGTACGCAGGCGGCGGACGCGCTCGGCGTCGAGTTCGTCCAGCTCGACGTGACCTCGGACGACTCCGTCGCCGCGGCGGCCGAGACGGTGGCCATGAGGGCCGGCCGTCTTGACGTGCTGGTCAACAACGCCGGAATCGGCGGCCCACGGATGGATCCCGCCGACATGGGCGCGGACCTGCTGCAGGTCATGTACGAAGCCAACGTGTTCGGCCCGGTACGGGTCACCCACGCGTTCCTGCCGCTCCTGCGCAAGTCGGAGCATCCCAGGATCGTCATGGTCTCCAGCGCACTTGCGTCACTGACCTACGCCGGCGACCCCGCACGTCCCGAGTCCGGCTTCCTGAGCCTGGACTACGCCTCCTCCAAGGCCGCACTCAACATGATCGTCTCCCAGTACGCCCGTGCGCTGCCCGGTTTCAAGGTCAACGCCGCCGATCCGGGCAACCCTGCGACCGACATGAACCAGCACACGGGCATGCACACCGTCGCGGAGGCCGCCGAGTCGGTGATCCGGCTGGCCACGCTGGACCGTGAAGGGCCGACGGGCGGCTTCTTCGACCGCAACGGACCCGTCCCCTGGTAGGAGCTCCACATGACCAAGATCTTGACGATCGGCCTGCATCCGAGCGCGATCGACTTCTCCGATCATCCCGGCATGGACGAGGCGACTCTGGCTGCCCGTATCGAACAGGGTGAGGCAGCGCCGCATGCGGCAGGGCTGGACACCGTAGCGTGCCTCATCGGCCCCGATCCGGACGCGGCCGAGGAGACCGTACGCGAGCGGCTGTCCGCCGACGGTCCCTTCGGCCTGGCCATGATCGGGGCCGGGGTGCGTGTGCTGCCGGAGCACACCGTGCTCTTCGAGCGGCTGATCAACGTACTGGTGGCGGCGGCACCCGGCATCCGGTTCTGCTTCAACACCTCGCCGGAGACCACGCTCGACGCGATCCGCCGCTGGACGTAGCCTGCCCGCACTCTGTCTGGAGAGGACGGCCTCGACCTGGTCGGCGGCACCCGCTCGGGGGATGGGGTGAGCGCACGCCGGATCGACTTCGACGACCCGGCATCGCTTGCCGGCGGCTTGCGAGGCGTGGACGTTCTGGTGTTCGTCTCGGCCGGATACGCCGAGGACGACGTGGTGCTCGCCCGCCATGGCGCCGTGGTGGACGCGGCCGAGACCGCGGGCGTCCGTCATGTCGTCTGCACCAGCCTGGCGGGTTCGGGCGATCTGATGACGATCGCGCTGCCGCACCGCTGGACCGAAGCGTGCCTCGCCGAGGCCTCGTTCGAGATGACGATTCTGCGCAACGGGCTCTATGCCGAGATCCCGGTGGGGGTGGCCGTGGCCGCCGCAGCGTCGGCCGTCGAGACCGGCGTCTTCGCGGCCGCGCTCGGCGCGGGAAGGGCGTCCGTCGTGGCGAAGGCGGACCTGGCCGACGTGGCGGTCCGGGTCGCGGCGGAGATCCAGCACGGCCTCGTCGCAGGCCGCCGCAGCCACCACGCGGGCAAGACCTACGAACTGGAAGGCGTCGAGGCGATCGGCGGCAGGGACATCGCCGAGGCGCTGAGCGATGCGCTGGACCGCCCGGTCGGCTACCAGCCGATCTCCCTGTCAGCCATGCGCGAGGCACTGGCCGGCAGTGGACAGGAGCCCTACCAGATCACTCACACCCTCTCGCTGTTCTCCAACCTGAGCGCCGGATACCTGCATGCCCACGACACCGATCTGACCGACCTCCTGCCGACCAAGCCCCGCCCCGTCCAAGACCAGATCGTCCAGGCCGTCAAGGGCTCCCGGTCCGTCCCCGACCTCACCTGACAGCCGTCCGCGACTGCCCAGTTGTCGCCGGTGCTGCCGTCGCGGGCTCGACCTCGCGTGCCTCCGGACGAGCCCGTCGCCGTACGCCGTGTCTCCACGCGAGTTGGCCGTACGGCCAGCGATTACGACACGGCGCGCGACCGCTGGGTACGCCTGGCGCCGATGCCGGTGCCCATCACGGAACCGCCGCCGTCGCGGTGGGCGGCAGCCGAGTTCCGGGCTGAAAGGGGGTGTCCAGCCAGTGCCGCGCGTACGGATTCTCAGGCGGCGTAGCCGCGCAGGAAGGCGCGTACAGCCGCCACGGCGTGCGCGCGGGCCTGCTCGGGAGACGGCGGGTCAAGGACCACGGGGTCCTCGGCGATCAGGGCCATGAGGTGCAGCGCGGCCACCTCGGCGTCGTCCAGGCGCAGCCCTGGCAGGGAGGCGAGCCGGGCGGCCAGCTCGCTGCGGACGCGCAGCGGCCCTGCCCGCAGCCACGCCTCGACGGCGGGGCGCGGGATGTGCTCGGTCTCGGCGCGGATCTGGCGGATCAGGGCGAAGTGTCCCGCGTCCTGGTCGTTCCCGGCGACGAAGGCCAGGGCGAAGTCCACCAGATCGGCCTCGATGTCGGTGACCTTGCGCAGGTGACGGTCGATCAGCTCGCTGTGCCGGGCCTGAACCCGGGCGGCGCTCTCCTGGATGACCGCCTGGAACAGGGAAGCCTTGTCGGTGAAGTGGTTGTAGATCGTACGTGTCGAGACGCCGGCCTCTTTGGCTATGGACTCGATGCCGGCGCGGACGTAGCCGTCCCTGGCGAACACCGTGCTCGCGCCGTTCAGGATCGCCTGCCGCTTCTCCGCGGTCCCGCCCCGTGGTCTGCCTGCCACCTGCGCTCCTCCAGAGAAATTACAATGATCATTGCATTAATTACATTGCTCGATGTACTTTATCGCTCATGACGCGCATCGCCATCATCGTCGGAAGCACCCGTCCAGGCCGCCGGGCCATGGCCGTCGCCCAGTGGGTGCACGAAAGCGCCCAGCGGCACGACGCCGGGGCCACCTTCGACATCCTCGACGTGGCCGACTTCGGCCTGCCCCTGCTGGACGAGACCAACGCCGCGATCTTCGGGTCGTACGAGCATCCGCACACCGTGCGCTGGGCCACCGCGATCGACTCCCACGACGGGTTCGTCTTCGTCACGCCCGAGTACAACCACTCCTTCCCTGCCGCGCTGAAGAACGCGATCGACTTCCTGTTCCGCGAATGGAACGACAAGGCCGCCGCCATCGTCAGCTACGGCCTCCAGCAGGGTGTCCGCGCCGCCGAGCAGCTGCGGCTCGTGCTGGCCGAGGTGAAGGTCGCCACCGTGCGCAGCCAGACCGCCCTGTCCGTCGTCACCGACTTCGCCGGCGAGGACTCGCCCGCACCAGGATCGGTCAGCCCGTCACCGCACCAGCAGGAGGCGCTGACCCGCATGCTGGACGAGGTTGTCGCGTGGTCGGGAGCCCTGCGCTCACTACGGGTCCCGACATGACGGCCCAGCTGGAGCGGGGCTCCCCCGTCCCGCTCCGCGCGATGACGGTCGCCTGGGTGGTCGTTCTCGTGTCCCTGCTGGTCGTGCTCGACACGACCGTCGTCAACATCGCGCTGGGCGCGCTCGCCCGCGACTTCCGCGCCTCCGTCGGCACGATCCAGTGGGTGGTGACGGGCTACGTGCTCGCGCTGGCCACGGTCATCCCGATCACCGCCTGGTCCATCGGCAAGCTCGGCGCCAAACGGGTCTACCTGGCCGCGATCGCGGTGTTCACCATCGGCTCCCTCCTGTGCAGCCTGGCCTGGGACACCTGGTCGCTGGCAGGGTTCCGGGTGCTGCAGGGGCTCGGCGGTGGGCTGCTGATGCCGGTGGGCATGACGATCGTGCTGCGTTCGGCGGGCGGCGGCGCGAACGGCCGGCTGATGAGCATGCTCGGCATCCCGCCGCTCATCGGCCCGATCGTCGGACCGGTGCTCGGCGGGCTACTCGTGGCGGAGCTGTCGTGGCGGTGGATCTTTCTCGTCAACCTGCCGCTCGGGCTGGCCGGGCTGCTGTTCGCCGCCCGGTCGCTGCCCGCCGACCAGGAACGCGCCGCCCGCCGGCTCGACTGGCCCGGGCTTGCGCTCCTGTCCCCCGGCCTGGTCCTGCTCGTGTACGGTCTGACCGCCGAGCACCTCCTGGGCATGGCGCTCGGGGCCCTGCTGATCGCCGGATTCGTGTTGCGCGCGCTGACGGCGGCCGAGCCGCTGCTTCAGCTCCGCCTGTTCGCCAGGCGGCGGCTCGCGGCGTCCGCGGGGACGCTGGTGTTGTTCGCCGGGGCCTACTTCGGCTCGATGTTGCTGCTCCCGCTCTACTACCAGCTCGTACGCGGCCAGGACCCGGCCGTGGCCGGCCTGCTCGGCATCCCGCAGGTGCTGGCCACGGGCGTCACCATGCAGGTCGCCACCCGCCTCGTGGATCGGATCCCGCCCGGCCGGATCGTCGTCCTCGGCACGGTGCTGGCGCCGTCGGGCTTCTTCCTACTCGCCTGGCAGCTGGCCGCAGACACGCCGTACTGGATGATCATCGCCGCCACGGTGGTGACCGGCACGGGAGTGGGCATGACCATGATGCCCGCCACCGCGGCGGGCACCCGCGGCCTGTCCCATGCGGAGGCCCCGGCGGCCAGCACCGGTCTGGTGATCATCCAGCAGGTCGGCTCGGCCACCGGCACCGCGATCGTCACCGCCGCGCTCGGCCACTCCCTCGCCACCCGGCTGCCGGGCACCGACGGCCTCGACCAGGCGTTCGGCCTGCCGACCTCGGCCGCCCCCGCCCTGGCCGCGGCCTTCCAGGACAGCTACCTCTGGGGCTGCGCCATCATGCTGCTGTCGCTCGTGCCCGCCCTCTTCCTGCCCCGCCGTTCCGAGGAGGCGACGGCGGGCGCCCGCAGGTCCGAATCGTGAGCTCGTCGGTTCTTGTGATGTCTCAGGACATCGGAAACCCTCGAACCTACGGGTTCGGGGGTTTCGTCTTGTTGGGCTTGCCTGGGGTCGGTCGTCGCGGGCGGGGTCGTCTCGCGCCGCGTTCGCGTTGGACGAGGGTCAGGGGCACCGAGGGGGAAACGAAAATGGATCAATAACTGCAAGAAGTGCGGGAGCGTTTTCGTCCAGCCCACCAGCCTCGGTTGAACAGAGCTGCAGCAACGCACATATGAATACACGACACGATCAAGTCTTAGCCTTGTCCCATCCGAAGGCAAGGACGAACTTCCCTCTCTTTCCGCCACCTACTCGCAGCACCTGGAAAGGCCGTGCAGGACGGCTGTCCAGGCTGTTGTACGATTCGTCCGTCGCCGGGCGGATGGCATTTTCAGCACCTCCCTCGCCACGGATATGCGCCGGTGGACATCGCCGCATACACAGCCGCATACACAGCCGCACACACTTGGGATACCCCGACCATGAATAAGAAGACGAAGACGGTCCGAACCCCGCCGGACCATCTGCTGGAATGGGTGCTGCGTTCCGCGGATCCCACCGATCTCGAGGCGATCGTGGAGTTGCGGGCGACAGTGATGCGGCCGGACCTCGAGCGACTGGGACGGTTCGACGAACATCGGGTCCGGCAGCGGCTGCGGGACTCCTTCTCGCCGGAGCACACCTCGGTCATCGTGGCCGCCGGCGCCTTCGCGGGCTCCGTCGCCGTGCGCCCGGCCGATGAGGGGCGATGGCTGGAGCACTTCTATCTCGCCCCGGAGTTCCAAGGCAGAGGGCTCGGATCGGCCGTCCTACGGACCCTGCTCAAGAGGATCGATGCCGACGGCGCCCTCGTTCGTCTGAACGTTCTGCAGGGCAGCGCCGCCCAGCGACTGTACGAGCGTCACGGGTTCACCGTGGAGGCCCAGGACCCGATCGACGTCTACATGGTGCGACGGCCGGTTGAGCCCGCAGCTGCGGAGAAGCACTCGATCCCATGAGCCACGTCACCGGCGATGCGCGATGGGGAGCCCCTTCGCTACCACCAGCCCTTTCACGGGCAGGATGGGCTTATATGTGGCGTTAACCTGGGATTATGCGCTTCGGGGTGCTTGGGCGGGTGCAGGTGTGGACGGCTGAAGGTGAGCCGGTGCCGGTGCCCGAGACCAAAGTGCGTGCCCTCCTGGCCGACCTGCTCGCCCATCAGGGCCAGGTTGTGGGGACGGACCGGCTTATCGAAGATCTATGGGAGGACGATCTGCCGGCCAATCCCCCCGGCGCACTGCAACTGAAGATCTCCAGGCTGCGGCACGCGCTCGATCAGGAGCCGGGTGGCGGTCGACTGGTGGCTTCCCAGCCGCCCGGATACGTGCTCGACGTCGGTCCCAACGCGACGGACGCCGGACGGTTCGCCGAGCTGTCGCTGCGGGCTCAGGACGCGACGGATCCCCGGACCCGGGTGACGCTGCTCAACGAGGCGCTGGCGTTGTGGCGAGGGCCGGCGTTCGCCGATTTCGCCGACAGCGGCTTCGCCCGGACCGCAGCCCATCGGCTGGAGGAGCAGCGGCTGGCCGCGTTGGAGGTGCAGGCCGAGGCCCGGCTGGAGACCGGCGAGCACGCCCTGCTCACCGGTGACCTGATCGACCTCGTGGAACAGCATCCGCTGCGGGGGCGGCTGCGGGCGGTCCACATACGCGCCCTGTATCGGGCCGGGCGACAAGCCGACGCACTGGCCAGCTACGAGGACCTACGCAACCGTCTGGCCGAGGACCTGGGCCTGGACCCCGACCCAGAACTGATCGCTCTCCACCAGGCGATCCTTGAGCAGGACCCGGCTTTGCTGGCCGGCACGGCTACGAACGTCTCCTGCGAGCATCCCGTCGGCCGCCTGCCCGCGGAGGTGACCAGCTTTGTCGGGCGCGGAGGCGAGATAGCCCGGGTCAAGCGCCAGCTGTCCAACGCCCGGATCGTGACGCTGACCGGTACAGGCGGGGTCGGCAAGACGCGGCTGGCGCTGCGAGTGGCGGCCGAGGTGCGCAATGATTTTCCGGCCGGTGCGTGGCTGGTCGAGCTGGCCGCGGTGGAGAACCCCGAACTGTTGGTGCACAAGGTCAGCGAAGCGCTCGACATTCAGGACCGCTCGTCCCGCCCTCCTGTGGAGGTACTGGTCGACTTCTTGCACGGCAAGCACCTGCTGTTGCTGCTGGACAACTGCGAGCACCTGATCAACGAGTGCGCCCGGCTGACCGAGTCGCTCGTACGTTGCCTGCCTGACCTGGTCGTTCTCGCCACCAGCAGGCAGGCGTTGCGTATCGAAGGCGAGCAGGTCCTGGCCGTGCCCGCCCTCACGGTCGGGGAAGAGGGCGACGGCGAGATCGGGCAGAGCGAGGCGGTGCAGTTGTTCGCCGAACGTGCGTCGGCGACGTCGCCGGGATACGCGGTGAGCGACGCGAGCCGTCCCATGCTGGAACGGATCTGCCGGCGGTTGGACGGCATACCTTTGGCGATAGAGCTGGCGGCGGCGCGCATCAAGGTGCTGTCCGCGGAGCAGTTGCTGGAGCGGTTGGATGATCGGTTCCGGCTGCTGAGCAACGGGATGCGGATGGCGCCGTCTCGGCAGCAGACGCTGCGGTCCATGATCGACTGGAGCTATGGCCTCTGCACCGAACTGGAGCGGTTGTTGTGGGCACGCGCCTCGGTGTTCGTCGACGGCATGGATCTGAAGGCGGCGGAGTCGGTCTGCTCGGGAGACGGCATCGAGCCTGCGGAGGTCATCGATCTGGTGACCGGCCTGGTCGACAAATCCATTCTGATCAGGGAAGAGCGCACCGAGGAGGCACGCTACCGGCTGCTGGAGACCTTGCGCGAGTACGGGCGTGACCGGCTGCTGGAATCCGGCACGCACACTCGATTCCGTTCCCGGCACCGCGACTGGTACCGAAGCCTGGTCCGTCGAGGTGAACGCCAATGGCTCGGGCCTGGCCAGGCCGAGTTGTTCGCCCGGCTGCGCGGCGAACAGGGCAACATCCGCGCCGCCCTCGACCACTGCGTCACAGAGCCCGGCGGTGCCCAGGTCGGCCTGGCGATGGCCGCCGATCTCTGCTGCTATTGGATTGCCGCGGGCGCCCTGCGTGAAGGCCGGCGCTGGCTCGAACTAGCCCTCGCCCTGGACGACACGCCGACCGTGGCACGCGCGAGAGCCATGAGCGTGAACGCACGACTGGCCAGCCTGCAGAACGACTTCGCCGCCGCGGAACCGATGCTGCACGAAGGTCAGTCGCTGGCCCGGCGTCTTGGGGAAGGGCAAAGTCTCGCCATGTTCACACACGTGAGCGGCCTCCGCGCGTTGTCTCGTCAGGATCTGCCAGGAGCCGTGGTGCTGTTCGGTCGGGCTCGACAGCGGTATCTCGACATGGACGACCCGATCCACGCCGCGCTGTCGCAGATGTATCTCGCCACCGCCCATGCCCATCTCGACCATCATGAAGAGGCCTCCTCGCTGTTCTCGGACGCTGTGTCAACATGCGAGGCGCACGACGAAGTGTGGTTGAGGTCGTACGCCCTCTGCATGTCGGGCATAAGCGCTTGGCGGACAGGGGACATGGCAGGCGCGCGCGAGCTGGTGCGCGAGGCCATCCGGCTGAAGCGGCCGTTCCGTGACCGCCTGGGGCTGGCGATGTGCGTGGACGTGCTGGCCTGGATCGCCGCGCACGAGCGTGACGGTGAACGCGCCGCCATGCTGCTCGGCGCCGCAGGCGAGCTCTGGCAATCGCTGGGCGGCTCTCTCTCCGGATACCTGACCGGATATCACCGGCAGTGCGAGGAGATCACGCGTGCCCACCTGGGCGACACACGCTTCGAAGCCGCGATGCGCTGTGGGGTTGAACTGCGCATGGATCCATTGATCGAACTCGCGCTGGGGAAGGCGGTCGAGTAGGCAGCCACGAACGTCGCCGGCAGTTCCAGGACAACCGATGGGGTTCCCGTAGGGCTCTCTACCGTGGACCGTCACCGGCTGGGACCGCCGGCCTCTCGCATCTCGCCCGTGGTCTCCTCAGCGAGGGCGGGGAAGGTCGAGCCTGTCCCACAGCTGCGCCAACCCTTGTGTACGTGGTTCGTCGCGGCCGTCCTCGACGTGGGTGTAGAGCGCGAGCACCAGCCTGCGGCCGCGTTCGTACCGTTCGTCGCTCCAGGTCTTCAGACGCTCCAGCCCTGCGTGCACCGGCCCGAAGTCCGCGGGGAAGAGATAGAAGCCGACATCGACGAGCGCGGGACGGCTGACCTGTCCGTGGTGGCGGGCGGACTCGAAGGGCTCCCGCACCACTTCGCCCTCACTGACGGCGCTGTTCTCCATCTGGTCGTGGACGACGTCGAGGTACGGGTCGCCTGCCAGGAGTTCCCCGTACCGGAGGGCGACCCAGGGATGCAGCCCTTCACTCCCGCCCTTGGCGGGGTGGGACTCCCGGTGAGCGTACTGGAGCACGCTCCCCGCCCTGTCCTTCTCATCCTGCCCGATCAGTACGTGACTTTCGAGGTAAGCCGCGTAGCCGGCGAGCGGGCCGTCGCACATCTCTCGTGCGTACGTCAGCGGTTCGAGAGCTGCGACCTGGTCAGCGGTCTGGAGCAAGAGGTTGCCGAGGAGGATGGCGGCGAGGTCCCCGAGCTCAGCGCCCTTGTGAGCGTCGGCGGCCAGTACGCCACCGATGACCTGATGCCCGTCGCGCTGGAAGGGCTGAAGCGGCCCTTCATGCTCATGGGTGCCAACACCCAGACACACGTGACGACTCCTTCGTGGAAGTCTTTCTGGGAGAAGTCCACCGGCTGGAAGCGGGACCTGAACGTCCCCAAGGGGCGCCACTACACGTTCACCGACGTGCAGGCGTTCCTACCGTCTCTCGACGACGAGCTGGATATCTCGCCGCAGTTCCGCACCGCCAACATCGGTACGGTCGATCCGAAACGGATCATCTCCTCCCAGCGCGCCTACGTCCCGGCGTTCTTCGACAGGCACCTGCGCGATCTGCCCAGAGCGATCCTCAACGGACCGTCACGACGACACCCGGACGTCACATTCATTCGATGACACCTGCACGGCAGACCGCGGCCAGCGACTCGCCGGCCGCACCAGGAGACATGCGCCCGCACTCCGGCGGAACGGCGACGCGCCGGCACAACGGCGTACTTCCGCACTGCCGATCGGGCGCCTGTTTCATGAAAGAACGATCGCGAGGCTGAGACTCACACCTTGATCACGCCAGTGCTGCGGAAACGTTCCCTGCACGCTCTGGGGGAGATGCCCAGCTGCCGGATGAAGGCGCGCCGCATGATCTCCGCGCTGCGGAACCCACATCGGCGTCCCACTGTGTCCAGCCCTTCCTCTGTCGTCTCCAGCAACGTCCGGGCGGCTTCGACACGCACTCGTTCCACGTACTGGCCGGGACTGATGCCTACCTCGCGGGTGAACAGCCGGCCGAAGTGACGGACGCTCATCGACAGCTGCTCCGCCATGGCGGGAATGGAGAAGTCCGATTCCGGCGCGGCCACGATGTCACTCAGCAGATGGCGCAGCGCCTCGTTGCGCACGGGGCGGCTCCGCTGCCAGATGCTGAACTGCGACTGACCTCCCGGCCGCTGCATGAACACCACCAGCCACTTGGCCAGCCTGCGGGCCATTGCCACGCCGTAGTCTTCCTCTACCAGAGAGAGCGCCATATCCACACCCGCCGTAACACCCGCGGAGGTGATGATCGGCGAGTCGCGCACGAAAATCGCATCGGGCTCCACCGCTACCGAGGGGTAGGCCTCAGCCAGGTCCGAGCAGTAACCCCAGTGCGTGGTGGCCCGCCGGCCGTCGAGGAGCCCGGCCTCGGCCAGGATGAACGCGCCCGTGCACACGGATGCGACGCGCCGGGCGAACGGGGCCAGCCTGCCGACCTCGGAGAGGAGCCCCGCGTCCCGCAGCGCGTCCTGGAAACCAAGCCCGCCGGGCACGAGCAGTGTTCCCCCGAAGCCGCTCACGCGCGCGAGGTCCAGGTCGACGCCGAGCCGGACGCCCCACTGCGTGACCACGTCGCACCCGCCGACCGAGGCCAGGCGTACGCGATAACCATGCCCCATGAGATGCGTGGCCCCGGAGAACACCTCCAACGGCCCTGCCGTGTCCAACAGCTGAACCCCGTCATAGACCGCCATGAGCACCTGGTGCTCAGGAGGCGTCTTGATCGGCTCGCCGTGATCAGGGGGTGGCATATGACAGGACCTCTACCTTGCCGTTCAGCAACTGTCGCCGGACCTGGCCGGCCGGGTGCGCCCATCGTGGCCATGGTCCCCGTGAAGCGGGACCTGACGATCGTCGACCGCGACCCCCTACTTTCGTCGCTGCCGGCTCGCCCGAGCGTGGATCAGGATCGCCGCCTCTGGAGCCCGCGACGAGTCTGCGCCGGCACCACGGGAAATCTGGCCTCCACCGTGGCCTTCACGTCGGCCAGCGTCTGTCCGGCCAGTTCTCTGCGCCAGGACAGCTCTGCCTTGCGCATGACCTGCGAGATCACGCAGGTCGTGCGATAGTCGGCTTCCTGCTGCGCTTCCGGGGCGTGACTGAGGATCTCGGTGCACTGGAACGCCTCTTCGGTGCCTTCGATCGCCACCACCACGTCCAGCACCGTGATGTCCTGCAGCCGGCGAGCGAGCTGGAATCCGCCTCGCGGGCCCGTGACCGACGACACGATCCCCGATCGCGCCAGAGCCTGCATCTGCTTGTTGAGATAGGCGGGAGGCAACTGGAAGTAGTCGGCGAGAACGGCGGTCGGCACACATTGGCCGTCCTCGACCCATGCCAGGTTCAGGCAGGTGTGCAGCGCCCACTCCACGCCTTCACTCATCCTCACAATCTGGATAATACATATCTAAATAGTTGGGCCACAAACGTGGGCACCCGTGGTGAGCAGGGGTCGGCCGCCGGCAGGGTCACACCTGCTCCAACCGGCTCCCGCCGGCGCCCCGGGCCCGCACCCTCCGATGGCGGGCTCAGCCGGCGCTGCCCGCCACGGCGACAGCGTCGACCTCGAACAGCATGTCCGGCAGAGCGAGCGCGGCCACCCCGGTCAGCGTCTGCGTGGGCGGCACATCGTGCCAGATGTCCTGCACAGCCTGAGCGATGATCCCCAGCTTGGCGATGTCGTGGTCGACGATGTGGGTACGGATCTGCACGACGTCCCCATAGTCGAGACCGGCCGCGGCGAGTGCCGCCCCCAGGTTCGCGAAAGACTGCCTGACCTGTTCGGCGAAGTCCCCGCTGGTGACGTGGCCGTCGCCGTCGGAGGCGTACTGGCCGGCGATGAAGACGAGGTCACCGGACGCCCGCGCGATGTGGCTGTAGCCGAAGCCGACCGGATTGTGCAGGGACTCGGGGTTGATGATGGCGTGTGTCATGGTCTAGATGCCTTTCGAGCTGGTGTTCGTGTTTCTGGAGACGATGGTCAAAGCGGAGGCCAGAGTCAGCCCCGAAGCCACCCACAGCACGGCGACGGTGGCGATCCCGTCGGCGGCGAGCCCGCCGAGCAGGGCGCCGAAGGCTATGGACAGGTTGAACGCGGCGACGAAGAGCGACGACGCGGACTCGGTCAATTCGGGTGCGGCCTTGAGCATCCAGGTTTGCAGCGTCACGGAGACGCCGCCGTAGGCCAGGCCCCACATGATCAACAGGATGGTCGCCGTGAGCGGGCCCGCAGCGGTCACGGCGAACAGCGCCGTGACCACCGCCAGGGCGAAGGCGATCAGTACGAGCGTTCCGCGCAGGTGCTTGGACACCCAGTGGCCGGCGGCGAAGTTGCCGGCGATGCCGGCCACGCCGTACACCATGAGCAGCGTGCTGATCATGCTGTCGTCGATGTCGGCGAGGCCCTGAAGAAGGGGACGAACGAAGGTGTAGCCGGCGAAGTGCCCGACGATGAGGAGGACGGCGACGGCCAGACCGATCCGCACGCCGGAGTTCTTCCGGAGCAGGGCGAGCAGGTCGGCGAAGCCGATCGCGCGCTGTGACGGCAGGCTGGGCATGAGGAGGAGCAGGCAGACCAGCGCGACCAGCCCCAGGCCGCCGACGGCGGCGAATCCACCCCGCCATCCCGCGATGTCTCCGATCAAGGTCCCAGCAGGGACGCCGAGCACGGAGGCCGTGGAGACGCCGGCGAAGATGACGGCGGTCGCGGTGCCGGTTTGGGAGGGTGGCACCAACCGGGCGGCGAGCCCGCCGGCGATCGCCCAGAAGCCTCCGACGCTCACTCCGACGGCGAAGCGCGCCACCAGCACGACGGCGAAGTGCGGAGCCAGCGCGCAGGCCAGGTTGGCCACGGCCATCAGCCCGACCAGCCCGGCCAGCATCAGTTTCCGGTCGATCGCTCCGGCCCGCACAGTGAGGAGGGGAGCGGCCAGCCCGGCTACGAGCCCTGGCACGGTGACCATCAGGCCGGCCATGCCGGCGGAGACTCCCAGCTCGTCGCCGACCGGGGTGAGCAGGCCGACGGGCAGTAACTCCGACGTCATCAAGGAGAAGATCCCCAAGGTCACCGCGAGAACCGCGAGCCACCCTCCCGACTTTGCTTTTATCTGGATAGGAAACATCTAGAATTTTCTCCCAAGGATGCAGCCGTGAAGAGGGGACGTTCGAGCTCCACAGCCCTCACAGGCACCTCCGGCGGCCCTGGCCCGAAACCGCCGGAGTGCTCTGAACCCGACCGGGAGGCCCTACCCGTTCCCGGCTGAGGGCCGCGCTCATGTGTGCGGTACGCGGTGACCACTCCATCGCCGCCTGAATCTGGATATTACATATCCAGATTTATCACCGCAACCGCCCGGTGGAGGAGCCTCGATGACGGAGCCCGAGAGGGTGCTGCCGTCCAGCTTCGGCAGCGCTGACCAGCGCCTGATCCAGGTCGTCCCAGAGATCCTCGACGTGCTCGCAGCCGACGCTCAGGCGCAGCAGGCCGGAGGGCACGTGTTCCTGCCCCGGCAGTTTCGCCCGGCGTTCGATCGTGCTCTCCACCCCGCCGAGGCTGGTGGCGGAGTGGATCAGGCGGACGGCCGCGCACACCGCATCGGCGGCCCGCGCTCCCCCACGCACCTCGAAAGACAGGACCGCTCCGAACCCGTCCATCTGCGCGGCCGCCCGCGCGTGGCCGGGATCGCCGGCCAATCCCGGATAGCGCACCCGGTCGATCGCGGGATGGGCGTGCAGGCGTTCGGCGAGTTCACCGGCGGCCCGCTGCCCCGCCGCGACACGTACGGCCATGGTCCGCAGCCCGCGCAGGGCGAGGAAGGCCTCCAATCCTCCCGGCGTGGCGCCGGCCAGTTCCCGTCGGGCACGCAACCGTTCGTACAGATCCTGGTCGGCCGTCACGGCGAGACCGATCAGCAGGTCGGAGTGACCACCGATGAACTTCGTCCCGCTGTGCATCACGATGTCGGCGCCCATCGCCAGCGGACGCTGGAGGATCGGCGTGGCGAACGTGTTGTCGACCGCGACGAGCGCGCCCGCGGCACGCGCCCCCGCGCACAACTCCGGCAGGTCGGCCACGTCCATCAGCGGGTTGGTGGGAGACTCCAGCCACAGCAGGTCCGCACCCCTCGCGGCGGCCAGCACCGCGCCGGTGTCGGTGACGTCGACGTGGTCGAGCTCCCAGCGACCAGGAGGGGAACCGGCCGCGAGCAGCGTGCGCACGGCCGAATAGCTGTCGCTCGCCACGACGGCCCGGGCTCCGACCGGGAGAAGCTCGACGATCGCCGACACGGCCGCCATGCCCGAGGCGAACGCGACGGCGCCCCCGCCTTCCAGCGCTCCGACAGCCGTCTCGAGCGCCGCCCAGGTCGGGGTGCCGTCATCGCGCGAATACTCTGCCGCCGCCTGCCCCGGTCCGGCCGCGTGAAAGTTCGACGCCATCACCAGCGGCACGTTCAGCGGCTCGCCCGGCCGGCGTGGCGGCCGGCCGGCCGCCACCGACACCGTCTGGAGCCGCAACCGTTGCAGATCGTCGTCCGGCCCATCATTCCTGTCCACCACAACCCTCCCCTTTCCATCATTGAGTGCACTATAATGCATTCAATAGTGCACCAGATGATGGGACGTGTACATGCGGGAGCTGGGCGAGGTCGCCGCCGCCATCGCGGGCCGGGTGCGCGCGAGCCGGCTGGAACGCGGCTGGACGCTGGACGAACTCGCCAGCCGATCGAGCATGAGCCGGCGCATGCTCGTCAGCATCGAACAGGGCCGGACCAATCCGAGCATCGCGACCCTGCTCCGCCTGTCCGACACCCTCGGGATCGGGCTGCCCGCGCTCGTCGCGGTCGACCACACCCCCGCGCTGACGGTGACCAGGGCGGAGGATGCCGCCGTCCTGTGGCGGGGACCCGTCGGCGGTGAGGCCAAGCTGGTGGCCGGCACGAAACCGCCGAACGTCGTCGAGCTGTGGGAATGGACTCTGCAGCCCGGCGAATCGTACGGCAGCGACGCACACGCTGCCGGGACCAGCGAGCTCCTGCTGGTCATGGAGGGCCAGGTGGAGGTGAAGGTCGCGGAGGAGGTGGCGCTGCTGTCCGCGGGGGACTCCGCGGTCTTCCGCGGTGACCGTGACCACCATTACCGCAATCCCGCCACGACCGCGAAGGCCCGCTTCACTCTGGCGATCCAGCAGCCAGGGGTGGGCCTCGACTGATCGAGCGAGACTACACGTGAGAGGCGAGGGCTTGGGGGAACGGCCGATATGGGCATAGCCTGCCTGCCGAGGCACATGAACAGGTGATGTGGTGAGCAGGGTCACAACGACTACCAACGGCGGCTACCGCGGCGATCCGCAGAAGCAGGCACATCAGGCGGCGTCGCCCCTGGACCAGGTGGACTGGGCCATTCTCACCGAACTGCAGGCCGACGCCCGGTTGTCCATGGCGGAGCTGGCCCGGCGCGTGCACATGTCAGGTCCCGCCGTGACCGAGCGCGTCCGGCGGATGGAGCGCTCCGGCGTCATCACCGGCTACGGGGCACGTGTCGACCCGTCCGCCGTCGGGCGCCCGCTGGCGGCCTACCTTCGCATCGGCGCGGTGGGAGCGATCAGGG
The DNA here is from genome assembly GCF_055586745.1 of Nonomuraea sp. NPDC049378. Taxonomy (NCBI): domain Bacteria; kingdom Bacillati; phylum Actinomycetota; class Actinomycetes; order Streptosporangiales; family Streptosporangiaceae; genus Nonomuraea; species Nonomuraea sp. NPDC049378. Next base: position 20,023 of record NZ_JBVJHP010000031.1, read on the forward strand.
ACGAAGTCGCCGCCCTCGTGAACCAGACGCCCGAGGTCATCGAATGCCATCGCGGCACCGGACACGAGTGCTTCATCATGAAGGTCGCGGTGACGGACGTCGCGCACCTCGAACGGGTCATCGACCGGTTCACCCGGCTGGGGCGGATCACCACATCGATCATCCTGTCCACGATCGTGCCCGACCAGGGCCTCCAGCCACTCGTCCGCGGAAAGCCGTCCGTCACGCCTGAGCCGTGACAGGACCGCGGGGTTCCTGGCGCGTTCCCGCGTTCTTCGACAAGCACCTGCGCAGCCGGTGCAGGCCGATCCTCACCGGACCGAGCCCCTGAGATGCTGTTCGTCCGACGGCGACGGCCCGGGGAGACCGGCTCCTCGCCATCGGGAATGGTCGAATCAGTGGGATAGCCGGCCTTCTGCGCGCGGGCGCCATCGCCGTCTCGACAGCGAACCGACAGCGGCACGCTCGAGACCGACAACGCATCGACGTCGCGCTTTGGCAGTGTGGCTTCCGAGGGCCGAACCGGGAGGCTTCCCGAGCGGCCCACGGAAGATCAGGCCAGGGACGCAAGGACAGCACGGCAGCCCGCTGGCCGCGGAAGGAAATCGATCATGAATGTGTGCGAGGCAGAGGCGGTCCAGCTCCACCGGTTCGGTGCACGACCGTCCGAAGTCCGGCGCGTGAGGCACTTCGTCGGCGACCTCATGGCCGGCCATCCGTCCGTGGACGACGTGGTCACGGCAGTCTCCGAGCTCGCCGCGAACGCCGTCCAGCACTCCGCCTCCGGCGGCGCCGACTTCATGCTCCGGGTGGCGCACGTCCACGGTGCTGTACGCATCGAGGTCACCAACGCCGGCGGGGAAGACCGGCCGGAACTCGGCCGCAATGACCCGGACGCCACAGCCGGGCGTGGATTGTTCATCGTCGACAGTCTCTCCCGCCGCTGGGGTGTCGTTCAGAGCCCGGCACAGATCAGCGTGTGGTGCGAGATCGACTGCATCCATTCGCCCGCCATCCGGGAGCGCGTCGCCGCCTGACGATGCCGCCGTTCTGCTCCAGAGGGAGGGCTACGACATGGCCAAGCACCAAGCAAGCCCGGCAAGGGGCGGCGTTTCCCGCCCTTCCACGAAGGTCTGCGTGTCCGGCCAGGCGCTTTCGCCTGCGAGCGGCGGCTCACTCATGGCAGGACATCCGGCCCGCGGTCACACGCTGTGGCCGATCGCGGAGCCCGCGCTTGACGGAACGGAGCTGACGCGGCAGTTCGCCGCGGACGCCGCACACGAGATGCTGACCCCGCTGGCCGGCCTGCGTGTGCAGCTGGAGGAGGCCCGGCTACATCCCGACCAGACCGATCTCGCCGTGCTCGTCGCGCACTCTCTGCGGGACCTGGGCAGGCTTGAGGCCGTCGTCAGCGACCTGCTCCTGCTGGCACGCGTGCAAGCGAACACATCCGTCGAGCGGGAAACGGTGGATCTGGCCGAACTTGTGCGGGCCGAGCTCTCCTGGAGGCCGGACACCGTTGACATCGACCTGCGCTACGACGGTGAGGCAACGATCCAGGCCGTCCGCACCGACATCAACCGGTTGCTGGGCAACCTGCTCGACAACGCCCAGCGGCACGCGCGGCATTCGATACTGATCGAAATTCGCCGAGATGGCGACACCGTCGAACTGGCCGTGGCCGATGACGGGCCGGGGATCCCGGAGGCCGACCGCGAAACCGTCTTCGGCCAGTTCGCCCGGCTGGATGCCGCGCGGAGCCGTGACCAGGGCGGAAGCGGCCTGGGCCTGCCGATCGCCCGCGTCATAGCGCGAGCACATCGGGGAAGCCTTCACGCGGAGGACTCACCCCTGGGCGGCACCCGATTCGTGCTCCGGCTGCCCCGCAACATCGCCACGCATTGATCGACCTCCATCTCGGCGCCGCGTCCGCTCCTCCAGATCACCAGACGTTTGCTGCGCCGCCTGCTCTCGGCACCGGCGACTGACTGACTTTCCGCTCGCGAGGTCATCGCCGCCACGAACGGGCGTGGCGAAAGCAGCTTCCCCCGATTCAGCCGATGCTGAAGGTTGAGCTGGATTGCAGAGCGCTGCGTGCGGACCATGGGCGCTGACCGTCGGCGATCGCGTCCGGCGGTGTTCGGGCCAAGTTCGCCGCGTCCCGAGCGAACGGAGGGAACGAGGACGATGAGGGCATCGACCAGAATCGACACGGTCGCCGTTCGCGCCGGGCATGATGTGGATCCCGGCACCGGAGCGATCACAGAGCCGATCACCATGTCGGTCTCTTTTGAGCGGGACGCCGACGGCAGCCATTCTCGCGGCTATCACTATGGGGCGGCGGGAAACCCCAATCGCTCCGCTCTGGAGCGTGCACTGGCCGCCCTCGAGGGTGGAGGCGAGGCACTGGCTTTCTCCAGCGGCTCCGCCGCGATCAGCGCCGTCCTGCGCGCGGTTCTTTCCCCTGGCGCTCACGTGCTCCTGCCCGAAGACGTGTTCCAGGGCACCGCCCGCCTGCTCAAACGCCTCTCCGAATGGGGAGTCGAGCATGATGCGGTCGACATGACCAGCATGGAGACGCTCGGGCGCGCCTTCAAGCCGAACACCGCCCTGGTGTGGACCGAGACGCTGTCGAACCCGCTGTTGAAAGTGGCAGACATCGGCGCGATCGCGTCGCTGGCCCACCAGCGGGACGCGGTCCACGTGGTCGACAACACCTTCGCTACCCCGATGTTTCACCAGCCCTTGGCTTTCGGGGCGAATTACGTGGTGCACTCCTCCACCAAATACCTGTCAGGCCACGGTGACGTGGTGGGCGGCAGCGTGATATTCAGCGATTCGGCCCCGCTTGCCGAACGACTGCGCGAGCTCCAATGGATCGACGGCGCCGTCCCTTCGCCTTTCGACTGCTGGCTCACCCACCGCGGGCTGAAGACCCTGCCATGCCGTATGCGTGCGCATGCCGCCAATGCCGTACGAATCGCCGAATTCCTCGCCACCCACCCGCATGTGATCGAGGTGCACCATCCCGGCCTGGCGGGATCGCCGAGCCGTACAGATGCCGCGTCTCTTCTCAGCGGCTACGGAGGCGTCGTCTCCTTCCGGGTGGCGGGCGGGCAGCGGAGGGCTCTGCAGGTCGCGGGAGCTGTGACGCTCTTCCGGCGTGCGACCAGTCTCGGAGCGGTGGACAGCCTCATCCAGCACCAGGCATCCTCCCCGACGCACGGCGCCGGCACTTCGCTCCCCGATGACCTCCTGCGTCTGTCCGTCGGGCTCGAGCACGCAGAGGATCTGATCGACGATCTCGACCAGGCCCTGAACTCATGCTGAGACGGGCACCACGGATCCAGGACACGTTGCGGACGCTCGGACTGCGATGGCCGGACCTGGCTCCGACACACGAATTCGTCCCCGCGATCCGGCACGCGGACATGATCTTCGTTTCCGGACACGCCCCCTACAGAGACGGCGGCTTCCGTCACAAGGGACGGGTGGGCGCGGAACTCTCCCTCGAGGACGGCAGGCGAGCGGCTCGGCTCGCGGTGCTCGGCTGCCTGGCATCCCTGGAGGCCGCGCTGGGTGACCTCGACCTTGTCGAGCGCATCGTGAAGATGAACGCATACGTACGGTGCGTAGCCGATTTCCACGAGTTGCCCAGCGTGACCGACGGCGCCTCACGCATGCTCATCGACATGTTCGGAGACGCGGGACGCCATGCCCGCACCACGATCGGCGTCACCGCGCTCCCCGAGGGCGTCTCCGTCGAATGCGAGCTGATCGTCGTGGCTCGTGAGCGCGACCGCCGCAGTCAAGAGGGCGCCAGACCCTGATGCTCGATCTTCCCCGAGACCTTCCCATCGTCGAACGTGATGTCGTCCGGCTCGTGGTGCGCGACGTTGACGGCCGGATACTGCTCTTCCACACCCGCGAGTCCTCCGCGCCCGAACTGGGCATCTGGTGGGAACTCCCCGGCGGAGGCATCGGCGAGGGTGAGACCTACCTGGACACCGCCATCAGGGAGCTCCGCGAAGAGACCGGCTTTGTCGTGAGGCCGGAGCAGGTGGGACTACCCACGTGGCGGCGCCAGGCCTGCTTCCGCCACAGAAACGTGCGTTTTCTGCAGAACGAGGTCGTCGTCGAGGTCCGGCTGGAGGCTTGCGGTCCAGCGGTGGACGAGTCCGGCCGGCACGAGGACGAGAAGGAGGACTACTTCAACTTCCGCTGGTGGCCCGTCGCCGAGGCCGTGGCCAGTGAAGAACGGTTCTACCCACGCCTCCTGCCCAGACTGCTGGCACCGTTCCTGGCGGGCGAGGAGATCGACGAGGACTTCGAGTTCTGGTCGTGACGGAGATCAACACCCCAACGACAACAGGATTGCCGTTCAGACGACGAACTCGATTGGTTCGTACGGCGGCCTACCCTCCGCCGGCGTCAATGGTTCGGTTCCATGAAGACGGTGGGCACCTTGTTGTCCTCCACGATGCGGCCGAGCAGGACACCGAGCGTGTCGCGCTCGACGGGAGCGAACCCGGCAGCAAGTTCCTCGATGCGACGGCAGGCCTCGGCGTAGAACTCGTCGGCGAGCTTGGCCCCCCGCCTGGTGAGGGCCACCCGCACCGCACGGAGGTCGCGCGGATCAGATCCACGCTGGACCAGGCCATTGCGCTCGCTCCGGTCCACCAGGCCGGTCAGGCTCGACTTGGCCAGCCCCAGCATCGCGCCCAGTTCGCTCATGCCGTACGGCTGCGCCATCAGGACACACAACAGCTGGCCCTGCTGCTGGGTGAGTCCGTACTCGCGGGCGCATTCCGTGTACACGGCGTTCACCAGAAATGTGGACCGCACCAATGCGGCCACCACTCCGAGCGGACCGTCAACCTGCTTGCTCACTACCCAAGGGTAACAAATTCGCGGGACGAACTACGTCCCCGCACGGCCTGCCCGCGCCGAGGGTCCCTGGGCCGGGGCGGCTTCAGGGAGCTGTTGCTGGAAGCCGTCTCGGGAGGTCGGGCCGCGAACCCATGACTTCGGGTTGAGGTTCGGTCACTGCTTGGTGGTCTCGGGCTGGGAGCCGAGCGCTTGCCGCAGAACGGCATGCACGTAGTCGGTGTCGGCGGGTGCGTTGTCGATCAGGATGGCGGCACAGAGGCCGTCAGAGGTCGCGACGAGTGCAGTTACGGCATCGGGGGCGTTGGTGCAGTGCTGGGCGAGTTCGGCGACGCTCTCGCGCCAGCGGCGGGCGATGGGGCGTAGGGCGGGTCTTCGGGCGGCGAGCGTCGACAGTTCGCGTTCGGCCAGGGCGCGGTCCCGTCCGGGGCCTGCGGATTCGGCGATGAGCTCGGCGAGGCCGCGAATCTTGTCGTCGCGGTTGTCGATGATGTGGCGGATGCGCGCGGTGTAGGCCTCGACGATGCTGGTCAGGGCAGCGATCAGCAGGTCGTCGATGGTGGCGAAGTAATAGGTGCTCAGGCTGACGGGTATGCCGGCTTCCTTGGCGACGGTGCGGTGGGTGACACCGGCCGCGCCGTCACGCTGGACGACGGCCAGGGTGGCCTCGATGATCTCAGCTCGGCGCTTCTGCCCTCTGGCTCTGCGTGCATCCGTGGATCTGTCGTCGTCGCCCATGCCCCCTCCTGAGCATCAGATTAGACGATCACGGCTGGGTTTCCCCGATGGGGCGGATGTGCCTGAGCATGAGCAGGCACAGCGCGGTCACGACCACAATCGCGGCTCCTGCTGTGAGGGAGGCGATGTTCAGCCCGGTGGTGAACGCTTCCTGCGCGCCTTGGACGGTGTCTGGCGGGAGCCTGTCGGAGACCGCCACGGCGCCGTCCAGGCTGGCGGTGGCGCGGGCGGCGATCTCGGGCGCCACCTGCGACGGCGGCTGGGCCTGGGAACGGTAGACCGCCGTGGTGAGGCTGCCCAGCAGGGCGACCCCGACGGCGAGCCCGAGTTCCTGCACGGTTTCGGACATCGCCGCCGCCGACCCTGACTTCGCGGCCGGAGCGGCCCCGACGACGATGTCGGTGCCCAGCGCGGCGATGGCCCCCAAGCCGAAATAGACGAACGCGAATCCGACCACGATGCTCACCGCGCTGTCGGTGTTCGCCGTCGCGAAGAGTGCGTATCCGATCAGGGAGAGCCCTTGGGTCGCCGCCATGACCGTCCCCGGCCGGATGCTCCTGGCCACGATGGGGGCGCCGATGGCGGCGGCGAACATCGCCAGCGCCGGCGGGCCCATCCACAGGCCGGCCACAGCCGGGGAGAGCCCTTCGACCAACTGCAGGAATTGGGTGACCAGGTACATCGTGCCGCCCACGCTGACGAGCCCGATCAGCAGAACCGCCAAGGCGGCGGAGAAGGCACGGTCGGCGAACAACGTCACGTCCAGCAGCGGGGAGGCGAGCCGGAGTTGCCTGCGGACGAAGGCGAACCCGGCCGCCGCGCCGATCAGTACGAGCAGCAGCGTCAGCACGTCGACCCCGTGCGTGGCGAAGTGCTTCACGGCGTAGACCACCGGCAGGATGGCGACCAACGACAGGGTGACGCTGATGAGGTCGAGCCGTCCCTTGCCGGGCGCCGCGTACTCGGGCAGGAGCGTACGCGCACCGGCCAGAACGATCATCGCCACCGGCACCGCGAGCAGGAAGGCCGCCCCCCACCAGAATCGGTCGACCAGGACGCCGCCCACGATCGGACCGGCGGCCATGCCGAGGGCGAACATGGTGGCCCACACGCCGATGGCCACGGCCCGCTGGCGGACGTCGGTGAACATGTTGCTGATCAGCGACAGCGTTGAGGGCATGAGCGTGGCGCCGGCGATGCCGAGCAGCGCTCGCGCCAGGATCAGCAGGCCGGCGTTCGGGGCGAACGCGGCGACGACCGAAACGGCTGCGAACACTGCCACGCCGATCATCAGCAGGCGCCGCCTGCCGATCCGATCTCCCAGCGTTCCCATCGTGATGAGAAAGCCGGCGATGAAGAAGCCGTAGGCGTCCATGATCCACAACGTCTGTGCGGCGGTGGGATCCAGCTCCGCGGCTATGCTCGGCGACACCAGGTAGAGAACCGTGACGTCCAGCCCCAACAGCACGGTCGGCAGCGCCAGCAGCCCCAGCCCGCACCACTCCCGCACTCCGGCACGTGGCGTCCCCGCATGCGTCACGACGTCCTTCTCCATCGACATACTTGAACCATAGTACAAGTAGTACGTTCGTTCAAAATGTGGACGAGCTCGCCGCGCCCCGGCCGCGGAGCAGGGTGTCCGGCACCCGCGGCGGGCCGGCCACGCCAGAAAGTTCGCGTGACGAACCTTATGGTGCTCATGTGTGGGCAGATTCACGAACATCTTCCCGACGCACGTACTTGAAGTTCGTGTACCGAACTAATATGGTTCGTCACACGAACTTGACTCGGGGGTCGAGGCGTGAGCCGTACAGTGGCGATGGAGATCCGGAAAACCCAGCGAGAAGCGCTCTTCTTCGGCTCATCCAACGTCGCCGGCCGGCACATCGCGCAGGCCAACCGGGGCGCGCCGGGTGTGGACGGGATGACCACGCGGGAGTTACGGCCGTGGATCCGTGAGCACTGGGCGGGTGTCCGGGAGGCGTTGGACGCGGGCACGTATCGGCCGTTGCCGGTCCGCCGGGCGGTGATACCCAGACCCGGGGGCGGGGAACGCGGCGTTGGGGGTGCCCTCTGTGCTGGACAGGTTGATCCAGCAGGCGATTGCTCAGGTCCTGGCGCCGATCTTCGATCCGTATTTCAGTGTGATCTGGTGTGGAACCCCGGGCGTTCACTGTTCACGGCCGAGAAGCTGACAAAAGTTCTCCTGGGCACCTTGATCACCCAGCTTGCAGCCACTGCTCGTCGTCGCCGGTTCGCCGGCAACGGCTCCCGGAACGTCTGCCGCTCGCACACGGCTGTCGTCACACCGGCGTCACGGTGGCACAGCACGGCGAGCGGATCGTTTACCGACACGGACTATCACGTTCCGTCACCACCGAAAGCGGGCCAGAGCCAGTGACCGTACAGACCCTGCCGGGAGTCCGTCTGAAGTGCCACGGGTCTGTAGTGACGATGCACAGGCACGACGAGATGGTCAGCGAAGCGCGGCTCCTGGTAGCGCATTCGTGTATGCGGCGACATTCGACAATAAGCCACATGCGAAGACTTGAAAGTCCTTGAGTGAGGATATAGCGTGATCATTGAGGAGCAAAGATGCCAGGGGGCAAACCACAGCTGTTCAGCGTCGTCGTGTACTCCGTGTCTCGGCCGGAGCATGCCGTTGCCATGATGCTGAACGCTCCTCGGGGCACACTGGGCAGGCGATTGGCAGCGTATGGCCTCAGCAGCCGGTGAGGTAGCGCTGGAAGGTGGGGGTGATCTAGGCGATGCACCTCGCCCGGTTCGGCAGTCACGAGCGCTCGAACCCGAACTGCGTGACGGGCGATGGCCAGCCCGACCATGTGCGCAGGGCACACCTTCGAGTTGCCTGGCACCAGCGTACGGGAGGAGCCCATACAAGCCGCTGCGCACGGCATCAGCCGCGCGAGTTTCAGCCTGCCGTTCAAGGTGCACCGCATCGCCCTGGACATGCAAGGCGTTCCCTACGCCAACATGCTTGCGCTGATCCGGTTCATCGCGCCGTACTCCGCTGTCCATCGGCCAGGCGTCCTCGCCCGCCTGGCCGAGCTGGCACAGGAGTTCGGGCTGCACACGGCTCCCGAACCGGCCCGGGTGGCCAGAGCGTCGGCAAGGGGCTTGGCGGGTCCTTCAGGCAGCACGTGGCGGCGCAGAAGGAGCTGCAGAATCTCGGTCTGGCACTCTCCCGCACGTCCCCGTGCAGGCGTGCAGCAGGTCCTGACGCGGCCTCCCGCTCTTTCCGCCTCACCCCGGGCGAGCGCTGGTGAGCGTCGCCAAGGACCGGGGCGGGCTGACGGACCTGCTGCGCGGCCCGCGCGACTGGCGTCGCAGATCCACGAAGCTGTATCCGCTCGGCGCCAACGCCGCGGCGACCCGTGCAGACGCCAACGGAAGGTTCGGCTGGGAGTTCGTCTACTTCCCTGCCATCGCCCGAGGGACGCCGGCCGCCGTACTGCTCGGCTGCGCCCTACCTGTTCTGTCCGCCGGGGCGAGCCTGGCTCTGCCGCTCACTGACGATCTGCTGCCTGCCGGCGTGATCTTGCTGCTGACGCTCGCCACTGGGTTCGGCATGTCGCTTGGCGTCTCACTGGCCTGCGCGTACGTGGTGGGCCGCCCGTACTGGCAACCTGGTGTCGTCAGTCTGCTGCTGCTCGCCATGGCCGCGGGAATACCGTTCGGCCTGGTAGCGCAGGCATGGGATCAGAGCGGGCCCCAACCCCAGGTGATCGAGTACGTCTTGCGATGGCTCACCGTCCAAGGACCACTCATGGCAGTCGCGTGCTGTGTGGCGGGAGTGCTGTGGTTGCCAGTGGCCTGGTGGCTCTACCGGCGTCGCGGAGTATCCCGGGTCACCCTGTGAAGCGGCCGTCCAGCGAAGGGTGCAGGACGCCGACCACCGCAAGCCAGAACGTCTGTGCACGGCACGCCAGGTCTTCGCCGCGCGGTTTCACTGTGGTGACCGCCCTCAATATCAGCAATGCCCGGCGTTGGCCCGCATGAAGTTCGACATCGCGTCGCTCACGCCGTGGTTCGCACGGGTTCGATCCGAACCGGGACACCGTTGAGCACCGCTGTAGCGCTGGCGTCGTCGAGCACCCCGGGGTCGGTGACGTCGTTGGCGCTGGCGCCGGGTACTGCGGAGGCGATGGCCATCCGGGTGCCCGGACGCTGGTGACCGTAGCCGTGCGGCAGACTGACCACGCCGCGCATCACCTCATCAGTGGCCTTGACCTCGACCATCACCCGACCGGAGCGCGACCGTACGTATGCCGTGTCGCCGTCGTTCAACCCGAACACGGCCAGATCTGCGGGGTTGACCAGCAGATGATGCCGAGGTGCTCCCTTGATCAGGCGCCCGCTGTTGTGCATCCAAGAGTTGTTGTCCCGCAGGTGGCGCCGGCCGATGAGCAGCAACTCGCCGTCCTCTGGCGCGGAGTCGCGCAGTCGCGGCAGGTCGTCGAGCAGCTCGCGTGGCGCCAGGTCGATGCGCTTGTCCGGGGTGTGTAGCCGTTCGGGCAGCGCGGGACGTAGCGAACCGAGATCGATCCCTGCCGGGTTGCGGCGCAGCTTGCGCAGTGAAAGCCGGTACGGCCCGAGCCGCAGTCCGAGGTCGATCATGCGGTTGGGGCTGAGCGAAAGCATCAGCCGCTCCTTCATCGTGCCGCGCGGTCGATATCGCCTGGCCAGTTCCTGGAAGATCTCCCACTCGTGCCTTGCGTCAGCGGAGCGGGGGAACAGCGCAGGGCTGAAGCGCGCGGTATTGCGCACAGCCAGCGCGTTGAAGAGCACGTCATAGTGGTCGCGCTCAAAATGCCCGGTCGGTGGGAGGATGACGTGGGCATGCCTGGTGGTCTCGTTGACGTAGAAGTCGATCGCCGCCATGAACTCCAGCCCCGCCAGCGCGTGGTTCAGCCGATGACCGCCAGGTGAGGACAACACCGGGTTGCCCGCCACGGTCAGCAAGGCCCGGATCTGGCCGGGGCCGGGCGTCTCGATCTCGTCGGCCAGCGTGGCGACGGTGAACTCGCCGCTGAAGTCAGGCAGCCCACGCACACGCGATCGGTGCGAGCCGACATGTCCGGGTGCGAGCGTGCCGCTGTCGATACCGTCCACCGCCGGCCTGGTGAACATCAGGCCGCCTGGCCGGTCCAGGTTGCCGGTGACGATATTGAGCAGCTGAACCGCCCAGTGGGCGAGCGCGCCGTACCGCTGGGTGCTTAGACCCGTTCTCGAGTAGCACGTGGCAGACTTCGCCATGGCGAACTCTCGGGCCACCCGCCTGATCACGGCTTCGTCGACCCCTGACCATCGCGCCGCCAGGGCCGGGGTGAGGTCGGCGATGCCCCGCCGTACCTCGTCGAGACCGTCTGCGTAAGCCGGCAGGGTGGCCAGGCCCTCCTCCAGAACCACGTTGACCATCGCCAGCAGGACAGCCGCGTCAGCGCTTGGCCTGATGAAGTGGTGCTCGTCGGCGACCTTGGCGGTCTCGGTCCTGCGCGGATCGAACACCACGAGCTTGCCGCCGCGTCCGCGCATCTCACGCAGCCTGCGCGGGAAGCCAGGCGCGGTCATGAGGCTTCCGTTGGAGGCGATCGGGTTGGCGCCGAACACGAGCAGGTAGTGGGTGCGGTCCACGTCGGGAATCGGGAGCAACCACTGGTGACCGTACATCAGCAGCGCTACCAACTGGGCCGGCCAGGTGTCCGCCGAGCCGGCAGAGTATTTGTTGCTGGTACGCAGCAGGTCGACGAACGCCGGTGCATGGGTCATCGCGCCGAGGCTGTGAGTGACCGGATTGCCCAGGTACGCGCCCACGGCGTCGGGCCCATGTTCGGCTCTGATACGCGACAGCTCGCCGGCGACCAAATCGAACGCCTCGTCCCAGCCGACCTCGTGCCATTCGTCGCCGACCCTGCGGACCGGACGCCGCAGGCGATCGGGATCATGGTGCAGGTCGGCCAGTGCTACGCCCTTGGGGCAGATGTGCCCATGGGAGAGTGGGTCCTCCTCCAGCCCTTTGATCGACACCACGTGCTCGCCCTGGACCCGTACCCGCAGGCCACAGACCGCTTCGCACAGGTTGCACACGCTGTGCCGCTCGCTTGCCGTCATCCTTGCCGCCATGTCCTGGAACCTACCGCTGCCACGTCGGTGGAGACGCTGTGCTGCCCAGCCGCCTGCCCACCGTAAGCGGAAGGCCGAAAGGCGACAGGATCGACGGCGGGCCCAACCGCGGAGAGCCGCATTGCGTCTTCGGCGAAGACGGGCCCGCCTGTGCCGCGCCCCCTCCGGCCTCCACGACAGAGATGTCCGCAGCGGCCGGCAGGGCGAAGACGAACTGTTCTCTCATGCTTCCTCTGGTGATCGGGTCTGAACATCACCTCGGTCGGCGCCGGCTTCGGCACCGGCAGATCGACCAGCTCGAACGGCTCGGTCCCGCTCCGGTCCCGCTGCCGGATCGCGCGCATTCCCACTCCTCAGGTCATCCACATCCGGGGCGAAACGCTAACCGGGCGGTGGCGGGCGCGGAATCTGCCATGCGGCTCGTCATCCACGCGTCTTTCACAGGTGGCCGCCGGGCGCGGGGCGGCGGGGAGAGCAAAAGGGACATCAACTCGCGCAATGCCCGCTGAATCCTCGTGTACGGCAGATCAGGCCGTGCGCGGTAGATCCAGGTGCAGCGCGGTCAAAGCAGACTCGGAGGCGCGGATCGCGCTGTTGACGGAGATCTCACCGCGCATCCCGGGGGCCGCGACCATGTCGCCGGCCAGGAACACGCCGTCGCCCCGATCGATCGCGGGGCGGTCGCGCCAGGTGCGCCCGGGCAGGTCCAGCGCGCCCGTCCGCCCTTTGGCCGTGCCGACGCGCTGCCAGGTCACCCGATCGCGCCAGCCGGGCACGGTTTGGTCGGCGAACGCCTGCACCCGCTCCCGCGCGGCCGCCTTGCCCTCCCCAACGCGAACCGGCAGGTCGATTTGAAAGAGCGATTCGCTCGCGGGCGCGATCGTGGGGTCCTGCATGGAGTAGCTCTCGTGGAAGCCGCCGGCGTCGAGGTCCCAGCAGATGAACCGGTCGCGCCGGCTGCTGCGTACCGCCAGGTCGAACATCACGCACTCGCCGCACTCCCAGTGCAGCGTGTCGTCGCCGAGCAACTGCCGGGCCGACGCCAGCTCGGTCGCGACGATCGTCAGCTCGCCGGGCAGTTCGGTGACCCGGGAGCCGAGTTCGATGCGCACGCCCAGCTCGTGTGCGCGGGCGGCCATCCGGTCGATGACCGCCTGCCAACCGCCGATCGCCCAGCGGACCGCGGGTGGCCCGGGTGCGAAGACGCGGCGGAGCAGGTTCCACACGAAGGCCGCCGACAGCCGTCCGGTGTCGGCGTCGAAGGTGACCACGCTGATGGCGTTGGCCGCGACGCGCGCGATCCGCTCGCCGTACCGGCTGGAAGCCCAGGTGAAGAAGTCCACGTCGACGGGCGCCACCCGGCTCCGGTCCAGGAACATCATCCGGACGAAGCCCGCGGGCGGCAGCCGGCGCAGCCGACCGTCCACCAGGAACGAGATCTTGGCGGCGTCGCGCACGGGTGGCCGGCCGAGCGGGCCGGTCAGTCCACGCTCGACCATCCAGTTCCAGTGCGGGCCGTCGGCGTAGAAGACGTGTGCGCCCTCGTGGGCGACGTATGGCGCGGGCGTGGCGCGGCCTCGTCCGCCCAACGTGCGGTGCGCCTCGTGCAGAGTCACGTCGGCGCCCGCCTCCGCGCAGGTGATGGCCGCGGTCAAGCCAGCCAGGCCGCCACCGATTACGGTAATCTTCTTCGTCACGCCGTCTCACGTTATGCCGCGGCCCCGGAGCGCGAATCCGCCATTTGACCAGGCGACGAGTCGCCGACCGCCGAGCTGGCCAAGGACACAGGTAGCGCTGGAGCGCCGGGCCGACCTGGTCGACCACCTCGCCGCGGTCCCCGGCGGCCAGTTGCCCGGCCGGCAGCAGGTGCCACTCCCCCACCAAGACCGACCGCCACGGGGGTGGCAGGGCTGCGCGCCAGTACGGCAAGCAGTTCGGCCGTGGCCGGATCGTCGAGGAGGCGCAGGAACCGGTCCGCCGGCCACCTCGGAAGTGGTAGCTCATCATCCGGCTGTCGACCCCCGCCGCACGGGCGATCGAACGCATAGGCACCAGGTCGTAGCCGTGCGTCAAGCCGCGTCAACGATCCTCGCCCGCGTCGTCGACGGGCCCCGGCGCCGGTCTCTTGCGATCGTCAGCGGGTCTCCATGCGGCTCGGGCGGGTCCTTCTGGTGCAGGTGTGATGAGCACGCTGGGACCCCGGGGCGCCTGGCCGAATCCGGCAGATGACCGGGTGTACGGCGCGATCCCTCCATACGGCACCCCGCCGTTCCTCCCGAGTCGTGGCTCGCGCATTATGTCTCATGGAGGAGACTTTCGAGTCTCCATGCGAAGACTTGAGGACGAACCGACGGAGGCGGACGGCGATGCTCTACGGACGAGGTGAGGAGCAGACCGTGATCACGCGACTGCTCGGCGACGCGGGCAACGGCCTGAGCGGTGCGCTCATCGTGCGGGGTGCGACAGGGGTGGGCAAGTCCGCCCTGCTCGACCAGGCGGCGGTGCTGGCCGGCGATCGGATGCTGGTGCTGCGCGGGGCCGGCATCCAGCCGGAGATGGAGCTGCCCTTCGCCGGATTGCACCTGCTGCTGCACTCGGTGCTCGACGGGATCGACGCGCTACCGACGGAGCAGGCACGCGCGCTGCGCGGTGCTCTCGGTCTGGAGCGATTCGCCGCCAGCGACCGGTTCCTGGTCGGATTGGCGGTGCTGACCCTCCTCGCCAACACCGCGGACGAGCGCCCGCTGGTCTGCCTGATCGACGACGCTCACTGGCTCGACCAGGCGTCCGCGGAGGCGCTGCTGTTCGCCGCGCGCCGGCTGGACGCCGAGGGCGTGGTGCTGGTCTTCGCCGCGCGCGACGACGAGGGGCTGTTCGATGCTCCCGGGGTGCGCGAGCTCCGGCTCCGCGCGCTCGAAGCCACCGCGGCGGAACAGTTGCTCGACTCACACGCCCCGGATCTCGCACCGGAGGTGCGCCGCGGCCTGCTCACGGAGGCCCAGGGCAACCCGCTGGCGCTGATCGAGCTGCCCGCCACGCTGACCGGCGCACAGCGGTCCGGCGAGGTGCCACTGCACGCCGTCGGCATGAGCCCGGTGCCCAGCCGGATCCTGCGCGGCTTCCACGAGCGCATCGCCGCACTGCCTGCCGATGCCAGAACGCTGCTGCTGGTCGCGGCCTGCGACGACGGCACCCTCGACCTGGTGCTCGACGCGATCAAGCACCTCGGCGGCAGCCTGTACGACGCCGAGCCCGCCGAGGCCGCCGGGCTCGTCCGGATCGCCGACGGCCGGATCGTCTTCCGCCACCCGCTGGTCAGAACCGCGGCCTACCAGCACGCGCCAGCCGCGGCCCGGCAGGCGGCACACCGCGCGCTGGCCAAGTCGCTGGACGGCCATCCCGACGCAATCGGCCGGATGGCCTGGCATCTGGCCCTGGCCACCACCGGGTCAGACGAGGCCGTGGCCGCAGCGCTGGAACGCGGCGCGGAACAGGCCGAGGGCAAGGGCGGCCACGCCGGCGCTTCCGCCGCCTACGAGCGGGCCGCCCAGCTCACGCCCGACCCGGCCGAGCGCGGCCGGCGTCTGGCCGCCGCCGCGCGCTCCGCCGCCGAGCTGGGCCAGTATCACCGCGCCGGAGCGCTCGCCGACCGGGCGGCGCCCGACCTGAGCGAGCCACTCGAGTCAGCCCGGCTGGCGCAGGTCCGCGCCGCCGTAGCCACCGCCCAAGGCGACCTCGACACCGCGCACACCACTCTCGCCGGCGCCGCGGACGCGGTCCGCGAGCAGGGTGTGGACGACCTGGCCGCCGAGATGTACTTCGACGCGATCACCGCCGCCTGGCTGGCCTGCGACTTCGCCGCGGTCACCCGCACTGCTACCCGTGCCACCGGAATCCGGCGGGCGCACCCGCTGCTGCGGGCTGCCTCCGGACTCGGCCGGATGGCCGCCGAGGAGCCGCCCGTCGCGCTGTCGTCCATGCGCGAGGTGATCGAAGGGCTGGCCCGGTCGGACCGGCCGGCCGATCTCCACCGCCGCGCTGCCCTGGCCCTCTGGGACCTCCTCATCGGCGACGACACCGCCGCCTACCACCGGGCCGTGGCCATTGAACGCGAGTCACGCACGTCAGGTGCGGTTGGCGTGTTGCCGATGGCGCTCGTCCTGCTGGCCCGCGCGCAGATGTTCATGGGCCGGTATCGCGACTCTCTGTCCAGCGCGCAGGAGGGCTACCGCATCGCCAGGGACATCGGCCAGCACCATCACCAGGCCCTGCTGACCGGCATCATGACCTACGTGGCGGCGGCCCAGGGTGACGAGGAGCGCTGCCAGGCCCACGCCGCCGAGATCGCGGACGTGACCGACGGGGCGACCAGCGGCATGCGTTGCGCCGCGCTCAACCTGCTCGATCTCGCGGGCGGCAGACACGAGGCGATCATCCGCCGGGCACTGGAGTTCGACCGGCACTCCCCCGCGGCGCGCACGATGATGGTCCTGCACCGCACCCAGGACGTGGTGGAGGCCGCGGTCCGGCTGGACCGAACCGACCTCGCTCGTGCCGCCGCGGCGCGCGTGCAGGCGTCCGCGACGGCGACCGGGCAGCCCTGGGCCTGGGCCGTGGCCCTTCGATGTCGAGCGCTGCTGGCTCCGGCGGAGGAGGCGGGCGACCACTTCGAGCAGGCGGTGCGGCTCCACCAGCAGAGCGGCCGGCCGCTTGAACGGGCGCGCACCGAACTGCTGTACGGCGAATGGCTGCGCAGGAACCGCCGCAAGCTCGAGTCCCGGCAACCGCTCGAGTCGGCCCTGGAGATCTTCCAGCGGCTCGAGGCGCGCCCCTGGGCCGATCGGACGCAGGGCGAGCTGCGCGCCGCCGGCAAGCGGCACCTGGCAGCGAACGCGCCCACCGGCCTGATCGACCAGCTCACCGCCCAGGAGCTGCAGATCGTCCGGCTGGCGGCCTCGGGCATGAGCAACAGGGAGATCGCGGCCCAGCTGTTCCTGAGCCCGCGGACCATCGGCTACCACCTGCACAAGGCCTTTCCCAAGCTCCAGGTTGCGAGCCGGGGCGAGCTGGCGCAGCTCTCGCTATCCCCGGAGGCCGAGACGCCATGAGCGAAGATGCGCGGCCAGCTCGCAGGTGCTCAGGCCGAGCTGCTCGCACATGTGATTCAGGTCGAAGAAGAGCAGTTCGCGATGGATCAACCCGTCGTGCACCTTCCAGAGACTCGCGAACGACAGCGTGAACCGGCGGCCGGTGGCCGGCAGGCCCGCCAGCGGCGCCTCCATGGTCGCGCTGATCAGCCCCATCCCCACGACCAGCTTCTCCTTCAGGCGCAACTCGCCGAGCCGCAGGTCGTAGTCGGGAAAGGTGCGGAGCAGCGCGGCGACCGCTTCCCGCACCCGGTGCCGACCGCGCGACAGCAGCCCGAACGGGATCGACTCCCGGACCACGTCCGGATGGCAGGCGTTCACCACGGCGACCAGGTCGCCCGCGCTCTGCGCGGCGGCGTAGCCGCGGACCACCTCATCCGGCTGCGACCCTCTTCGCATGGCAACCTCGTTCGTCGAGTTGTCGTGGGTTCTGCGGAGAACTTAAGGCGACTCGTACTTCCCCTGCATCCGTCACATGACCTGACCCTCCACAAGAGGCTTTCAGAAGTGAATTCTCATGCTTCAATAACAGGAAGCGCTTAGTTAAACTCCTCACCAAAAGGACGCGCGAATGACCACCTTCGTTCTCGTACACGGTTCCTGGCACGACCCCTCGGCCTGGGACCGGCTCGTCCCGTACCTGCACGAAGCGGGCCACCACACGATCACGCCGGACCTCGACCCCGACGCCGGACTGGCAGAGCACGCCGAGCAGATCGTCGCCGTGCTCGACCAGGCCGCTCGGGCGGCGTCGGACCTGGTCCTCGTCGGGCACAGCTACGCGGGCCTCGTGGTACGGCAGGCCGCCGACCAGCGGCCGCGGCGCGTGCGGCACATCATCCTGGTGGACGGCTGGGCGGGCCCGGACGGCGCCAGTCTGTTCGACCTGGCACCCGAGCCGTTCGTCGCCGCGCTGCGTGGCGCGGCCCGGCCGCACGAGGGCGGACCCGTGATCCCCGCCCCCGCGCCGGCCCGCTACGGCGTCACCGGCGAGGAGGACGCCCGCTGGCTGTCCACGCGCCTGCGGCCCCAGGCGCTGCGGTCCTTCAGCGAACCCAGCCGGCTCACCGGCGCGGTCGACACGATCAGCGGCACGGCCGTCTGCTGCCGCCCGCCGTCCCAGGCGTTCGAAGCCCTGGCCAGGGCGATCGGATATCGCACGGTCGCCTGCGACGGCCCGCACGACATCATGGTCACCCACCCCGAACCACTGGCCCGGCTGCTGCTCGACGCGGTGACGCTTCAAGAAACGGAAGCGTGAAGACTAGAATGACGAAGTGGAGCAGCGGACCTACAACCAGTACTGCGCGACCGCGCGCACCCTTGACCTGATCGGCGAGCGTTGGACCCTCCTCCTGGTGCGCGAGCTGCTCACCGGCCCCAAACGCTTCAGGGATCTGCTGGCCAACCTGCCCGGGCTCGGCACGGGCCTGCTGGCCGCCCGGCTGAAGCACCTCGAAGGCGAGGGCCTCATCCGTAGGACCACGCTCCCGCCGCCCGCTCGCACGCCCGCCTACGACCTCACCGAGGCCGGGCGGGAACTCGGCCCCACGGTCCTCGCCATGGCCCGCTGGGGGATGAAGTGGGCAATGGACAACCGGCGGCCGGCGGAGACCTTCCGCTCCGGATGGGCGATGCTCGGACTGCAAGCCTGCTTCAGCCCGGACGCCGCCGCCGGCCTGCGCGCCGTCATCGAGTTCCGCATCGACGAGGAGACCTTTCACGCCCGCGTCCACGACGGCACCGTCGACATGGTCCACACGCCCGCACAGGCCCCGGACGCCACCGTCACCATCGACGGCGCCACCTTCCTCTCGATCGCCGAAGGCCACACCACGCTCGCCGACGCCCTGAGCGCCGGCACCGCCACGACCGTCGGCGCCCCCTGGCTGCTGCGCAAGCTCCCCCGCCTGTTCCGCCAGCCCTCACCTGTGCCACGCAACGGTTGACCGCCTGCCCTGTGGTCCTGCATGCGGATTGTTCAAGGGTGCGCAGCGACGCCTGGAACAGGTGCTGGTGGGCGTTGATCAGGCCGGGCACGGCGAGCAGGCCGGTGCCGTCGATGATCCGGTCGGCGGCGCCGGTGGTGCGCTTCGAGGAGCGGTCGGCGCCGACGCGGCGGACGATCCGTCCCTGGACCTGACGCGCGTCCGCGTCAGGAGGTCGGCCGCGCTGGAGCCATGGAACCGCGGCGAGAACGAGGCGATGAACGGTACAACTCGACGATCTGGCCGCCGAGGTCGATCTCGGCCTAGGACTCGAAGACGATGTCCGGGAGCCTCCAGGTTGCGAAGGAGTCGCACTCGGCCTCGGCGCCGTACATGTTGTTCGAGCGCATTTCCTTTCCGTACGCGAGATCGTCCATCTTGTCGCGGGCGCTCCGTGACGTGATCACGCTACGTCGTCAGGGAAGGAGATGTTCCCGAACGTGTGGTCGCCGTGGTAGGCCGTGTTGGCGAGATAGCGGAAGCTCAGGACCGGCGGGGCCGCGGTTCGGGCCGAAGTATCCAGCCGGTCGTTCCCTGATCTCGCGATTGAGAAGGTGTCTCATCAGGTCGGACATCTCGTCCTGTTCTCCGCCGTGAGACGCCGAGTAGCACAGGTAATCCTGGATGTAAACGAACGTATGCAAATGACTGTTTGCTGTAACCGCCCCATGGCGTGAGCCGGTCGTGTGACGGATTCGTGTGCGGGCCGCGCGCTCGTAGCGTCCGGAGGCAGGATGACCGACGAACGCGAAGGAGACCCGACCCATGATCCTTGTCACCGGCGGCACCGGCAATGTCGGCGCCAATATCGTCCGCCAGTTGCTTGACGCGGGCGAGCAGGTCCGCGTCCTCACCCGCGCCCCGGGCGAGCACTCGCTTCCTGGCGAGGCCGAGATCGTGCGGGGCGACCTGAGCCAGCCGGAAACCCTGCCCGCCGCGCTGGCCGGGATCGAGCGGGTATTCCTGTTCCCCGTCTTCGACGCGATCGCCGGCTTTCTCCGCGCGGGGCGGCAGGCAGGGCTGCGGCACGTCGTCCTGCTGTCCTCCGCCGCTGCCGGCTTTCCCTCGCGCGGCTGGATCGGCGAACAGCACCTGCGCGCCGAGCAGGCCGTGGCCTCCTCCGGGCTGCCCTGGACCTTCGTGCGGCCGGACGCGTTCATGACCAACGATCTCGCCTGGGCGCCCCAGATCGCCGTCGGCGGAGTCGTTCGCGGCGCGTACGGCGAGGCCGCGCTGGCCCCTGTCGACCCGGGCGACATCGCCGCGGTCGCCGTCCACGCCTTTCTCAAGGAGCGCGTCGGCGATACGTACACCGTCACGGGACCGCAGTCGCTCACCCACCTCGACCGGGTGCGGATCATCGGGGAAACGATCGGCCGGCTGATCCGGTTCGAGGAACTGCCCCGGGACACGGTCAGGCAGCAGATGGTCCAGCACGGCATGCCGGCGCCGGCCGCCGACGAACTCCTCGACGGGCTCGCGGCAAGAGTCGGCGAGCCCGCTGCGACACTGCCCACGGTCGAGGAGGTCACCGGACGGCGTGCGTCCACCTATGCCGAATGGGTCTCCCGGCATCGGGCGGCATTCGCTCCCACAGTGACCTCATGACCGAGCTCCCCGAGGCCAGTGGTAGACACAGCACCCGCCTCCATGTCGGCAATCTGCTGCCGACCCGCGACCACATCCTCGTCGGCGGGGGCGCCCTCGAACCGCTGCTCGACCAGGCCCGCCGGGGGTGCCTCGAACCACGCTGGAGATGATCAACGTACGCGCCAGCCAGATCAACGGCTGCGGTCTGGGCGTTGACATGCACACGCGCGCCCTGCGGGCGGCCGGGGAACGCCTGGAGCAGGCTCGATGTGGCCAGTCACCAGGCTGGCGGCGAGTGGGTCGCCTCGCTCCTCCAGTCGCAACTCGGGCGAGAGCAAAAACAGTCATTCAAATGACATTTGACATCGATGTGACATAATAGCGGTATGATGGAGACCATGCCACGGCTGCTGCTCGACGCCGGCCGTACCAGAAGGAATCGCGCGTGGGTCGCGGTCCAGCGGCGGCGGCTGCGCGAGAGCGTCGCCCACGCCCGCGCCCACTCGCCCTACTACCGCGACCTCTACCGAGGGCTGCCGGACGGAGTCGACGACCCGGCTGCACTGCCGGTCACCGACAAGAAGGCGCTGATGGCCGACTACGACCGGTGGGCCAGTGACCGAGAGGTGACACTGGAGCGCGCTCGCGCCTTCGTGGCGGATCCCGAGCTGATCGGCGCCCGCTTCCTCGGCCGCTACCTGGTGGTGACCACGTCGGGGACTACCGGAAATCCGGCGATCTTCGTCAAGGACGAGAGAGACATCGCGGTCAACTACGCCATGAGCGCCCGGATGATGGGCTCCTGGCTCAACGCCCGCGACATCACCCGCATCCTGGCCGGCGGCGGGCGGATGGCCATCGTGGCCGCGCGGAACGGGCATTTCATGGTCTCCGCCGGCGCCGCCCGCATGCGCGCGCACCGGCTGCAGCGCAAGGCGATCCGGCTGTTCTCCGTGCACGCCCCGCTGGCCGAGCTGGTCGCCGAGCTCAACGCGTTCCGTCCTGCCCTGCTGCTGGGATACGGCAGCGTGCTGCGTATGCTCGCCGCGGAGCAGGAGGCTGGCCGGCTGCGCGTCGCGCCGGTCCTGGTGGAGCCGGCCGGCGAAACCCTGACCGAGGACGACTACGCGCTGCTGGGCCGCGCGTTCGGCGCCAAGGTGCGCGACACTTACGGTGCCAGCGAGTGCCCCTTCCTCACCGAGGGCTGCGCGCACGGCTGGTATCACGTCAACGGAAACTGGGTCCTGGCCGAACCGGTCGAAGCCGACTACTCACCAACCCCTCCCGGCGAGCAGTCGCACACCGTCCTGGTGACCAACCTGGCCAACCGGGTGCAGCCGATCCTGCGCTACGACCTCGGCGACAGCGTGCTGCAGCGGCCGGACCCGTGCCCGTGCGGCAACCCGCTGCCCGCCCTGCGCGTGCGAGGACGCGTGGCCAACGTGCTCACTTTCGGGAGCGGGGCCGGCGGCGGCTCCGCGGTGATCGCGCCGCTGATGCTCAACACGCTGGTCGACCGCACGCCGGGGGTCCAGCTCTATCAGATCGTCCAGACAAAGCCCACGACCCTGCGTGTACGGCTGCGCGTCACGCCGGGAGCGGACCCCGGCACGGTGTGGCGCGAGGTGCGCGACGGGATCGCCGGCCTGCTCGCCGAGCACGGCCTCGATCATGTCATCCTGGAACGTACCGCGGAACCGCCGGAGCAGTCCCACGGCGGCAAATACCGCACGGTCGTCCCGCTGAAGGATCCCCATGACGCCAGACCCTGATCGCCCCGGACTACGCGAGCGCAAGAAGGCGGACACCCGGGCGTCCATCCAGCGGCACGCGCTGCGCCTGTTCAGTGAGCAGGGCTACGACGCGACCAGCGTCGAGCAGATCGCCGAGGCGGCCGACGTCTCGCACCGGACCGTGTTCCGCTACTTCCCGACCAAGGAATCCCTGGTCATCCTCGACGACTACGACGCCCTCCTCACCACGGCCATGGCGGCGCAACCGGCGGAGCTCGGGCCGGTTCAGGCGCTGCGCAACGCCTTTCGCGCGATGTTCACCGACCTGACCGACGCCGACGTGACCGCCAAGCGGGAACGGCAGGCCCTGGTGCTCAGCGTCCCCGCGCTGTGGGCGGCCAGCCTCGCCAACGTCACCAGGACCAAGCAGACCCTCACCGATCTCGTCGCCTCCCGGCTCGCCCGTCCGCCGGACGACGCCCGGGTCAGAGCCGCCGCGGGCGCGGTGTTCGGCATCCTGCTGTCCGTCTGGCTCGACTGGGCGGACGATCCGGAGCTGGACGCCCCGGCCGTACTGGACGCCGCGCTCGCCCAGTTGCGAGCGTGAACCGGTCGTGTGGCGGGTTAGACGCTCCGGGCCCTCCTGCGAGCCTGCGGGCATGTCGCGTTTCCACCATGCCCTTGGAAAGCCCCGGAGAGGTCGACGGCGCAAACGACAACGCGCCGGACACAGTCAGCCGGGCAGGATGTCCGCAACGATCGGGACCGGCTCAGGAGCCCGGTGCGGCGCACGTCCTCCGGCTGGGCGGAGATCTCCTAGGATGAGGCGCTGGATCTGGTCGCGGACCGACCCGCCGAGATCAGGGACGAGCACGGCGCGGACGCGGCGGCGCGTGCGCCAATGATCTGACCGACCCGATGATCATCGACAGGCTCGGCGGCACCCCCGTGCTCAACGGCGTGCCGGTGACGCTCGACCCGGCGGGCGAGTCCTGACCGGCGCGCTCACGACCCCGCTCGGAAGAGCGGGATTATGACCTCGTCCACGAGCTGGGTGACCAGTTCCTCGGCCGGGGCTTTGGCGCCGAACAGGAAGTGGGCGTAGATCAGTGTCGGTCCGGCGCTGAGCCGGTTCGGCGTGATCGACTCGCTGCCGATCTCGCCGCGCGCGACGGCCCGGCCGGTGACGTCGCGCATCGCGTTCATGCCCAGGCCCAGGACGAGCCGGCGCACCTCGTCCGTGCGGTCGAGATCACGGCGCCCGTCGCCAACCAGGCCACGCATCACCTCACCCGTCACGCCGGCCAGCAGTTCGGCCACGTCGAGGCAGAGCCGCAGCACGTCATCGCGGAAGCCGCCGGTGTCCGGCGGCTCGATGGCGGAGTCCAGCACGAACGCGATCGCCTCGCGCACCAGGTCCGCGCGCGCAGGCCAGCGCCGGTAGATCGACGCCTTCCCGGTCCGCGCGCGCACCGCGACACCTTCGACGGTGAGTCGCGCGTACCCGTGTTCGGCCAGTTCGGCGAGCACCGCCTGGATAATGGAGATGTGAAGTTCCTCGCCTCGGCGGCGCGGCTTTCGGCGAAAGTCGTCAGTCATGGAATAGAGGCCCTCTATCGGGTCTCCTCGTCACTCGATTAAGTCTCTTACTGATGACTCTTAAGTCTCAGGAACGGGACATCATGGCGACCGAGGAGGCAGGCAATGCGTAAGACTGGACGTGGACAGGGGTCATCCACTACCAGGCAGGAGATCGTGGCCGCCGCGGACGGGGGTGCGAACCCGGCGCTGGTGCGCCGGTTCTTCGGCGGCATGGAGCAGCTGTTCAGCGCGGTCGTCGCCGAGGTGTTCCCAACGGACCGCGCGGTCGTCACCCTGCTGGACGGCCCGCGCGGCACCCTCGGCCGACGACTGCTCACCTACGTCACCAGCCTGCTCGGCTACGCCGTACGCGCCGAGCTCCTCGTCGCCGCCGGCCCCGACCAGCTCGCCGGCTGGGTCGCCCCGACCCTGCAGCGCTATCTCACCGGTCGGGCCCAAGCCGGCAGCCACCGAGCCGCTAGGCCGGCGTCGGCTCGGGCGGGAACCGAGGCTCCCGCCCGGCGCCCGGGCCATCACCCCGGAGCGACCCAGCGCCCGGCCGTCAGCCCTGAGCGGCGAGGACGGCTTCCAGAGCCTCCAGCGCGGCGACTGCCCTGGTGACGCCCATCTCACCGGTGAAGCGCACCGCGTCGCGGACCTCGTCCACGCTCGCGGCGGCCAGCGCCAGCTTGACGTGCCGGCGGAACGACGGGCCCAGCTCGCCAAGCGTGACATGCGCGGTCAGCGCGACGAACGCGCGCTCGCGCGCGGACAGCCGATCCTCGGTCCAGGCCCGGCCGAGGCGAGAGGCGAGAAACTCCCCCAGCCACTGGTCGGCCACCGGCACCACGGCTTCGGCCCGCTCCTCGCCGCTCCGTTCCGGGTCGACGTCGGCGGCGACCTTGAGCCCCAGCTCGGCGCCGTATCGCCGCAATGCCTCCAGCGAGCTGGCCGCAGCCGGATAGCCGGCGTACGGGGCCACGAAGCGGATCAGCGCGAGCATGTCGCCATAGGAGACGCCGTGCATGTTCATCGCCTGGATGTGCATCTTGAACGCGAGCCCGACGTTGGCCAGGCAGATGTCGTGCGCGGTGACCTGGAGCAGCTTCTCCCGCGCGCTCGTGCCCGACAGGCCGAACGTGGCACCGCCCGTCTCCAAAGC
Organism: Nonomuraea sp. NPDC049378; assembly: GCF_055586745.1. Lineage (NCBI taxonomy): Bacteria > Bacillati > Actinomycetota > Actinomycetes > Streptosporangiales > Streptosporangiaceae > Nonomuraea > Nonomuraea sp. NPDC049378. The sequence goes on from NZ_JBVJHP010000031.1 coordinate 44,993, forward strand.
CATCCGCTCGAACTCGGCGTCCACGTCGGCCAGCGGACCACTGGGCAGCTTTGCCATGTCATCGTCCTTTCCGTCTCGGCATTACTTGCCCGGCGATGCTATGTCCCCGTCTAGCGACTTTCAAGTCATTGCATGAGGATATAAACGCCATTCGACGGACCGGTCAACCGACCGATTCAGCCGCGGTCGCCCCACCTACGTTCGGACTCGCCGATGGCTGACCGCCGACGAGGCTTGCGCCAGCGCCCACAGCGCTGTGCAGACGATCAGCGCCCCCATCATCACCAGAGCCTGGGCGGCTCCCGTCGGATGACAGATGCGCCACACTGAGCCGGCGGCGTTTCGTTGAGCATCATGAGGACGGAATTGCGGGGAAGAACGGTTCTGATCACCGGCGGCACCAGCGGCATCGGGCGGGCACTGGCCGAGGAACTCGACCGGCGCGGCAACACCGTGGTCGTCTGCGGCCGGCGCACGGATCGGCTGACGGAGCTGCGCGAGCGGCATCCGGGCATAGCCGTACATCAGTGTGATCTGGCCCTCGACGGCCAGCGGCAGCAGTTGGCCGACCAGCTGGCAAAGGAGTTCCCGAGCCTTGACATGGTGGTCAACAACGCCGGGATCCAGCTGGGGTCCGACGTTTCCCGGCCGATCGACCCAGCGCGGCTGCGGGCGGAGACCGACGTCAACGTGATCGCACCCACCCACCTCACTTCACTGCTCGCCGGGCAGCTGGCCGGGAAGCCGGGTGCCACCGTCGTCAACATCACGTCGGCACTGGCGTTTGCACCGCTGGTCACGGTCGCCTTCTACAGCGCCACCAAGGCCGCCATACACTCCCTGACGATCTCTATGCGCGAGCAGCTGAAGACACTCGGAATCCGGGTAGTAGAGGTCGCACCACCAGCGGTGGACACCGAACTCGGCAGCGACCTGCGGGACGACCTCACCGCCACGCACGGCGGCATGCGGGTCGCCGAATTCGTGGCCGAGACCATCGCCGGCCTCGAAGCGGGCGCCGAAGAGATCCTCGTGGGTCTCTCCCAGCAGCTTAAGGCCGACCCGGAAGGGATGTTCGGCACGCTGAACTCAATGTTCGACCGGGGCCTTATGTTTGGTCCGGGCCAGATGTTCGGCCAGTAACGCGACCTCCAACGAAAACCCGGCTGCACCCGGCGAATCCCTCAAAACCGGGTACAGCCAGCGTCCGCGTCGGATGTACGGGCCGCGGAGACCAGAGTCAGCTCACCGTGGCGTTCGCTCGATCGCGCCAGGCGGCGAATCGGGCCGCGGCGTCGTCCGTGGGCACGCCGAGCTGTTCCCACATCTGGTTGAAGTCGTAGAAGAAGCGTTCTGTGGCGATCAGCTCGTCGCGGACGTACCAAAGGCACACATACGGCAGCTCGAACGCGGCGCCGGTGGGCTCGATGCCAGCCAGCGGGCCGCGCATCGTCCCGGTGATCGTGCCCACCGCCATCACCAGGTCGTCGATCTCCACGAACTCGTCCATCTGCACCGCGTAGTCGGGAAACGCCCCCAGGAACGCGGTGAACTGCTGCTGGGCCTCCCGCTTGCCGTGCGAGGCCGACTGGAAGGCGACGGTCTCGAACACGACGTCCTCGTGGCACCACTCCAGGCAACCGGGCACGTCACCGCTGGTCTTCGCGGTGGAATGCGCCCGCACCACCTCTTTCGGCGTCATGGCCGCCCCCTTTTCGCTTCTCGTTGTACGTCGACGAATAAACCGTAGGAAGCCGGGGCAGGCGACGCATCTGCCACTCGACCGGTCACCTCGGCCCTGGCCGCCGCCTCGGCGTCAGGGAAGAGGGTGACCGTCATGCAGTCCCCTCTCCCGCGTTGGCCACGGCATACAGCACGCTGCCGCTTCCTCCGGAATGCGGTCCGCGAACTCACGATCCACCTGCTTGATCATCTCGTCGAAGTAACGGTGCCGATGTCGGGTGCGCGGAACGCTGGCGGCGCACTCGGAGTCAGGGGCGGTATGGGCGGAGCCGCGGCCACCACCCGGGCACGGTCGCGCAGTACTTCTCGTAGTCAGCGCCGAAACGTCGGCGGAGTTTTCGCTCCTCGTAGAAACGGACGAAGAGCACCACCGGGATCGCCATACCGGCCGCGTACACCAGGAGCCAACCGTTCCCGAACGCCATGGCCTGACCGACAACGGCCGCGAAGAGCCCCACGTACATCGGGTTGCGCACATACCTGTACAGGCCGCCGACGACGAGCCGATCCGGAGGCGCTGCGGGGATCGGCGTACCGAATCCCTCGACCACGAACCGGACGAATGCCTGAGCAAGGATGACGAGCCCGGCACTCAGGAGCACCACTCCCACGCCCCTGAGCGGCACCATCGCCCATGCCGGGAAGGGCTCGCGCAGCTGCCAGCGCGATATCCACCAGGGGATCAGCACAACAAACAGGCCGGGGCCCACCGCGAAGAACACCGCGCTCACCGTGGCCGCTGTCGATCTGCGCATGACCGCCTCCCCATTAATTCACCATATGATGAGATTATTCCCGGGAACGCCGCTGGTCAACGACGGGACCGTTCGGAGAAGTGCTCCGCTTGCCGACGGCGCCCGGCTTTTCGGGATGCGCTTGCACGAGAACGCGGCCGACCACGAGCCGATCGTCGACGCCTTCGAGAGAGGCGACCCGCAGGTCGGCCGCATGCTCCACGACCACTTCCTCGGTTACGCCTCCTGACCGGCGGCGACCAGCCGGCTCCGGCACCATGCTGCGACCGCTCGGATGTCGAAGCTTCTGTCGTGGGCGGCGAGGTAGCCGTCGGGCCGTATGAGCAGGACGCTGCCGTGCCGGGCGCCGAGCTTGCGGGCGAACTGGCCTGCGACGTCCACGAAGACGGGGGCGCCCATCTCGGCGGGATCGACCACCCCTTCGTCGATCACGAGGTGCGGCCGCACGGCGACGCCGTAGGTACCGGCCACGGCGGCGAAGAGAGCCGTGATCCGCCCGCGGTCCGCGACGAGATGATCTGCTTCTGCGTAGACGAACAACCCGTAGCCCGGGTCGCGCAGCACCTCGTACAGCCGGGTCGAGGGGCGGTGCGCGGTCCACAGGTCGACGTCGGGGATGCGGTCCCCGGAGCGCATCCTGCCCTCACCCGCACCTTTGTGGGCATGACGGTAGTCCATGGCAAGCCCGGACAGGCGGCCCGCCAGGCGACGTTGCACCGGCGCTCGCCTGACCACTGTCCGGGTGACGATGCTCCGCGCCAGCCGCAGAACCGGGTTGGTGAGCGTGAAGAGGCGGAACATCTGATCGGTCCCGTGGCGCACGCTGGTGTGTACCGGATGGCGTTCGCTGTCGAAGGTGTCCAGGAGGCTTGCCGGAGCCTGGCCGCGCAGCACCATCGCGAGTTTCCAGCCCAGGTTGGCGGCGTCCTGGAGGCCCATGTTCATGCCTTGGCCCGCAGCCGGGCTGTGCGCGTGCGTGGCGTCTCCTGCGAGGAACACCCGGCCGGCGCGGATCGTCCGCACCTGCCGGCTGGGCGCCACGTATCGGGTGAGCCACATGGGGTCGCGCAGCTCGATCGTTCTGCCCGCGATGGCGTTCACGGTGTCCTGCAGTTCTTCCAGCGTGAGGGCGTCGTCGCGGGCGTGGTTCTGGCGCTCGAAATCCACGGCGAAAACGCGGACATACTCCCCCAGGAAGGGCAGGAGCGAGACGAACCCCCGAGAGGAGGTCAGGTTCGTGATCCGCGACCGTACGAGGTCCACGTCGGCCTTGACGTCGCCGATGAGGACCAGGCTGTCAAGCTGTCGACCGTCGAAGGGCAGGTTGACCAGCCGACGAACGCTGCTGTGCGAGCCGTCGGCGCCGACCAGATACCGGGCCCGCACCGGTTCCTCGCGCCCGTCCTCGCCGCGCAGCGTCGCCACCACGTGGTCCTGCCCTGGGGAGAGGTCGACGAGTTCCACGCCACGCTCGATCGGGACGTCGAGATCCTCCAGGCGCCCGGCGAGGATCTCCTCGGTCTGGCGTTGCGGGAGCACCAGCATGTAGGGGAACCGCGTGTCCAGGTGACGCATGTTCACGGACACGGGTTTGCCGGTGCGCTGCAGGCTCACATCCAGTCCGGGCGCCGGATAGCCGCGTTTGACGAACTCGTCGGCGAGCCCGGCGAGATCCATGATCTCCAGCGTTCTGGCGTGCACCACGAGGGCTTTGGACAACGAGTCCCGCGTACGTTCGCGGTCGATCACCCTTACGGCGACGCCACGGTGCGCCAGCTCTCCGGCTGCCATGAGACCGACCGGTCCGGCACCGACGACGAGAACCTCGCACATCCCCTCTTCGACGTTGGTCACCGTGCGCTCCTTCGCTCTGTCTGCTACGGACTTTATGCCAACAACTGTAGGCCAACAAGTGTTGGCCTACAGTTGTTCACATGACTGGTTACGACAGCGCTGCGTGCGGGAGGGGGCGGGAACTCAGGCCTCGACGCCGAGCTCGCCGGTGAGGTAGTACCGCAGGACCGGGTGATGTCGCGGATCAGGCAACCGGCGGCCACGCAGACGACGGGGGCGAGCTCCACGACGTAGCGGACGAAGGCCACGCCGAGCAGTTGTGTGCGCACCAGACCGGCACGCCAGGACGCCTCGGCGAGGTCACAAAGGGAGGGCTCGCGCAACGAGAGCGGCGATCTGCGACTCGAAGATGGCCCTTATATGCGCGGTGGCTGCCGGGTTCGTGGCGGCCGAACGGAGCAGCAGCATGATCGCCTCGTCCCTCCCATCGTGACAGGAAGTGACCGGCCAGCACCTCACACGGCTGTTACTGCTGTTGCCGCTGTTGCGACCCTCCGCCTCGTGCTCGACACGGCCTCTTCGACGACCTCGCCACGGTCCTCCGGCTCCACGGCGGTCCCCGTCATCATCCCTGACGTTACGCCGGGCGATGGGGCGATCCGGTGCGGCGAGTCACTGGGCGGGGGCGGTACCGCGGGCGTGCGAACGTCGCCATGGCAGGCCGGCGGCCAGCGCGGCCAGCGCGGCCAGGAGCCCGCAGAGAGCGAAGGTGATCCCCGGGTCCAACCCGGCGCCGGCGGCGAGGCCGACCAGTAGGAAACCGGCTCCCTGACCGCCGGTGATCCCGGCGATCGCCACGCTCATGGTCCGGCCGCGCAGCTCGGCCGGAACCCGCTGCACGAACAGCGCGTTGAGTGGGGCCGAATACCCGCAGCCGAGCCCTGCGACGAACAACAGTCCAAGCACCAGCGGCAGCGAGGGCTCGGCCGCGAGTGGCATCAGGGCCGCCCCCGCCACCACAGCGAACGGCACTATGAGCCGGTCCCGGGCTGCCGGGGACAGCCACCGGGTGAGCATTACAGTCCCCAGTGTGAAACCTGCGGCCATGGTGGCGAGGATCAGGCCCGCCAGGGACGGTCCACCACCGAGAGAAGCAGCATAAGGGTAGATGATCGCCTCCGGCGCGTGCGCGCACATCGACACCAGCCACACCAGCAGCAGGCAGTTGCGCAGCCACGGGTCCGTGAGGAGGAACCGCACACCCGTCATGATCCCGGCGTTGGATCGGGGCGGGAGTGCCCGCGGTCGCCTCCGTACGCCGATCGCGGTGAGGCAGGCGCACGCCGCGAAGGTGGCCGCGTTCACGGCCAGCGCGCCCTCCGGCCGGATGGCGAGTACGGCGAGCCCGCCCGCGGCGAACGCGGCCATCTCGCAGAGCTGGTAGGTGACCCGGTTAAGTCCGTTCGCGGTGATCGACGCCTCCCCGTCGAGCACTTCGGGAAACAACGCCGACCTGGCGGCGGTGAACGGCGCGGTGAGAATGTTGCCCGCGTAGAGCAGCACGATCAGCGCCCCTACCGGCAAACCGGGGAGGAGTAGTCCCGCGGTCGTCGCGGTCCGTAGCACGTCGCAGGCGATGAGCAGCGTGCGCCGGGGCAGACGGTCGGCCAGCGGGCCGAGCAGGGGACCCGCCACCAGCGCGGGCAGGAAGGCCGACGCGTGCGCGAGCCCTGACATGAATGCGGACCCCGTACGGTCGAAGACGAGTACGGCGACCGCGATGGCAGCGAATTTGTCGCCAATATAGGAAAGGACCAGCCCGGTGTACAGGAAGCAGAACTCCCGCACCCGGAACAGGTCTCGATATGTGACCAAGAGAGTGCCCCGGAGATGAGGAAACCTGGTGAGCGCGCCTGACAACGGGTCGCCAGGGTCGCCGTGCTCACCAGGTCGATTTTCAGTCCCCTGGTCAGGTGAGTGCATCAGACGATGGTCAGTCCCAACCGTTGGCCTTACCCATGGGGCACCTCCTTCCATGTTGACTGCCTCGCAGGAAGTTATGGGAGGTGCTTGTGCGGCGAATCTGTCGCATGACCTGCGTGCGGCACCAGATGGGCGACGAGCGCCAGCCGGGTGAGCATGAGGTCGTGCGGCGTCAACCTCGATGAGTGAGTGGCCCAGCGGCGGCACCAGGGGGTCGCTCCGCTCCGCGGCTGATCACGTGCGGTGACAAAGGTTCGGGGCCATGGAGAAACGACGAACGCGTCACGATCTGCCGTGCCCGCGCGGCAGGCGGAAGCACCTTGACATGGCCAGGGTTGGTCGGCCGGTCTGACATGCCACATCTGCCGGCTGACCGGTCATGGCTGGGAGTTCAGTATCTGATGTGAGGAGGAATGCTGACACGGCGGAAGGCGCCTCCTCTTGAACGCGTGGGATCGCGGCGTCGTTTCTGCAAACATGATCCGTCACATGATGGATCCGGCGCGTGTCGGGATGCTCACGGCGACCGTGGAAGCGCCGCTGGCGCCCCACCAAGGGCGCTCCGGCTCCCCGCCGACGCCGTTACCGCGCGCCTCCGCGACTGGTGCACGCGCGGTTAGGGGTCCTGGCTCGCTCGAAGGGGCGGCCACCGTGCCGGTGCAGTGTTACCGCACGCGCGTAGTGCGCCTCGGCGTCGCCGTCCTTTGGCGAGCAGGGCACGGCAGCGCTCCGCGACCGCCATGGCCCAGGGCTGGCGCGGCTGTGCCGCCCAGCTCCCGAATCACGGGTGCACTGGGCGATGACCGACGTGATGTGCCGTCGGCTGGCCCGCGCCTCCGCACCGTCGTGGCGGCCGGCATGACCAGGCCAGATGCGCAGGAAGCGAACCCCGGCACGTGGCTAACCGGCATGTTCTTTCAGTTTCGCCGAAGTGTCGCGCTGGCTGGGACGCTGCCCCGGGTACTCATGGCGCGGTGCCAGTAGCTTCAGGCTGAGGGCCTGGGCGCTCGCCCGGTGAGATAGCGCTGCAACGTCGGCGCGACCCAATCGGCGAGCTCGTCGGGATCAGCGGTGACCAGTGCCTCGGCTCGTACGGCGTACCGGGTGATCGCCAGCCCGACGAGCTGGCTGGCCGTGAGCGTCGCGCGCAGGTCGGGGTGGTCCATGCCCAGGGCCCGGATGAGCTTGACGAGCAGGTCGGCGGCCAGGAAGTCCCTGACCTGGGAGGCGGCGTGCTCGTTGGTGGCGGCCGAGCGGATGACGCCGAGCAGCGGGCCGGGGGAGTCGACGTCCCCCAGCAGGTCGAAGGCGTAGCCGAGCAGCCGGCGCCCCAGGCTGGAGCGCGGACCGTCAAGCAGCATGACGATCGTGCGGTCCGGCTGGAACACCTCCGCGACGACCGCGCTGAACAGCTGGTCCTTGCCGCCGAAGAACCTGCGTACCAGTGCGGGGTCGACGCCGGCGTCGGCGGCGACCTGCCGTACGCTTGTGCCGTCGTAGCCGCTGGAGCTGAACGAGCCGGCAGCGGCGGCCACGATCTCCTGCCTGGTGGTCGATGTCCCGGGGCGGCGTCCCGTCTTACGCATGGTCTCCTCCTCGAGATCTATCGTATATCCCCTCGCTGTGACCAAAAAGTCCCCCAATAAGGACTTCATCGCGAATGACGGGAGCTGGCAGCCGAGCTGATCGCCGTACGGCTCGGCGGCGCGTCTGGACAACGCTATCGGCCTCGCCCGTCCCCAACCTCGTCTTCCGAGGTGCCCCAGACGGCCTGGGCGCATCGGCGACACACACCTGGCCATTGACAGACGTCGCGCTCCCTGCATTGTCGTGCGAAGCGCACATCTATCGGGCAACCGGTCCTCGGACTTCGTGGGTACGTCATCGGAACATCGTGCCCGTGGCACCTGGCCGTCGCGCGCATGTCTCCTGTTGATGACTTTCCAGCCGCGGTTGGTATATCCTCGTACGAGGACTTGTAGGTCAATAGATGGGGACTTATTTCGTGAATGCCTTGATTCGCAGGTACAGCAGGGGTGCCGGCACCATGGAGGACCTGATGCACCGGGTCGAGACCCAGTTCGCCAGCCAGCTTTCGGGCGAGGACGGTTCGGCGGAAGTGAGGGTGCCCGAGGGCATCGCCGCCTACTACGCCATCGCCGCCGACGATGGGACGGTGGTCACCGTCACGCTGTTCGAGACCGAGGAGCACGCTCGCCGTGCCGGTGCGGGCGCGGAGCGCATCCGCCAGGCGCTGGCCGACTTTCAGGTCGAGGAGCTGGGCACCGTGACCGGGGAGGTGGCGATCGCCAAGGTCGCCCGCGTGTAGAGATGTGAACCCGTCCGGCATTGATGGGGGCTCCTGCTGTCCATCAAACCCGGACGGGTTCAAACCACTGTGCCCGGACCGCCACGACTACGCCGCTTGCCGCCTCTTCCAGGGGCCCTTGGGCGTCTCCCCCGAGCTTCGCACCCCCAGCGAGCAGGACCCGTGGACGCACGTCGGGGCGGGGACCGATCTCGAACACTGATCAGGGACTACGCACCCGGCATATCCGGCCTCCAATCTGCGAGTTCACTCGATATGCGCGACTTCGTGTCGCACCACTGAGGAAGAGCTACACCCAAAGCGATTCGCCGACTCGCTCCGCCGACACCTGGCCAAGCTCGGCGGCCTGGCCCTCAAAGACCGCGTGGGCGGCGCCGTTACCGGCCGAGCGGCGCTTCCATGCCTCAGGCGGGGCCTGGGCGGTCGCGGTGCTGGCATGGATCTGCCCGCCCCACCCCTTTCCGATCCACTGGTGCTTGGGCACCGCGACCACATAGCTGAGGTGGCGCTTCTAGGAAGTGCCGGAACGTGAACTCCATGCCGTATGCCTCATCGGCCGTGACCCACGGTACGCCCGGCTGGCAGTCCTCCGCTGCGAACTGGCAGGGCCGCGACGGTGCCAAGACCGCGCTGCTGTCGGCGTACCCGACCACTCCAATCCGGCACGTGTTTGCCGATCAGAGGCTCCCCGGTCGGCTGGTGAACTGAGTCCGCGACACCCTGCGCACCACGTGGGAGTTCGTCCGTAAGCCCGCTGATCAGCGAGGGTTCAGCGTCATCGCGCGACGTTGGGCGGTGGAAGAGACACTTGTCTGGCTGACCGCTTGTCGCCGTCCGGCCCGCGACTGCGAACAGGACCCAAAGGTCGCCGAAGCGATCATCCGCTGGGCCGCCATCGCCGGTATGGGCCGCTGTCTCACCAGGAGTGGTCCTGCTCGGCGAGCGGCCAGAATCGTCTGCGACTGACGAAGATGACCAATCTCGAATGGACCCAAGATAAACCACCTCATCCGCCGCCGAATCTGTCAGGCGGACCCGAGATTCGGCGTCGACAACATGGCAGAGTACGACACCGAGGGTCCGTACGTGCAGGCGGCCCCACGGGAAAGTCCGTGGGGCCGCCTCAGTCCTCAGCAGTGACTGAATACCACTACAAGGGATCGTCATTTCTCCTGAGAGCCGACTTCAAGATATTGCTGGTACAACTGTCGGGAAAGCGCTGCATATGCATGCAAGTTGCGTGCGGATTCCCGAACCTCGCGACCACCCGTCGCGATCATTCTCTCTGCATGGAGCATGATCTTGTCCAGATAGGACAATACGTCGACCATTGGGGGAGCAAAGGTTCCGTGGTCCACCAGATTTGCCACCGACAACAGATACTCATCTGATACCAGCAGGTCGGTTCTAAGGTCTATGGTTTCTTCATCCACTCCCTTTGGGGGGCGCATGAGCTGTTTCCACAGGCTGTAGGAATCCATGAAGTCCATCTTCCCGAACCCTTCCTAATGATTAGCATCATACCAGAAGCTGACCAGCTTGCCATTCTGGACGATTCCTCCTGGACCTCCGTTCGGGCTCGTATACTTGGCCGCCCTCGTTCCATCGGCCAGCTCTACCAGTCGCGAATTCATTCTCGCTCTGGCGGGATTTGATTCAAGCCATGCCTTGGCATCGGCATGATATTCTTCTTCCGTCTTTCCAAGAGGCCTGCCATGTTTCTCGTAGTGATACGCGAAGCTGTCGGCAAGGCTTCTGTTGGGAGATGTCCAGACGGTGGCGAGGGCCTTATCGCATGGCGCTGTGTTGTGGACAAGGACCGATGTCTCGCCCGCCAGCACATAGTATGTGTGAAGGTCGTCGACTGTCAGGTTGTGCATGTAGCGCGCGCCGTCGAAGACGCGTACGGCGGTGATCTTCACGTGGTCGCCGCGTGGTGTCCGGAGGGCGTCTCCCACGCGTAGGTCGGCGGCGTCGACCCACTTCTTGGAGGTGGCGCTCCAGAACGGGTGGTGCTGGGTGGTGCGGATCGAGAGGGCTTTTCCGTCAGAATTTCTGATGGTGATGTCGGCCAGCTCGGTGTCGTGGTTGCGGTGCAGCGCCGTGACCTTCTCGGTGCTTGTCTTGCCCGTCTCGGGATCGGTGGCGAGGACCTTGTCGCCGACCTCGATGTCCTCGATGTCCTCGCGGGTGCCGTCGGCCATCAAGACGGGGGTGTCGGGGGCGAAGCTGTTGACGCAGTTCGTCGCCGATCTTGCACCCGTGGCCTTCTTGCCGCCTTTAAGGACCTTAAGCCTTTTGGCGAGCTTGCCCCAGGGGGAAATGGAAACAAGGGTCCCTAAGCAGCCTTTCCCTTTCCCATTCTTGCAACTCGCGATGTCATCTACCGGCCAAATTGCCTTTACAAGCCCCTTCAACAGGGAGTGGTTGTGGTCGTGCTGAGGTCGGGGCATCTCGTTCCATCGCATGTGCAGGACTACGCTGCAGAAGCTGGAGCCGCCTAGCCCTCCGTCCCGCTCTGACGTCACGCACTGCCTACGGGCCCATAGCCGCTGGTTGGCCCATTCTGGAGTATCCTCCTCATAAAGATGAGGGGCCATGGAGACGAGTTCCGTATTGGTGGGTATACGGACGCCTTCGATGACGGTCGCGTCCTGGACGCTGACCTGATCGACGTGCGGCTTTCGGCCGCCGGGAACATAGCCGCTCTGGTTGGCGATCGTGGTGGCGGTTGAACGAGCCGCGCTCGCCGCGCCCTTGACCACGCGATCAAACCACGATCCGAAGTCGAACAGCAGGCCGGTCGGGTCGCTGAAGGTGATCGGATTATTACCGGAGTAGGCGTATCCCTGGTATTGCTGCGGGTTCTGGACGTCCAGGATGGGGTCGACGCTGATGAAGCGGCCGGTGGACGGGTCATACTCGCGGGCCCCCAGGTGGGTCAGCCCTGTCGTCTGGGTGTCGTCGATGCCGCCGACGAAGCCCCTGGTGCCCGGCCAGCCGGTGATCTGGGCGCCTCGGGGACCGCCGAAGGGGAGCATCCGGCGCTGGGTGAGCTTCTGTGTAGCCGCCTCGATCGCGATCTGCCCGGTGCCCAGATGATCGGCGATGGTGAACGTCACCGATCCGTCGTCCTGCTGCACCGCCTGGTGACCGCCGCCCAGATCCAGGTAGCGGGTGGCCTTGGGGGTGGAGGCATCCTTGGCCAGGACGAGTTCGGTGCCACCCAGGTAGAGGGTGGTGTCGGTGGGTGTACGGCCGATCAGACGGTTGCCTTCGGCGTCGTAGAGGTACTCCGTGACCTTGCTGCCTTCGGTCACCTTCGCCAGGTGGCCTTCCACGTCCCATTCCAGGACCTGGCCGGGGCGGTTGGTGGTGTTGCCGGCGTCGTCGTAGTTGTAGGTGTCGGTAGTCGTGCCGGCCGGCCCCTTGGTGGTGACCGAGGTCAGGGCGTGCGGCCGGACGTCTCCGGGATCGGGGTAGGCGTAGGTGCGCGCGATGTTCTTGGCGACGTCGCCTGACGGGTCGTGCTGGGTTTCGGTGCGGCGGTTGCCCACCTTGTCGTAGGTGTAGGAGTGCCAGTAGGCGCCCGGCCCCGTCAACGCGGCACCCGAGGGGGTGGCGGTGCAGACGGCCGGGGTCCATGCGTCGGTGAGGCGGCGCAGATAGTCGTAGGCGAAACACTGGGTGTCGGTGCCGTCGCGGGAGACGTCCGCCACCGAGACGATGTTGCCGGCCTCGTCGTAGCGGTAAGTTGCGCTCCTGTCGGTGCCGGGCACGTCCTGGGTGTCCACGCTGTTGACTGCCAGCCGCTGGGTGCCCCACTCATAGCTATAACCCACGGTGGTGGCCTTGCCTCCCGCGCGGGACATCACGATCTCGCTGCGGTCGCCCGTGTGGAAGTAGCCGGTGGTGGCCGTGACGCCCAACCCGTTGACGACCGTCGGCCACAGCGTCTTGTCCTGATAGGCGAAGGCCACGGTGGCCGCTGGGAGTGCCCCTGCTGCCGGAAGCCCGAGGCCCTTGACCATTCCGGCGTCCTCATAGGAGGTCTTGAAGGTGTAGGTGCCCTTAAGCGCGCCCTCGACGTCGGGGATGACCACACTGGAGGAGGTCACCCGGTACAGCCGGTCGTAGGTGTCCACCCGCTGCACGTAGGCCTGTCCGTCCACATGCCGGATGGATTTGGCCAGTTGTCCCTTTGCCCCGGTGATCGTGTCGTACTCCCACGAAGCCAGCACCGCGCCGGCCGTGTCGCGCACTTCGGTCTTGCGTCCGAGCCCGTCGTAGACGTACTGGAGGACGGCTCCGCGAGCGTCCTGGGTCGAGGTGAGCTGGCCTCTGTCGCCGTAGTCGCTGGTACTGCGGCCTCTGTCGGGGTCCTCGGCCGCCACCTGGCGGCCCTGGAAGTCGTATTCGAAAGCCCAGTCGTTCCCGTCTGGATCAGTGATCGTCTTCAGCTTCCCGGCCGGGCTGTAGGTAAAGGTGGTGATATCAGCGGCCGAAGCCGCGCTGCGCTGATGATGCTGATGCAACTCCACGGTCTGGCCGCGGGCGTCGGCGACCGTCGTGGTGGCCGTGCCGCCGACAGGAGGGATGACCGTCACCCGGTCACCGCCGTAGATCGTGGTGGTCGTGCTCACCGGCTTGCCGCCGGTGCTGTTGCCCGCGACAAGCTCGGTCTTGGTCTCCCGGCCCAGCCCGTCGTAGCTGTGGTGGATCTGCGTCTCCACGCTGAGCGCGTCGTCCGGCTGGAACAGCCCGGTTGCAGGGGAGCCCGTGGCGAAGTAGGAGGTGAACTCGATCGCCTCGAGACCCCGCTCGTTGTAGAACGTGTCCGTGATCAGCCGGCCACCGTCCGGACCCGGTTCCTGCACCTGCCGCGGCCGCAGCAGCCCGTCGTACAGGGTGTAGGACGTCTGGATGGTGCCGTTGAGGCCGGTCGAGGTGGAGCCGACCGCGACCGGGTCGTTTCCAGTGATCCGGTAGTTGAACGCGTAGGAGGGGGTCTGTCCGGAGAGCCGGTCAGGCAGCCAGACCCTGGTCAGCCGCCCGAGGGCGTCGTAGGCCAGGTTAGTGACCTTGGTGTTGGTGTCCGTCATCGACAGCACCTGCCCGCGGGTGGCGTCGTGGGTGGTGGTGGCCGTCTGCGCGGTGGCCGGGTCACCGGGTTTGGCCGGCGGACCGGTCACCTTCGTCGTGGTGACGAACCCCGTCGCCGGGGCGCGCTGCGTGGTGGTGGTACGACCGTCCGCGCGGGCGGTCCTGGTGATCGTTCCATCCGCGGTGACCTTGACGGTCGCGGTCAGATCGGTGCTGGTCACCACCCGCCCGTAGGAGTCGTAGGTGGATCCGGACTCCAGGTAGACGGCAGTGCTTCCGTCGTATTCCTTCAACGTGGCCGTCGCGGTCGGCGACCCAGTCGTGGGAGCCGCTCCGTAGGCGCCACCGTCATAGGCGGTGCGCACATCAGTGATCACGTCACCCGGCCGTGCGGGGGTGGTGGCACACGTCTTGGCCACGACCTCCACCCGCGCGGGCAGCGTGAGGTTCCCGCCGACGTTGTTGGTGGCGTAGGTGGTGCGGGTGCACTTGTCGTCTGCGGCCGTCGCGTCGTCACCGAGGTCGTCGATGGTGATGATCCGCCCCGCTACGATCTCGTAGGTGTTCTTGGTGGTGGTGGTGCGCCACTTGACGCCTGCTCCGTCGTCCAGCGAGGTCCACGTCCTGCTCTGAGCGGCGCCGGTCAGGTTCGCGGTGATCGCTCCCCACGGCCGTGTCGCTGCCGCTGTCTGGTGCCGCCATGGCCTGGTCACCGACTTGGTCAGCACGTCGCCGCCCGGACCGGAGAATTCGACGGTCTTGTAGATGGCTCCGGCCAGCGCCTCGTGGTCGACGATCGGGTCCCCTTCACCGTCGCCCAGCGACACGCTGACGGATTTCGTCGCGTCACCATCGGGTGCGGCCTTGTCGCCGTGCATCCCGCGCAGGAAGTAGGTATCGGTCCGCGATGCCGCGGTGAGTACCTGCACGTGCTGATAGCCGCGCCACTGCGACCAGGTCTTGTGCTTCTCCTCGGTCAGCCCGTTGTCGTCGTCGTAGTGCCAGGCCGCGCCATCCAGGTAGTCGTACCTGAGCACCTGGTCCGGTGCGCCGCCGGTGCGGTCGGTCGCGGTGACGGCGGTGACCACGTACTTGTTGAACCACTGCTGGGTGGGAGGGTCGCTGACGCTTCCGCCGAAGAACTGCGGGAAACACCGGGTTGTGTTGGCGTGCGGAGTCGGTAACTTATCCCACGCGCACGCCGGCGCGGAGTACTCCGCGCCGATCTGACCGCCGTACTCATCGGCCACCGACGACAGCCGGCTCTTGATGAAGGGCGCGTACCCGTCACCGGTCTTGTCCAGCCGGTTGGCCAGCTGCGTGTACGCCAGCGAGACCTCCGGCAGGGTGATCGCCGTGCTCGCGGTATGACCGGTCCGCCGGATCGAATCCAGCAGCAACTGGTAGTCGACATCCGCCTGGCCCCACCGGTGCCCCAGTTGGAAGGAGTCGACCTTGCTGCCGCCGGCGTACGTCGTGATGGAGGTCAGCCGCTTACGGGTGAAGAACGACGGCGACAACCTTCCCTCGTCGCAGTCCTCGCCTTCGTCACAGTTCAGGTCCCAGGGGGTGTCGTACCAGTAGGCCGCGTCGGTTTCGATCGACGCACACGTGGTCAACTCGTTCGGCAGGCACCGTTCACCGCTCGTGAAGTCCACCTTGGCCAGGGCGGCCGTGGTGTACATCGCCTCGCTCTTCAGGCCGTACTCGATCCGATCCAGCGTGCCTCCGCGCACATAGCGGGTGTCGTCGGCGGGCTTCAGGTTGCGGCCGTAGGAGTTGGTCTCCTTGTCGTAGAAATAGGCGATCGCGTTGCCGCGCGGATCCACGACGTAGTCCAGGTTCCACCGCCACGCCTGCTGGCACCACGACTCGGCGAAGGTGTCGCCGTGGCAGTCATCGTTGGCGTCGTCACCGAACACCGGCACCGTCCACGCCGAGTCGGTGGTCTCCTCGTCCGAGCTCCATCCCGGCAGCCGGTTGTAACCGAAGTAGTACTTCACCCCGTTGGGAGCGGTGATCAGCCAGTATTCGTCCTGCCTGGCCCCGTTTCCCCGGACGTCGTCGCCACTGCCCTCGATCCGCTCGATCTTGCTGCCGTCGTCCGCCCGGAACTTCCAGGTGTTCTCGCCGGCTGGGACGAGCTCGCCGCCCTTGCCGTTGAAGGAGACGAACGCGTTGTCGTAAGCCCAGCACAGGTCGCCGGGCTTCATCCCGTCGGAGTTCTCCACGCCCTCGTCCGCGCACGACCTGTAACTGCGCTCGATGTAGCCCGGCCACAGGTCGAACCCGTCCCCGATCCAGGAGGACTGGTTGTTGGTGGTGGCAGTGCGGCCGTCCACTGCGCCGGAGGAGTACCCCAGCTCCACCCCCGGCACCAGGCCCCCTGGCACCTCGGGCACCGGGATGTCGTATGACCAGGCGAAATCACCGGTGTTCAGGTTGACCTGCCACGCCGACGACGGCGACAGCGACGTCGCCTTGTAGTCACCCAAAGCGCTCGATGTCCCCGCCACCGCCGCCAGCACGGTGGGCGTGCCGGCACGCAGCTTCACCTCATCCACTGCCAGGGTCCGACGCTCGGCGTCGTTGACCGTCTTCAGCGGCGTCGCGGTACGGCATTCCGGCACACCGGGCGTGGTCAGCGCACACGCGGGCAGTTCGACCAGCGTCATCCTGGAGGCGTACGCCCCGCCGTACAGGCCGGCGAAGCTCGAGTAGTCCAGACTGGCGCCCACCGACCCCTCCGCTCCGGTCGTCGACCGTAACGTGAACATCGGGCCGTCGGCGCCGGCCTTCAACGCCGCCTTACGGGAAAGGACTCCGGCCTCGACCTCGCCGACGGCGGCCGTACCTTTCATGGTGAGCGTCAGCGGTGTCCCCGCCGCGGCAACCGCGGCCTTGGCCCCTGCCGCAGGCAGCGTGACCACCGCCTTCTTCGCCCGCGGCCAGGCGCTTCGCGGTCTTTCCCGCGGCGTGGCCGGCTCCTTGGTCACCGGCCGCGGCTTGGCCCGTAAGACCTTGCCCGCCACCGGCCTGTTCCGTTCGGGCTCGGCCGAACGTTGTTCGCCGGACGGCAGCGCCGCGCCCTGGATCAGGCACGCCACCACGACCACCGACATCGCCGCCGCAGCCCGTCTGAAAAGTGAGAAAGGCCTCATCCGATTCCCCCGGGGACTTCGGTCGGCAGGCCCGACGCGCCGATGGACAGGTGATCGATCTGCAAATCGGTGAGTGCGCCGTGGAAGGCCCACACGTCGGACACCGCGCCGGGCCAGTGCTCCCCCCAAGTGGATGACCCGGTCTTGACCCGGCCGAGCTGCATGGGCTGGGCCGACTTGAACGTCATCACGTTCTCCTTCCAGGAGGCCAGGTCGACGCAGCCTGCGCTGTCCTCCCCGCCGTCGTCGGCGCAGACGGCGTCCTGCAGCCCTCCGTTCACGTAGAGCATCAACTCGTCGGCGAACGCGTCGTAGACCAGGGCCACGTGGTTCCATTCCGTCGCGCTGAAGAACAGGCCGTTGTCGATGGTGGTGAGGGTCGCGTCGGCGGTGTCCTTGTCGGCCGTGACGATGCGCCAGCGGCCCGGATCCTTGGTCGGATCGGAACTGGGCACGTATCTCACGGCCAGCGCGCTCTGCTGGGTGGACGGGACACTGAGCAGCGTCACCTGCCGGTCCGGGACAGCCGCCGTCTGAGCCCACGCGCTGATCGTGAAGCTGGTTCCAGTGTCCAAGGGGCTCTTCGCGGTGACGGCGTAGTCGTCGACGCCGTCCAGCGTCACCGTGCCGTCGATCCCGCCCGGCCCCACCTGCGCCCCGCCGTACAGGGTCATCGCGTTGCCGGACGACGAGGCGTCCGGCGTGACTGGCGGTGTACCCGATGACTCGGTGAAGAGCCAGCGGGCGGCGACCACCGGCCGCTGTTTGAACAGCTGCTTGACCTCGTCGGCGGAGAGCACCCGGTCGAACAGGCGGATGTCGTCGATCTGACCGGGGAAGAAGTTGCCGGGGACGCCGCTGTACAGGCCGGCGCCGACCTGGAACGCGCCCGCCGCGTACCACGGGCTGTCCAGCGTGACCTGGCCCGCCTTCACGCCGTTCACGTACAGGGTCAGCGTGTCGGCCACCGTGTCGTGCACGCCGACCAGATGCGCCCACTCGCCCGCCTGCGGCAGGCCGCCCGTGGACTGCACGGCCAGGACCTGCCCGGCATCCGGGGCGTCGGACTTGTGCTGGTTGAGCACCCACCGGTCCAGGTGCGCGGAGTAGAAGAGCTCCACCCCGCTGCGATACTGGCCTTGCTGGGTGAGCAGCACGGCCGAGTGACCGGGCTTGGCCTCCAGTCGCGCCCAGACCGACACGGCGAAGCTGCGGAAGGTGTTGATGTGCGGCGTGCTGACCACCGCGTGGTCGTCCGTCCCGTCGAGCGACAGTGCCTTGCCGCGCACGCCCACGGCTCCGGCCGACGCGCCGCCGCGGAAGACCGCGGGCATCACCTGAGCATGCCCGATCACTTCGGTCGCGCCCGCCGGTTCGTCGAGGGGGAAGACCGCGCTCGCCGGCCGGTTCCCTCCGGTCACCGGCTCCTTGGCGGAGAGCTTGGCCACCTCGCCGTCCGCCAGGGCGCGGTCGAAGATCTCCACCTGGTCGAGGGAGCCGGGCAAGAAATCCCTCGCCACGCCCTTGGTGGCGCCCGCCCCGAGCCGCACGCCACGAGCGGCGTTCCAGCCGATGTCGTGCGCCGTCGATCCGGCAAGGACGCCATCCACATACAACCGCAGCTGGTTGAGGGACGCGTCGAAGGAGCCCATCAGATGCGTCCACGTACCCACCCGGACTCCGCCGGCGGTGCTCGGCATCGCACGCACCGTGCCTGCCCCGGCCTTGTCCGCGGCGTAACTGGCGAACACCCAGCGGTCGTCCAGGTTGGAGTAGGACAACTCGTAGCCCGCCGTTTCGTTGCCGAGCTGTGCGGCCACGACCGCAGGATGGCCGGGCAGCGTGTCCAACTTCACCCAGGCCGAGACCGAGAAACTCTGCGTTGTGTCCACCACGGACAGGTCGGTGGCGGCGTGGGCGTCGGTGCCGTTGAGGGCCAGCGCCGTGCCGATCGCGCCCTCCGCGCCGAGGACGGTTCCGCCGGCGAGGGTGAGGGGACGCGGCGGGGTGGAGCCCTGCGCCTGCGTCTGACCCGCGTTCTCATCGAACTGCCAAGTAGCCCGTTCCGGCTGCCCCGCCTTGACCCGGAACCGGTACCCGGTGGGCGCGGAGCGGTTGCCGGCCGCGTCGAACGACTGAACCCACAAGGTGTTCACGCCAGCCCGTGGCGGCAGGAAGGTGAGGGTGCGGGCGGCCCCGCTCGTCGTCGTGACCGTGTTGTCGGACGAGGGATCAACGTTGATGCCGTACCAGTACTTGGTCGTCTGGGTGTCGTTGCCCCCGATGACGAACGAGCCGTACTTGCCCATCCCGTCGTACCAGGGATCGTTCGGATCCTCAGGGTCCTGCACCGGGTAGTCGCCGGAGGAAATGGCCGGCGGCTTCGGAGCGTCGGTGTCCCAGCGGAAGTAGCAGGCCGTCGGGTCTCCCGCGTGGGACCACGCCGAGTACTGAGCGCCGTCGTAGACGCGCACATACCAGCGAACCGCCTTGTCCTCCGGGATCGACGACGACAACTGGATGGAGAAGTCCGACCCCGACCGCTTCATGGCAGAACGGGCCGGCTGCCACATGCCGCCGTCCCACGCGGCCTGGAACTGCACCGACACGTTGTCGCCGTCGGGATCGGTGATGTTGTTGGCGTAGATCACACCCAACGACCGCACCCACGGCGCGTCGCCCGGCTGCTTGCAGACCCCGCCGTACTGCATGGTCAGCTGCGACATCCGAGGCTGTGCCGGCGGACGGTTGTAGCGGACCCGCAAGTAGGCGTCGTCAGAGAAGCGCTTCCAGCTGTACCTGTCGCTCTCGTCGACAGCAGGTGCTCGCAGACCGAACGTGATCGTGGCCCACTTGCCATCGGCGGCCTGTTGCACCACCGATTTCACGTCGAACTCGGCATCCCTGGCGGCGCAGCCGTCGTAGCCGTAAGCGAACGTCTCCGTCCTCAAGTAGTCAATCCAGAATCCGGACGCTTTCTGGGTATTCCAGGTCGTGGACTCGGAAATGCCTTTGGTGCGCCAGAGTTGCACGGGCATGGCGGTACAGGAGGCCGACCACGTGTTGGGCACGAC
Source organism: Nonomuraea sp. NPDC049378 (assembly GCF_055586745.1). Lineage (NCBI taxonomy): Bacteria > Bacillati > Actinomycetota > Actinomycetes > Streptosporangiales > Streptosporangiaceae > Nonomuraea > Nonomuraea sp. NPDC049378. Next base: position 64,935 of record NZ_JBVJHP010000031.1, read on the forward strand.
GAACTCCGCCGACAGCACCGTGGTGCCCGCGAACCTGGAGACGGGCATGCGGTAGAACAGCCGCTTGACGTCGTAGGGATTGCAGTACTCCCAGCCGCAATACCCCATGCCCGCGTCGTGATCCCCATTGAATTTCCACTGTGGGCTTGACGCCCAGTACTTCGAGGCCATCGTCCACGCGGTCGCCTTCGGTGTGTACCACTGCGGGTCGATGAACACCGGGTAAACCGTGTCCGCCCCGGTGAGCAGGTTCGTGTCCGGCTTCAGCACGAGTTCACGCCCGCCGCTCGCCAGGTCGACGCCGACGTGTGCTCGGTTCGCCCCCTTGTCGTCGGCCGCCCGGGCATGGTTCGCATCTTTCTTCGAGTCCCACATGACCGGGGGCGCGGCCTCGAAAACTGTGCCTCCCGCCGCACCGTCCACAGCCGCGAGCCCGCCGGCGTCGGTCTTCCGCACGCTCATACCTGAGGTGGCCATCGTGAGCCTGAACTCGCCGACTCGCCGGGCTGCGTCGGGCGTCTTGACCACCAGCAACTGGGTGAACCCGTCCACCTGAGCGCCCAGCCGAAGATCCACCCCGGGCAGCACGTCAGGGTAGACGGCGGTGGCCTCCTCCAGCCGAGGCTCGGGCAGCTTGCCCGGCCAGGAGAGCGCCAGTTCACGGCCGGCCTTGCTCATCCGGACCATCGGTACGTCGCCGCCACCGGAGAACCGCAGGCCGACCGTGGCCGCCTTCGGCGCCACCGTGCCGTCGCCGCTCTTGGCCAGCGTAATGTCGACCGGACGCCACTGGCCGTCCACCCGCGCCCGCACCGGCCGCAGGTGCTCGCGGGCCTCCAGCCTGCCGTCGGGGGTGGCGAAGACCTCGCTGCTCTCCCCCCGCAGCGGAACCACCTCAACCGGCTTGCGTGTGCTCCTGGCCTGCGCCAGCGCCTGCTCTTCTGCCAGCGCCCCGCTCTCGGCCGGGGCGGCTGTCGGCGGCGCGACCGCTGCTACCGCTGAAGTGCTTGGCGACCCATTGGCTCCGGCGGCGAACGTCGCCGCCACCAACGATGTCGCCAGACCTAAGCGCCAAGAATAAGTCTTCACATGGCCAAAGATGAGTGGCACATCGAACCAGCACATCTGTCATATGACCAGTCGCAGTCCGCCGGTGAGCCGGACCGGTCGCCCGTGGGGTCGTGCGGAAGGCCGCTCGGATGACGGATTTGCTTTTACTGGGAGAGGAAGCGCCAAGAGCCGACGGTGACCGTCGCAAAGGCGTTCAGCATTCGGTGGTGAGGTGCCTCGAGAATGCCATCCCGTTGAGCCACTCATTCTGCAACGCACCGAAGAACGTTTCCGCCAGCGCGCTATCCCAGCACACCCGGGCACGCCCCGCGGATCGACGGATCCCGTACCGGGCCAGATTCCGCCCGAACTCCACACTTGCGTAGTTGGACCCGCGGTCGGAATGGAAAATACACCCCGGCTGCGGGAGTGTCTCATTGACGGCGGATCTAACGATCAAGGAGATGCGTCTGATGACGGAGACCGCTGCTGGTCTTTCGAGTCAGCCTCGTCATCGGTCGCGCCAGGGCGGGCGCAAGTCGTGTCGGAGTTCGGGTCGCAGCGCCGACTGGGGCCCCGTTCGTGGGCGCGGCCAGGGCACGCCGGCGAGGTCTGCCGGCGGACTGGTCATGTGACGGATAACAAATTCAGCGGTTGTCGGATTTGCTGGGGCCATGTCGATGGAGACAAAGCGACGCCCCGGGCGTCCGCGTAAGGGCGAGGAGCAAGACACGCGCCGGCTCCTGCTCGACGCGGCGCTGGAGCTGTTCGCCGTCAAGGGCTACGCCGCGACGAGCGTGCGGGAGATCGCCGGGCGGGCCGGCGTCCACGGCAGCGCGATCTACTTCCACTTCGCGAATAAGGACGCGATGTACGCCGCCCTGTTCGAGCGGTTCGGGCCACCCCTGCTAGAGGCGTTGTGCCCGGACCTGGACGCGCTGGCCGCGATGGAGCCGGGCCCGGCCGTCCGTGCCCTGGCCGGCCAGCTCCTCGAGGTGTGGTCCAGCCCGTGGGGGCGGCGCTTCGCCGGCGTCGTCCTGCGGAACGGGGCGGGGCACGGAGGAGCCCGCGGGCTGGTTGAGGCGATCGAGGTGGCCAGGCACCGGCTCGCCCAGCCGTTCGAGGCGTGGCAGGCCGCCGGTCTACTGCGGGCGGACCTGCCCGCCGAGCACCTGGTGTGGGAGCTGATGGCGCCCCTGGATGTCATCTGGTTCATGCACCTGCGCCCCGACGCCACCGCCGACGACATCGCAACGGCCGAACGCCTCGTGGAGACGCATGTCGGCTTCTTTCTCACCTGCACTCTGACCAAGGAGGAAGGTTCATGACCGTTCACGACACCCAGGTGCTCGTGGTGGGCGCGGGGCCCACCGGGCTGACCGCGGCGATCGAGCTACTGCGGCACGGCGTCGAATGCGTGCTGATCGACGAGCGGGACGAGCCCGCGCGGTATTCGCGAGCCCTGGTGTTGCAGGCCCGCTCTCTGGAACTGCTGCACCTGCACGGGCTCAGCGACGCGATCGTCCGCGACGGGTATCTGGCGCCCGGCTTCAACTTCGGCGCCGACGACCGCACACCCGCGATGGTGGAGATGTACCACTCCGGGAGCCGCTACCCGTTCATGCTCACGCTGTCGCAGGAGGAGACCGAGCGGACGCTGACCGCGCGGCTCCACGAGCTCGGCGGTAGCGTCACCCGCGAGGCGAGGCTCGTGTCCGCCGCCCAGGAGCGCGACGCGGTGTTCGCCACGGTGACCGGCCCGGCGGGGGAACAGAGCACTCTGCGCGCCCGCTACCTGATCGACTGCAGCGGCTCGCACAGCGTGCTCAGCGGCGCGTACGGCACGACCAAGCACAGCACCCTGTTCGACGGCACCGCGCTCATCGCCGACGTGCTGGTCGAGGGCGACCTGCCGCGCGGGTTCGTCAGCCTGCACACCAACGAGCGCGGCGGCCTCGCCTTGCTGCCCTTCCAGAACGAGTACGTCCGGGTCATCGCCTTCGACCTGACCAAGATGGGCATCTCGCATCGTGAGCCGCTGGAGCTGGCCGACGTGCAAGAGACCGTGGACGCGATCGTCCCCTACCCGCTGCGCATCAGGGAGCCGAAGTGGATCACCCGGTTCCGCGCCCAGGACCGGCTGCTCCCCTCCTACCGGGACCGCCGGATCTTCTTCGCCGGTGACGCGGCCCACCTGTACATCCCGGTGGCCGCGCAGGGCATGAACACCGGCATCCAGGACGCCTTCAACCTGGCCTGGAAACTCGCCTACGTCTGCCGGGGCAGGGCCCCGGAGTCGCTGCTCGACAGTTACAACGACGAGCGGCACACCATCGGCGAGCGCACCCGTAAGCTGTCGGACATGCTGTTCCGGCTGTTCATCAACCAGGCGCGCTCGGCGGTGTACCGCAAGGTCAGCAGCAAGATGCTGGGCCTGGCCCTGGCCACGATCCCGGTGCAGAACCTGATGAGCGGCCGGGTGACCCAGACCGGGGTGAACTACCGGCACACCACGTTGTCGAAGGCACAGCGCCTGCCGAGGCCGGCGAGGGGCGCGATCAACGCCGGCGACCGGGTGCCGGACCTCGACCTCGCCGACGGCGGCGGCCCGGGCGTCCGCCTGTACGACCTGCTGCGTGAGTCCGGCTATCTGCTCGTCGGATACGCCTCCTCCTACACCTCCGAGACGATGAGGACGGCCATGCTGGCCGAGCTGTCGCGGTTGCAGGACCGTTATGCCGGCTCCCTGCGCTGCTTCATGGTGCTGGGCGAGGGCCTGCCCGGCTCGGGCGAGGTCCCGACGCTCCTGGACGCCAGGCGCGAGCTGCTGCACCGGTTCGGGGCCAAACCGGGTGACGTCTTCCTCATCAGGCCGGACGGCTACCTCGCCTTCCGCACCAGCGACCCGGGCAGCCTGCCGCCTCTGCTCGGCTCCTGGCTGAGGCCGGCCGAGGCGGAGTTGGCCTCCGCCTGAACCCCGGCAGGTCAGATGGCCTGCATCGTGGCCGGTGCCGGGATGATGCTGGCGCCCTCGCTCGGCGCCCACCCGGCCCGGAGCGACGGCCACGACCGGCAGATCGGCAGCGGAGTCGCGTGTGCCAAGCTGACGTGATGCTGGATCTCCATCGGTTGCGGCTCCTGCGGGAGTTTCGGCGGCGCGGCACGATCGCCGCCGTCGCGGAGGCGCTGTCGTACAGCCCATCGACAGTTTCGCACCAGCTCAGCGAGCTGCAGATCGAGGCCGGAGTGACGCTGCTCGAACGGGACGGACGCCGGCTTCGGCTCACCGAGGCCGGACACGTGCTCGCCCGGCACGCGGACGTGCTGCTGGCCCACGTGGAGCGGGCGGAGGCCGAGATGGCATCCGCAGCCGGGGCCGTCGCCGGGGTGGTGCGGATCGCGGCTTTCCAGACCGCCGCTGTCCATCTGGCGGCCCCGGCGCTGGCCGCGCTGGCGCGCGATCATCAGGCGCTGCGCGGGGAGATCACCGAACTGGAGTCGGACCAGGCGCTCGACGCGCTGTTGCGCCGCGAGGCGGACCTGGCGATCTGCGACGACTACGACGGCCGCCCCCTACGGCGGCTGCGCGGGCTGACCGTCGAGGACCTGTACGCTGAAAGCGTCCGCCTCGTACTCCCCCGCGGTCATCCAGCCAGGCAGCTGGCCGACGTGGCGGGAGCCCAGTGGGCCGGCGGCCACCGCGGCACCAGCCACGAACGGCTGATCCAAGACGTGTGCGCGGCCAAGGGCGGCTTTCACGCGGACATCAAACACCGCGCGACCGATCTCCTCGTCCTGCTCGCGCTGGTGGGCGCCGGCCAGGCCGTAACGCTGCTGCCCGATCTGGCGCGCCCGGAACGCGAGGGCTCCGTGGAAACCCTCGACATCGGGGTCGGCCGCAGAATCTTCACCGTCGTCAGGGACGACGGTCTTGCCCGCCCCGCTCTGGCCGCCGTCCGTGCGGCACTACGCGCCGCCGCCGGGTCGGCTCGTTGACCGGCTCACGAAGGACGGCCCGCTCAGGGCATCAGCACCGTCATCCCCGTCGTGGTCCGCTCGCCGATGGCGCGATGGGCCTGATCGGCCCGCTCCAAGGGGAACGTCTGCCCGATCGCGACCTTGAGGCGGCCTGCGGCGACCTGCTCCAACAGCTTCCCGACGGCGGCCGAGACGCGGTCCTGTCGCTGCATCTGTCCAGGAAGGGCATAGCCGACGAGTGACAGATTCCCATGCATCAGGGACATACTGGAAACCTCAGCAGGAGAGCCGCCCGCCGCCCCGAAGCTCACCATCCGGCCGAATGGCGCGAGGCACTCCAGACTTCGAGCGGCCACGCTGCCGCCGATCGAGTCCAGCACGAGGTCCACGCCTCGCCCCCGAGTGGCTTCCATGATCTGACTCGGCCAGTCGTCGCCGGTGTAGTCGACGGCGATGGCGCCCAGAGCCCGGATGTGGTCGAGCTTCCCTTGCCTGCTCGCCGTACCGATGACGACGGCGGCCCCCAGCAGCCGGGCGAGCTGCACGGCGATGCTGCCCACACCTCCCGCCCCGGCGTGCACGAGCACGGACTCTCCCTGCCGCAGGCGGCCGGCGTCGTGCAAGGTCTGGTACGCCGTCACACCCTGTACCGGCAGCGTCGCGGCGCTCTGGAAGTCGACGGTGTCCGGCAGCGGAACCACGGCCGGGGCGGCGGCGAGCGCGTACTCGGCATAACCATGATCGACCCAGGCCATCACCCGCGACCCCGGCTCAGGCGCGCTGACCTCCCGGCCGAGCGCCGCGACCGTGCCCGCCACCTGGAGCCCGAGCCCCGCGGGGAGCGGCAGTTCCTGGCCGAAGCCGCCCTGGCGTTTCATGACGTCGCCGTAGGCGATGCCGGCGGCCGCCACCTTCACCAGGACCTGGTTCGGGCCTGGCGAGGGCACGTCGACGTCGTCCAGGCGCAGTACTTCGGGACCGCCGACGGCGTGCATGCGGATCGCCTTCATATGTTCCTCCGTGGACCGTAAGTGGTGTCGAGATAGCTGCTCAGTTCGCGAACGTCGCCACCGAGCAGGGCGAGGTAGCCATCGGGGCGGACGAGGACCAACCCGCCGCCGTCCATTCCGTACCGGACACGGATCCGCCCGTCCGGCACCTGCCGGACGTCGATGAGGTCCGCGAGGTCACCGAGCGTGTCGCGCAGCGCTGGCGGCTCGGCTCCGGGCACCAGCAGCGTGTGCTTGGAAGGGTGCAGGAGCCCGATGTCGGGGAAGCGGTCGCCCACCGCGAGCCGGTCGTCGTTGCTACCTCCTGTCCCGTCGCGGTAGGAGACGTCGAGCTGGGTCAGCGCCCGCGAGAGGATTCGCTGCACTGCCGGCCGGGCGGTGACATGCGGCGCGATGTTGCGGCGCGCCGCGGTCGCCATCGGGTTGCGCAGCAGCGTCATCCGCGTCGCGCGGCGCGTCCCCTTTACCAGCCGATGCGCGACGGGCGAGCGCTCTGCAGCGTAGCTGTCCAGAAGTTCGCGGCGTGCCCTGCCCTGAACGACCGCGGCGAGCTTCCAGCCGAGGTTGAACGCGTCCTGGATACCGGTGTTCATGCCCTGCCCGCCGACCACCGAGTGAACGTGGGCGGCATCGCCCGCGAGGAAGACACGATCGACGGAGTGCCGCGCGACCTTACGCTGGTTGATCCGGAAACGGCCGGATTCCACAATCGTCGCCAGGCGGGTGCCGGGTGGCGAGCACATGGCCACGGCCTCCCGCACCTCGTCGAAGGACACCTCACCGGCGGGCGCCCGGCCGGGCGGGTAGGCGATCGTGATGCGGTGCAGGCCGCCGGGCATGGGGAAGTAGGCAACGAAGTTTCCCTTGTAGAGGAAGGAATAGAACACGTCGTACGGCAGCGGCCACTCCACGCGCCCGTCCGCCACGGCGAAGTTCTCCTCGAACGCGCCTCCGACAAAGGGCACGCCCAACTGGTGCCGTACCGTGCTGTGGGCGCCATCACAGCCGATGAGCCACGGCACGCGCACCCGCTCGACCGTACCGTCGAGATGCCGCAGCACAGCCTCGACTTCTCCAGGCTGCTGGGACAGCATGGTCAACTCGACGCCGCGTTCGACCAGGACGCCATAGTCCTTGAGCCGGGCGCCGAGCAGTTCCTCCACTGCCGGCTGCGGCAACATCAGCAAGTACGGGTGCGGCGTGTCCAGCCTGCTCAGGCTGAGATCCAGGAACTGCTTGTTCTCGCTGAAGAGCCTGAACTCCGTGACGGGCACGCCCTCCGCGACGGCTTCTGCCGCCAAGCCCAATCGCTCGAACAACTCCAGGGTCCTCGGCTGGACGCCAAGCGCCCGCGTCTGGCTGGTGGGAGCGGATGCCACGTCCACGATACGGACGTGGACGTCTCGCCTGGCCAGTTCGACTGCCAGGGCGAGGCCGGTCGGCCCCGCACCGACGATCAGGACTTCCGAGCTACTCATCACTCCTCCTTCAGAACCGCGGCGAGGAACAGGTCGACATGTGCGTCCACCTCAAGCGGTGGGACCGGAGCGTCCCCAGCCGTCTGAGGCGCGACGAGCAGCACGTTCGTCAGCGCATGCACCACCAGCGGACCGACGAACATACGAGCTGCGGCCACCATGTCGACGTCGCGAATAAGCCGTGCCTTCTTACCGGCCGTGAGCAGCTCGATGGTGAGCTGGAACGCTCGTTCCGGCACCGAGCGGCGAAAGATCTCTCCCACATGGGGCAGCCGTGGCGTCTCGGCGATCACGATCCGCGCCAGCTCGATGTACTCGCGCTCCATGAGCTCGCCGCCCAACTCGCGGGCCAGAGCCCGCAGCGCGCCGTCGAGCTCGCTCCGCGTCCTGGGCAAGACAGGCGCGCTGGTGCCCAGCTTCCCCGCTGAAATGAGATGTTCGAGCACGTCGGCGAGAACCGCCTCCTTACTCGGATAGCGGGAGTACAGGGTCTCCTTGGAGACGCCCGCTTCCTTGGCGAGCGCCGCCGTGCTCACGGCCGCGAACCCATGCCGCAGGAACAAGATTTTGGCCGCCTGCCGGATCTGCGACACTTTTGCGTCGTCCCGGGCTTGGACTTTCATGGGACCTCCCCTCAACCGAACCGAACGGAACGGTTCGGATGTTACCCATGGATAAACGTGCCAGCAAGCGGCGCGGTCATGACTGGTCAAACGACAGATTTGCGGCCTATGGTGGAAACGAGCGTGGTCCGAGTGCCAGTCTGGCCAGTTCACCGCGGGAGGCGACCCGAAGATCCGGAACGGCCTTGTGAAGGTGGTATCCGACGGTTCTCGGGCGGGTGAACAGCCGCGCGGCGATCTCCCTGTTGCTCATGCCGTTCGCCGCCAACCGGACGATCTGCTCTCCCATTCGGCCACGTCGACGAAACACAACTCCACGTCGTCAACCATCGCCCGGTACATGAGGCGTGGATGATCCCCCGGCTGCCAAGACATCAGCCTGGCGCGAGGTTTCCATTGCTCCAGGAAGCGCTCCGCTTCCTCAGGCGGAACCGTGAACAGTCGACCAGGCGACCTGTTCGATCATCGTGTCGGGAAATGGGTCGTTCACGACATTCTTCCTCGTTCTCGTTTCCGCACGGGATGGCCGCCGTGCCCGCCACCTGAATCCGCCAAATGACCAGGCCGCTCACTCGGACTCGGACACGGTCAACACGACCTTGCCCGACGTGCGCCCTTTCGCGACCAACTCGTGCGCGGCCGCGGCCTCGGCGAGCGGGAACTCCTCGGAAATGTGCACGACGAGGCGCCCCTGCCGGTACAGATCCGCCAGGCGCTCCAGACCGAAGGGGTCGGGCTCGACCAGGAAGCTTGTGGCACGCACGGCGAGTTCATCGGCCCTTTCGTGCATCTTCGGGGTCCACGCCCCCTGCGCGTTCACCATGATCCCACCGGGGCGCAGGCACTCCAGCGCTCGCAGGGCGTGCTCGCCACCGAACATCTGCAAGACCACGTCCACTTCTCGTACGGCCGCGGCCACGTCAGTGGCGGTGTAGTCGATGGCTTCGTCGGCGCCGAGCCCCAGCACGAATTCGTGCTTGGGCGCGCTGGCCGTGGCGATGACGTGGGCACCGCGGGCCTTGGCCACCTGGACCGCCAGATGGCCGACGCCACCCGCGGCCGCCGACACGAGCACTCGTTGCCCCTGGCCTACTCGCGCGACGTCGACAAGGCACTGCCACGCCGTCAATCCAGCCAGCGGCAACGCGGCCGCCTCGGCGAACGACATGCCCTCGGGCATCAGGGCCAGGTGCCGCGAGGGCGCCGTCAGATATTCGGCGTAGGCGCCTGCCTGGCGCGGGAACCACGGCATCCCGAACACGCGGTCGCCGGGGCTGAACCTGGTGACGCCATATCCCACCTCGGTCACGATCCCGGCCACGTCCCAGCCGTTGATGAACGGAAGGCTCAGCACCTTGTTGTAGGCGACCCCCATCCTCGTGTAGAAGTCCACCGGGTTCACACCCGCCGCCACGACCTTTACCAGCACCTCTGTGGGTGTGGGCTGTGGAATGGAAACCGCTGCGAGTTCGAGGGTCTCCGGGCCGCCCCACTGCCGTTGCGTGATCGCTCTCATCTCTACCTCCTGGTCGGCGATCCGACGCTAGGGAAGCCGTCCACACTCGCACATCTGTAAGACGACCAGGCTTGTCGCATCGCCATGCCCAGACGGATTCGGCGGACGAACCGGCGCGCTTCATCGCGGTCTCGGGCTCCTCAGCTCAGCCGCCACAGTAGCCCTCATACTCACGTGGACATGCTCTCGGGCAAGCATGAACTCAAATGGAGGAGCACACTGATGGTGAGATGGACTTGCTCGTCGAGGGCCGTGCATCGCCGGCGGTCAGCGCGGGCTGGTCGGCTGCGCGCTTCTGGGAGACGCCCGGCACGCTGTCCGGCTGAGGTTCAACCGGTCAGCGTGGTCAGGGCGTCGTCCAGGATCTCGGCGGCCGCGTCGATCTCGTCGTCGGTCACCGTCAGCGGAGGGGCGATGCGCAGGCAGGCGGTGGATTTGGCGGCCCGCCCCTTAGTGATGTTGAGCGACAGGCCGCAGTTCCGGCAGGCGTCAGTCAGGGCGTCACCCATCTCGACCGCCGGCTTCTTGGTCTCCCGATCCTCGACGAGCTCCATGCCCCACAGGAGACCGAGTCCGCGTACCTCGCCGATGATCTCGTGGCGCGCGTGCAGGTCTCGCAGATGGCCGCCCAGCCGCTCGCCTTGCCTCGCGGCGCGCGCAGCCAGGTCGTCCTCGATGACCAGGTCGAGCACGGCGAGGGCGGCAGCCGCCGGGAGCGGATCGGACTGGTGCGAGGTGTAGTACATCAGTCCCCGGTCGTAGGCGGCCTGCTCGATGGCGGCCGTAGTGGTGACCGCTCCGATCGGGAGACCGCCGCCGAGCGTCTTTGACAGTGTCACGATGTCAGGCACGACGCCGAAGAGCTCTGTGCCGAACATTGCGCCGAGACGGCCGAACCCGGTCTGCGCCTCGTCCAGAATGAACAACATGTCGCGCTCGCGGGCCAGCTCGTGCAACCGGTTCAGGTAACCCGGCGGCGGCACCAGGACTCCCCCCGACGACAGGACGGGCTCTGCGATCACGGCGGCGCGTGACCCGGTGGTCTGCTGGTCGAACAGCTCGAATCCGACCTCCATGCAGGTTGCGTCACATGTTCCCGCGCAGTGCCGGATCGGGCACCGATACGCGTATGGAGCCGGGATCGTGAAGACCCCCGGAACGGTCGGACCATGGCCACGCCGACCCGCGGAGAAGGTCAACGACTGGCTGCCAGCCGTCATTCCGTGCCAGCTCCTCGTCAGCGCGACCACCTCGAAGCCGCCACTGACCAGCTTGGCGATCCGCACGGCAGCCTCGTTCGCCTCTCCCCCGGTGCTGACGAACATCGAGCGGTCCAGGCCCGGCGGCAGCAGGGCGGCAAGCCGCTCCGCGAGGTCCAGCACGGGAGGCGACAGGAACCGGGAGTTCAGATGGATCGCGGTCTCGAGCGAGCGCCGGATCGCCTCGGCGATGCGCGGATGATTGTGCCCGATGGTGGCGCAGATCTGCCCCGAGGTGAAGTCGAGCAGACGCCGGCCGTCCACCGTCTCCAACCATGAGCCAGAGGCGCGGGCGATCACGTCTGGCGAGAACTCTCCTGAATAGCGGATCAGATGCGACATGTGACGATCGTGCCCTGGCGTGAATCCCCTGGTCCAGCGGATGTTTTCGAGCAGTATGCGGGGAAAAACCCGAAGCATTGCGGCTGTGTAGGCCATCCAGTGAGGCACGCTTGCCATCGCGCCCCATCCGCGACGGCGGATGCGCTCCGGTTCGTCGACGCCATGCGCCCATCGGCCGATCTGGCCATAGCCGGCCAGCCCGTGCGGGAGGTCGTAGAACGAAGGGCCCGGATCATCAGGCCACAGCCCGGTCTCCGCCTGCCCATCCCGTGCAGGAGCAGTGGATCTCGCACCACACACCCGTGCCCGCTCGCGGCGGTCGACGCCCCGACCACGCGCGAGGCTGTCGACGAGGAACAGACCACGCCCCCTGGTGGGATCCGGATGGGCGCGGCGCAGCCGGGGCTCATCCGGGCCGCCGGCGTCGTGCACTTCGACGCGTACTGCGTCGTCGAGGTGGGTCACCTGCACGATGAACCGGCCCCGGCACCGGCTCCCGGAGTGCTCGATCGCGTTGGCGGCCAGCTCCGAAACCATGAGAACGACGTCATCGGCGCATGGGTGACCGGCCACCGCCTGGCGCGCGAAGCGCCGTACGCACGCGAGTTCCTCTGGACGGGCGTGAAAAGCGTACGTGGCGTTCGTAGTGAGGGTCCCATCGGGATCGCCTCCTTACGCAAGTCTGATCGATGTTTCCTTACATCGCCCATGCTGGTACTCCGGCTTGTCGGTTTGCTGTCGATGCCTGTCAGCCGAGCTGTGGCGACAGTGAGCCGACAGCGGAGTGACGGACCCGTCCGGCAGATTGAGAAATGCCGAGAGGTGGGGGATCACGAGATGGACAGACACCACGCACAGGAGGCCGCGACCACTGCGACAGCAGTCGGCATCGCCTCGCGACCGCTGAGCTCGGCTCATGCCCCAGGCTCCGTGACGTATTCGACGACGGACCGAATGGGCGATACTGAGCCGCGCGGGGGATGCGACCATGGCTGCGCGTTCGAGCGGACCAGGCAGTTCGCGACGGACGCCTCGCATGAGATGCGCACCCCGTTGGCTGGGCTCAGGGCACAGTTGGAGGAGGCCCAGCTCCACATGGATCAGACCAACCTGCCCGAATTGCTTGACCATGCGCTGCGGGACGTCGGCAGACTCGAAGCGATCATCACTGATCTGCTTCTGCTGACCAGGGTGGGGATGAACGTGCCCTCAGAGCGGGAGGCAGTGGACGTGGCCGAGCTGGCACGGAGCGAGGTATCCCGGCGTCCAGGCGACATCGACCTGCGGCTGGGGCACCAGGTGATGGTCATCGCCGTCCGTACCCATGTCAATCGCGTGTTGACGAACCTGCTCGACAACGCTCAGCGGCACGCCAAGCGTACGGTCCAGGTCCAAGTACGCAGAGACGGCGGCATGGTTGTAGTGGCCGTCGCGGACGATGGACCGAGCGTCCCGCCAGCCGATCGCGAACGTATCTTCGAGCCGTTTGTCCGGCTGGACCCCGCGCGTAGCCGCGACCGCGGCGGAACTGGACTCGGCCTGGCAATCGCCCGCAACATCGCCCTCGCACACGGTGGAACACTCGGAGTCGAAAATTCGGCCCTCGGCGGCGCATGCTTCGTATTCCGGATACCCGCGCAGGCGGCCCGGCCAGCCAGAGGTCGCTGAGGACATGTGGCTGCGGTCAGAGCACTAGGTCGTGCCCGATAGGTCACGGCGCCTGCGCCGACCAGCCGCAGCAAGGCCGTCGGAGAGCCGACCGCCGTCGAAGGCGGAAAGCACCACGTCGAGGTCCAGGCACGCCCCTCGCCGGAACTCGGCGGCGAAGGCACCCTCCCCCAACACCGCCAGCGCCCGTGCGGTGCTCCGGTCGACGTCGGCGCGTTCTGCGGGGGGCAGCGGCACTCCGGCCGAGCGTCTCGCCGCATCAGCTGTTCCCAAGAGCCGGGCGGTCTCGTCACAACGGCCGAGCAGGGTATGGGCGCCGGCCAGGCCCTCCAGAGCGAGGGCGATAGCTCGGAGGTTATCGGTTGCACGAGCGGCCACGAGACCCTGGAGGTGGCGGGACAAGGCCGTCTCACCGTCACCGCGTTGCTCGGCGATGAAACCGAGTTCGGCCAGGAGCAGCGCGCGACCTTGCACCGAGGCTGCGTTCTGCTGCCGTTGAAGCAGGCGATGCAATCGCTCTTCGGCGAGCTCCAGTTGGCCTTCCCTCCGCTCGATGAGGGCCAGGCCGACCTCGTAGTGGTACTCCCCGCGCTCGTAGCGGTGCTCGATGGCCACGCTTCTGGCTCGTTCGTGCCGGTCGCGCGATTGCACGAAGTCACGCCTCAATAGAGCGATACGGCCGAGATGCATGATCCGATCAGAGACGTCGGACCACAACTCCAGATTCTCTGCTATGCGCCGCCCCTCACTGTGCAGCCGCGTGGCGCGCTCGTAGTCGCCCAGAGCCTCGGCGTGGTAAGCGAGCGGGCCAACGATCTGCAGCTGCCCCCAGCGGTCGCCGAGCTCGCTGAACAGCTGAGAGCTCTGCTCGCCATACTCTTCGATCGCTCTGAGATCGCCGTGCACCATGGCATGGTGTGTCGCGGTGCTCAGCGCAGCTGCTGTTCCCCAGCGATCGTCGATCTGGCTGAAGGTCGCCAGAGCCCGCCTCACGAGGTCTGCGCTTGTGGGCAGGTCACTGATGCCGGTGTACAAGGCGTGGCCAAGGAACCACTGGGCACGGGCTTTCTCTCGCGGGTTCTCGATCTCCTCGAACGCCTGCTCGGCCGCCCGGACACGCGCCTCGTGGCCGACGTTCCCCTCGGTCAGGAGCTCGATGCACTCCCGCCAGACTCTGACGGTGGCTCGCAGATGGGTCGGCGCTTCACCGTCCGCAGTCAGCGCTCGATCCAGCCAGTCACGGGCATGGTTGAGCCGTCCACGCAGGAACCAGTACCACACCAATGCGCTGACCAGTTCGAGTGATCCGGCGGCGTCTCCCTGGCGCACCATGCCGTCAAGCGCACTATGCAAGTTGGCGGTTTCGCGGTCCAGGCAGCCCAGCCATTCGCGCTGTTCGTGGCCGCGTAGGTGCGGCTCAGCGCTCTGAGCTAGCGAAAGGTAGTAGCGGTGGAAGCGTCGCCGTACGTCACCGAACTCACCTGCTTCGCGCAGGCGCTGAAGGCAGTAGCCTTCGACCGTTTCCAGGAGCCGATATCGGGGACCGTTCGGCGTATCGGCCATCATGATCAGTGAGCGATCGATGAGGCGAGCCAGTATCTCCACGACGTTCCCGTGGTCTATCCCAGCACCGGAGCAGGTTCTTTCGGCGGCGGTGAGAGTGCAGCCACCGGCGTGAATGGCCAGTCGGCGCAGCACGACCCGTTCGGGCTCGGTGAGCAGGTCCCAGCTCCAGTCGATCAGCGCTCGCAGAGTCTGCTGGCGTTCCGGCGCGTCTCGGCGGCCTGTGGCAAGCAGCCGGAACCGGTCGTCGAGACGGCTGACGAGTTCCCGCACACCGATTGCCGGCGTGCGGGTCGCAGCCAGTTCCAGGGCGAGCGGGATGCCGTCCAGTCGTCGGCACAGTTGGGCGACATGCGGTGAGTTGCCTGCGTCGAGGGTGAAGCTGGGCATCGCGGCGGTGACGCGTTCGATGAACAGTTGTACGGCGGAATTCTGCGCCAAGACGGCTGGGCACTGGTCGGTGGACGGGTCGGGTAGCGTCAGTGGCGGCACGGGCCAGACCGTCTCACCCGTCAACGCGAGCGGTTCGCGGCTGGTAGCTAGGAACCGCAGCTCGGAGCCCGCTCTGATCAGCTGCTCGACCAGCCTTGCCACCGGGTCCACGATGTGCTCGCAGTTGTCCAAGATCAGCAACAGCCGCTTGGTGCGCAACGCACCGGCAAGTAGATCACACGACGAAACAGGGCCCCGATCCGACAGCATGTCGTCACGGACACCGGTGATCGCCGCAACCCTATGGGCCACCATGGTTACTTCTGGTGACGTGGCGTCCCGGAAATGCCCCGCCAGCTCGACAAGCCACACCCCGTCGGGATAGCGCCCGATCGATCGACCGGCAATCTCGAGAGCCAACCGGGTCTTACCCACCCCGCCGGGACCGGTCAGTGTCACCAGCCGCCTGTTTCCCATAAGCGAGCGGACCTCGTCGACCGCCCTTTCTCTGCCCACCAAGCCGGTCAGCGAAGCTGGCAGGTTGGTCCATGGCCGAGCCGGCGAGTCCGTCTGAGATGGCGGGCTCAGAGCCGGATCCTGCTCCAGGATCGCCTGATGCAGTGCGACCAGCTCCGGGGAGGGATCCAAACCCAGCTCTTCGGCCAGGTGTTCGCGGAGCTGGGCATAGCCCGCCAGTGCGTCACTCTGCCGCCCCGCGCGGTAAAGGGCGCGCATCTGCAGGGCACGCAACCGTTCCCGGACTGGATGACGCTCCACCAGATCGCTCAGCTCGGCGGCCAGCAGCGTGTGCTCGCCCAGCTCCAGCCGAGCCTCGGCCTGCTCCTCCAATGCAGCCAGACGCTGTTCCTCCAACCGGTGAGCCGCCCGGCGGGCGAAGTCCTCGTCGGCGAAATCGGCGAACGCGGGCCCTCGCCACAGGTCCAGCGCCTCGGCCAACATGGCGACCCTGGCGCGAGGATCCTTGATGCCCTGCGCCTCAGAGGTCAGCTCGATGAACGTGTCGGCGTCCGAGGTACCCTTCAGCAGGTATCCAGGCGGCTCAGATACCACCAGCTCGCCCCCACCCGCCTCGGCCTGCTCCAAGGCGTGCCGGAGCCGGGAAACCTTCAACTGCAGAGCGCTGGTGGGGTTGGCCGGCAGCTCGTCTCCCCATAGATCGTCGATCAGCTGGTCGATCGACAACAACCGCTTCTGATGAGCGAGCAGATCGGCCAGCAAAGCGCGCACCTTGGTCTCCGGCACCGGCACCGGCTCGCCACCAGCCGTCCACACCTGCACCTGGCCCAGCACTCCAAAGCGCATAGTCCCAGCTTATAGCCCCTATCGGCAGCGAACAGTGTGGGCATGGCGACGGGCGCACAGTCGCTCATGCCCGCGCGTGCACGTCTCGACAGACAGCGCTCAACCGGGGAGGGGTCGTGCGCGCCGCTCCCGCTTCAACGCGTTCGGACGCAAGCCAACCGCCCTGGAGGAGGCGCGCTTCGGGCTTTCGTCTGCTCAGATGCTGGCGATGTCCTGCTCACCCCAGAGCGGAACGCCCTTTCTCTCGAGCTCGTCCAGCAGTGCCAATCCTTCCTCTCCCCAGGCGATTTCCATGCGGGCCTTCGCCGCCTCTCCCCGGAACGCGAACCGGCGGAACGCGACGATGCCCTCGTGCTCGGCATCGGGACGCTGCGCCAGCCGCTGCCGGAGGAGGGAGACCCGCCGGGACTCGATGTCCTCGATCATCTGCTCCCATTCGCCCAGCGCTCGCTCATAGTGCTTGATGTGCTCCCGCAACTGGCGCCTGGCGGAATCGTATGATGCCATCTCGAAGTGCGCGGCACGCAATCGATAGGGGTCGCGCTCTCCCTGGTAGGGAGCCAGAGTGGTCAGCCAGTTCCGCAGTTCCTGGAAGCCGGCCTCGGTGATCGAGTAGATGCGCTTCTCGGCCCGCTCGCCACGGGGCACCACCTGCACCTCCACAAGGCCGTCGCGCTCCATCCTGCGTAGCTCCGGATAGATCTGACTGTGTGGGGCATTCCAGACGAAAGCGACGCTGCCGTCGAAGTATTTGATCAAGTTGTAGCCCGTCATCGGCTCCGCGGTAAGGGTGGCCAGCAGAGCATGCCGAAGTGACATGAGTGGTCCTTGTCAGTATCTGGATACTTACCGGTGAACCTACCTGACGCCGCGCCGTTCTCAGGGCATGGAGCGACCGCACAGGCGCCGGAACAGGCCGCGCTGATCCTGGTGCTCTTGCCGCGTCCGTCTCATCGCCGGTGTGCTCCGCGGCGCCGCCGGTCGGGCCGACTGCGGCTGGACCCCACCGGCCTGGATCCGGGTGCGACGCACCGGGAGGCACGACTTACGGCGAATCCGGCGGTGATCGCGGCGACCAGTGCGGCGGCGCCGCAGACGGCTGACGTTCGTGCCGGGTCAACATCCAAGGCGAACAGGGCCCCCGCGAGGAGAAATCCGATCCCCTGCCCTCCAGTGAGTCCGGCGATCGCCACGCCCACGGCCCTGCCGCGATATTCCAGGTCGACCCGCCGTGCGAACATCGCGAGCAGCGGCGCGGAGAACGAACATCCCACTCCAGAGACGAAGAGCGACACCAGCACGACCAGGAGCGGCGGGCTCAGAATCAAGGGCACCATCGCGCCCCCCGCCAGTACCGCGAACGGGACTATGAGACGGTCCAGGACCAGCGATGGCACGAGACGCGTGAGGAACGCCGTACCTAGGGCGAAACCTAGAGCGGTCGCCGAGAGAAGCAGTCCCGCCGCAGGTGCTTCCGCACCGAGGTGCGTGGCGTAGGGGTGGGCGATCGCCTCTGGTGCGTGCGCGAACATGGAGACCGACCACACCAGCAGCAGGCAGGCGCGCAACCACGGATCGGCGAAGACGTAGCGCATGCCCTCGCGCGCGTCACCGAGCACTGAGCGGGCGCTATCACGCGGGAGCGCCCGCGGGCGCGAACGTACTCCGATGGCGGTGAGCGCTGCGGAGATGGCGAACGTCGCGGCGTTGATGACGAGTGCCCTCTCGTGCCCGGTTGCGGCGACGAGCATCCCCCCGGCTCCGTAGGCCGCCACCTGGCAGAGCTGATAGGTGATCCTGTTCAGGCCGTTTCCGGCGATGGACGCGGCTCCGTCGAGGATTTCCGGGATGAGGGCGGCGCGGGCAGCGACGAACGGCGGGGTGAACAGGCTGCCGGTATAGAGCAGCACGATCAGCAGCCACATCGGTGCCCCGGGGACCAGCAATGCCATGACCAGGAAGGCGCGCGCCATGTCGCACACGATGAGGACGCGCCTGCGTGGCAAGCGGTCGGCGAGGGCGCCGAACAGCGGACCTGCGACGAGCGCGGGAAGGAACGCGGATGCCTGCGCGACGCCGGTGAGCAGCCCCGAGCCGGTGCGGTCGAAGACCAGCACGGCGACGGCTAGGGAAGCGAACTTGTCGCCGATGTAGGACAGGCTCAGCCCGGCATAGAGATAACGAAATTCGCGAATCGCGAACAGGCTCCGATACGAGACCACGTGCTCCTCAATGGGGAAGACCGGCCGTGCGGGGCCGGCGATGGCGTGAAGGAACCGTCCGGCTCCACGGCCAGGGCCGTGCACCCGTGCACCGGGCTCCAGCGGCTGTGCTCGGAGGCTCCGGTGCTGTCGTGTTCCTCAGCGTCCGTGACGAGGCAGGCCATTCGGCCCGCGGGATGCGGGACGCCTCAGGAAGGGACACCGTCGGCGCGATCGTGGCGTCGGGTACCAGAAGCGCGTGCCCGGAATGTCGATGTCCTGCTCGGGCCGGGACGCCTCGCACGAGGCAATCCGCACCGACCTGGGCCGCGGCGGGGCGGCGAACGCCAGGCTGGAACTCCCTCTTGACCGGTCACGGGGCGGTGAGAGTGGAGAGGCACCGGCTGGGCGTGCCCCTTCAGCGCACGCCCAGCCGCATCACCGTCCCCAAGCGTCGTCAGCCGGCCGTGCCGCCGGGAGCGACGAGCCGACCGGTCCGCTGGTCGGCCGGCTCGCCGTGCTCGCTGATCAGATCGCCGCGCAAATACGTGGCGACAACCCGTCCGGTCATCTCCATGCCGTCGTATGGCGTCCAGCCTGCTTTGGAGAACACGTTCTCGTTCTGCAGTTTCCAACGCGCCGTGGGGTCGACGAGCACAATGTCGGCGTCGGCCCCCGAAGAGAGGCGCCCCTTGCGCGGCCAGAGGCCATAGATGCGCGCGGGAACCTCGCTGTACAGCCTGGCGACGTCCTCGTAGGCGAGCATCCCGCGCGCCGCGGCGCTCAGCATCAGCGCCATCGTGCTGTCCAGCCCGGGCAGGCCGAAGTGCACGTCCCAGATGTTGCCCGAGGTCTTCTGCTCGGCGGTGGACGGCGCGTGGTCGGAGGAGACGTGGGTGAGGCCGCCGTCGCGCAACAACGCCCACAACACGGCCTCATCCGCGTCGTGCCTGGCCCGAGCGGGCGGCGTGAACTTGCGGAACGCTCCACGCACGTGCACCTCGTCCTCACGCAGCAGCAGGTACTGCGGGCAGGTCTCGGCGTGCAGGCGCGCACCGCGGGCGCGTTCCGCCGCGAGATAGCCGGCCACCTCGGGATGGCTGACGTGTGCCACCACGGCTCGCGCGCCCGTACGCCTGACCAGCAGCGCGGTGACTGCAGCCGCCAGCACCTCGGCGTCCCGGTTGCGCCATTCGGGGATGACGCCGGGGTCGTCACGCCCCGCCACGCGCAGCAAGGCTTCGGCGGCGGAGGTCAGCGACTCGTCCTCACAGTGGATGAGGCTGACGGCGCCTGCCTCTGCCGAGGCAAGCAGATGCGCTTGCAGGGCGGCCGCGTCGTGGCCGGGGATCCCGTGCGTCGTGCACGTGAACACCTTGAAGAAGGCGGCCCCGGCCTGCCGGAGCGCGGCGACGGCGCCGGTCTCGCCCGGCCAGGCGTGCGCTGCCAGCCCGAAGTCGACGTTGGACCGTCCTTGGAGGTAGGTGTTTTTCGCCTGAAGGTCATCCACCGTGCGTACGGGTGTGCCGTGCGAGTGTTCGATGATCGTGGTGACACCGGACACTGCAGCGGCCCTGGTCCCGCTGGGAAAATCCTCCCGGTCGGTGCTGCCGGGGTCCATGAGGTGCACGTGCGTGTCGACCCCCCCGGGCAACAGGAGCAACCCGGTGGCGTCGATCCTGCGGACTGCCGACAGATGTGCCCCATCCAGCGTCAGGACGCGTCCATCGCACACGGCGACGTGGGCCGGGCGGCGGCCTTGCGAGCTCACCACCATGCCGCCGGTGATGAGCAGATCGACGTCGGCCATCAGACTCGATACCTTTCCACGGCTTCCTTCGACAGCACGATGCCGAAGCCGGGCGTGTCCGTGAGTTCGACACGGCCGTCGATCACCTGGAGAGGTTCCTCCATGATGGGCTGCCACCAGGGCTGGTACTCCTGCCAGACGACGTTCGGCAGCCCCGCCGCGAAGTGCAGGCAGTGCTCCATGAACAGATGCGGAGTCACCGGCACCTCGAAGCCCTCGCACAGGTGGGCAACTTTGACCAGCTCGGTCATGCCGCCCATGCGCATGAGGTCGGGCATGACGTAGTCGGCGCCCCGCTGCCCGGCGAGGGTCAGCAGCTCTCCCTTGAGATAGTTGGACTCACCCGTGCACAACGGCATGTCCAATGCCTGGCGGGCCTCGGCATACGCCTCGACCTGCGTGTACGGCATAGGTTCCTCGAGCCAGAAAAGATCGTAGATTGCGAACCGTGCCGCCATGCGCAGGGTCTGTTTAAGGTCCCAGGCCTGGTTGGCGTCGACCATCAATTTCACGTCGGGGCCTATGGCTTCGCGAACGAGGGCGACGCGGGCCACATCCTCGTTCTCATCGGCCAGCCCCGCGCGCATCTTGACCGCGTGGAAGCCACGGTCGACCAGATCGCGGGCCTCCTTGGCGAGCTCGTCGCGCGATCGGTCCAGCCACAGCCCCTGGCTGGCGTAGACCTCGACGCTGTCGCGGAAGCCCCCGAGCAGCCGGTGTACGGGCTGCCCGGTCGCTTGGCCCTTGAGATCCCAGCAGGCGGTGTCGATGGCGGACATGGCCAGCGCAGCCAGGCCGTGCCGGCCGACGAAGCCTACCGCCTTGGACATGCGAGCCCAGAGCTGCTCCGTCGCCAGCGCGTCGGCGCCGACCACGAGGTCGGCCAGATCGTCGATCAGCCCGAGCAGTGCCGCGACCTTTCCTCGCCCGAAGGCGAAACTCCAGGCCACGCCGGTGTGGCCGTCGCTGGTGCGCACCCGCACCAGCGCAGTGTCGATGGCTGGAATGGGAAAGGCCGCTGTGACCAGAGGCCGCTCGAGGGGGATCGACAGGAAGTCCGTGAGGACTTCGGTGATACGGGTGCCGGTAGGCATGATGCTCCTGTGTGAATGATGTCGGTATCGATCAGCGGCGGCCCAGCAGGCGGCCGAGAATCCTGGTGAACCCCTCCCACATGCGGTGCAAGGCCGACCGACCCGCCAGGCTGAGTACGTTGATCTCTGCGGGCGGGCGGGTCGCGGGCCGCGCGGACGCGGCGTGACGCGGCGCAGCTGCGGCGGGCCCCGAGGCATTTCCCGACGTGAGGTCGGATGTTGACCCTGCCGGGGCGCCCTGCGTGGGCGGTGTGGCCGCTCCAGTGGCGCGCTCGGCGGCCAGCTTTCCCGCGAGGCTCTCAGCGAACTGATTGATGAGCCTGTTGCTGACCTCGGTCATGACCCCACGCCCCATCTGTGCGGGGCGTCCGGTGATGTCCAGCTCGGTGAGCAGGTCCACCCGCGTGTGCCCGCCGTCATCGGCCAGCCGCATGGTGACGTTGGCGCCGGCCGTGCCGTTACCTCGGGCGTCGCGTCCCTTGGCGACCAGCACTGCCACGTGTGACGCCTCGTCCCGCTGGGTGATCTCGGCCTGCCCTTTGTAAGTGAGGCTCACGGGCCCCACCTTGACCTTGACCCGTCCGGCGAAGACATCACCTTCGCTTGAGTCGAGCACCGCTCCCGGCATGCATTCGGCTACCTGGCTGAGGTCGAGCAGCGTGCTCCACGCCTGGTCGACGGTCAGCGGAACGGTGAAGCTGTTCTCGATGTGCATACTGGTTCACCTGCCGGTCGCCTGAAGGTACCTGTAGGTCAACAGGACGTTCAGTCGATGCAGGGAGTCCATCAGCGCGGGGAAGCGATCGGCGCCGGGGACGTCCGGCGGAAGGGTCATCGGGTTCTTGAGCTCGATCGCGTCCATCATCGCGTCAAGCTCCATGCCCTCGGCTCGGTAGCGGTCGACGCTGGCGGCAATGTTCTCAAGATAGGCCAGCATCCAGCTGACGGACGGTTCAGCGTCGCTGAGCGGGCCATGGCCGGGGACGAAACGATCGAGCTCCAATGTGGCCTTCATAGCGCGAATCGAACGGGTGTAGCCGATGGGATCTCCGGCGAGCAGCATCGGCGGCATCCCCGCGTGCCGCAGGAAGTTCCCGGCCCACACCACCCGCGCGTCAGGAACGTGGACCAGCGTGTCGCCCGAGCCGTTGCCGGTGCCGAAGTGCCACAGGTGCACGACCCGCCCGCCAAGGTCGATCTCGCAGAACCGGTCGAAGACGATGTCCGGCTCCCGCCAGGTGACGACCTCCTCCATGCCGGGGTCGCCGTACATGCTCTCGCCGCGCAGTTCCTTCTCCTGCTCCAGGTCGGTCATCGACGCCTTGTTGAGCCGTGAGGAGATGATGGCGACGTCATCGGGAAAGGCGACGTTGCCGAAGGTGTGATCACCGTGGAAGGTCGTGTTTGCGAGATACCGGACCGGCTTGTCGGTGATCTTCTTGACGACCTCTTGGAGGTACTTTCCGACGCCGGGCGTAATGCCCGCGTCCACGACAAGAGCGGCCTTGCTTCCGATGATCAAACCGTTGTTGTCCTTGGGCAGCCGGTTGGCCATCAGGCCGTAAACGCCCTTGGCCAACTCTGTCGGGATCAACTCGAGCCCGACGGGGCTCAAGTTGGGCGCGAAGAACCCCTTCTGACGCTCGGTCATCTCGGGAACAACGGGCGCTGGCCAGCAGTACACAGCAATCTCCTCAGTCAGTTGTGACGAAGCAGTTCTCGGATACGGTCGGGTGTGAGAGGGAGGCGCCACACCCGGGCGCCTTTGGAGCCGAGCGCGTCGGCGACGGCGTTGGCGATCGCGGCGGGGGTGCCGACCATTCCCGACTCCCCTCCGCCCTTGACACCGAGGGGGTTGGTCGTAGTCGGGCGCTCCTCCACGATGACCTCGATGTCGGGCAGTTCCTCGACGGTGGGCATGCGGTAGTCGGACATGATGGTGGACTGAGGTTGGCCGTACTCGTCGTACAGCAGTTCCTCCAGCAGCGCCGCACCGATGCCTTGTGAGGCGGCGCCTGCCAGTTGTCGGTGCAGTAGCTCCGGGTTGACGGCACGTCCGACGTCGTGGAGGACCACGTGACGCAGCACCCGCACCTGACCCGTCCCCGGGTCGATGGTGACGAGCGACAGGGCGGCGCCGAAGGAGAAACTGGGATGAGGCTTGTCGAAGCGGCCCCGGCCCTCCCCCAGTTCGGCGAGCGGGACTTGGCGGCCGGAGCGCGACCTGGCCTGCCCCTGGATGAAGTCGACCTCTTCGACGGGCACGTCGAGCCTGGCGGCGGCCTTGGCGCGAAGGTCCTCTGCGGCCAGCGCGACGGCGTTCCCCGCCAGGGTCGTCGAACGGCTGGCGAACGCACCGAAGCCGTCGGCCAGTTCCTGGGTGTCGTGGTGATCGATGGATACGGCGTCTATCGAGGTGCCCAGCTTCTCGGCGGCGATCTGGGCGAGCACGGTCTCCACGCCCTGACCGAGCGAGGCGACACCGACATGGGCGACGAACCGCCCGTCCGGGCTAGGCACGATCCTGGCTTCCTCGAAGGGTCCGATGGCGCCGATCTCGGTGTAGGCGGCGAACCCGATGCCGGCGTGTTCGCCGCTCGCTCGCAGCTCCTCACGCTGCTTTCGCAAGCCGTCGTAACCCACGTGGTCGAGGAGGTGTTCGAAGCCTGCCGGGAAGTCTCCGCTCTCGTAGGTGATGGACGTGGGCTCGAAGTTGTGCGGCAGGTCGCCGGGGCCGATCAGGTTGCGCCGTCGCAGCTCGGCGGGGTCGAGCTGGAGCTCGTGGGCGAGCCTGTCGAGCAAGCGCTCGCGGACGAACGTGGCCTCCGTCATACCTGGACCGCGATAGGTGCCGACGGGTGTGCGATTGGTAAGGACACCGTTGGCCTCGACGGAGAAGGCCTCCCACCGGTAAGGGCCCGGCAGGTGGAGGGCGGGTAGCAGCGCCGGCAGGATGCCCTGTGAACGTACGTAGGCGCCCTGGTCACACCAGGCGCGGTCACGGAAGGCCAGCAGCCGCCCGTCGGCCGTGGCCGCGATCTCCAGGTCGTGCTCCTGCTCGCGGGCGTGGTTGGTGGCGACGAAGTGCTCGGCGCGGTCCTCGATCCACTTGATGGGGCGGCCGAGCCGTAGCGCCAGGAACGCCACGAGGAAGTCCTCCGGGTACGGCTCGCCGCGCACGCCGAACCCGCCACCGACGTGGTTCTCCACGAGGCGGATGCGTTCGGGCCCGATGCCCAGCATGTCGCTGAGCGCCCGGCGGGTGAAGTGCTTCACCTTGGCCGCGCCCCACAGAGTGAGCACGCCGGTCCCGGGATCGACCTCGGCGAGCAGGCCGCGTGTCTCCATCGGAACGGCGGTGTGCCGGTGCATCCTCAGCCGGTCCCTGATCACGACGTCAGCGCGGGCGAAGGCCGCCGCCACGTCGCCGTGGCTCAACGGGACAGTGGTGACGATGTTGGTCCCGGCTGAGGCGTGGAGGATCGGCGTTCCCTCCGAAGCGGCGGACAGGACGTCGCCCACGACGTCGAGTTCGTCGAGGTCGACGTCGACCAGCTCGGCGGCGTCCTCGGCGAGGTAGGGATCGCTCGCCACGACGACCGCGATCGGCTCACCCACATAGCGCACCACGTCGCGGGCCAGCGGCGGCTGCAGGAACAGGTGCGTGTACTGCGTCTCGGCCATGGGGAGCCGGATCGGGATTCGGGTGTCCGGCACGTCGGCCGCCGTGATCACCGCCACGACGCCAGGCTGGTCGAGGGCCTCGGTCACGTCCACACCAAGGATGCGGGCGTGCGCGACGGGGCTACGGACGATTCTCGCGTAGAGCTGGCCTTCTCGGTCGATGTCGGCGACGTAGCAGGCGGAACCGATCAAGAAGGCCACGTCGTCCCTCTCGACGCTGACGCCTATATAGGTGGATGTCATCGTTCCTCCCTCAGCCGCGTCAGCGCTCGTTCGACGAGCACGGCGACGAGTTCCTTGCGATAAGCGGGACTGGCGTGCGCGTCGCCCGACGGGTCACAGCTCGCGGCGGCGATCCTGGCGGCCTCCATCGCCACGCCGCCGGTAAGGGCCTTGCCTTCGAGTGCCACTTCGGCTTCGCGCGCACGCACGGGGACCGCGGCGACTCCGCCAAGCGCGATGCGTGCATGCCGCACCCGGCCATCACCGTCGGTGGCCAGAACGACGGCGGCGGAGGCGAAGGCGAAATCCCCGGCCCGCGGGCTGAACTCTTCGAAGACGCTGCGCGTCTGCGGGTCCGGAGCCGGGAACCGGGCTTCTACCAGCAACTCGCCCTGTTCGAGTACCGTCATGAGCGGGCCGGCGAAGAGCTCGGAGACCGGGATCTCCCGCTCCCCCGACAGCGAGCGCGCGACGAGGGTGGCCCGCAGCGCGGTGCTGACCACGGGCAACTCGGACGACGGGTCGGCATGCGCGAGGCTTCCGCCGAACGTCCCGCGCAGCCGGATCGGATAGTGGCCGATGAGGCCGGCCGCCTCACGTAGTGCGCGCCAAGGGCCGTCCAGTTCGGGGCAACGTTCGAGGGTGGCGTGGCGGACAAGGGCGCCGACCCGAAGACCGCCGTCCTCAATGCGTACGCCGCCGAGGCCGGGCAGCCGGTTGATGTCCACGAGATGGCTCGGCCGCGACATGCGCAGGGCCAGCAGCGGCATCAGACTCTGACCTCCGGCGATGAACTTGGCGTCCTCGCCGGCCTCTTCCGCCAGGCTCAGCGCCTCGTCCAATGACGACGCCCTGTGGTAAGCGAAAGGCGGTGGTTTCATCAGCGCTCACCGCCCAGTTCCCGCTGCGCGGCCAGGACGGCCCGCAGGATGGGCACGCCACCGGTGCAGCGGCACAGGTTGGCTGACAGGACCTCGCGGATCCTCTCTGGGCCGGCGTCCGGCTCTTCGCGTAGCAGCCCGGCGGCGAGCATGAGGAATCCTGAGGTGCAGAACCCGCACTGCAACGCGCCGTACTCGTGAAAGGCCCGCTGCAACGCGTGCAGCTCCGCACCCTGCGCGAGCCCCTCGACGGTCTCGACCCGGCCGCCCTCGGCCTGCACAGCCAGCATCAGGCAGGATCTGACGGGCTGGTCGTCGAGCAAGACGGTGCAGGCGCCGCAGGAGCCCTGCTCACAGCCGAGCCGGGTGCCCTTGAGGTTGTTGTCGCGCAGTGCGTCGGCAAGCGTGCAGCGGGGCGGTGCCTTGACCGGCAGTTCCCGGTCGTTGACGACGAGCCGGATCCACACGCTCTCTTCGGCTTCGAGCCAGCCGCCGCTCGGGCGGTGGTCAACGTCTGACATGTCTGCTTCCCTCATCCCGACAGGACGTCGTAGGCTTCGGCGATGCGCGCGGCGGGCCAGCCCGCGCTCAGCGCGAGCGACAGCAGGACACGCGCCTGAGGCGGGGTGAGCGCTCCTGCCGGAATGACACCGTTGGCCAGCAGGTCTCGTTCCGAGCCCGGAAAGCCGTAGGTGCCCGAGAATGTCTCCCCGGCTCCTGCGCGTGAGGCGAGGACAACCGGCACCTCTCGCGCGACGGCGGTCAAGTCGTCGACCATCCGCGCCGGCACGTGTCCCACGCCGAACCCGCTCACGACCACGCCCTCGTAGCCGAGATCGGGCAGCAAGCGCACCAGCCGCCCGTCGTCGCCGAGCGTCGCGGTCACCGCCGCGACCGCGGCGGGCTCTCGTGCGTCCGATAGGTCCACGTGAACCCGCCGGGTGGGCCGCAGCGGGATCCGGACCCGCTCTTCAGCCGTCCAGCCCAGCACTCCCGCACTGGCCGACGTGAAGGCGGACGGTCGACTGGTGTGCGCCTTGCGGACAAACCTCGCCGCGTGGATCTCGTCGTTCATCGTCACGAGCACGCCCAGGCCCCGGGCCTTGTCGCTGGCCGCGATGAGGACCGCGTTGCGCAGGTTCGCGGGGCCGTCCGCGCCCGGCTGAGCGGGATCACGCATGGCCCCGGTCACGACGACCGGATGGTCGACATCAAGGAGCAGGTCGAGCGCCATGGCGCTCTCCTCGATGGTGTCGGTGCCCTGAGTCACGACGACGCCATCGACGCCGTCCTTGATCGCATCCGCGATCCTGCGACTGAGCCTGACGAGATCGGCGAGGCCCAGATGGGCGCCGGGCACCCGGGCGAAGCTCTCGGCCTCGATGTGGCCCAGCGTCGGCAGTCCAGGTACTGCGGCGACGAGTGCGTCCGCGTCCAGTACGGGGACGACGCCGCCGCGGGCGCCTGTGGCCGCCATGGCGATGGTGCCACCCAGTGCCAGCACCCGAATGCGCCGATCACTCCCGGTCATACGTTCCTCCCAGAGCTACTTAGATCTCATCTTACGTATACTGATACATAAATGGGAAGACCCTTCTGGCGGGAATCGCTCCACATCGATTGCCTACCCGCACAGAGCTGGTCGTACCGACTGGTCAGAGCGGGTGAGGTCCTGGCCCACCGGACCCGCCGCGCACCCTTGGGAGGCCGCCTTCAGCGCCCGGTGGGCGGGCGCTCCTCCGCGAGCTGTATGTGCTTGCGCTCCAGCTCGTCCAGCAACGCGAGCCCTTCTTCGGCCCAGGCGATCTCCATGCGCGCCCTGGCCGCCTTCCCGCGGAAGGCGAACTGCCTGAAGGCCACGATCGCCTCGTGTTCCGCCGCCGGTCGCGCCATCAGCCGCCCTCGCAGCAGGGACACCCGGCGGAACTCGATATCCTCGATCATCTGCTCCCATTCGCGCAGCGCCTGAGAGTAATGCTTGAGGTGCTCGCGGAGCTGGCGACGCGCGGCCGCATAGGTAGCCATCTCGAAGTGCGCCGCCCGCAACCTGTGAGGATCCCGCTCCCCTTGGTACAACGTCAGCATGGCGATCCAGCCCTGCAACTCTTCGGCGCCGGCACCACTGATGGAATAGACGCGTTTCTCGGCCCTGTCGCCGCGTGGAACTACCTGAGCCCGCACCAGCCCTTCCCGCTCCATCCGCCTCAGCTCGGGATAGATCTGGCTAGGCGGGGCGCTCCACACGAAGGCGTTGCTGCCGTCAAAGTATTTCACCAGGTCGTAGCCGGTCATCGACTCCACGGTGAGGATGGACAGCAGGGCGTGCCGGAGCGACATGAGAAGCCTCCGTAGATCTGTGGATGATGTGTGCAGGGGTTCTCTACCACCTAAGAGTTGGCTGAACTCGATACCGCGGCGGGCGATGGGACGACGCCCCGCCCGCGCGGGAAGGTCCGCAGATGGGGGTGGTCGTAGCCCTTGTCGCCGTGACGTTCGCCCGGTCGACGGCGTCGCGGGCCACATCGGGAGCGAACGAGCGGGATCGATCGCACCAGCGGTTCCAGCGCCAGGCTGTCGTGGACGTTGGCGGCGCTGATCGCGACGGCCAGGGGCAGACCGGTCCGCTCGGCGATGAGGTGGATCTTCGACCCCTTCTTGCCGCGATCGACAGGATCCGGACCCGTCAAACCCTCCTTTCATCGCCCGCACGCTGACGGAGTCGATCGCGCACCAGGCGCACCCGGTGGTGGCCACGTACACGCTTGCCGCCGGGATCACCCGATCGTCGACCCGCCGACGCCCGCCACCTTGCGGGCGCGCCGGCGGGACCACCCGCTGGAACAACTCCCACAACTCATCTGGCACAAGCCGTCGAAGGAACCCATCCTTGAACGAACTAACGATCAATCCCCGAATGAATCACAGTCCAAGGGGCGCGCAGACCTCCGTCGCCGTCGCCGCACCCAGCGACCAGGGTGCG
Organism: Nonomuraea sp. NPDC049378; assembly: GCF_055586745.1. NCBI lineage: Bacteria > Bacillati > Actinomycetota > Actinomycetes > Streptosporangiales > Streptosporangiaceae > Nonomuraea > Nonomuraea sp. NPDC049378. Next base: position 94,049 of record NZ_JBVJHP010000031.1, read on the forward strand.
CCGCGAAAGGTACTCACCACGGTCGCCAACCCGAACCTGCACCCAAACCCAAGCATCGTTTGCGCTGTGGCAGCACGTCGCGCACGAACAACCTTTCAGTCGACCTTGAAAGCCTCCTGGCCGAGTGGCCGGCCGAAGCGTTAATGTATAACTTTACGTAAATTTATACACCCATGGCCGTCAAGGCGAGACCGGAGCCGGTCGGATGGGCCGAAGGAGCGTTTGACGTGGCGACCGTCCCCAGTGTGTCGTACTCCATCACCGTGCGCCTCGAGGTGCCCGCAGGCGGCAAGGCCGTGAGCCTGCTCACGCACGCC
>NZ_JBVJHP010000032.1:0-94277 GCF_055586745.1 Nonomuraea sp. NPDC049378
TGGACATGATCGTGTTCTCCCCCGAGATGGTGAATGATCGTTGCAGACTTCGGTCTACGTTTGGTGATCATTTCCACACCTAGAGTGATACCCCCGTCCGAGGTGACCACCGAGCCGGGAGACGCGGTCGGCGAGGAACTGCTGTCACTCACGCCAGGCTTCGAGGACCCGGCGGACGAGGCCGCCTTCCTCCGGCAGCTGGTCGACGAGCGCCGCGTGGTGATCAGACTGCACGTCTCGCGCCTGTACGGCACAGCCCTGGACATCCCCACCGAGGAACAGGCGCAGCGAGAAGGTTGAGGAAGTCCCCAGGACCTGCGGGCCGCCAAACGCGACATTGTTCGTATGCAGCCCAACCACCGAAGCGCCGGCGGGGACCCCGTGATCGTCGCCGCTCATGTCAGATCTGCTGGAGCCTTCGGGTGAGGAAGCGCTGCTCCGGGGTGGAGGTGGCGAGGTCGAGGGCGCGGCGGTAGGCGGTCCGGGCCTCGGTGTCGCGGCCGAGCCGCCGCAGGAGCTCGCCGCGGGTGGAGTGGAAGTAGAGGTAGCCGTCCAGGTCGAGGCGGTCGACGGCGTCCAGGGCCGCGGCGGGGTCGCCGGCCTGGGCGATGGCCACGGCGTGGTTGAGCTCGACCACCGGCGAGCCGGTCAGGTCGGCCAGCCGCCGGTACATCGCGGCGACCTGCGGCCAGTCGATGCGCCGGCTCGCCTGCAGCGAGGCGATCACGGCCTGGACGACGTAGGCGCCGCGCCCGCCGAGTGCGAGCGCCCGGTCGAGGATCGCCCGTCCCGCCGCGATCTGGCGCAGGTCCCACAGCGAGCGGTCCTGATCGTCGAGCAGGACCAGGTCCTCGCCGGAGAACCGGGCCCGCCGCCGGGCGTGGTGGATCGTCATCAACGCGAGCAGCCCGTGGACTTCCGGCTCCCGCGGCATGAGCGCGGCGAGCACGTGCCCCAGACGGATGGCTTCGGCACCGAGGTCGGCCCGGCCGCGGTAGCCCTCGTTGTAGATCAGGTAGATGACGGCGAGCACCGCGTCGACGCGCTCGGGCAGCAGATGTTCGGCGGGCACCGCGAAGGGGATCCCGGCCGCCCTGATCTTGTTCTTGGCGCGGGTCAGGCGGCGCTTCATGGTCTCCTCCGGGACCAGGAAGGCCTGGGCGATCTCGGCGGTCCGCAGCCCTCCGAGCGTCCGCAACGTGAGCGCCACCTGCCCTTCCAGCGGCAGCGCGGGGTGGCAGCAGGTGAAGATCAGCTCGAGCCGTTCGTCCTTGATGAGGGTGTCGTCCATCTCGTCCACGGTGGCCTCCGGCGCCGGCAGCAGGTGGAGCTTGCCGGCGAGGGTGCGCTCGCGGCGGATCCGGTCGATCGCCCGGTTACGGGCCGTCGTCAGCAGCCACGCACCCGGATTGTCCGGCTCGCCCGACGCGAGCCAGCGTTGCGCCGCGATCGCGAACGCCTCCTGCGCGGCCTCCTCCGCCCGGTCGAAGTCACCCAGGAACCCGACCAGCGAGGCCAGCACCCGGCCCCACTGCTCCCTGAACACCTCCTCCAGCACGGTCAGAACCGCATCACCGGTCTGACCTCCACCGTGCCGCCGAACCTGGCCGTCGGGAGGCGCGCCGCCAGCTCGATCGCCTCGTCCAGGTCGGCGGCCTCGACCAGGCAGAAGCCGCCGAGCACCTCCTTGGTGTCGGCGAACGGGCCGTCGGTCATCAGCGTCCGGCCACCGGCCACGCGGACGCAGGTCGCCGTCTCCGCGGGCTGCAACTGCGCGCCGCTGACACAGCGCTCGTCTTCGGCGAACGCGAAATAGTCCGCGTACGCCGCCTCCCGTTCCTCATCCGACAGCGCCTCGATGGAGCCGGGCTCACCGTAGATCATCAGGGCGTACCGCATCACAACCTCCAGGGCGAGAAGCTCTTACCCGAACGACGAACGAGCATCAGCGCTAGGGACACCATCGGCATTTTTCTCATTTCAGCACGGCGGGACGCCGGTCGCCGAGCCGGTCATCCCGCCTGGCCCGACCATGTCACGGACGCCACGGCGTACGCGGCGCCGCGCCCGCAGGCCCGGGCGACGATCGTGCCGGCCTCGACGCGTACCGCGCACTCGGTGGCGTCGCCCGCCCCGGGGGTCGCGGCGGCCGTCGCGACGGCGGCGCGGTCGTCGAGGACGACGCGAAGGCCGGGCCGGTCGTCCGGCGCGAACACGCGGCGCAGGCACCCGGCCAGGTCACCGATCCTGAGCCGGACGAGCCGCCCCAGCTCGGCGGGATCGCCCGTCGTCACGGCCAGGGTGATCCGGTCGCCGGGACGGGCGGCGCGCACGGCCTCCTCGGCGGCGTCGAGCCGGCCGGTCCCGAGGAACACGATCACGCCGTCGCCGCCGAAGCCCGCCGGGCGGCCGGTGAGCAGATCGGGCAGCTCCGCAGGTGGATTCCAGGGGTCCCGGACGCGCTGGGCGGGGGCGACGAAGGGCAGGTGCGGCGGGTCCCACGTGTCGGCGAGGTCGAGGTCGGCCAGGTGCCCGCAGGCGCGCGCCACGTCGAAGGGGTCGCCGAACCCGGGAGCCGTGCCCGCGAGGTGGCCGGCGCCGTTCAGCAGGGTGAGGACGAGCTCGGCCAGGCGCACCCGCCTCGTGAGCCGCGGCGCACGCGACTCCAGGCAGAGAGCGAGCAGGAGGGCTTCCAGCTTGGTGACCTGAGCCATCGCGGTACGGCCTGGTTCGTCGTCGAACACGCCGTCCAGCGAGCGCGACTGCAGGCTCCCCCCGGCGGGCGTCTCGCCGGACCACGGCAGCCGTTCGAGCCAGACCCGGGCGAAGGCGGCCGCCGCCTCGCCGAGTGCCGGGGACGACGTGGCCTCGCCCACGTGTTCGACCGAGTCGACCAGGACCGCCAGGTAGAGGGCGCGCTTGCTCGGGAAGTTCGAGTAGACCGCGCCACGGGTCAGCTCGGCCCGCGCCGCGATCCGGTCGACCTTGGCGTCGGAGTATCCGTGCTCGGCGAACTCCTCCCTCGCCGCGGCCAGTACGGCGGCCCGTGTGCGCTCCTGCTGCTGCACCCGGGTCAGCCTGGCCATCGGGAGCCCTCCGCTCGGTTCATGCGGCGTAAGATACAACATCCGGATGGCTCCACCATCTGGACACCCGGCTTACGGCGTCAGGCCCGACTCCAGGTGGGCGAGCGATCGGTCGATCTCGGCGGGCCCGTCCATGCCGGGATCGTGCGCCCACTGCAGCCAGATCAGGGTCACGACCCCGAACACCGCGCCCATGGCGTCGCGCAACCGGGCGTCGCCGGCGTCGCATCCCGCCTTGCCCGCCAGGATCTCGGACGTCTCCCGCAGCAGGCCGGGGCTCTTGCGCAGGTTGGCGGCCACCAGTTCGGGCACCGTCGCCGCGAACACCTCCCGCGCGTGCCCCGCGGCGATCTCCTCGGCCGTCATCGAGCCGAACGCCGTACGGAACGCCCCGCGCAGCACGGTGACCGGCGGACCCGGCGGCTGCTCATGAAGAGCCTCGATGAGCGGCGGGAAGCGATCGAGCGTGACCACATCCTCCTTTGTCGGGAAATAACGGAAGAAGGTGGCGGGCGAGACTTCGGCGGCCTCGGCTATCTGATCGATGGTGGTGGCGTTGTAGCCGCGCTCGCGGAAGAGCCTGAACGCTTCTCGCAGGATCGTCTCCCTGGTCCTGGCCTTCTTGCGTTCGCGCAGCCCGCCGTTGCCCATGCCCGCACTGTACTCCCCCCTCATCTGGCGGCTCACCCTCATCGCCGATGACGCGGCCACATGCGCGACTGCCGGAGCGGCAGCGTCATCAGCGTGGGCTCAGTAGGCGACGAATCCGTACAGCGCCAGGTGGTTGGACTTCGTGCCGCCCACCGTGTGATCGATGCTCGACGGCTGCACGGCGCCCTTGACGAACAGGTAGTCGATCTTGCGGGATCCCATGGTCGGCCGCGCTCCGTAGCCGGTCATGCCGAAGCCGCTCAGCGTCGAAGAAGCGATGTTCGTGCGATTCGCGTCGATGCCGATCACCCGGATCGTCGACGCGTTCATCAGGCGCGTGGCGTCCGCGCCGACATGGATGCCCGAGCTCGCGATGCCGGTGGTGCCCGCACCCGCGCAGGCGTTCGCTCCGTTCTGCTCAGGAAGGTGCATGGTCGCGGCGAAGACCGTCGTCCCCGTCTCCTTGATCGAGAAACGCGCCGCGATGGCGCTCGTGCGCTTCCACTTGTGGGTGTTGGCCGCGCTGTCGTCGTTGCTGGGAGGCTTGTACAGCGTGCACCCGGCTCCCCCGGCGTAGGGGGTGCCGGGCTTCAGCCAGCCCGCGCTCCAGTATTTCGAGATGTCGCCCGCCGCCAGGCTCAGCGTTCTGGTGTTGTAGATGATCGCGTTGGTCTGCTTCTTCTTCAGGTCGCCCAGCGACTGCTGGCTGCAGTGGTGCGAGCCGCCCCACGGCTGCGGGTCGTCCCAGGCCACGATCACTCCGTACGTGCCCGCCGGGTAGCCGAACTTCGCTGCGAGCTGGTTGGCGTACGCCGTGGCCTGTCCCGTGCCGCGTACCTGTTGCACGATCAGGAGGTCCGGCGCCCGCACGCCGGAGGTGCCCGTCCTGCCGCTGTCGTCGACCAGCATCGATGTGAGGTGGTCGGGGCCCGAGATCCGGGTGCACGAGCCGTCGGCGTTGTTTCTGATCAGGTTCTCGATGTTGTTGGTGTAGACCCGAAGGACCCGGCCGGCCGCGCCCGCGGACCCTTCGTGCGCCTGCGCGGCCGACGCCGGGGCTGCGGCTCCGACAAGTGCGGCCGCCGCCACGAACGCTAACGCGCCAGATGGTCGATACGTTGAGGCCATATTCGAACATTAACGCTGGGCCGCGGTGATGGGGAGCGTGTCAACGGGCGAGCGAGCCCCGCGCCGGACGCGTACAGCTCGGCGATCCGGACATGCGGCTCCTCGGCTACGACGGCGGGCTGCCGCTCACCCCGGCGAGCGCGGCCAGTTCCTCGCGCCGCAATCTCGGCACGCGTCGCCGCCCGCCGCGATCGGGCAGGCCCACGTCCGCCGGTCGCAGCTGGCTCCGGCGCGACTGCAGGAACGCCGCGAGATCTCTGTCTCTGCGCATGTCCTGCCGCATTTTACCGAGCCAGGCTGATCAGTCTTTGCGTAGGCAAGGTCTGGGCCTGGGTGGCAGGCGTGGGGTGCTCCAGGCTGTCGGCGGGCGGCGCAACGGGCCGTCCGCAACCTTGGAGAAGTTGATGGCCTCACCCACGATCCCGCCAGAACGCCTGTCCGGGCGCCCGTCCGGCGTGGCCGAGGAATGACGGCGTCCATGCTGATCGCGCTCGGCCTTCGCGAGGAACGAGCGAACATGTCCCATGAGAATGGAGGAGAGCACTGATGATGGCTCACAGCGGTCGTGATGAGGCTCTGGAATGGGTGGCGGCCTTCCGTTCCGCTGTGATCAGCCCTTACGAGCAGATCCAGCTGACACCGCCACGCGGTTCCCGCGATCAGGCGGTACGGCAGACGTTGCTGCCGGCCGGTAGCGGCGAGCGGGTGCGTATCCGGCTGACCAACCGCTACGGCAGAGCACCGCTGACGATCGGCACGGTACATGGAGCACGATGTGTGACCGGTGACGAGATCGTGCCGGGAACAGGGCAGGAGGTGCTGTTCGGCGGCGCGGGAGAGGTGACGATCCCGCCGGGCGGCGAGGTGGTCAGCGACCCGGTGAACCTGACCATCGAGGCAGGCGTCGCCATCGTGCTGGACCTCTACCTGCGGGGCGAGACAGAGCTCGCCACCTTCTCGCACCAGCCCATGGAGACGGCTTACGTCGCGTCGGGTGATCAGGCCGGCGCTCACGTCCTGAGCGGCGCCGAGCAGGTGCCCGCCCGCTTCTATGCCTCCGGTCTGGACGTGCCGGCTCCGGAGCGCACGGCGGTGATCGCGGTGGCGTTCGGTGACTCCTGGTTCGAGGGCGTGGGCACCACGATGGGCGCCAACCGGCGTTCGGTGGACGTGTTGAACGCCCGGCTGGAGCACGGCTGGGTGGTCAACCAGGGCATCGCGGGCAACCGGCTGTTGACCGACGAGGTGGGCGAGCACGGCTTGTCGCGTCTGGAACGCGATGTCCTGTCGGTGCCGGGAGCAACGCATGTCCTGGTGCACTTCGGCGTCAACGACCTGGGCCTGCCAGGCATGGCCGGACTCCCCCCGGCCACGGCGGAGGACCTGATCGCCGGATTCTCCGTTCTGGCTCGGCGCATCCGCGACCGAGGTCTGACGAGCCTGGCCGCCACCATCGGCCCGTTCGCCGGAGCGATCTATCCGGGGATCACCACGCCGGCGGGGCTGGACGCGCGCCGCCGGGTGAACGGGTGGATCCGGACCAGCGGCGTGTTCGATGCGGTCTTCGACGTCGCGCACGCCGTGCAGGACCCGGAAAATCCCGACTTCATCCGGCCAGAGTTCGACAGCGGAGACGGCATGCACCTCAACGATGCCGGCGCCCGCGCCATGGCCGAGGCGGTGGATGTGGCCACGCTCTCACTTCCACAAGATCTTGCCATCGCCAAGGTGACCGAGCCGGACGCCGGAGTGCGCTGTCGCTAGGACGGGATGGCGCCGAGCTGGCGCATCACCGAGAGGATGTCGACGACCGCCCAGGTCTCGGCGATCCGGCCGTCGGCGAAGCGGGCGATGATGATCTCGTTGTACGTGACGGACTTGCCGGTCGGAGCCACCCCCATGTACTCACCCCGGTGCGTCCCGGTCACCGTGTTCCTGGTGACGACCCGGTCCCCTTCGGCGATCACGTCCTCGACCTCGACGTGCAGGTCGGGGAAGGCCCGGTGAAGCACGGCGAGCACCTCCTTCAACGCTTCCGCCCCCTTCGCCTCCAGCGGCAGCGGGGTGCCGATCTGCACGTCCGGATCGACCATCTCGTCGATCGTCCTGGCGATGATCTCCGCATCGTCGGTGCTGACGGCTTCATGAAAACGTCGGAGCGTTGCCTTGTTACGTGTCACTTCGGTGGCTGACATACGTTCCCTCCTTGGGTTGATTTCTGGTGTTCGCCGCCGATCGCAGCGAGTGTGCCATGTGGCGCAGGTCACCAGCTGTAAGGGCCGAACCGTCCCCAGGCGACGAGCGCGGCGAGCACGAACAGGACCCCGGGCACCGGCAGCCCGGACAGCTCCCCGCGGCGGATGTGCAGGGCCAGCGCTCCCGCCATCATGATCGCCAGGCCGGTCCCGGCGACCGGCGTCAGGACGGGTGCGATTCCGGTGGCTGCCGGCACGACCAGCCCGATCGCGCCGAGCAACTCCAGCACGCCGATCGACCGCACCGACGCGGGGGAGAAATCCTCGATCCACGCATACTTGGGGACCAGCTTGTCCTTCGGCTGGATCAGCTTCGCCGCGCCGGACAGGGTGAAGACGGCGGCCGCGAAGGCCTGAACGATCCACAGGAACACGTTCATCGACGGGTCTCACCGGGTGTCGTGGGTGCGTGCCTGCTGCGCCGCTCCCGCGGGAGGGCGGAAAGGTTGTCGCTCATGGTGAGGAGACGAACGAGCAGCCGTCGAGGGGACAGGCCCCGCACCCGGCAGGATGCATTCCCGGACGTCGCGTCGGACGACGCGAGGTCCGAGCGCGGACCGATCAGGATTGGAGAAGCGCCGGCCTCCGGCCGTCGCCTAACGTGACCGTCGTGGCAGGAGCGCAGGACGACCACGCGTACGCTCAAGCCTGATCGAGCCAGGCGACGCAAGCCCAAGGCCGCGAGAGGCGGCCCGCCAGAGAGACGGAGACACGATGAGCATGACCACGAGGAACGACCCGCAGTCGCCTGCGCCGCACGCCGCCGACAGCCACGACGTGATCCGCGTGCACGGCGCACGCGTCAACAACCTGAAGGACGTCAGCGTCGAGATCCCGAAGCGCCGGCTGACGGTGTTCACCGGCGTCTCCGGCTCGGGCAAGAGCTCGCTGGTGTTCAGCACGATCGCCGCGGAGTCGCAGCGGCTGATCAACGAGACGTACAGCACCTTCGTGCAGGGCTTCATGCCGTCGCTGGCCAGGCCGGAGGTCGACATCCTCGACGGACTGACCACCGCGATCATCGTCGACCAGCAGCGGATGGGCGCCGACCCCCGCTCCACCGTCGGCACCGCCACCGACGCCCACGCGATGTTGCGCATCCTCTACAGCCGGATCGGCGAGCCGCACATCGGCTCCCCCCAGGCCTTCTCCTTCAACGTCCCCACGGTCAGGGCGAGCGGCGCGATCACGGTCGAACGCGGCGACAACCGCAAGGCCCAGAAGGCGACGTACACGCGGATCGGCGGCATGTGCGGGCGCTGCGAAGGCCGCGGCACGGTCACCGATCTCGATCTCACCCAGCTCTACGACGACTCCAAGTCGCTCACCGAGGGCGCGTTCACCATCCCGGGATGGAAGTCCGACAGCTTCTGGACGGTACGCGTCTACGCCGAGTCCGGCTTCGTCGACCCCGACAAGCCGATCCGCGACTACACCAAGAAGGAACTGCAGGACTTCCTGTACAAGGAGCCGGTCAAGGTCAAGGTCGACGGCGTCAACCTGACGTACGAAGGCCTGATCCCGAAGATCCAGAAGTCGTTCCTGTCCAAGGACAGGGAGGCCATGCAACCGCACATCCGGGCGTTCGTGGACCGTGCGGTCACCTTCACCACCTGCCCCGAGTGCGACGGCACCCGGCTCAGCGAGGCCGCCCGCTCCTCGCGAATCAAGGGCGTCAACATCGCGGAAGCCTGCGCGATGCAGATCAGCGACCTGGCCGAATGGATCCGCGGCCTCGACCAGCCGTCGGTCGCGCCGCTGCTCGCCAAGCTGCTGCACACCCTCGACTCCTTCGTGGAGATCGGGCTGGGCTACCTCTCGCTCGAGCGGCCGGCGGGCACGCTGTCGGGCGGCGAGGCGCAGCGCACCAAGATGATCCGCCACCTCGGCTCCGCGCTCACCGACGTCACCTACGTCTTCGACGAGCCCACGATCGGCCTGCACCCTCACGACATCCAGCGGATGAACAACCTGCTGCTGCGGCTGCGCGACAAGGGCAACACCGTGCTCGTCGTCGAGCACAAGCCGGAGACGATCGCGATCGCCGAGCACGTCGTCGACCTCGGCCCCGGCGCCGGCACCGCGGGCGGCACCATCTGCTACGAGGGCACCGTCGACGGTTTGCGGGCCAGTGGCACCGTCACCGGTCGCCACCTGGACGACCGCGCCCAGCTCAAGACGTCGGTACGCACCCCGAAGGGCACGCTGGAGATCCGCGGCGCGGACCGCCACAACCTGCAGGACGTCGACGTCGACATCCCGCTCGGCGTCCTCTGCGTGGTCACCGGCGTCGCCGGCTCCGGCAAGAGCTCGCTGATCCACGGCTCCATCCCCGCCTCCGCGGGGGTCGTGTCGGTCGACCAGTCCCCCATCCGCGGCTCGCGGCGCAGCAACCCGGCGACGTACACCGGGCTGCTCGACCCGATCCGCAAGGCGTTCGCCAAGGCCAACGGCGTCAAGCCGGCGTTGTTCAGCGCCAACTCCGAGGGCGCCTGCCCCACCTGCAACGGCGCCGGCGTCATCTACACCGATCTCGGGATGATGTCCGGCGTCACCACCACGTGCGAGGAGTGCGAGGGCAGGCGCTTCGACGCGTCGGTGCTGGAATACCGCCTCGGGGGGCGCGACATCAGCGAGGTGCTGGCGATGCCGGTGACCGAGGCCGAGGAGTTCTTCGGCGCCGGTGAGGCCCGCACGCCCGCCGCGCACGCCATCCTCGGCCGGCTCGCCGACGTCGGGCTCGGCTACCTCAGCCTCGGCCAGCCGCTGACCACGCTGTCCGGCGGCGAGCGCCAGCGGCTGAAGCTGGCCACCCACATGGCCGACAAGGGCGGCGTCTACGTCCTCGACGAGCCCACCACCGGCCTGCACCTGGCCGACGTCGAGCAGTTGCTCGGCCTGCTCGACCGGCTCGTCGACGCCGGCAAGTCGGTCATCGTCATCGAGCACCACCAGGCGGTCATGGCGCACGCCGACTGGATCGTCGACCTCGGCCCCGGCGCCGGGCACGACGGCGGGCGGATCGTCTTCGAGGGCACCCCCGCCGACCTCGTCGCCGCCCGTTCCACCCTCACGGGCGAACACCTCGCGGCCTACGTCGGCGCGTGACCGCCGCGCCGGTCACGCGGTCTCCTCAGGCCGGTCGGGGCGCCTCAGCAGCCGGTCGGCCTGGTGGAGCACCTCTTCCAGGTACCGCCGTGCGGCGGCGGGGTCGGCCGGTGCGTCCGGGTCGATGAGCATGCGGTACATGGCCGCGCCCACGACCATGTCGATCACCGTGTCGATCCCCGGGTCGATCTCCGGGTCGATCTCCGGGTCGGCGTCGCCGTCCGGCCGCCCGTCGCGGCGGGCACGCTCGACGGCGGCGTGGATCGCCCGGCGGCGGGGCTCGATGTACTGCTCGCGGTAGGTGGCCAGGAGTGACGGCCGGGTGACGCTGGAACCGATGAGCTGGGCGAGGATCGCCCGGAAGCGGGCGTCGCCGAAGGTGCGCACCCAGGAGTCCATGAGCTGTTCGCCGGCCGGCTGCGCCGCCGCGACGGTGTCGGCCCAGACATCGGCCTCGGGGACGAGCGTGCGGGCCCGCTCGATCGCCTGGGTGAGCAGCTCCTCCTTCGACGACCAGCGCCGGTAGACGGTCACCTTGGCCACGCCGGCGCGCTTGGCGATCTGCTCGAAGTTCGCGCCTTCCAGGCCGCGCTCCACGAACAGCTCCAGCGCCGCCTTCATGATCGCCTCGTCCGCCTCGGGGTCGCGAGGCCTGCCCCGGGTGCGCCGCGTGGAGGTCATCCGAACTCCACCCGCCCCCATCGCGCGCCGGACGCCGCAGGAACGAAGCGGGGAGCGTGCCCGGGCCGCAGCCGCCAGCCGGGGGTGAGGACGGCCTCCATGTGCGCGCGCAACTCCCGCAGCCCCTCCTTGCCCGGCGTTCCCTGGGCGAACGCGGACAAGACCCTATCGGACTGGTAGCGGGTGTTGTCGTGGGCGAACAGCGGCACGACGCCGGTGTCGGAGGCCAGCAGGCTCTGGATGCGCCGGGCCGCCTCGATCTGGTGGACCGTGTCGGCCCCGCCGATGGTCATCTGGCGGACCTGGTCGACGGCCAGGTGGGGCAGCGTGTAGAGGGTGTCGCCCATGAACAGCACGCCGCCTTCGTCCATGCGCAGCAGCACGCACATGTGGCCGGGCGAGTGGCCAGGGGTGGGCAGCAGGATGATGCTGCCGTCGCCGAAGTGGTCCTGGCTGGCCGGGAAGGCGCCGAAGGCGCCGGAGTCGAAGGCCGGGAAGGAGAGGTTCTCCTTGACCAGGTCGAAGGAGTGCGGATAGAACACGCCGTGGTCCCAGTCGCGGCGGTCCAACACCACCGTCGCCCGGGGCAGGTGGCGCAGCCCTCCCGCGTGGTCGTCGTGGACGTGGGTGAGGAACACGGTGGTGACCTCGTCGGCGTCGTAGCCGAGCCGGGCCAGGCGGACCCGCAGGTCCTGCTCGGGGGTCATCTGATACTCGTCGCGCTCGCTCAGCAGGCGCGAGGTCATGTCGTAGTACCCGTCGTGATCGTGGGCCTGCTCCCTGTTGACGCCGGTGTCGACCAGCAGGAGCCCGTGCCGGGGGTGGTCGATGAGGTAGGCGTAGACCGGCACCGTGATCTGCGCCTTGTCCACCAGGGTGCGCACGTAGCCGTTCAGACCCTCCCAGCCGTCCAGGCCGCCGTAGAACTGGCCGTAGGTGACGACGGTGTCGCCGGTGTGGATCGGGAACACCCGCAGGGCACCGTCGTGGACCCGCGGCCGGGCCCCGGGAGCGCGTACGGCCGCCTGCCGCTGTTGCTCGCGCTGGGCCAGCATATCGCGGCGCCGCCCTTCCACCCGGCTGACCGACAGCCCGCTCAGCACGCCCAGCACCAGCCCGGCACCGCCCAGGAGGAAGGCGCGTCTGGCCTGCCGGACGTGCGGGCCACTAGCCCTCCGGCGTCCGCGGAGCAGGGCGGCCGCCGCCCATCCCAGGCAGCCCGCGGCGGCGAGGGCCAGCAACACCGGCAGATCGGTGACGTAGTACACGACCGCGAGGTAGAGCCCCAGCGTGCCCAGACCGGCCGGAACCCCGAGGAACGCCAGCACCCGGCGCCGCGTGGACCGCCGGCCGAGCACGCGGGGCCACAGCAGCCCGATCACGGACACCGCCAGCAGCAGCCCGTAGACCAGCAGCAGCGGCGCCGGCACGTTCTTCAACCGCAGGATGACCAGCCAGGCCGCGCCGGCCGTGAGGGCAAGGACGAGTAACCCGACCTTGCCGAGGATCTTCATCATCGGGCCGCCTCTTTTCGTAAACGCATACGGATGCGTATACATAATAGGCCGAGCGGGATCGCCACGCGCGCCAGGAGGTCGCGAACCCTCAGCGAGGGCGGCGGAGCTGCCAGATGATCAGGGCGGGGGTGTCGTGGTAGGCGGCCGCGGCCGCCTCCGGGCACCACTGCTGGGCGAGCGGGCCGCCGTGCCCGCCGCGCAGCTCGCCCCACCGGGGTTCGTGGCAGGCCACGATCTCCAGCCCCGCCTCATGGATGGCGGCGATGTAGTCGCCGGCCAGGAACCGGCCGGCCGGCATCGCCCGCGGCCCGCCGTCCGGCCCGCCCACCTTGGCCACGCCGCCCAGGTAGAGCGAGAGCACGTGGATGTCCGACAGCACGACGTGGCCGCCGGGCTTGGCCACCCGGGAGAACTCCGCCAGCGCCGGCCCGAGGGCCGGCTGGTGGGTCAGCGCCAGCGCACAGACCACCAGGTCGAAGCTCGCGGAGCCGACCGGCAGGTCGTGCAGGTCCGCCTGGTGGAACGTGCCGTCCGGGACCTTGGCCCGGGCCAGGGCCAGCATCTCCGCCGACGAGTCCGTGCCGACGACCTCGTGCCCGAGCCGGGCCAGGAACGCGGCGTGCCTTCCCGTGCCACAGGCGACATCGAGGGCCCGGCCCGCCGGCAGCGTGGTGAGGATGCGCCGGACCTGCGGTTCCTCCACCGCGATCAGCGGGTTCTCCTCGGAGTCGTACCGATCGGCCCACTGCGCGTACCCCTCGACCGTGGTGGCGTGGCCGACGACGGTGCCCGCGCTCGACGCCAGGTCCCGGTCGGCGGCCAGCCTGCGGATCTCGGAGATCCGCGCCTTCACGAACTCCTCGTCGCCGAGGTCCCCGGCCTGGGCGCGCAGCAGCGCCACGCCTTCGAGCGCCAGCAGCCAGGCCAGCGGATGAGCGTACGAGGGCATGACGGGCATGGTAGGAAACACGGCCCGGCCGGAGCCACCCGATTTCCCCGGGCGTCGGCGTGGCGCCGCCGCCGGGGACGCGCCCGCCGAAATCCGTTCGCTCGCTCCATCGGACGCCCGTTAGTGTCACGCAGATGAGCGACGTACGCGTGCCCTTGCTCTGGCTCTCGGGGCCGACAGGCGTGGGGAAGTCCTCGGCCGGCTGGGAGCTCTTCGCGCAGCTGAGCCGGAGCGGCGTCAAGACCGCGTTCGTCGACGCCGACCAGATCAGCCTGTGCTATCCCATGCCGGAGGGCACGACGCATCACGTTCGTGCGAAGAACCTGGCCGCGATGTTGCCGAACTTCCTGGCGGAAGGCGTGCGATGTCTCGTCCTTGCCGGCTTCGTCCACACCGCCGAAGAGGTTCGCACGTACACCGACCTTCTTCCCGAGGCCGCGTTCACGCTGTGCCGGCTGCGCGTCGACAGCGCCGAGCTCAAGGAACGGTTCCTCGGGCGGGGGTGGCGCCCGGACCTGGTGGAGGACGCGCTCGCCGAGGCCGCGGCCCTGGAACGCAGCGACTACGCCGACGTGTGCGTGGACACCGGCGGGGTCACGGTGTCCGAGGCCGCCCGGCTGGTCCGTGAGCGGTCGGGGGGATGGCCAGGTGTCCTTCCCGCCGCGACGCCCGAGAGTTCCGTCGCCCGGCGGAGCCGTCCGCCTGCTCTCCGAGGGGACGCCGCGCCGTTCCCCGTGCTGTGGCTCTGCGGTGCCACGGCGGTGGGAAAGTCGACGGTCGGGTACGAGATCTTCCGGCAGATCCACGAAACCGGTGTGCGAGCCGCCTATGCCGATGTGCAGCAGATCGGTGCGCTGCGTCCCCACATGGACGGCCATGACCTCAAGGCGCGTAACCTCGCGGCCGTCTGGAGCGGATATCGCGCGATGGGCGCCCGGTGCCTGGTCGTCTCCGGGGAGGCCGACTCCGACGACGTCGTCCGTGGCTACGGCCAGTCGCTGCCCGGAGCGGCCTTGACCGTGTGCCGCCTGCACGCCGGACCGGCGACGCTGGCCGGGCGGGTCGCGCAGCGTGGCCGGGGCGGCGGGCCGGCCATACCGGGTGACGAGCTGCGAGGGCTGGGCTCCGACTCCCTGCACCGCATCGCCGAACGGGCGGCGCGCGAGGCCGAGCTGCTCGACCGTGCCGGGGCAGGTCAGCTGCGCGTCGAGACCGACGGCCGGCCAGTCGGCGAGGTGGCCGCGGACGTACGCGTACGCAGCGGTGGTTGGCCCTTCCTCTCCGGCTGACCGACGTCATCGCACAGGGCGATCCTCCCGACGCGGACACGGAAGGCGCTTCGTCATGTTCGAGTCCCTCGGGTCGAGCGCGGACCGGCGGTCAGTGCGTCGCGGGGTTCTGTGACCTCGGGGCGCTTCGAAGATCGCTTCCCGGAGGACCGGTGCTCGTTTCCCCGATTCGCGAGGTTCTGATCGTCAGGTGTCCCGCGCGGGTCCGTCACCTGGGCCCGGCCCCGATCTGACCCCTGGACAGGGCGAGGCAGGGGTTGCCGTGTCCTCGCCCTGGGCGTTTTGGGCGTTACGGCCTCCACTGCTCCGCCGGCGACGCACCCGGCAGCGGCTTGCCGATGAGGGCGAGCGGGAGGAAGAAGCAGACCTGGCCGATGGCCATGATCAGCGTGGCGAGCGCCTTGTCGTCGTACTGCTCGGACGCCTGGGCGTAGAGCTCGTCGGGGACGCGCTCGCCCCACGGGTTCGGGGTGAGCACGGATTCGACCAGTTCGAGCGCGATGCGTTCGGCGTCGGTGAAGTACGGCGCGTCCCGCCAGGAGGCCACCGCGGTGATGCTCTCCTCGGTGGCGCCGGCCTTACGGAGGTTGCCGGTGTGCAGGACGGTCAGGTACGTGCTGCCGACGATCTGGCCGGCGCGCAGCTGGACCAGGCTGATGGTGGTCTGCGGGATCGTGCCGTTCCCGGCCGCCTTGTGCAGGGCGCCGCCGATGTCCTTGAGTTCGGGGACGAGCACGGCGGGGTTGGGCAGGCGCGACTCGGTGGTGGTCATGGTGGGGTTTCCCTTCTGGATCTCAGGTGGTGGATCACTGCTATGACGGATCGCATGGGGCGAAGGTGACCGGTGAGGCGGTCGATTTCATCCGGGCGTGCCGCCGAGGGTTTCCGGCGTGGGCTCGGTGTCCCGGTTCGTGGGCCGGGGGCGCAGAAGGAGGCCGGCGGTGAGGATGGCGGCCAGGTAGAAGGCGCCCGCGCCGAGCATGCCGGCGGTGTAGCCGCTGGTGAGCGCGTCGTGCAGAGGAGTGCCTGCCGGTTGGCTCGTGGTGGCGGTGACGGCGATGCCGGCCAGGACGGCCAGACCGAGGGCGCCGCCGATCTGCTGGCTGGTGTTGACCAAGCCGGAGGCGATGCCGGAGTCGCGCGAGGCGACGCCCTGTACGCCGCCGATGGTGGCCGCGACGAAGCCGATGCCCAGGCCGATGCCGCCGGCGAGCTGGGCGGGTAGCAGCACGAGCAGGGGGTTCTGGTCCGGGGTCAGCAGACTGAACCAGCCCATCGCCGCGGCGGCCACCGTCATCCCGGTCGCCAGGACGATCCGGGTGGAGGTGCGGGCCTGCAGTCTGGGGCCGATGACGCCGGAGCCGAGGCCGATGCCGATGGCGAACGGCAGATAGGCCAGTCCGGTGATCACGGGCGAGTACTGCTTGATCGTCTGCATGTACAGGGTGAGGAAGTAGAAGGTGGCCAACTGCCCGGCGCCCATGAGCAGCATGACCAGGTTGGCGCCGAGCCTGCCGCGGTCGGCCAGCACGCCCGACGGCAGTATCGGGCTGCGCGCGCTGCGTTGGATGAACGTGAACGCCACGAGCAGCGCGACGGCGATCGCGCCGAAGGTCACGGTGAGCCCGTCGCCGACACCATGCGAGCCGGCCCGGTTGATCGCGTATACCAGCGCACCGAGGGCGAGCGTCACCGTGGCCGCGCCGGGCAGGTCGAGGCCGCCGCTCTTGCGAGTGCCGGGCACCAGAGCGAATGTCCCAGCCAGGACCAGCAGCGCGATGGGGATGTTGACAAACATGATCCATCGCCAGCCCGCATACTCGGTGAGTGCGCCGCCCAGCAGCAGGCCGGCAATCGAACCGAGGCCGCCCATGGCGCCGTACACGCCGAGCGCCTTGTTGCGCGCCGGCCCGGCGGGAAAGGTGTCGGCCAGCAGGGACAGCGCGGCCGGGGCGACGATCGCGGCGCCGACGCCCTGCAGGACCCGGGCGGCGACCAGCATGCTCCCGTTGCCGGCCAGGCCGCCCAGAAGGGACGCGGCCAGGAAGACGACCAGTCCGGCGCGGAACAGTCTTCGGCGGCCGAACAGGTCGCCGGCGCGGCCGCCGGCCAGCAACAGGCCGCCGAAGGCCAGGGCGTAGGCGGTGAGCACCCAGTCCAGGTCGGCCTCGGCGATGCCGAGCCCGGTTCCGATGACGGGCAGGCCCACGGTCACGATGGTGCCGTCCATCACCACCAGCAGTTGCGCGGCCGCGATCACCAGCAGCGCCAAGCGGGTGTTGCGGGTTTCGGAGTGAGAGGTCATGCCTGCTCCTCAAGAGCGGTGGCGGCGCCGTGGACGGCGGCGGCGAGCTGGTCGTGCTCGGGGTAGGACCAGCCGAAGCCGAAACGGCGGCGGGTGTAGCCGAAGGCGATGCCGGTGGCCGGGTCGGCGAAGGCCTCCGAGCCGGCCGAGCCGTCGTGGCCGAACGCGTTCGCGCTGAGGAAGCCGTACCGCAGCCCCTTGGCCTGGAAGCCGACCGCGTAGTTGCCCTGGTCGCCGCGGACCAGGTCGGCGCCGGTGGAGTGCAGCATGGAGAACTCGCCGACGGTGTCCGCCTTGAGGAGCGGAGGCTGCCCGTCGATCCCCCAGACGGCCGCCGCGTACAGGCCGGCCAGGCCGCGCGCGCTGCCCACCCCGCCGGCCGACGCCTGGCCGCCCGCGCGCACGGCGCGAGCGTTGGCGAACGCCACCTGGTCCAGGGGCGGCGTGCTGTTGAGCCCGTACCCGATGCCGAGGATGCTGTGCGGGCCTGGCAGGTTCGACCAGAACGCGGCCTCCTGATCCGGCGTGGCCGTCCACCACCGGATCGGCCGGAACCGGCCCTCTTCGGCCTCGGGCAGCCCCAGGTACAGGTCGAGCCCGTACGGCACCCGGATGCGCTCGTCGTAGACCTGCTGCAGCGACTGCCCGGTCACCCGCCGGATCACCTCGTTCACCATGGCGAACGAGACGAACCCGCCGTAGCCGTAGGCCGAACCCGGCCGCCAGTACGGCCGCTGCCCGGCCAGGCGGCGCGCGATCACCGCGTCGTCGGCCAGCTCGGCCGCCGGCAGCCCGCCGTCGACACCGATGACGCCCGAGCGGTGCGTCAGCACGTCCCGCAGGGTGATTCCGCCCTTGCCGGCCGCGGCGAACTCCGGCCAGTGCCGGGCCACCGGCTCGTCGAGATCGAGGACCCCCTCCTGCACCAGCAGCGCCGCCACCAGCGTCGCGGCACCCTTGGTGGAGGAGTACACCCCGGTCAGCGTGTCACCGCTCACCTCCGAACCCGCCCACAGGTCCACCACCCGCCGGCCGTGCGCGTAGGCGGTCAACTGCGCGCCCACCTGGCCGTCCTGCTCCGCCACCACCGCGGCGAACGCCTCGCGCACCTGCTCGAAGCCGTCCGCCACCGTTCCGTGGACATCCATCCTGCTCATCGCCGGCAACCCTTCGTGAGTGAGTGTTGTTGGTCGCCGGCATGACGGATGGTCCGCAGGAAAGGTGACCGGGTGCGTTCGCGGTCACCTTTCACTGCTCTGATGCGTCAGGTGTCTGACATAGCTGAGATGAGAGGAATGGTCTTGAGGGCTCCGCATCGATGCGGGTCAGGCTACTCCGACCGAAATTTCCCTGTGACGACAGAGAGGCCGTCGCGTTGCGCGGAGCTCAGACGGTCGGGCCTTGGGATGACGGCGTACGCGCCGCGCCCGCACCGCTCCACCGCGAGCGGGTCGGAGAGGGCAGGACGGCGTCCGATCGTGTCCACGGCGTCGGCCGCCCGCTGGACGGGCCACTCCAGCGCCGTGGCGAGGTCGTCCACGGTGAGCGGCCGGGCGGCGTGCACCAGTGCGGCCAGCACCGTCAGCGCGTCGCGAACGACGGCGCCGGTGGGACCGCTGTCGTTCATCCGCTCGCTGATCCAGGTGAAGAACCGCGCCATCTCGCCCAGCCGGGCGGCGACGGGCGAGCCGGTGCCGAAGATCTCGATCCCGTGCCGTGCGGCCGCCGCGACCTCGGCGTGCGCCCCGGTGTCGGCTTTGAACGCGTGGAGCCAGACGTCGTCGTCGATGACGTACCGCTCCCGGCGGCCGGAATCCTGCGCGCGCCTGACCAGCTCCATCGCCTCGAGATAGCCGATGGCCTTCGACACCGACGCCGGGCTGACCTGCAGCCGGCGTACGAGCTCGGCGGACGTCAGGCTGCCGGACCCGGAGGCGAGCAGGCAGACGAACACGCGAGCGGGCATCCGGGGAAGGCCGGTGCCGGCCAGCAGGATCGCCAACCGCTCCACGAAACCGTGCACGGGCTCGGCCGGCCGTTCCGCGGCCTGAACCGCTCTGCGGCGGCGGGCGCGCTGCCCGGCGGCCTGCTGGGCGCGGTCGGCCAGGTAGCCGCCGGGCGCGCTGTTGCGTGCCACTTCGCGGCTGATCGTGGACGTCGGCCTGCCCAGCCGCCTGGCGATCTCGGCGTATCCCAGCCCTTCGGCCAGCCAGATCGCGATCTGCCTGCGATCCTCGTGGGTCAGCCTGCCTCCGGGCATCGGCTCCCTTTCTCTTCGGGTCCGCGCGTGCGTTCGCCACAGTACATTGCAACGACGGCTCGGCAAGAATTGCATTTACCGACACTTCTGTTGCAACGATTCACGTGAAAGCCCAAGAATTCGTTGACGGGTCCGGAAAGGCAACGTAGCTTTTGCCTGCTTCGAAGACTCAGAGGTGACGAGGAATCCCTTATGGCGAACATTTTGGACGTGACCCGCATTCGAGCTCGCGTCGCCGAGTTGCTGGCCGAATACCGGATCCCTAGCGCCGCGATCGGCGTCCTCCACGGCGGGCGGACCACCGACTTCGCCGTCGGCGTCACGAACGCCCTCACGCGGGACCTCGCGACGTCCGGCACCGTCTACCAGTGCGGCTCCGTGTCCAAGACCTGGACCGCCCTCGCCTTCATGCAGCTCGTCGACGAGGGGAAAGTCGATCTGGACGAGCCGGTGCGGACCTACCTCCCCGATTTCCGGGTGGCCGACCCCGGCGTCAGCGTCAAGGTCACACCCCGCCATCTCCTCAACCACACCCACGGCATCGAGGAGGACTACGGAGATCCGGGCGAGGACGACGACGTGTACGAGCGCATGGTGCGGAACATCGCCGGCGCACGCCAGGTCCACCCCTTGGGCCACACGCACGGCTACAGCCCGGCCCTGGGCTACGCGATCCTCGCCCGCATCATGGAGGTGATCGACGGCGAGCGATGGGACGACATCATGAAGGATCGCCTGTTCGACCCCTTGGGACTGACCTCGACGAGCAGCCGCCGCGAGCACGTGGATCAGGACCGGGCCGCGACCGGGCACCTGATCCGATCCCTCGAAGAGGGCGCCGTCCTTTCACCGCTTGGTCACCTGCCGCGCTCCTTCGGCCCCGGAGGCAACGTCAACACGACAGCCTCGGAACTGCTCATGATGGCGTACGTCTTCCTCCACGAAGGAAGGGCGCCGAACGGGGCCACGATCGTCTCCCCCGGCATCATCCGCGAGATGACGCAGTCGCGGGTCCCCGTACCTGACCCGTACACGTTCGGGCCGGAATGGGCACTCGGCCTCATCGTGTGCGACTGGCACGGGCAGACCGTCTACGCCCACGACGGCAGCGCGGTCGGCCAGAGCGCACGGCTGCGGATCCTGCCGGAGTCGGGCATCGCCGTCTCGATGCTGGCGAACGCCGGCCCGCGCGACAGCTTCTACCGGAAGGTGTTCAACGAGATCCTGGCCGGCCTGGGCGCGGTCACGATCCCCGGCCTGCCGGAGCCCGACCCCACGCTGGCTCTCGATCTGTCGAGGTACGAAGGCTCCTACGAGCGCCCCGGCACCCGCTACGAGGTGGCGGCCGAGAACGGGAGACTGCACCTCAGATTCTCCCTGAACCCCATGGAGGCGCGAGTCCTCGACAGGCCGGAGCAGCTCGACTACGAGCTGCTCCCGATCAGCGAGACCCATTTCTTGATGCCTTCTGACGATCCGTTGGAGGACCCTCAGACCGTCGCGATCTACGACTTCGATAAGGGCGCCGCACGATATCTGCACATCAATTGCCGGGTGAATCCGAGAGTGCCCGAGAGGAGCGGTACGGTGCCCGTCATGGCTGTTTCCACGGTCTCTGACGGCAACGGTTTCTGGGATTCCGTGAAGAAGGCGTACGGCCGGCTTCCCCAGGGCGCCAGGTGGACCCTGGCGGTGGCGAGCACCGACGGGACCAAGGCGGTGAACGTCATCATGCATGACTCGATCGACGGCGTCAGGAACTTCCTCGAGGATCACACCGGCGCCTTCGCCACGACGGACTACTTCGAGGCCGACGCGGCCAACGCGGTCGGCCTCCCGACGCGGTAGCCGCCCCGTCGCACAGCCGGACGGCGGCGAACCTCGCCGGAGCCGTGACCCGCGAAGGCGCTAGCCGAAAGGCGGACCGGAGGCGGCGATCACGTGCTTGACCACCTGGACGTCCTTGAGTTCGAAGGACGCGGCGGGCCTGGGGGCGATCGCCCGCCAGGCGTCCAGCGCCTCCTGGGACTCGAAATGCTCAAAGATGTTCACCCGGCCGGGGTCGGCGACGTCGGCTGAGATGGCCACATCGATGCACCCGGGACAGGCGCGCGCCGCCTCGACGATCCCGCGATGCGCCTCGACGCAACGATCCCTGACCTCCGGATCGACGAACACCTTTCCCGCCACGATCACCGTCATGATGACGCTCCTTCTTCCCTTGCGAACCGTTCGCCCATGCTGACCGGCCGCGGCGGCAGAACTCATCGCCACGGCCGGAGGAGGCGAGACCCGTCGCGACAGGGTCGGCCGGGCCCCTCCACCACCGGGAGACGTTGAGCACCCGGATGTAATAGGTCACCGCCTTTCTGACCAAGAAGGGGAAAGCGGGAGCTACAGGAAGGCACACGGGATGGCCGACAATCCATCGCAGGATCTCCGCAGGACGATGCGGGATCCCGCGGCGTTCGAGGTCTTCTACCGAGGACACGCCGAACGAGTGAGCCGCTTCGTGGCCCGGCGGATGACTGATCCGCACACGGTGGACGATCTCACCACAGAGGTGTTCCTGGCCGCCATCGACACTGCGGCCACCTACCGGCCGGATCGGGGCAGCGAGGAGGCCTGGCTGTTCGGCATCGCGCGCAACGTGGTGGCCTCCGAGCAGCGTAGGGCGGCCAAGGAACTGCACAAGAACGCCAGGGCGGCGGGACAGCGCACGCTGGACGCCGATGACCTCACCCGTCTGGAAGAACGCATCGACGCGGAACGAGCCGTCCGCCCGCTGCTGACCGCCATCGCCGGCCTGCCCAAGAGCCTGCGGGCCGTGGCCGAACTGGTGGACGTGGACGGCCTGTCGGTCGCCGATGCGGCGACCGCGTTGCGCATTCGCGTCAGCACCGCCAGGGTCCGGCTGCACCGCGCGCGCCGCCGGCTCATGGCCGACCCGACCGGCCTCCCTGAATCCATCTTGGAAGGATCGTCATGAATGAGACTCTTGCCGGGTTCGAACAGCGCCGGCTGGCCGAACTCAAGGACCACATCACCGCGCGGGCTGCGGCCGCGCGGAACAGGCGGCCACGCCGCCGGATCGCTCTCGCCGTAGCGGCCGGAGCGGTGGCCGCCACCGTGGCCGCCGTGGCCACCGTCACCTCCATGGGAGGCGGCGACACCGCCTATGCCGTCACCAAGGACTCCGACGGCATCGTCTATGTGACGGTACGCGACTTCCGCGACGCGAAGGGATTGAGCAGGCAGCTCGCCAGCCTGGGCGTCCCGGCCCTCGTCGACTTCGTCCCCGCGGGCCAGAAGTGCAGGGACGAACGGGGGACCTCCGTGAAGGACATCCCGCGCGGCCTGTACCACCCGCCGACGAAGATCCCCGGCGACAAGGAGGGCCAGGGCTGGCGGATGCAGATCGACACCAAGCTGTTCAAGCCGGGCCAGACCTTCGTCTGGACCCTGGAGGTCGATCCCGTCCACGGATGGTCCGGCACCAGCACCATCCTCATGCACGACCCCGTGGCGCCCTGCGTGCTGGTCCCCGACGACACGTGGCACAGCGTGCCCGCTGCATTCCCGTGGCAGACCACGTCTCTGGAGGGGTACGAGGTGGCCGGGAAGACCGTCGGCGAGGTCCGGCCGGAGATCGCCGAGCGCGGCCTCAAGGTCACCTATCTCATCACCGAGCCCCATCCCGACAGCGACCGGTTGCCGCCCGAAATGGCGCGCAACGTCCCCTACGTCATGTACCCGAATAAGCAGAACACTCCGGTCGGCGAGGACTGGTTCGTCTGGCAGGCGGACGAGCCGCAGCGGGGCACGATCCGGCTACTGGTCACCCGCAAGCTCAACGACCAGGTCGCTCAGGAGTGACACGCCGCAAGCGTGTGGTGGCGCACATCACACGACCGCACTGTCACAAGGATCGCGCCGCCGGTGACTCATGGTCGTCAGGACGCCGCGCGATCGATCCGCGCGGCGTGACCGCCACACCATGAAGATCGGAAAGACACCATGAGCAAGGTCTGGTTCGTCACCGGTTCGTCGCGCGGCCTCGGCCGTAACTTCGTCGAGGCCGCCCTGTCGCGCGGCGACAAGGTGGCCGCCACCGCCCGCACCACCGCCGGCCTGGACGACCTGGTCGCCGCCCACGGCGAGGCGGTGCTCCCGCTGGAGCTGGACGTGACCGACAAGGCCGCCGTCTTCGACGGTGTGCAGCGGGCCGCCAAGCATTTCGGCCGGCTCGACGTCATCGTGAACAACGCCGGCTACGCCCAGGTCGGCGCAATCGAGGAGCTGACCGAGCAGGACCTGCGCGACCAGCTGGAGACCAACCTGTTCGGCGCGGTGTGGGTGATCCAGGCCGCCCTGCCTTACCTGCGCGAGCAGGGCTCGGGCCACATCATCCAGCTGTCCTCCGCGGCCGGGCTCCTCGCGATGCCGCTCGGCGCCGCCTACTGCGCCTCCAAGTGGGCCCTGGAAGCGGTGAACGAATCCCTCGCCCAGGAGGTCGCCGAGTTCGGCATCAAGGTGACCGTCATCGAGCCCGGCGGCTTCGCCACCAGGTCGGGCAAGAACCCGGACCCGCTGGACAACGGTCACATGGCCGAGGCCAACCCGATCTACGACGGCCTCCGCCAGCGGCTCGCGGGCTTGACCGGCAAGCAGCCCGCGGGCGACCCGGCTGCCGCGGCACAGGCGCTCCTCACGCTCGTCGACTCCGACGCCCCGCCGCTGCGGGTGCTCTTCGGGCAGGGCTTCTACCCGATGGTCCAGCAGGCCTACGCCGACCGGCTCAAGACCTGGGCCGACTGGCAGGACCTCTCGGCACAGGCGCACGGCCCGCTGGATCGGTGACCCTCCCGTGGCGACGATGGCGCGCAGGGTGTCGGGGAAGTCGCGACACAGCGTCGCCGTGCCCACGCCCGCCTCTTGGCGATGCGCTCCAGGTGCGCGTCCAGTCCCTCCTCGGCGAGACGCTCACCGCAGCCGTAATGATCTTCTCCCGGTTGCGTCGCGCGTCGGCTCGCAACGGGCGTGGCGCATGCCGCCGGAGCCGTCATCGACGTGACGCGCCGTGCGGACCTGAAGCTCCTCACGAACACGGCGGTCCATCAGTACCGAGGCGCTGCGGCAGGAGTCGGGGCCTGACCTGCGGGTCACCCTCGTCTCCCCCGGGTTCACCGACACCGAGGGGGTGGGCAAGGCGCGCTCTGGCCCCGAGCGGTCACGGCAGCCCGCTGACTCGCTCAATCAGCCCGCGTAGCGGGTGGCGATCGCGGCGGCGCGGTTGCGCAGGGAGGTGCGCAACCACTGCGGGGCCAGGGCTTCCGCGCCCGTGCTGAGCTGCCACAGCGCCCATTCGGCGTGCCGCGCGTCCTGGAAGGACACCTCCAGCCGCAGCCGGCCGTCCACGTCGGCTTCCTCGGTGTGGACGGCCACCGCGGTGCCCACCAGCTCCTCCCGCCGCCCCGGGTCCACGCGGACCAGCACGGTGACCTGGTCGCCGCCGGTCCGGAACCGCGCGCTGCGGTCCTGCCAGGCCCGGTCCAGATCGACCCGGTCCGGTCGCTGTGCCGGTTCGGAGAGTTCCTCGGCGGCCAGGACCCGCGACAGCCGGTATGTGCGGTCCGCGCCGGACCTCGTGGCCAGCAGGTAGCCCCGGTCGCGCACGGTGACCAGGCCGATCGGGTCCACCGTGCGCCACTTCGGGGTCTGGTCCACCGCCGCGTAGCGGATGCGCAGCCGGTGTCCGGCGAGCACCGCGCGCCGGACCTCGGCCACTATCGCGTCAGGCACCTCCTCCGCGACCATCCGGCGCGAGAGCAGGTCGGTCTCCGGATCGATGAGCAGTCGCTCCGCCGCGCCGGCCGCGGTGTTCCTGTAGCTCTCGGGCAGCGCGTCGACCACCTTGAGCATCGCCGAAGCGAGCGCCGAGCCGAGACCGAACGCCTGCGCGCCGCGCCGCGATCCGGCGATCAGCAGGGCAAGGGCCTCGTCGTGGTTCAGCCCGGTGAGCTCGGTACGGAACCCGGGCAACAACGCGAACCCGCCGTGCCGGCCGCGTTCGGCGTAGACCGGGACGCCGGCCGCGGACAGCGCCTCGACGTCGCGCAGCACGGTGCGGGTGGACACCTCCAGCTCGCGGGACAGCGCGGCCGCGGACAGCCGGCCGTGTCGCCGCAGCAGCAACACCAGCGAGACCAACCGGTCGGCGCGCATACGAAGAAGTTATCGGAATACACGACAAAGGATGTCGTGATTTGCCGGGAGGCTTGTCTCCGCGGGCCACCCGGGCCGGTGTACGTCCCTGCTTTCGATGAAACGAATGGAGCTGATGCGGCAATGGTGCGAACGGCAGTCAACCCGTGGGCGTGGTCGGTGGAGATGGGGTACAACCAGGGCGAGATCGTCTCCGGGCACACCCGGACGCTCTACTGCGCCGGGCAGACCGCGATGAGCGGCGACGGCAAGCCCCAGCATGACGGTGACATGGCGGCGCAACTGGCGCTGAGCCTCGACAACCTGGAGGCCGTCCTCGGCGAGGCCGGCATGTCCCTCGCGGACCTCGTCCGGCTCAACGTCTACACCACCGACGTCGATCTGCTCTTCCAGCACTACGGCGTGCTGGCGTCGCGGTTGGGCGCCGCCGGGGTGGCGCCGGCCACCACGATGCTGGGGGTGACACGGCTGGCGATCCCCACCCTGATGGTCGAGCTCGAAGGGACCGCCGTCGGGTGATGCGACCCCGCCGTACGTCGAGCGGCAGGTGGGCGTCCGCCCTCCGTTCCAGTACTACGGCGCCAGCACGTAACTACACAGATCACCCGATGCGCCGCGCCTGTTTACCCGGCCACGCTCGAAGCATGACAGCCACCTACCCGCTGCGGACCATCGCCGCCCACGAGCTCGACGCGTGGGCCCGCATGATCACCACGACCTATGGTCAGGACTGGCACGAGGTCGGCCTCAGGAACGCCGCCTCCTCCATCGAACCCGGGCGCACGCTCGCCGCCTACGACAACGAGGAGATCGTCGGCGGCGCGTCGATCTACGGCCGCTTCGGGTACGGCATCGCCAGCCACGTGGCGGAGATCCGGGGCGACAAGAAGGCCATGGCCCTGCGGCCCGGCACCGACCTCGGAGACGGAATGATCCGCCTGCTCGGCCGCCAGGAGGCCCGGCCGCTGCTGGGGAAGGTCTACGACACCGCACGCCGTGCCGCGGCCGGCTGGGTCGATCGTACCGAGAGGTTCTGGGAGGCCGCCTGGCCGACGGCGAGCGCGCCCGCGACGGCGGCACGGAGCTGCGCTTCGCCCTGCACACCGAGCCCGGGGGCGAGGTCACCGGGCTCGGTGTGCAGGGCTATGACGGTGCCGTCGACGAGCCGCTGAAGCACCTGCTGACCGACCCGCGCGCGGCCCGCACCAGCGTGATCGACAACCTCTGGGTCCGCCTGGTCGACGTCGGCCGGGCGCTGGCGGTGGGCGGCACCACCCTGTCGTCCCTGGCGGCGGCGGGGCGGGTCGAGGAGCTACGCTCCGGCGCGGTGACCGCCGCCTCGCTCGCCTTCCGTGGAGAGCGCGAGCCCTTCCATCCCTCGGGCTGGGCCTTCCCCGCCTTCTGACGGGCGCGTTTCGAGACCGAGGACGTCGCCTCGCACGCGCGCCGAAGCGCATCACATCTGTTCCAGGTTGCGAACCCCTGCGCGGACGCCGCCATCCGCCCTCCGCCGGCGGTAGCCGCCTCAACCTCCAGCCGCCGGCCCGGCATCCGGACTCGTTCCTCGGTATCTCTCACGCAGAAACGGCATTCCTCATGCAGCAAGCGAACGCACCTGTCATCTCCGCTCCTCCCGACGGGCGCGCGGGTATCACCGCGGACCTGGTACGCCAGTTGATCGCGGCCCAGTTCCCCCAGCGGGAGGACCTTGCGATCGTCCCGGTGCCGGTGGACGGCCACGACAACCGGACCTACCGGCTGGGCGAGAGCACGGTCCGTCCGCCGACGGCCGAGGGCTACGTGTTGGCTGGAGGGCGAGACCGCCCATCCGTCGCGAATCGACGATATGCCGTCATTCGCCGTGCAGGTGGCCGAGTTCGTCCTGGCGATGCGACGCCACAGGCGGACCGCCGGCGGGCGCGCACAGTTTCTACCAGGGCTCCTCACTGACCCATTACGACGAGGAGACCCGCCGGTGCCTGGCCGCGCTGGAGGATCACCTCAACACCAGACTGGCCGCCGAGGTGTGGCGGGCGGCCATCGATTCGAGCTGGGAGGGGGACCCGGTGTGGTTCCACGGCGACATCGCTGAAGGGAACCTGCTGGTCGCCGACGGCAGGCTCGCCGCCGTCACCGACGTCCTGTCCGACCTGTGCCCTACTTGGTGTCGGTCAGGTGCTTCAGGAGGGTCTCGCTGATATCGCCCAGCTGCCGGATCTGTTCGGGCGACAGGAGGTCGATGAGGTGGGTGCGCACGCTCTCCACGTGGAGGGGGGCGGCGGCCTCGAGCGCGGCCTTTCCCTCGTCGGTGAGAATGGCGAGCCAGCCACGCCGGTCGTCCGCGCAGTGCTCCCGGCGTACCCACCCGGCCTGTTCCAGCTTGTTGATCGCGTGCGAGATGCGGCTGGGCTTGGAGTGGGTCCAGTGGGCCAGCTCGCTCATGCGCATGGTCCGGTCCGGGGCCTCCGACAGCAGGACCAGGAGCTCGTAGTAGGTGGGCGGCATGCCGGCCCCAGCCTGAAGGTCGCGTTCCAGCCGGTCGGTCAGCAGACGGCTGGCCCGGCCGAAGGCCCGCCAGGTGCGCTGTTCGTCGTCGGTGAGCCATCTCGTCATGACCTCATCGTACGCAATAGTTGCGCGCTGAAATACGCTGTGATGTAGTGTCGAACTGAATTATCCAGTACTGAACTACTTTGGATGGAGCACGTCGTGTACCCCAGCGAGCTCAGCGGCACCTACACCATCGACCCGGCGCACAGCCGTTTCGGCTTCGTGGCCCGCCACGCGATGGTCACCAAGGTGCGAGGCAGTTTCCCCGTCGTCGAGGCCACCGCCCACCTGGACGCCGCCGACCCGTCCGCCTCCACCGTCCGCGTGAAGCTGGACGCCGCCGGCGTGAACACCGGCAACCCGCAGCGTGACGGCCACCTGCGCACCGGGGACTTCCTCGACGCCGAGACCCACCCGCACATCACCTTCACCAGCACCGGCGTCAAGCACATCGACGACGCCCGCTTCGAGGTGACCGGCCGGCTGACCATCCGCGGCGTCACCCGCGAGATCACCATCCCGCTCGAGTTCGCCGGCACCGCCGTCGACGCCCAGGGCTTCACCCGGGCCGGCTTCGAGGGCAGCACCATGATCAATCGCAAGGACTACGGCGTCAGCTTCAACGCCGTCCTGGAAACCGGCGGCGTGATGATCTCCGAGGAGATCACGCTCGAGTTTGACCTGTCCGCCGTCAAGAACGCCTGAAAGCCCCCACATGCCTGCTCTATAAGAACGTCTTCGGAGCGATCACCATGACCAACGCGGAACGCTCCCGCCGCAGCTCGTCGCCGCACCCGTGACCTCCCCCGAACGGACCAGATGCACGGTCACATGGTGCTGCTGGGATCTCGCGTGCGGGGGTCAGGATGGCTGGACCTCGTCGAAGACGGCGAGGGCTTCGGTGGGGTCCGGGCTCACGAGGCGTTCCAGACCGGCCGCCGTGATCTCAGCCCATCTGCCGGCCCGTGCCCACATCTGTTCCTCGAAGGCGCGTACGGTCTCGTCCAGATCGCCGGTGGCGGTGGCGACGGCTTCGGCGAGTTCGGCACCTTCCAGCATCGCGAGGTTCGCGCCCACCCCCAAGGGAGGCATCAGGTGGGCGGCGTCGCCCAGCAGCGTCACCCCGGGAACGTGGGCCCAGGTGTGGAACACGGGCAGGACGTGGAGGGGGCGGTGGACGAAAGCGGTGCCGTGGCGCAGGAGGTCGAGGACGGGAGCGGCCCAGCCGTCGTACAGAGCCAGCAGGCTTGATCGCATGGCCTCGACGTCGGCCAGGTCCAGGCCCGCGCGCCGGTTCAAGCCCAGGTGCCGGTCCGGATCCGTGTGCCAGTCGAGGGGCGCGCGGAACCGGGCGTACACCTTGACGTGGCCGCCGCTGTTGCGCTGGGCGACGAGGGCGCGGTTCGCGCCGTACACGGCCACGGAACCGTCGCCGATCAGCCGGGCGAGGTCGGGGTGCCGGGTGTCGACGTCGTCCAGGGAGGTCTCGACGAGGGTGATGCCGGTGTAGTGCGGCGTCGCGGACGAGACCGCCCGGCGAACCCGGGACCAGGCGCCGTCCGCGCCGACCACGAGGTCGTACGTCTCCTGCCGCCCGTCCGCGAAGCGGACCAGCACGCCGTCCCGGGTCCCCGGCTGCACTTCCGTCACGCCCCGCCCCCACTGAACGTCCAGGGGGGCGAGCAGCAGGTCCCGCAGCTGTCCGCGGTCGATCTCGGGATTGGCCAGGTCATCCGGGCGCGGTTGCCAGTCGCGAAGGACGGTCCCGTCCGTGTCCAGGATGCGCATGGCCTGCCCTTCGGGACGGGACAGCGCCTGGAACTCCCCCAGCAGCCCGGCCTTGTCCAGCGCGAGCTGGCCCAGGTTTTCGTGCAGGTCCAGCGTGCCGCCCGGAGGGCGGGCGTCGGGGGCGGGATCGCGTTCGAGGACGGTGACGGGGTGATCGTGACGGTGCAGGACACGGGCGAAGGTAAGCCCGGCGGGGCCGCCTCCAATCACGGCGATACGATGTCTCATGTCGATACACTGTATTGCTCCGATACAATGTATCGCAACAGTACGATGTATTCATGACTGTGTGGGACCGTCCGGAGCCACCGACTCGCCCCGCGCCGCTCGACCGGGAGCGCATCGTCGCCGCCGCCATCGCGCTGGCCGACGAGGGCGGGCTGGAGGCGGTGTCGTTGCGCAAGGTCGCCGCCCGGCTGGAAGCCGGCCCGATGCGGCTGTACGGATACATCTCCACCAAGGAGGAGCTGTTCGACCTCATGGTGGACGAGGTCCATGCCGAGATCCTCCCCGAGGACCAACCCGGCGACTGGCGGGAGGCGCTGCGCGTTCTCGCCGGCCGCACCAGGCAGGCCGCCCTCCGTCACGAATGGCTGGCCGACCTGCTCGGCGGCCGTCCGTCCCTGGGCCCCAACGCCCTCTCCGTGACCGAGGCCACGCTCGCCGCCTTCGACGGCCTCGCCGACCTCGACACCGTCATGCGCGCCGTGGAGACCGTCAGCGCCTACTTCACCGGCGCGATCAGGCGCGAGATCGCGCACCTGCGGGCCGAGCGCGCCACGGGCCTGTCCGAGCGCGACTGGCAGCGCAGCTCCGGCCCGCATGTGATGAGGATGCTGGCCACGGGACGTTTCCCGGCGCTGGCCAGGGTCGTGCACGACGGCACGGACGTGGACGCGGAGACGTCGTTCGCGACCGGCCTGGACTGGGTCCTCGACGCCGTGGCCGCCAAACTCGGCCGGCCGCCGGCATGAGGATCTCCACGTGACATCCGCGCCGCCAGGGCATCGCGGCCTGGCAGGTGTGGCAGCTCGGGCCGCACCTGGCGGCGACGAACCGCCCGAAGGTTCCGTCCGGGCTTGGCCTGGTCAGAGGTGCGCGCGGGCCGAGGCGGACCAGTGGGGGGCGTTCCAGCGGTCGGCGATGGCGGCGGCCTGGGCGAAGTGGGCGGCGGCCTCGTCGTCGCGGCCGAGGAAGAGGGCGAGTTCGCCGAGCGTGTGGGCGACCGGACGCAGCGCCAGCGACAGGCTCCCCGCACCGGCCGGAGGCCCGTCGCGATGGGGAAGCAGGTCCGCGTAGCACTCCTCGGCGGCGCCGGTGTCGTTCAGTGCGATGACGGCCATGGCGCGCAGGGTGGTCAGGAAGGTGAAGAAGAAGTCGGGCCGGATCGGTCTCGGTGATGTGCGGGCCCGGCGTGCCTCGTCGCCACGGCCGGCGGCGTGGAGGGCGAGCGCGAGCAGGTCGGCGACCATCGGGCCGAGCGCCTCGTGCAGAGCGCGCACGTCGTCCAGGTGGTCGCCGAGCGTGCCGTCGTTCAGCCGGATCGCCGCCAGCGCGAGGCCGACGAAGCCGGCGTGCACCGATCCGGCGCGTTCCATGCGTTCGGTGGCCTCGACGTAGAGGCGCTCGGCGTCGGCGAACCGGCCCTCGATGAGCACCAGGGTCGCCAGCGCGATCTCGACGGCGCCGATCGCCTCCGGCATCCGGTAGGCGCGGGCGAGGTCGAGCGCCTCCCCGGTCACGCGGCGCATGGTCGCCGGGTCGTTGGCCGTGGCGGCGTTCGCCGCCTGGCTGAGCAGCCCGGTCACGCGGTAGACGGGCAGGTCGTGCTCGACGCCGATCTCCACGAGCTCGCGGGCGTACTCCTCCCGCCCGGGGTCGCCGGCGAGGACCAGGAGCGCCGCGGCCCGGAGGCGCGGATCGGTGGCAAGGCCGAGGGCTTCCCGCGCCGCAGCCATGACCGTCGGACCGTCCTCGCCCACCAGCTCGTTGGCGTACGCGATGAGGAGGCGGGACCGCACGTCGGGGGCGAGACCGGTCCGCTTGAGCAGGCGGCTGAGGCGGCCGACGACGGGACGGTCGACCGTGCCGTACGTGCGGGCCTGCCAGGGGGTGGGTTCGGTCCAGGCGGTGAACGCGGCGATCATCAGGTCGTCGCGGCCGATCGACTCGGCGTACTCCACGGCCTTCTCGCGCGTGTCCTTGGCCGCGGCGACGGCCCCGGCCCTGATCTGCGCCCGGAGCAGCCTGCCGAGCAGGTCGACGCGCTCGTCCGGTTCGCTGGAGTTGGCGACCGCGTCGGTGAGGAGGGCTGCCGCCACGTCGTGGGCGTAACGCGCCTCGGCCAGCTCGGCGGCCCGCACGCAGTAGCCGACGGCCTTCGGCGATCCCGCTCGCGCATGGTGATGGGCGAGCGCCGCGACGTCGCCGGTGCCCTCAAGGGCGGCGGCGATCCGGGCGTGCATCCTCGCGGCCCGCAACCTGCTGACGTCGGCGACCAGCGTGTCCCTGACCAGCGCGTGAACGAACCGGACGCGCCCGGGGCCGGGCTCGTCGAGCAACCCGGCGATGACGCCCGCGTCCAGCGCGTCCAGCACGCCGTCCCCGTCGGAGTCGGCGGCCCGCACGAGCACGTCCACCGAACTTTCCCGGCCGGCCACCGCCGCCAGCCGCAGGACGGACACGCCGTTCTCGGGGAGCCTTGCCAGCCGGCGCCGCAGCACGTCCCGTACGCCCTCGGGGACCTCGGAGAGCGCGACCAGCGCGCCCTCGCCGTTCAGCAGCCGCGCGCTCTCCCGCACGTAGAACGGATTGCCACCGGTGCGCTCGGCGATCCCCGCCACCGTCGCGTCGTCGGCCTCGCTTTCGGCCCGTACGAGCTCGGCCACCGCCGCGCAGTCGAGCCCGGGCAGCGCGATCCGGAGCGGCGCGGTGCGGGCGAGCGCACCCAGCGTCTCGGTGAGGTGCTCGCTCTCGTCCGGGCGGTACGCCGCGACGACCAGGATCGGGGCCCGCACGCCGACGCCGCCGCCGAGCAGCCCCAGCGTGGTCGTGTCCGCCCAGTGCAGGTCGTCCAGCACGACGGCGACCGGCTGTTCCGTGGCGGCCGCCGCGAGCCGGCCCCAGACGGCCCGGCGCAGCCGGAACCGCCCGGCGGCGGCGTCGCTGTCCACCGGCATGGAGTCGGAGAGCAGCGGCGCCAGGTCTTCCGCGAACTGCCCCAGAGGGACGGCCGCGGCGACGGCCCGCAACGCCTCGACCCACGCCCACGCGGGTGGCGCGCCGTCGACCTCCGGACAACGCCCGGCGGCCACGAGCCAGCCGTCGCGCTCCAACCGCGCGCCGAGGTGCTCCAAGAGCGTCGACTTGCCCAGCCCCGCTTCCCCCGTGACAAGAGCGACGCGCGCCCCGTCGGCGGCAGCCTCCCCGGCGGCCGAAACCAGCGCGGCAAGCTCGACCTCCCGCCCCACGAACGAGGCAGCACGATGCAGGGTCGCAGCGTGCGAGGGCGTGGCTTGTGTGGGTGTGGACGCGGTGGCCGCGGGTGGGGGGACGGCCGCGCGGAGGATGTCGATGCGCTGGTCGAGGATCGCCTTTTCCAGGGCGACCAGGTCGGGGCCGGGGTCGAGACCGAGTTCGTCGGCGAAGGTGGTGCGGGCGCGGCGGAGCGTCGCCAGGGCGTCGGCCTGGCGGGCGCTGCTCCACAACGCCAGGGCGTGCAGGCGCCAGCCCTCTTCGCGCAGAGGCGCGTCGCGGGTGAGGCGTTCGGCCTCGGGGACCACCGAGGCGAGGTCGCCCGCCCGCAGGCCCGCCGCGACGTGGAGCTCGCGGGCGACCAGGCGCAGCTCGTTCAGGCGGGCGGTCTCGGCGGCGGCCCACGGCTCGTCGGCGACCTCGGCGAACGCGGGTCCCTGCCACAGGCCCAGCGCCTCTGCCAGCCGGGCGCGGGTGGCCCGAGGCTCGGCGAACGTGCGGGCCTCGCCGAGCAGGTCCTCGAAACGCCACGCGTCCACCGACTCGGGCGGCAGCCGCAGCGTGTATCCGGGGGCGGCGCTCACCAGGAGGCGGGCCGGGGTTCGGGGCGGGCGGCCGGGCTCCAGCAGCCGGCGCAGGTTGGAGACGTACGCCTGCAGGGAGGCCAGCGCACGGGACGGCGGCTCGCCGCGCCACAGGTCCTCGATCATCCGGTCGACCGGCACGACTTGTCCGCGCGCCGCGACCAGGAGGGCCAGGACGCCGCGCTGCCGAGGCCCACCCAGGGGGACGGACTCGCCGTTGACCTCCGCGCCGAAAGAGCCCAGAACCCGGATGAAGACCATGACGTGGAACATCGTACGCGCGCGGGTGTTCCACATCGGTTCCAAGTGCCTTCCAAGCGCCAGGGAGCAGCCTTGACGCCACGCCCGCCGCATCAGCCGGGTCCGCGCCGCCTGACCAGGCCCGAACGACAAGACTCGCAAGGAGAAGAACGATGTCGCTGAAGAAGATCAACACCGTCCTTGCTGCCGCCTTCATCCTCTTCATCCTCTGGTTCGGGGTGGAGTTCGTCCTGCGCCCCGAGACGATGGCGCCGGGCTTCGGCCTGCCGAGCTGGCCGTCCGGCGACGGCGACGGCTTCCTGATCATCAAGGGAATCCGCGACGTCGTCCTGGCCCTCGTGCTGGGCATCCTGCTGGTGACGGGCCACCGCCGGGCGCTGGGCTGGGCGCTGCTGGTGGAGGCCTTCGCCGCGTACGGCGACATGACCACCGTGCTGGCCCACCACGGCTCGGTGGCCACCGCGCTCGGCGTCCACGGCCTGACCGCGACGCTGATGGTCGTCAACGGCCTGCTGATGATGCGCGAGACCCGCAAGGTCGCGGCCGCTCCGGCGGCGCCCGCCCCGCAGCCCGCCTGACGCCACCCTGGCGCGTGTCGGCGTCGGTCAGGGCGCAGTACGGTGTTCCCCCACTTCTTTGAGAACTCGAATAAGGGAGACGACGATGACGGTCAACGATCTGCGCGGTGTCCTCAAGGGGCGCGTGCTCCTGCCCGATGACGACGGCTTCGAACAGGCTGCCACCGCGTGGAACCTGACTGTCAGGCAGCCGGTGGCGGCCGTGGCGGAGGCCGCGGATGCCGAGGACGTGGCGGCGCTCGTGCGTTACGCGCGGCGGGCGGGCATGACGGTGACCGCGCAGCCCAGCGGGCATGGCGCCTCCGGTGACGTGGACGGCCTGATCCTGCTGCGTACCGGCCTGCTGAAGGAGGTGGAGGTACGCGC
The DNA here is from genome assembly GCF_055586745.1 of Nonomuraea sp. NPDC049378. NCBI lineage: Bacteria > Bacillati > Actinomycetota > Actinomycetes > Streptosporangiales > Streptosporangiaceae > Nonomuraea > Nonomuraea sp. NPDC049378. The sequence continues at coordinate 35,056 of NZ_JBVJHP010000032.1, forward strand.
GGAGGAGCGCGTGGCCCGGGTGGGCGCGGGCGTGAAGTGGGGGCAGGTGCTGGCCGCGAGCGGCCCGCTGGGCCTGACCGGCCTGTCCGGCAGCGCGCCCGGAGTCAGCGTGACCGGCTACACCCTGGGCGGCGGGGTCGGCTGGTTCAGCCGCAAGTACGGCTTCGCCTCCGACAGCGTGCGGGCCGTCGACATCGTGGACGCCGACGGCGAGCCCGGCCGGGTGACCGCCGAGTCCGACCCCGAGCTGTTCTGGGCGCTGCGCGGCGGTGGCGGGGACTTCGCGGTGGTGACCGCCCTCGAACTCGAGCTGTATCCCGTGCCGGTCCTCTACGGCGGGCGCGTGATCTGGCCGGAGCACCGGACCAGCGAGGTGTACGACGCGTTCCTGGAGATCACCGCCGAGGCGCCGCGCGAACTCAGTGTCTGGATCAACCGGTTCCAGCCCCCCGGCGCGGCGCCGATGGTCACGCTGGATCTGGCCTACCTGGGTGAGGCGGCTCAGGGGGAGGATCTGCTGGCGCGCATCGACAAGATCGAGGGCGCGATCTCCGACAGCCGCGGCGTCGTCCCGATCGCCGACCTGGGTGACATCACCGCCGAGCCCACCGATCCGGCCCCATCCATCGCTCGTGCGGAACTGCTCACCGGCCTGGACGCGGACGCGGTGGAGCTCCTGCTGGCCAAGCCGGTCGAACCGCTCATCAACGTGCAGATCAGGCACCTGGGCGGGGCACTCGCGGAGCCGGGCGGCGGGGCCGGCGCGAGCGGCACGGTGGCCGAGCCGTACCTGCTCGGCCTGCTGGGTCTCGGCCTGCCGCAGGCGGCCGATGCGACGCGCGCCAAGCAGGCCGACATCGTGGCCGACCTGGAGGCCTACACCAGCGGCCGCAAGCCGTACACCGTACTGTCCCCCGGCGAAACGGCGGCGGAGTCCTTCTCCCCCAGCGCGCTCGCGCGACTGCGCCAGATCAAGCGGGCCCGTGACCCGCACAACGTGTTCCGAGCGAACTACCCGGTGCTCGGATAGATCGGTTCCAGCAGGTCACAGCCCCACCGCCCACCGGGGTGGCGGGGCCGCAGGGCGCGATGTCACGCGCCGGGCCGTATCAGGCCGCTCTCGTAGGCCAGGATGACCAACTGGACCCTGTCGCGCACGTCCAGCTTGGCGATGGCCCTGGTGATGTGGGTCTTGGCAGTGAGCGGACTGATGATGAGGCGCTCGGCGATCTCGTTGTTGGAGAGTCCGATCGCCACGAGCTTGACCGTCTCCAGTTCCCGGGAGGTGAGGGCGGCCAGCCGCTGCCCGGCGCTGGGCGTGAGGTCCTGCCGGTGGGCGAACTGCTCGATGACGCGCCGGGTCACGCCCGGCGACAGGAGCGCGTCCCCGCCGGCGACGGCGGCGACCGCCCGGCGGAGCTCGGCGGGTTCGACCTCTTTGGTGAGGAAGCCGCTGGCTCCGGCGCGCAGGGCGGCGAAGACGTGTTCGTCGGTGTCGAACGTGGTGAGGATGATGACGCGACAGTCCGGAGTGGTCGGATCGGCGACGATGCGGCGTGTGGCGGTGATCCCGTCGGTGCCCGGCATGCGGATGTCCATGAGGATCACGTCGGCGTGGGTGCTCGCGGCCAGCCGTACGGCTTCGTCGCCGTCCTGGGCTTCGCCGACGACCGTGATGTCCCGGGAGCGGGCCAGCAGGCTGCGGAAGCCGGCCCGTACGAGTGCCTGGTCGTCGGCGAGAAGCACCTTGATCGTCATGCCGTCGAGCCTGCCACAGGGATGTCGGCCCGCACGGCGAAGCCGCCGCCGGGGACGGGTCCTGCGGTGAGCGCGCCCCCGAGTGCGCTCACCCGCTCGCGCATGCCGGCCAGGCCATGGCCTTCGGTGACATCGGCGCCGCCCGGGACGCTGCGGCCGTTGTCGGTGATCTCGACGGTGATCGAGCGAGGCTGGTAGCCGATCGTCACCTCGGCCTTGCTCGCCCCCGCGTGCTTGAGCGTGTTGGCGAGGGACTCCTGTACGACGCGGTACATGGCGATGGCGGTGATGGCGGGGACGGCCGCGCGGTCGCCGTGCTCGTCGAGGGTCACCTCAAGCCCCGCGGTACGGGCGTCGGCGATGAGGGTGTCCAAGGAGGCCAGATCCGCCTGGGGTGCGGTGTCGCCGGGATCTTCACGCAATATTGTGATGAGGGAACGGAGGTCGGTCATCGCCCGGTTCCTGACGTCCTTCGCCAGGCGTAGCGCCGCGGCGGCCGCTGCCGGGTCCTCCTCCAGAGCGTCGGCGGCGACATTGAGCTGCACGCCGACGACGGCCAGCGTGTGGGCGATGACGTCGTGAACCTCGTGCGAGACGCGCAGCCGTTCCTCGGCAGCGTGCGCACGGTTGTCGGTTTCGCGCAGCCGCTCGTGCCAGCGCATCGCGGCGGCGTAGGTGAGGCCCGCGGCGATGAGGATCGCCAGGAGCAGCCCTTCCCCCGCGACGTGGATCAGGTAGCGGGTCGCGTTCGTGTCCAGGATCCAGTGGGCGTCGACCGCGGAGTAAACCAGCTGGGCCAGGCCGATCGCGGTCACCCAGCGTACGCGTGGTGTGGTGGCGGCGGTGAAGTAGGCGACCGCGGCCGGCCAGATCCAACCGGCGGGAGACCAATGTCCGGTGAGGTGATAGACGAAGATCCCACCGATCGACAGCAGCAGCACGGTCATCGGCCAGCGGCGTCTGACCAGCAGGAGTGCTCCGAGAAGCAGCCCCAGGGGGATAGGGCCCTGCCAGGGGGTGTGCACCCCGGTGGCGAGGGCTACGGCGACGAAGAAGACCAGAGTGAGAGCAGCGAGCGTGACATCGGTGATCCGGGCGAAGTGCCGGACAGGCGCGGGTCCGCGTCGTGGTGACGGCTCGGCCATGCGGAGGCCCTTTCTCGAGGGGTGACCGGTGTGACGCCGGGCCGGGGCGTACCGGACGGCGTCGCCCAGGTGCTCACATGGGCGACGCCGTCGGCATGTTCTTTCCGTAGGCGATCAAGGACTGCGGAGGCTCCGGATCTGTCTACCAGCCCGGGTGGGCAGGTCCGGATCAGACGTGGGTGACCAGGAGGGTCACGCCCGCCTCGCCGCCACAGTCGACGAGAACAGGACCGACGCCGTTACCGATCTTGGGCGCGAGAGTCGCCTTGGCCACGAATCCCTTCGGGCTGTCCTCCACGATGCGGATGTTCTGTAGCACCGGGTGCTTCCTGTCGAGCCCGGCAAGCACGGCCTTGAGCCCCTTGCCGCCGCCGCAGTGACCGGTGATCGTCACCTCCTCGCCGCGCCTGGTGGTGGGATTGGGGCTGACCCGAACCACCGCCCTGGCGCCCTTCGGCGGCTTCGGCGCGGCCATCGCAGCGGTGGCCGTGCTCGCCGTGCCGGCCTGGGCACCAGCCGGGGCGCCGGCCCATCCCAGCAGACCGGCCGTCAAGCTCAGCCCGGCGATCGCAGTCATCGCTTTCTTGCTCATGGCGATTCCTCCCGTTCTCATCCGGCTATCTCGCCGAGAAACGCTAGGCCGGGCCGTACCGGGATCGCGTCGTCCGTTGATCGTCACTTGACCTTGCACCGTTCGCTGTACGCATTACACCGAAGGGAGCAGGCCTCAGGCCTCAACCCGGCAGGGACTGGCAGGGCTTCGGGGTGGGCACGTCCAGGCAGTCGCGCCGGGCATGACGTGGGAGGCCGCAGCTGGCCGCCGTGGGCGTGCCGGCCGCCCGGTCGCCCGCTTCACCCGTGGCCCGCGCAGCACTCCGTACGTGCCGACCGCCCGCGCCACGACGGATCAAGGGCGTCACCATGAGCACAGGCCCGCTGTTGTCACTCCGTTGCATGTGCTGCTCGGGTAGCAGTCCGCAGGAGGTCTCGCCAGCCGGGAGCCCGCGCGAGGTCTGCGGGATGCCTCGCCCGGCAACACGCGGTGGATGCCGACGGGCGAGGCTCTGTCCGATTCGAACCGCGCTGCCTGCGACCGCCTGGCCCGCAGCCGCAGGCGCGAGCACGTGCTCGCCGTCGAAAGCGCGAAGAAACCCGAGACGCGCGTACGGCGGATCGAAAAGGCCTTGGCAGTGCTGCGGGACCGGGGTCGTCCGTGCACTCACGGCTCGCCCGGCACGACCGTGGACACGTGACCGGACCGGCCCGGCACAAGGCCGCCGCTGGTCGTCCAGCCGCGTTCGTGGACGACCTCAGGGGGCGCGGTGGGGGCGCCGCTCAGCGGCCGCCACCGGCGGCGTGCTCCCGGCGGTCGAGGGCGGCCTGCAGCTGGGCGAGCCACTCCCGGCCCCTTCCGCGCCCGTCGGGGAGTTGGTCGTCGCGGTCCCAACGCCAGGACACCACGAGGGCGAGGCTGAGGATCCGGCAGTCGGCGAGCAGCTCGGAGTCGGCGCCCGGGTAGTGCGCGGCGACGTCCTCCGGAGCATGCGCGAGGTCGAACTCGACGGGTCCGCGGCAGACGGTCTCCAGGTCGATGAAGAGCGGTCCGTCCGCGGTGGCGAGCAGGTTGCCGGGGTGCGGTTCGCCGTGCAGGAGCTGTTGCCGCGCGCCGCGGTCCAGGATCGCGCGGCTGATTCCGTGGAGGGTGTCGGTCAGCAGGGCGCGTTCCGCGGCGCCGAGGTCCGGGCTGACGGCGGGGTCCTCGACCACCCGGAGGGCGTCGGCGACGCGGTCGGTGAAGTGCGGTGTGGCGAGGTCGAGGCGGCGCAGGCCGGCGTGCAGCCGGGCCAGGGCGTCGGCGTAGGCGGCGGGCGGGTGGTTCTCGGGTGCGGCGGTGGGCTCGTAGTAGGTCCAGAGGGTGACGGCGAAGCCGTCGCGGACATGGACGCGGGGCTCGGCTCTCGGATCGAGCCCCGCCACCGGGCTGCCGGTCCCGGCGAGACGCCGGGCGATCTCGACCTCGAAGTCGAGGCGGTGCGCGAGGGGCGCGACCCGGGCGAGCACGCCGCTGGGCCGCAGCCTGACGGCGATCCGGTTCGAGTTGTGCAGCACAGCGGCGTCGTCGGCGCCCAGACCGTACTCGGCGGCCGTGTCGACGGCCGCGGCCACCGCCCGCGGGATCTCGATGTCCTTCATGCCTTCGCTGCCTCTCCCTGCCGGAGTTGACGTGCGGCGCGGGCCCTCGGGACGGCGGCCGGCCGCGGCGAGGGTGGACGCGAGCGCGTCGGCCTGCTCGGGAGGGCGCGCAGCAGCGGGAAGGGTTCGAAGCGGCGGGCGTCGTCGGTGTCGATGCCGCCGAGGTCGTCGGCGACGCGGTCGCAGGTTCGTCCGGTGGGCGGCCGGCGTTGCGTCAGCGCCCGTGTGCGGTCGACCGCTTCCTGGAGGAGTGCGAGGGGTCCGTCGGTCACGTCTGTATGCAACACCACCCGGTCGGTTCCGCGCATTCGGTTTATTGCCGATCGACGGGCACCCGTCGTGGGGCTGGCCGGGAGCGTTGACGACGTCAGCGGCTGGCGGCGGCACAGCCAACCGGAGGAGGATCGCTTCGACGCGCTCGTCACGCGGGACGGCGAGGGCTTCGCCCTGATCACGTCCCGCCATCCACTCGATTCGGTCTTCACCCCGAGCACGGCTTGTGGGAGGTGCGGGGCGCCCGTCCCGGCAGCCCGTGGAAGCCGGCGCGGCTCAGTCGTCCAGTGCGGTGAGGGCGGAGTTGACGTGGACGCGGCTGCGCCGGGCCGGGCCGTCGCGCAGCAGCCACATGCGATAGTCGTGCACCGCCCAGTCCCGCGCCTGCCGCTCGGCGAGGGGATCGGCCGCGTAGGTGGCGGCGTGATCGGACAGCCAGGACAGGAACATGCGCACCCGGGAGCGGTAGGTGCGCCGGGTCTCGGCCGACAGCGGCGGCATCGGAGATCGTTGGCAGAGGTGTGGCGTTCGAGCGGATCGGGCGGGTCGGGCATAGTGGCCTCATGAAGTACGTGTTGCTGATCTGTGATGATGAGAAGGTGTCGCCGTCCATGGAGGAGATTGCGGTGGACCCGGCGTATCGGGCGTATGGGGCGGAGGTGGATCGGCGGGGAGCCATTATCGGTGGTGCGCGGTTGCGTCCGGTGGCGGATGCGACGACGGTCCGTGTCCGTGATGGGGAGACGCTGGTGTCCGATGGCCCGTTCGCGGAGACGAAGGACTTCATCGGCGGTATTGACATCATCGAGTGTGCCGATCTGGACGAGGCGATCACGATCGCGGCCCGGCACCCCTACGCGAGCCGGGGTTGTGTCGAGGTCCGCCCGGTCTGGGAATGACCACGCCGGAGGCGGTTCGTGCCGCGGTCGATGCGGCGTATCGGGACGAGTGGGGCCAAGTGGTCGCCACACTGATCCAGCTGACCGGGAACTGGGACCTGGCGGAGGACTGCGCGCAGGACGCCTTCGCCGCCGCGTTGGCGACGTGGGGGCGTGATGGCGTTCCGGCTCGTCCGGGTGCGTGGCTGACGACGACGGCACGTCACCGGGCGACCGATCGGCTGCGGCGGGACGCAACGGGGGCGGCGAAGTTGGGGTGCCGGTAAGAAACGTGTCATGAGCCCCAAACGAGGTGCTCGCGGGATTGAACAGGGTTTCGAGGTGCCGCCCGAGTTGGAGTCGGAGAAGGGCGGTGCCGCCCCGTGGCTAGCCGAGCTGGCTCTTGAGCCGTCAGGGATTGCGGGTACGGCGGCGTGCGGCGGGGTCGTGCTCGGCGGTGATGCGGGCGGAGGTCTCCTCGCCGAGGCGCACGTAGCGGCCGAGGCTGGCCAGGTGCTGGTGGCGGGACTTGGCCTGGAGTTCGGGGGCGGTGCGACCGGCTGCGGCCAGGTGGGTCAGCGCCGAGTGGCGCAGCTGGTGCAGCGTCCAGCCGTCACCGTGCGGGTCGAGCTCGGCCGAGTCGGTTTTGAACAGATATTCGGCGCGCGGATAAGACAGTCGGCCACGGCCGGTTACGGGGCAGATGTCGGCGGCCGCGGGCGCGCGCCGGCCGGAGGCGGGGGCACGACGGTCGGCCAGGAACACTGGCCCGCGCGTGCGGCCAGCGAGCAGGCGGGGCAGCAGCCGGGCGGTGGCGGTGGCCCAGTGCACGTACTCGATGGCGCCGCCCTTACTGGTGACGCGGGCGCGGCGGAACTCCAGGTCCAGGTCCTCGACGTTGAGGGACAAGATCTCCTCTGCCCGGGCGGCCGTCTCGTAGAGGAGACGCCATAGGAGCCGTTCCCGCAGCGGGTGGCGGTCATCGGTGAACAGTTTCTCCAGCCGGGTGGCGGGGATGGCGCGGTCGCCGCGGTGGTTGGTCTTGCGGCGTAGGAGGCGGCGGGCCGGGTTGGTGGCCAGTAGGTCCTGGCGCTGGGCCCAGGTGGTGAAGGAGATCAGCGCGGACAGGTGCCGGTTCCAGGTGGCCGCCGCGGCGCTGTCCCAGGCGGCCATCACCGCGGCGTAGTGGTCGCAGTCGAGGTTGGCTACGGGGTGGTGCGGACCGACGGTTGCGGTCAGCCGGGCCAAGGTGCGGGTGTAGCCGGCGCGGGTGGTGGCGGCGTCGAGTGAGTCGAGAAACCTCTCGACGGCGCCGGCGACGGTCTGCACTTCGGTGAAGTGGCCGGAGGGCATGGCGGAACTGGACGCGCCGCTGGGGAAGGCGACGACCGGCATGACCACCTCCACAGAGCCGATGTGACAGATAACACTATCGAGTCGGCCCGGCTGGGGCGAGGAGCGAGCTGGCCAAAACGCGGCCCGCGAGCGCCAAGTATGACAGGTAATACCAATTCCCTGTCGCAGGTCTTTATGGGTCCGCTGCCGACTTGGAAAGCACATGTGCCCCCACCCGGTTCTATTCGGTAGACAGTGCCATCTCCGGTAGGTATCTTCTCCGGGTCCCGCCCCACCTGTCCGAATCCGGAACCGGCGCAGCCTTCGCTCCGAAAGTGGCGCCTCAGGCCAGGTGACTGCCCCCGCAGCCAAGGAAGACGCTTCGTGACCGACATCGTCCCACTGCGCAAGAACGTGCGTTTTCAACTGCTGTGGGTCGGTAGCGCGGTCTCCCAGTTGGGTTCAGAGCTCACCAGGCTCGCCATGCCGCTGCTGGTGCTGGCGCTCACCGGCTCGCCTGGGTTGGCGGGCATCGTCGCTGGAGCCCGCACCGTCGCTTTCGTTGCGGTCCAGATGCCGGCCGGCGTCTGGGTGGACCGGTGGGACCGCCGCCGCACGCTCATCACTGCTCAGGGCCTCCAGGCGGTTGTCTCCGCGCTGCTGACAGCGCTCATCATCACCGGTCATGTACAGGTCTGGCACTTCATCACGTTGGCAGTGCTGGACGGGCTGTGCGCCGCGTTCGTCGGTCCCGTCCAAGACACGGCGATCCGCGGCATCGTCCCCTCGGGCCAACTGCACAGTGCCTATGCGCAGGAGGAGGCCCGTACCCACGCGGCCGGGCTGATCGGTCCTCCGCTCGGTGGCCTGCTGTACGGCCTGGGGCGAGCGCTGCCCTTCGTCGTCGACACCATCACCTTCCTTGTCGCCACGCTCTTCTACGCTTTCGCCAAGGTGCCGCGCCGCCCGGTGGACGAGCCGCAAACCGCTACACGAGATGATGGCGAGGAGCAGCGGCCCATCCGGCGTAGCATGCGCCGGGAAGCGGCTGAGGCCATCGCATGGCTGTGGCGCCAACATGGCCTGCGGGAGGTCACCGCAGCGGTAATGATCCTCAACCTGCTAGGCGGAGCGTTCCTCATCCCGCTGATCGTGCTCGTCGGCGAACGCGGCGGTGACGCGCGTATCACCGGCACGGTCCTGGCCGGCCTCGGTATCGGCGGGCTTGCCGGTGCGCTGCTGTCGGGCCGCATCAGCAGGCTCCTGCCTCCCGGCAGACTGCTGCTGGCCGTCGTGACGGTCTTCGGTGCCGCGCTGGCGGCCACGGCACTGCCCTGGGGGGCGTGGTGGCCGATGGTCCCGTTGGTGTTCATCACTTTGTCGACGCCCTCACTGAACGTGGTGATGAACGTGGTGGTCGCGCGAATGGTCCCGGAAGCGATGCTCGGCCGGATGGGCGCGGTCTTGAGCATGGGTGGGACGGCGCTGAAGCCCCTCGGGCCAGTCCTCGGCGGGGCACTGGCCGCGGCACTGGGCGGCGCGACGGCACTCATCGTGCTCGGTGGACTGCTCGGCCTGACCGCCGCTGTAGCCGCGCTCAGCCCAGAGTTGCGCCACTTCACCGGAGAAGCCTCCACAGCCGGAGACGACACTTCAACCGATGACAAGGCCCCGCGCGCGCCCGCCTAGTGTCAATTGATGACGGTCGCTTTCCGGTCATGCTGGCTCGTAGCAGTCGAGGAGTCGTCGTAGTGCGAGGTCCCGTCATCGGCCGCACCGCCGTCATCGTCGAGCCCTCCGCCCCTGCGAAGGCCCCGCCGACACCGCTCTCGTCATGACCACCACCGCCCGGGGCGAGCCCGAGGACACCCGTTCATGTTCTTCATCACCTGCCTCCTTCCGGCGGGCCGCCCTGCTGCGGAGCCGGCACGACGCCGCCGAGTGGCAGGCGCTTGGCCACGTCCAGCCGTACCTCGCCGTAGGGCTGGACATGCTGCCAGAACAGTGGGGTCAGTCCGCGCCGGTCGGCGGGCTTGAGCAGCTCAGCCCACTTCGGCTCGGCCAGAACGTCCTGGAGCATCAGGGTGTTGATGTACACGAGCGCGGCCTGCAGGATGCGCAGGCACAACACGCTCATCTCCAGTTCCTCGCGCCGGTTGGTGGCGATGTCGCCGCCCTTGCCGTAGAAGATGACGCTGTTGGCGCCATTGGAGGACTCCACCACGTTGAGCCCTTCCTGAATCTCCCGCTGGAGCTCGCGCAGACGGAGGTAGCGGGCGACGAAGATGGTCTTCTGCGCGCGGCCGACCTCCAGCATGGCCTGGTAGGTCGGGTGGGAGGCGGACTCGGTGAAGCGGCGCAGGATGGCCTCGGTGGAGGCGGTGCCCTGCTTGATCGCGGTCGCGTATTTGATCATCTGGTCGTAGTTCTGCTCGATCAGGTCCCAGCGGATCGGCCGGGTCATCGCCGGTGTCAGCCGGGGGTACAGATCACTTTCGCCGCTCTCCACCCTGTACAGCTTGACCTTGTTGATCTGCTTGATGCGCGGCAGCAGGTCAAAGCCCAGGAGCCTGGTTACGCCGAACCCGATTTCGGTCTGGCCGTGGGAGTCGACGTAGTTGCCCTCGACCTTCATGGTGGTGCCGTGCCGGACCGCGCCCTCGATCATGGCGTGCACTTCCGAGGCCGAGGCGCGCAGGGTCTGGGAGTGCACGACCATGGACCCGCGTTCGATGTGCCAGTAGATGAGGATGCCGCGGCCTCCGTACCGGGAGTGCCACTCGGTGAAAATATTCTGATCGTAGGCGCGCACGTGCGTGGAGTCGGAGGCGACGGTGGTCGTCCCCTCGCCCCACAGCGCCACGTCCCGGGCGGTGAAGGTGGCATTCGCGATGGCGATCGCGATGTCGGTGGCGACCTGCGGGGTCAGGTAGCGGCGCCGGACGTAGCGGATGTCGTCCTCGCTGTGGGCATGGCCACCGGAGGCCACGGCCCGGATCCCGGTGTTGGTGCCGTACCCGAAGATCGCGAGCATCAGCCGCTCGGCCAGGACCTCGGGCTTGAGGCTGGAGCCACCCACCACCGAGGTGACCGTCTTCAGGCAGCCGGTGCGCAGCACCGCCTCCTTGAGCATGTCGATCAGCGGGACCGAGCCCCAGCGCCGGCTCACCTCGTTCTTGATCCGGCGCAGGTTCCGCGGCTCATCCGCCGGGCCGAGCTTCGTCAGCTTGATCGCGCCGGACTTACGTTCGGAGATCGCCAACCAGTCCAGCTTCGGCAGCGCGGTGTCGAGCGCCTCCAGCTCGGCGCGCATCTCGGCCTTCAACTCGGCGATGAAGTCCTTCGGGTCCAGCGGCTTGCGCAGCTCGGCATAGTTCTCCACACGACGGGCGGCGAAATCCTTGGGCAGGTCCTCCTCCGGGTCGCGGAAGGAGTGAGCGCCGACCACCCAGATCTCCTTGCACCGCAGGGCCTCGCGCAGCGCCTGGAAGGTGACGATCTCATACACCATCCGCACCACCCGCCGGCGGCCGCGCTTGTCGTTCTTGAACACCAGGTCCTCCCACTCACCAGCCGTGCCGCGATGCTCGGGCACCGTCTCGCCGCGCGGGTAGTAGGTGGTGTTGCCCGCCTTGGCGTAGCGGCGAATCAACTTCAGCGCTTCGATCACCGGTTGGAAGGCGGTGTTGTTGCTCTTGAACTCCAGGGTGTCCAGCAGCGCGATCAGGCCGCGCCGGTAGTGGTTGGTGTAAGAGGCGCGCAGCGTGGTCTGCACCGTGGTCCGGTAGGCCGGGCCCTTGGCCTTGAACTCGTGCACCAGATCCTTGAGCGTCTGCTCGCCGCCGCTGACAGCCGGGAAGATGACCTGGCGGACGGAATCGTCGGGCTGGCCAAGCGCGGCGTCGGCGACCTTGAACAGGATGTTCTCCTTGCCGGTCACCCGCTTGAACGCGTTGATCAGCTCCTTGGTCACCTTGCTGTCGGCCCGCGCCTTGATCCGATGCACGGTGGCGATCAGCAGCTCCACCAGCGCGTCGGTAATCTCCCGCTCCCGCTCCTGGACCAGCGCCGCCAGCAGCAGCACCGTCAGCTCGCGCGGATGCGTGCGCATGTGCGAGGGCGCCTCCACTGTTGCCCGGGCCCGCCAGGCGGCCAGCACCTTGGGCGCCACATCGGCGAACAACCCTGGCGGCAGTTCGATCGAGCGCGCCGCCGCCAACTTGCGGATCTCGGTCATCATCGACTCCAGGCTCACATTGCCCGGCGCGGACTTGATCAACGCCAGCAGGTCGGAGTCGATATCGTCGTCGTCCTCGGCAGGAGTCTCACCCGTGGGTTCTTGACGGTCACCGGCCCCCTCGCTCACCGCATGGCTCGCATCGTCGATGCCGACCAGCGCGTAGATGCGCTGCGTGGTCTCGGGACTCAACCGGGAGGCGATCCGCACCGACCAGGCGACCTCCGCGTTGTGCAGGGCCGAGGCCACGATCCGGGAGATCCGCCCAGGCGTCGGCGGTTCGACCCGCTCCTCGCGCAGATGCTTGAGCAGCTCCTCCCGGACCCGTTCAGGCCGCCGCTCGGCGTGCGCGACCTCCTCGGCCAGCCACACCGCCAGCTTCGTCGCGTCCTCCGTCGTGCAGATGCGAAAGCCGAGGTGCGTACGGATCTGATGGCGGTGGTACTCGATCGTGGAGCCGGACCACTCGTAGAAGCCGAGCTCCGAGGCAGGAACCCGGACCTGCTTGGCCACGTGCTCAACCACGTCTTCCGGCACCTCTGAACGGCCACGCGGGAACCTGCCGTGCTGCGTGTAGAACTTCAGCAAGATCGCGAAGCCGAGTCGAGTGGCATCACGCTTTCCGGCGATCAGGTCACGCTCTTCGTCCAGGATCGTCCAGTGCTCGACCAACTCGTCGATGTGCATCAGGGGGTGTTTCATGACCAACCAGCATTGACCAGGCAAGTCACAACAAGATCAACGCCGTTTGGGGCTCATGACACGTTTCTTACCGGCACCCCAAGTTGCGGCAGCTTGCTGTGCTGGAGCGGGCTGCGATCGAGCCGTCGGCTGAGGAGATTCCTGACGAGCGGTTGCGGCTGATCTTCACGTGCTGCCATCCCGCGCTGCCGTTCCCTGCCCGGGTCGCCCTGACGCTACGGACGCTGGCGGGGCTGAGCACGGGTGAGATCGCCAAGGCGTTCCTGACCGCCGAACCGGCGATGGCGCAACGCCTGGTGCGTGCCAAGCGCAAGATCGCCGAGGCCGGGATACCGTACCGGGTTCCACCGGCGGAGCTCCTGCCGCAGCGGCTGACAGCCGTTCTCGCGGTGCTGTACCTGATCTTCAACGAGGGCTACGACGAAGAAGACGGGCGCAGGGCACTGGCCGCTGAGGGGATCCACCTGGCCCGGATGCTGGTCCGTCTGATGCCGGCCGAGCCTGAGGCGCGCGGCCTGTTGGCATTGATGTTGCTGCTGGAGGCCCGCCGCGCGCATCGCACCGACGACGGCGTGCTGGTCACGTTGGAGAACCAGGACCGATCCCAGTGGGATCGCGCGCTGATCGCCGAAGGCCTTACGGCGCTTGACGAAGCGTTGGCCGTGCGGCGCTGTGGGCCGTATCAGGTACAGGCCGCTATTTCCGCCTGTCACGCCACGGCGCCCGACGCCGCGGCCACCGACTGGCCGCAGATCGCCGCCCTCTATGCGGAGCTCATGCGGTTGGCGCCATCTCCCGTGGTGGACCTCAACCGCGCCGTGGCGGTCGCGATGTCCGACGGCATCCCCGCCGGGCTCGCCCTCGTCGACGAGCTCACCGAGTCCGGCAAGCTCGATGGCTATTACCTGCTGCCCGCGACACGGGCCGATCTTCTCCGCCGGGTCGGCCGCCTCGCCGAGGCCGCGACGTCCTACGAGGAGGCGCTGAAACTGGCGCCGACCGACGCCGAACGTCGCTATCTGACGGGTCGTCTTTCCGAGCTCTGACCAGCACAAAGGCCATCGCGGCCGAATTTTCGACGTTTCTTCCCGGTTGATGTCGATCCCGGGCGGCCTCCTTCGTCGGTGGGGCGAAACCACCCAAGAGAGAGGCAAGGACATGCCGGACACCGAGTACCTGACCGCCACCATGACCGTCGACCGGACGCCGGAGCAGATCTTCGAGGCCGTTACAGACGTCCGCGGCTGGTGGAGCGAGAACCTCATCGGCCACTCTGCCGCCCTGCACGACGAGTTCGTCTTCACCGACGACAGCGAATACGCCGGTGAGACCGTCCGGGCCAAGAAGGGCTTCCGTTTCGCCCGGTTTCAGATCACCGAGTTCGTGCCCGGCAGGCGGGTGGTCTGGCACGTCGTGGACTCCGACAACACCGGCCTCGACGACCGTGACGAGTGGACCGGCACCAACGTCATCTTCGACATCACCACCGACGCGCAGGGCACGACGCTGCATTTCACGCACGAAGGCCTCACCGCGGCCGAATCCGCCTGCTTCGAAGCGTGCTCGCGCGCCTAGACCTTCTTCATCACCACGAGCCTGCCGCAGCTGCTCACCACCGGCGCCGGCCGGCCCATTGCGAGCTACCGCCGGTGAACCGCCGCGAACTGAAAGACACCGAACCCCTGTCTCACACACACAGAGCTCCGTGGAAACCGCCACTAAGTCAGCATCAGCCAAGGCGCTTTGCCGTGGGTGATCGTCGCCTACGGTCCGCTGCTCGGCGGATTCCTCCTCGTCGGTGGCCGGATGACCGACCTGCTAGGACGACGCCGCGTCTTGCTCGCCAGGCTCGGCTTGTTCACCGCCGCGTCGCTGGTGGCGGGCGTGGCGCAGCACGCCGCCGTGCTGATCGCGGCGCGCGGGCTCCAGGGGTTGGGCGGTGCACTCATCGCACCGGCGGTCTTGTCGCTGCTGGCTGTCACCTTCCGGGAAGGGCGGGAACGCATTCGGGCTCTCGGCATCGCCGGAGCCATGGGCGGAGTAGCCGGAACGGCGGGCGTGCGGCCGCTACGCCGGCTTCTGGAACATCTCCATGGCTCCCGCCGCGCGGGAATGAGCCCGCCGGGCCCGTGTTCCGGCCTTGGGACCTCGGTACGGCCGTTATGGTGATGGCCGCCGGTCTTCGACTGCGCGGGAACATATGTCCAAGACTGGCGGCGGGCCGCGCGTGCATATTCTCCGCATGAGTGAATACGACATTGAACGTTCGCACGGGCTGCACGTGGTCCATGGCGGCCCGCGGCAGGCGCCACCGTTGTTGCTCATCCACGGGTCGGGGGCCTCGGGCGGTTTCTGGGGTCCGGTGGTCCCGGCGTTGGCCGGTCACCATCACGTCATCCGGGTCGACCTCCCGGGCTGCGGCCAGTCCCCGCCCGCGCCGTCGTATGACGTGCCCGCGCAGGCGGGTCAGGTGGCGGCGCTGCTGGACAACCTCGGCCTTCGTCACGTCGCCGTGGCCGGGCACTCCAGCGGCGGCTACGTCGCCACCGCGCTGGCCGAGCAACGTCCCGACCTCGTGGGTTCGCTCGCACTGATCAGTAGCGGCCCGAGTCCGGATGCGCTCCTCCGGCAGCCGTTCATCCTTCGGGTGCTGCTGGCCCCGCCGCTGGGCCCGCTCCTGTGGCCGAGGCGTTCGGACGCGATGATCCGCAAGGGGATCAGCGCGACGGCCGTTCGCCCCGTGGA
Organism: Nonomuraea sp. NPDC049378; assembly: GCF_055586745.1. Lineage (NCBI taxonomy): Bacteria > Bacillati > Actinomycetota > Actinomycetes > Streptosporangiales > Streptosporangiaceae > Nonomuraea > Nonomuraea sp. NPDC049378. The sequence continues at coordinate 50,322 of NZ_JBVJHP010000032.1, forward strand.
CCTCCCGGACGACGTGGTCGCCGACGTGCGGGGCATCACCTACCGCGTGATGAGGACGGTGCTGCGCCAGAACACCGCCTACATCGCCGAACGGAGCGTGCCCGAGCGGCTCGCCGCCCTCGGGGTCCCCGTGCAAGTGATCTTCGGTGCTGCCGATCCCCGTTGGGAGCCGTCGTCGGCGCGCCGATACGACGCGGTGCCGGGCGCGCGGGTCGAGCTGCTACCCGGTGTCGGGCACCTACCCATGCTGGAAGCGCCCGAGACGACCGGCAAACTGCTGCTGGACTTCACGGCGGCGGAGCCGACGACGACCCGTGATCCCTGATGCCTAGACTGGCCATGTGTTGCCTGCCGGAATGCCATCTGACCAGGCGTGGGTGGACATCGCAGTCCCACGCCCGTCGGTTCGGCTGCCGGGGGTCAGCATGGCCGGGTTCTGCCATCGTGCCCCGGCCTCGGTGGACATCTCCATGATCGCCTACCCGTCCGTCACCCTGTTCGTCGATCTGGGCGAGGGAGAAGGTGTCGTCTACGAAGCCCCTGGCCGGCACGAGCGCGGCAGCGTCGTCGCCGGGCTACTCCCCGGCGATCTCCAGGCAACTGGCCGGGGAGCCGGACAGTTGCTCCAGATCCGGCTGGATCCGGACGAACGCTTCACGATAGCGGTGGACATCCTAGGTCGGCGGCTGGGCGACCACTCGCCGGTCGACCCCCAGGTCGCCCACGCCTGGCGGCGGACGCTGTCCAGCCGGGGCCGGGTGCGGGTCGACGGCCTGGCGGACGAGGTCGGCTGGAGCCGCAAGCGCCTGTGGTCCCGCTTCCGGTCCCAGCTCGGCATCACCCCCAAACGCGCCGCCCGGCTGGTGCGCTTCGACCACGCCGCCCACCTTCTCGCGGCGGGTCACTCCGCCGCCCGCGTAGCCGCCGAGAACGGCTACGTCGACCAGTCCCACCTCCACCGCGAGGTCGCGACGTTCGCCGGGCTCACGCCCACGGCCCTGGCGGTCGCGCCGTGGCTCGCGGTCGACGACGTCGCATGGCCGGCTTCATCGCCCGCCGGCGCAGCACGCCTCCCTGCGATGAGCCACACGCGCAAAGCTCCCGCCTCGGAATGACCCTCCCACACCGGCCATCATCACCCCCATGGCCGCCGACCAGAACTCCCGGCTCTTCCGCTCGATCTCCGCGGTTCACCCTGACAGCAGCGTCGCCTCCAGGGCCGAGATCAGGCGCTGAGACGACTCCTCGCTCAGGGTGCCGCGGAGCGGTTCGCCGGGCTCGCTCCAGCCATTCCACCCGGCGGAGGCTGCGTCGCTGGCCGGTCAGCTCTTCACCGTCGCGACCCTTTCAAGATCATCCCAATGTGGGTTCTGGGCTTGTGCGGGCTGTTACCTGACAGGCCAATCCGGCTACGACAAACGCCCGCACAGGGCCCTGCCCCTCCTCAAACGAGCGATCCGAGCCCTGGCGCAAGACACAGCCTGCGGACCAACTCCATGTGGGTCGCCGACTCCCACCCCCCGTCGAGTGGATCCGACCCCGCCCTCCGCCCGGCCGTCTCCGACCCGAACACGATCAAGCAGAAACCCCACCCAGCCACATTCACCGCTCCGAAACGATCATCAACCGCAATCGCGATCGATCACTCCGCTACCTGGCGGCTGGGGACACGTTCGGGAGTGGAAGGCCGGTTCAGGCTGCCTCCGGCTTCGTCCCACCGCTACGACGGTAGAACGACGAGGTCTTTCACCTCCGTACGGACGATCAGCGCCTCGTGGCGCACTGGGGCTCATGACACGATTCTTGCCGGCACCCCTGCAAGCGCTCATCGGCCTGCTCTCGGGCATTGGCCACCAGGTCGCCGTTGCCAGGCGACCCCTACGCTTCAAGATCGCGAAGCGTCGCTGGAGTCCAGCTGGCCCGCACGCAGCTCGGCCGCCACCGCGCGTTCCCGCAACTGCGCCGCCTCCGCACGCGCCGCGTCCAGTTCGGCCCGCACATCCTCCAGCCGTACCCGCTCCAGCCGCAGCTCCCCCCGCAACCGGTCGCGCTCCTTGACCGCCGCGTCGGCCCGCGACTTCTCCCGCGCGGCCAGCTTGTGCTCCCGGGACAGCGCGGCCGCCGACTCGTCCTGGAGCGCCGCCGTCTTCGCGGTCAGCCGCTCCACCTCACCGGCGGCCTGCGCCGCCTCCTGGAGCGCGACCGCACGGTCCAGCTCGGCGGCGGCTGCGGCCCGCTCCGCCTTGACGGCCCGCTCCACGGCCCGATCGCGCTCCTGCGCCGCCGCCTCCTCCCGGGCCCTGGCGCCGACCGCCGCACGTTCGGCCTGCTCGCGAGCACGCACGGCCGCCGCCGTCTCTTCCCTCGCGCGGTCTCGCTCCGTCCGTGCCTGGCCGGCGGCCTGCTCAGCGCGTACGGCGTGCGCCCGCGCCTCAGCGATCTGCCCTTCGGCCAACTCCACCCGCTCCGCGAGCTCGCGCACGGCCTGACCTCTGGCTTCCTCGGCCAGCTCCACCTGGTGAGCCGCCTCTGTGGCCTGCCGTTCGGCCAGCTCAGCGCGCCGCTGCGCCTCCTCGGCCGACTGCAGCGCCTGCCTTTCCGTACTGGCCGCCTCGCGCAGCGCCGCCAGCGCCTGCTCGCGGGCCCGTTCGGCATCCGCCAGCGCGGTGTCGCGCTCGTGCTCCGCCTCCTCCAGCCGCGACCGCATCTCGGCCGTCTGCCGGCGAGCGTGCTCGGTGGCCTCACGCGCCAGCCGTACCTGCTCGAACGCCTGCTCCCGTTCCGTGCGCGCGATCGCCACCCGCGTGTGCGCCTCCGCCTGCACGGCACTCAGCTTCGCCTCGACCCCCGCCGGGCTCAGCTCGTCGGCCAGCGCCCGGGCCAGTGGCTCGATGGCCGCCGCCAGCCCGCTCTCCATGCGGTCGTACAGCTGCTCGGCCCTGGCCAGCGCACCCTCGAGCCCTGGCGTGGCCCGCCGCAACTCCCGCTCGCGCTTGGCGGCGGCCTGGCAGTCCTTCTCCGGACAGTACGCCCGTGGCCGGCCTCTCCCCTGCCGCTGCTCGATCGCCGCCCCGCAGTGCTTGCACGGCGTAACCAGATTGCTCTCTTGCGTCACTGCGGCAGTCTAGCATTTTCTATTTTCTAGAAATTCCAAATCAGGAAATCATCTCTCTTGCGCTTGAGCATGGCGTCCTCAACTTGCGAGAAGGCAGGATTCCCGCAAGTTATGCATGCCGGCCGGAGGCGGGATCCGGGGTTGAGGAACCTGCGGACAGCCGTTGGCGGTACCCGCCAGTAACTTAGCTGGCCGTTTCAGCAGATCGTCCTGCGATTGTTTTTGTCTGATGAGCAGAGGACGGCGTACTCGGCGTTCGGGGAGATGCCGTCGCTGCCGGACCTGGAGAAGTTCTTCTTCCTGGATGCCTTCGACCGGGAAGTGATCGCGCGCTCGCGCCAGGATTCGCATCGCCTCGGCGTAGCGGTCCAGATCGGGACGGTCCTGCACAAGGGCTTGTTCCTGGAGGACCCCCTGGAGGTGCCATGGCCGGTGGTGGACTACCTGGCCGAACAGTTGGAAATCGGGGATCCGTCGCAGGTGAAACGGTATGGAGAGCGGCCCAAGACGGTATACGAGCACGCGTGGATGATCCGAGCCGCCTACGGCTACCACGACTTCGACGATCGTGAGTCGTGGCAGGCGCGGGTGTTGGCGAAGCGGTTCCGGACGTTCCTGCACGGCCGGGCGTGGACACACGCCGAAGGGCCAACGGCGCTGTTCGATCAGTCGGTGGCATGGCTTCGCCGGCACCGAGTGCTGCTACCGGGGGTGACGGTGCTGGAGAGGCCGGTCGGCTCGGTGCGCGAGCGGGCCGATGAGCGCCTGTATGCGACTGTCGCACGCCAGGCGGAGCGCGCCGAGCAGGGGTTGCCGCGGGCACTGTCGGGCCTGCTGGTGGTTCCCGAGGGGGCGCGGATCTCGGAGCTGGAGCGGCTGCGGCAGGCGCCCAAGCGGCAGTCGGGCACGGAGATGGCCAAGGCGCTCAAGCGGGTGGACGACATCGCGGCGTTCCGGCTGGGGCGGGTGCGGGTGGACAAGGTGCCGGTCCGGCGGATGAGGACGCTCGCCAAGTACGGGGCGGGTACCAAGGCGCCGCTGCTGGCCCGGCTCGGCGAGATCCCCGACCTGCCCGACGGCGAGGGCACGGTGGAGAGGAAGAGGGCGTGTAGAGCTTTGGCTTTGTGGCGGCTGTCACCCCTCCCGGATCCGGCGAATCGTCCGCGGCGGGCGGCCTGGCTGCGCGATTGCGGCCCTCTGCCGGTCTTTCAGAGGATGTGGGGATGAGCGAGGACAGGCACCCGGCCTTCGACACGTCGTCGACGAGCTGGACAAAGGCGAGCAGGAGGTGGGAGTCGTCATCGTCGAGCTCGTCCTCGGGACGTGCGCGGAGGCCGGCAGGTGCCGCCTATCCGTCAGGCCGACGCCGCGCCGAAGGCGGCGGCGTGGTCGGCGACCCACTGTGCGTAGGTGAAGGGCGGTCGGCCGGTGACCTGTTCGACCGTCGGCAGGACCTCCGTGGGCTTGCCGACTCTCGCTGTGAGCAAGTTGACGTAATCGTCGATCCCCGGGGCAGGCATGCCGGCGCGGGCCATCTCGTCCCGGAACCAGTCCTCGGACTGCTCTTCCCACCGCAACGGCCGCCCGATGGTCTCCGCGATGACGCGCACGCGGTCGATCTGGGTCAGCGACTGCGGTCCGGTCACCGAGTACCCCTCGCCGGCACGCCCATCGAGGAGGCTGCGGACGGCGACCGCGGCGATGTCGCGCGGGTCGATCGGGGCCGTCTCGGCGTCGCCGTAGCGTCCGCGTACGACATCGCCCTCGATGATCTGGGGCGCCCAGACCAGGTCGTTGGTCGTGAGCCCGTCGGGCCGCACGAAGGTCCACGCCAACCCGGACGCTTCGACGGATCGTTCGAGCCGCAGGTGCACCTCGCCGACCCAGCCGGGCTCGGGCCACGTGACGGACACCGAGGACAGCATCACGACATGCCGAAGGCCGGCTCGCTTGGCCACGTCGAGGAATCCGTCGATCCCCTGGAGAACGGGGAACAGGAAGGCCCGCTCGATGCCGGACAGTGCCTCAGACAGCGTTTCCGGCTGGGCCAGGTCGCCGGTCACGACCTGGACCTGGTCAGGGAACGCATGGCCGCTGGGGTTGCGGGTCATGACGCGGACCTTCTCACCCTCCTCCAGGAGTTGGCGGACGACGTGGGAACCGACGTTTCCGGTGGCACCGGTTACCAGGATCATGGTGGGGATCTCCTTTAGTTTCTTGGTTTCTTTGAGCCGGGGGCCGGGCGGTGACGATCGCGTCACTCGACCAGCCGTCCGGTGGATTCGAGGTCAGCGGTAAGTTCCACGAGGCGTGTGGATCGTTTGCGCGGCGTCCTGACAACCATGAGACGCCGGCGACCCGATCCCTGTGACATTGCGGTCTCCCATCAGACGCACGCCGAACGGTTACCTCGGCACCTTCGGTCGCGTCATGACCATGAGGAGGACGCGGTGCTCGCCGAGTCGGTCGGGCTGGCACTGCTGGTGGTGCTCGACACCCTCACGCCCACCGAACGGCTGGCGTTCGTCCTGCATGACATGTTCGCGGTGCCCTTCGGCGAGATCGGCGAGATCATCGGCCGGTCCGCCGACGCGACCAAGATGCTCACCAGCCGGGCCCGCCGGAAGGTGCAGGGCACACCGCGGCCGGAGGAGGAGGCGCGGCGGCAGCGCGCCGTGGTCGACCGCTCGAGGTCCTCGGTGCCGTGGGCCTGATCCTGCCCGCCTTGCTCGGCATCGCGCCGGTACTGGTACCACTGGCGGCCAGCGCCTGACGCTGCTCATGACCGGCGCCGCCGCGATCCGCTCCTGCGGGCGGGCGCGCTTGCCGAAGGGCAGCGACAGGGCAGGGCGTGCTCGATGAGCTTCTGTGCGCCCTGGTCGGCGACATGACCGGGCGGCTGCGGTGAAGGTAGCCAGGGATGACCACGAGCAGCGCTGGCTGAAGAGCGCCGTCGAACGGCTGACGCGACTCAGTCGATCCCTTCCGAAAAGGGTCAATGCGCCCGAGATCGCGAAATGTCCACGGGAGCGTCTGGCTCCTCGCACCAATCAACATGCATTACATGCCTGAGAAAGATCATCTCCTCTGACCTGCGAGAAGAGTCCAAGAGCCCAACGATGGGCTGCGCACTCATTCCCGCTTTCACTACGGTTCTCCCATGAGCGAAGACACGACGACGGCGCGGATGCGCGCGATCATTCAGGAGTCCGCGGGCGGCCCCGAGGTGCTGACGCTGGCCGAGGTTGACCGTCCTGAGCCGATGCCGACGGAGGTCCTGGTGCGGGTGCACGCGGCCGGCGTCAACCCCACGGACTGGAAGTCACGGACGGTCGGCAGGCTGCTGGGCGACCCGCCCGCCGTCCTCGGCTGGGACGTGTCCGGGGTAGTCGAGGCCGTGGGCCTCGGAGTCACCCGCTTCCGGCCGGGTGACGAGGTCTTCGGCATGCCCCGCTTCCCGCACAAGGCGGGCGGCTACGCGGAGTACGTGACCGCCCCGTCGCGGCACTTCACCCGTAAACCGGTTGGCCTCGACCACGTGCACGCCGCGGCGCTGCCGCTGGCGGCGCTCACCGCGTGGCAGGTCCTGCACGACACCGCGAACGTGCAGCCGGGCCAGCGCGTGTTGATCCATGCCGCGGCCGGCGGGGTCGGCCACCTGGCCGTGCAGCTCGCCAAGCATCTCGGCGCGTACGTGATCGGTACCGCACGTGGGTCCAAGCACGCCTTCGTACATGCGCTGGGCGCCGACGAGGTGATCGACTACACCGAGGAGGACTTCGCCGAGACGGTCCGCGACGTTGACCTGGTCATCGACAGCATCGGCGGCGACTACGGGGCGCGTTCCCTGCAGACGTTGCGGAACGGCGGCACTCTTGCCCAGCTCAACCCGGAGCCTGACGAGGACCTTCTTCGCCAGGCCGGGGAGCGCGGCATCTGGGCGGGCTTCGTCCTCGTCGAGCCGGACAACGCCGCGATGGCGACGATCGCCGAGCTGGTCGAGGCGGGACGGCTGGGTGTCGAGGTCGACACCGTCCTGCCGTTCGAGCAGGCGGCCAAGGCACATGAGCTCGGCGAGACCAACCGAACCACCGGAAAGATCGTGCTCACTGTCGCCGGATGACCGGCCGCGGAACACCGCCCACTGGGTTGCCGGCTTCGAGCTGCGGATGGGATGCGGGTGTCACGTTTGCCCGCCGACCCTTAATCAGTTTCCTGGTCCCCATCGCCGCCCGCAGCGTCTGATGACGGCCACGCTGATGTACGTGCTAATTGGCTGTTATCACGTACATCAGCGCCGAACGATCACGGTCGAGCTGGGGATCCGTCTCGGCGGCCGATGCGCGACTCGGGCACGTTATCCGGTACATCGCGCCCGCGTCGGGTAGCGACCGGTGAGCGCGGCCGCCAGCCGGAAGGTCACCGCGCTGCGCGGCGGCGGCGTCACCCTCGCCGAGGCTGCCGACGAGTTCCTCGGCACACACCGGGCCGCCAACCCCAACACCCACCGCGCCTACGCCTCGGCGATCGACCGGACCATCGCGCACATCGGCGGCGGCTCCCGCCGCCTGGGCGAGGTCGCCGACGCCGAGATCGGCGACGCCCTCGCCTCCCTATGGGGTGGGTGCGCGCCGTCGACGTGGAACCGCAACCGGGCCGCCGTCTCCTCTTGGCTGGCGTGGTGCTCCACGAAGAAGCGGTGGGCGGCCCCGTCGGTCCCGGCAGAGGCCGAACGGCGCCGCGAGAACGTCGACCACACCAAAGCCGTGGCCAAGACCAAGCTGGAACGGCTGCTGTCACGCCGAGACATCCCGCTGCGCGGCAAGACGCTCTACCGGATGTTGTACGAGAGCGCCGCCCGCGCCGCCGAAATCCTCTCCCTCAACGTCCAGGACCTGGACCTGGAGAACCGAAAGGCGCCGCTGACCTCCAAAGGCGGTGACACCGAATGGGTCTACTGGGACGCGGGCACCGCTCGTCTCCTACCCCGCCTCCTGCGGCTTCCCGACGGCCACCCGGACGGACCTGTCCGTACTCGAGGGCCGCTCTTCCTCGCCGACCGTGGCCCCGTTCCCGCCAGGCGGCCCGGGCCCGAGCACATTTGCCCGCACACCGGCCGTCCCCGTCTCGGCTACGACCGCCTCCGCGTTCTCATGGACAAACACCTCGGCCTGGATCCTCACCAGCTCCGGCATTCAGCCGCCACCCATCTCGGCGAGGCCAAGGTGCCGCTGCAGCTCATCATGCCCAAGACACGCACAAGAACCCGCGCACCGCCATGCGCTGCACCCGCCCAGGCAGCGAAGCCGTTGCCGAGATCACCGCCATCCTCGGCCCGCCCAAACGCAGCCACTAACGGGCCCCAGCCAGGTCTTCATCCACCTCGCCGTTCCCCCCGGTATCAACCCCCGCCGAAGCGTCCAGCTAAGTTACTCGCGGGTACCGCCAATGGCTGTCCGCAGGTGCCTCAACCCCGAACACGCCGGCCCCGGTACAGGTGATCCCGCCCCTACCACCGATGTCACCGATCGGCCCGTCCGTCATCCGACCGAAGTCCCACCTCCGACGGCCCCAAGCCGGGCGACGCACCGCCATCCGGCCCCGCATAACGCGGACGGCAGCCGTGCGTCATGGCCATCCGCTCCCGAAGGTGTTCCCAGCCCAAAGTAGGTCGTGACCGGGTTGCGGCTTGCGCTGAGGGGGGTCGGCTCAGATGCCCAGGTGGACGTGGCTCGCCCAAGCCCGCGGCGCCTGGCGATAACACTTCCGGGCCCGCCGTACCGCGTCGTGGAGAGCGAAGGCGGCCCGGTCCGGCCGCAGGCCGCGGGCGTCGGAGCAAGAACGGTAGAAGTCCATGGCGATCTCGGCAGCGATGGTGTCGGCGACCGGCCACAATGTGCCCACCACCTGTGCATAGCCCGCCACCTGGAAGGCAGCGGACAGATGGATGGCCTCGTCTGCGAGCCCGGTCCGCACCTTTGCCGTACTGCAGGCCGACAAGTAGGCGAAGCGCGCGGCCTCCATGCCGCGCAGTCGGGTGACGTCGCGCAGGCTCAGCTTCTGGCTACCGCCGAGGCGGATGCCGCTCGACGCGGGCAGGCCCAGGTGCGCGGTGGCATGGGCGGCGACGTGCACTGCGCCGTAGCGTGGTAGTTCCTCGTGCAGGGGGCGCTCCAGACCGGCCCGGTGGGCGTTGCCGACGAGTTGGATGATCGCTTCGGCCTCGTCTCGCATCGCCGGCAACCTGTCCTCGTCGTCGTCCTGAGGCGTAACCACGAGCAGTTTCGCGGCGGCGCCCGACCTGGAACGGGCGGGCGCGAGCGAGCGCAGGGAGGGCATGTAGGACGAGACCATCCGGTCGAGGAGGTTGTCACCGTGCTTGCGGTGCTGGCCGGCCGCGTGCAGGGGCATGGAGGCGAGCAGTCCCACCGGGCTCCACCAGATCCTTTCGACTTCGCACTGGGCGACGATGGGCTCCGCGATGGTCTCCCAGAGCCAGGCCAGCAGTTCGATCGTCTTCTCGTCGTCCTCCTGACCGTCGCCAGCCAGGAACCGGGCCCAGCGCGCGACGTCGCCGGAGCTCAAATCAGGGAGAGGGACGGTCGTAGGCTCCCCGGTGCGGCCGAGGAGGATCGCCTGGCCATGGCTGGAGCCGTCAGCGTCGTCGCCCACGCACGAGACGATGACCGTCGTGCCGCCCAGGCGCTCCTGGAGCCGATTAAGAGAGGGGGGCCGGAACGGGTTGCCCTCGTCGTCGTCGTCCTTCGCCTCGGCAATCAGCTGCTCGAAACGAGCCGCGGCCTCCCTCCGGGACTCCACCGCCTTAAGCCGCGTCCCGTGGCCGGAGTCCCAAGGGGGCTGCTCGGTCAGCGTGTCCAGCACCTGCGCGAACTCGTCGGCGAGCCTCGTCGGGGTGCGCAGGCCGAGCAGATCCCCTAGGATCACGCCGCGGGTCTGCTCCAGGAGTTCGACGGCCTCGCCGACGCGTCCGGCGGTGGTCGCGAGCAGCACGGCCTCCGTGGCCAGCCCGAAGTGGTTTTCCAGGCGGCGGGCCCGCGCGTCGAGCGGGGCGGCCCGGGGCGCGGTCGCCGGAAGCAGATCGACCGCGGCCCTGATCGCGTCGAGGGCGAGCCTGTGCTCCCCGATCCTGAAGTGGGCGTAGGCCTGGAGGCGACGGCACTCCAGCCGGGCGGCCGGGGGCGAGCCGGAAGCCTCGGCCCCGGAGATGAGGATGTCCACGATCTCGTGGTGGGGAGCGTCGTGCAGCAGGAGATGGGAGAGGAGGCAGGCGTGATCGGCATACCCCTGGTGTTCCGGTGAGAGCGCCTCGTACGTCTGGCGTGCCAGCCTGAGCGCCTCGGCTCGAGCGGCCTTCCGGTCGTCAGCCGATGCGGCCACCTTGGCGTAGGATGCCAGCGCGTGGCACAGCAACCCGGGCAGCAGCTGCGTACGGATCTCCCGCGCTGCCGGGGTGTCCTCGGCAGGCGCGAGGGCCAACGCTCTACGTCCCGCGTCGACGACCCCGCGAAGGACGTCCGCCCGGTTCGTCGTGTCGACGCGCAGGCGCAGCACTTGGGCGAGCCAGGCTAGAGCTTGCCCCTTCTCGTACGGGTCGGAGGCCGCGTGGGCGACGGACTCCTCGGCCGCCTTCACACACGGGTCGATGAGCCCGGGGTCGCGTTCTACCACGTAGCGTGCGTAGAACACGCGGGAGTAGTAGTGCTGGGCGGCCGCGTAGAGAGGGCCGGTCGACGGCGCGTCCTGCAGCATGGCCTGCGCGGCGCGCGTCGCCTCCGTCAGGATCAGTTCGTCGTCGGTGTGTTCCAGCATCTGGAAGAGGGCCTCCAGATGGGCGACGTGGCAGCCGGAACGCGCCCCGGGCGGCGCACCGGCCGTGGCCGCGAGACCGCCTTGCGCGGCCTCCACCGCTTTGCGCAACAACTGCGGATCCTGCTCGGCGCGCGCGAGGGCGCGCAGCGCGACCGAGAAGCCACGCAGGAGTTCGCCGAGGGCCGGCTGGTGCTCCGGCACGCAGGCGATCGCCTCTTTGAGGAAATCGACGGCGGTTCTCAGGGCGTCGGCATGGTGCCCTTCCGTGCCGCGGAGCATGTGAAGCTCGCCGAGCAGGTGCAGCGCCCTGACACGGACCATCCCCTCGGCGACCTGGAGCGCGTCGTGGGCGAGCCTGATGGCCTGCGCGCAGGCGTCAAGCTGGCGGCCGCACCGGTAACGCGTCGCCTGGAGCTCGGCTTCCATCAGCCGCACCCGGGCGTCGTGCGGAGCGGCGCGCCGCAGCGCGGCCATGTGCGTGTCGGCCTGAGACAGCGGTTCCTCGTCCCCGGTGAAGGAGTGCAGGGCAAGGAGTCGTTGCGCCTGCTCGCCGTGGGCGGCCATCCGGGCGGGCGGCGGCAGGAGTTCGATGAGCGCGTCGCCGAGAGCAACGGCCTCCTCCAGCCAGAAGTGTTCGCCCCGGGCGTGGGCCACGACGGTCAGGGCGTAAGCGAGCGCGCGCAGTGCCGCCGCCCTGCCCGGCCCTCGGCTTGACGCGAGCGCGGCTCTGCCGTGGGCGACGGCCTCGTCGAGCAAGCCGTCACTGCCTCCCCGGCTGCCCGCTTCGGCCGCCGCCGTCAGCAGCACGCACAGCGCCGTGCGAAGCTCGGGGGGCAGGCTCTCCGCCGATGTCCTCACGCTTTCGGCCAGCTCCATCGCTTCGGCGAGAGCGGCGGGGTGACCGCTTCTGGCCAACTGCTCGATGCGCGCGCCAAGCTCGACCAGGTTCATGGCTCTCGGTTGCGTTCTTGTCTCGGCTCACGTACAGCAAAGACACGACGAGGGTGACGGCGGACACGCCAGCCGAGACGAGAAGCGACACCCTCACAGGCGCCGCGCCCACTCCGGCCATGTGCGCGACGACCGAGCAGACCAGCCACGCGAGCGCCGCGCCCACCGAGGCGACGATCAGCGAGATCACCGCGCCGGCGGCCCGGCTGCCGTTCCGCTTCCAGAGCGTCAGCGTGGCGAAGAGCAGGGCCAGCGTGCCGAGCAGGGCGATCACCGGCGGCTGGATCGAACCGGCAAGCGGCACCTTGTAGGCGAACGCCTGAACGGCCGTCAGCGTCATGAGCATCGTGCCGGTCATGGCTGTCTGCAGGAGAGTGAGCCGCTCCTCGCGCTCGCGCGCATGCTCCTGCGTGACCTGGGTCAGTTCGGCCAGGCTGGTGGCGACGCGCTCGCGGATCGCCTCGGTGAAGTGACGGTCGTCGGCCAGGCGGGTGAGCAGGTCGCCGGCCAGGCCGAGGTCGGCCTTCAGCAGTGCTTCAGTGATGGGTGCTCCGCCGTGCCGCCTGAGGTTGTCGGACGCGATCTCCACCGAGCGTTCCATCTCGCGCAGCCGTATCGACGTCTGAAGCAGGTGGTGGGGCCCGGTGAGGAGCTGCGCCAGGTCCGCGCGGATGCCGATCAATGCCTGGTGGTCATCCTTCTGGCGGGTGCGTTCCGCGATCAGGGACTCCGCCCGGGAGAACAAGCCCGCGATCCCCTGATCGGCCTCCTCCCTGAGCCGCAGCAGGTGCCGTACCTTCGCCGCCTGTAACAGGTAGAGGGCGAACGGGGCGGGCGCGTCGCCCCCGCCCCACAACCACGCCTCCGACCGCTTCCGCCGGCTGGCGGTGGTGGCGCACAGAATCGTGCGAGTCCGGCCGGTCGGGGGAACCGGCTTCTCCTTGAAGACGGTGTGCGCGCGGCCGCCCGGCCACCTCGCCGGCCTCACCGCCACGTGCAGGCGAGCCTCTCCCATCGCCCAGGGTGCGTCACCGAGGGCCCGCGCCCACGTCGCCTCCAGTTGGTCGCCGGGCGCGAGCGCCACCGACAAGAGGTAGGTGTCGTGGAGCCGGTGGAGGACAGCCTCGGTGACATCCGCCGCCCGGCGGGGGTCGCGCCGCGCGGCCACCACGCCTTCCGTGGTACCGGGCCCGAGGTCGCTGGGTAGCTGAAGGGGGATCGTCCCGATCGGGGCGGTCATGCCCAGCCCGGAGCCGCACCGCTCCCACAGACCCCGTAGGTGCGCTGCTGCCTGCTCGGCGTGGGCCAGCACGAACAGGTGGACGATCAGCGAGTGTTCAGCCATCGGCACCGGGTTGCGCGGGCGGCTCAAACTCCACGGGGAACTCGGTCATGATCCGGTTCAGCCGCTCCGTGATCATCGGCGGCGGCGGGACCTCCGGGGCGTCGCCGACGCTGCGGCGGACCCTCACCGGCGACAGGAGCTTGAGCCTGGCCAGCAGGGTGGTCTGGTCCTGTCCCCGTTGCAGGCCGTCGAGGACGACTGCGACCTCAGCCCATTGATCCGGGCTCAGTTTCCACTGCCGCACTTGACCGAGCAAGCGCGCGACCTCTTGATACATCCACTCACCCATCAGCGAGCCTGAATGATCCACTGTTGTGATCGTATGCTCTCGTCTGCAATGCGACGTGATTTCTCGGCAACCCTGCGGAACACGCCTGAGAGCTTCGGTTCGGCTGCGTGGTGGAGCCTACACCGAGCGTCGGAATTAGAAGATGCAACGACACCCTCTTACTGGGCCCCGCAAGCCCTCTCGAGAACCGGACGGACTGGGCTCTACGGGTTCGTCGCCACGCTCCAGCCGGATGCGAACTTCGGCCGCATCCTGGCCGCCTACGGCGGTGTCTTCGTCGCCGGGTCCCTGGCCAGGGGCATGGTCATCGACGGTTTCCGGCCCGACCGGCGGGACGTCGTCGGCGCCTTGATCTGCCTGGCCGGAGTCGCCGTGATCATGTACGCGCCGCGCGGCTGAGCGGCCGGATCGCTACGGTCCTGCCGGGCCCGCGTGGGCGGCCAGGATGCGCCAGCCGTGTTCGTCCGTGTGAACCCAGGTCCGGGTGTAGCTCATCCGCCCGGCGAAGGGCTGGCCGGCGAAGGTGCCCTCCAGCGTGCCGAGGAAGCACGTGACGCCGGTACGCCCCTCGACGATCACGGTGAGATCCTCCTGGACGAGCTTCGTCATGACCTGGGTACGCGAGCGGTGGTTGTGCAGGTCGGCTCCCTTGGCTTCCGTGTGGCACCGGCCGTCCGGCGGGCCGGTGAAGACGAGCCGCTCGTCGAGCAGCCGGTCCAGCTCCTCGACGTCACCGGCGAGTTGCGCCGCCTGAAGTCGCCGCTCTGCCTCGTGTAGCTCATCGGTGAGGGTGCGGTCGGTCATGAAGAGTCCTCCTCCGGACGGGATGTGCTTGATGGGCGGGCATGGTCAGCCGTAGCGCCTGCGCCAGGTACAGGTTGCACAGCACCGCGGCGCGGGTCGCGCGGGTGACGCCCGCGGGCAGCCACAGCGCCCTGACGGGCGGCAGCACCCAGTACGCCTCGCCCACGCCGACGCTCAGGACGCCGCGCCGGGTCCGGGCGAGCTGGTGGTGGGTGTGGCTGTGCTGGGGGATCCAGTCCCCGAGGCGAGCGGGAACCGGACGACGATGGTCGCGCCGATGTCCTCCTGCGGCACAGTATGGCCCCATCGCGGATTGTGGCCAAATCGTGGCGAATCATAGCGTTGTCCGGGCGCCGATGACTGTGCTGTGCCTTGTCCAGTTCATGCTCGTGCTCGACGACACCGTCGTGAACGTGGCTCTGCCCAGCATCCGCGATGAGCTGGGCTTCAGCGTGTCCGGGCTGCCCTGGGTGGTCAACGCCTACTTCCTGGCGTTCGGCGGGCTGCTGTTGTTGTGCGGGAGGCTGGCCGATCTGCTGGGCCGCCGTCGTGTCTTCCTCGCCGACGTGGCGCTGTTCGGGGTGGCCAGCCTGGCGTGCGGGCTCGCGCAGGAGCCGTGGCAGCTCGTGATCGGGCGGTTCGTCCACGATGGTGCTGGCCGACCGCCTGATCGTCATCGAGGACGGCGCCATCGTCCAGCAGGGCGCCCCGGCCGAGGTGGCCCGCCATCCGCGTACCGACCACGTGGCCAGTCTGGTCGGGCTCAACCTGTATCGCGCGGCCAGATCGTCCGGATCGAGGACATCGCGGCCATGGTGACCCGAAGTTAGCCCGGAGTGCCGCGCGCATCGTTCTGGGAGAAGGAGCGCCTGTAGGCGGCGGGCGTGGTGCGTACCAGGGTGTGGAAGCGTCTGCGGAGGTTGGTGGCCGACGACAGGCCGACGCGGGCCGCGATCGTCTCCACGGAGAGTTCGGTCTCTTCCAGCAGCGTCCGCGCGGCGGCCACGCGCTGCTGGAGCAGCCATCGGCCGGGGCTGACGCCGAGCTGGTCGGCGAACCTGCGGGCGAGCGTCCGCGGCGCGACCCTGGCCCGCGCGGCGAGGTCGTCGACGGTGAGGGGTTCGTGCAGCCGCTCGGCGGCCCAGTCGAGGACGGGGGCCAGGGAGTGCGGCGGGCGGTCGGCGGCGGCCACGGCGCTGTATTGCAGTTGCCCGCCTTCGCGGTGCGGGGGCATGACCATGTGCCGGGCGACGTGCGTGGCGTAGGCGGCGCCGTGGTCGGCGCGGGCCAGGTGCAGGCACAGGTCGATGCCCGCGGCGGTGCCCGCGCTGGTGGCGACGTCGCCCAGGTCGACGTAGAGCGTGTCGGGCTCCACCAGCACGTCGGGGAAGCGGGCGGCGAGTTCGCCGGCGAGCCGCCAATGGGTGGTCGCCCTGCGGTGGTCCAGCAGCCCGGCCTGGGCCAGGAGGAAGGCGCCCGAGCAGATCGCGATGATCCGGGCACCGCGCCGGTGGGCCCCGCGCACCGCGTCGAGCACGGCGGGCGGCGCGGTGTCCTGGCGGCGGTGCCAGCCGGGGACCACCACCGTGTCCGCCGTGCCGAGCGCCGTCAGGTCCTGGCCGACCAGCATGTCGTAGCCCGCCAGGGTCGGCACCGCGCCCGGCCGCTCGGCGCACACCGTGAACGCGTAGCGCCCCGGCAGGCCGGGCCGGGACAGGCCGAAGACCTCGGCGGCGCAGGCCAGCTCGAACGTGGACTGCGGCGGCAGGACCAACGCGGCCACCCGATGGACACCCATGGCAAGAAAGTACCCGAAAGCGTCAATCATGACACTGGGCTGGGGTGGACGTCCGCCCCGACGATGGGCGCATGACACACGATGCGCATGACGTCCAGATCTTGAACGTCGACGAGGTCGAACCCGTCGAGGTCGTCCCCGGGATCATCCGGCGGCGGCTGCCGGCCACCGAGTGGGCTCGCGGGTGGATGTACGACTTCGCCGCGGGCACCGAGTGGCCCGAGGTGGACGTGCACGAGGGCGAAGAGCGCTACTACGTGATCTCGGGTGAGTTCATCGACCGGGGGCAGCGGCTCGGGCCCGGCAGCTATGTCGTGTTCGCCCCGGGCAGCACGCACCGCCCGCGCACCGAGACGGGCGCCCGCATGCTGGGCATCAGCATCCTCGCCGGGCCCCGTCCCAGCACGTCCTAGAGCGCCGGTCACGTAACCTTGGCTGGATTCGTGATACCTCTTCCTGATCGCGTCTTCGGTCGGGGTCAGGGAGAGGATCCGTGATTCATGCGTCCCAGAGCGTGGCAGCCGCCGGTAGAGCCGTCCCGGGTCGAGCAGACCATCCTGAAGGCGTCAAAGGGCCAAGCTGTTCGTCTTCCTGCGCCTGCACCGGCATGAGCTGTTCGATGAGGCATTCGGGGCCTCCCCCATCGACGTGAACACCGATTTCAGGCGGCAGGTTTCAGGTTATCTGTCGTCTTCTCGTAGGCGATCGGGCTGAGCCGGCCGAGGCGGGAGTGCCGCCGGATCGAGTTGTAGCGGGTGATCCAGCGGAACACGGCCAGGCGCGCAGTCGCGTGAACGCGGGGTGTGGCTGGCGGCTGTCGTCCTGCCGCTGTTCTACGCGGCCTGGCAACTGGCCTGGGCGGCCGGACGGCGAGGCCGAGGGCACCGAACCCGTAGACACCCGCGCGGCCGGGGTGATCTTCAAGGCCGCCCCGTCCGGTCGCCGTCACTGTCCAGCACGGTGCCCGCGATGAACGGCGCCACCAGGTCACCCGCCTCTCGCTCGGCTTCCTGGGCGGCCTTGCCCGCGGCTTCGAGGACCGCAGCGGCCAGCTCCTCGGAGCCGAGCCGCATGGCGCGCGGGTCGATGGTGAGCCCGCGCAGCGCTCCACCCTGCGTCACCTCGGCCACCACCTTGCCCTGCGCCGCCTCGCCCAGGCCTCTGATGTCGGCTATCTGCCCGCTCAGCCGCTCGATCGCGGCCACGTCCTGCTGAAAGCGGTCACGCAACCGGCCCAGCCCCTCGTCGCCACCTGTGCTGAACGGTTCGACCGGTGATGTCATCCCATCTCCTGACTAGTGTGATCACCACTTTACGTGGTCAACCAGCCGGAAATATGGGCTATTTCCGGTCAGGCGAGCGGGATGAGCAATCCCCGTTCGTCCTCCTGGCGCGGGCCGAGGATCCGGCGCTGCTCCGCGGTGATCGACAGGTCGTTGATGCTGGCCTCACGCCGCCGCATCAGGCCGCCCTCGTCGAACTCCCACAGCTCATTGCCGTAGCTGCGCCACGATCGCCCGTCCGCATCGCGCCACTCGTACTGGAAGCGGACGGCGATGCGGTCGCCGGTGAAGGTCCAGAGTTCCTTGCGGAGCGCGTAGTCCAGCTCCTTGGCCCACTTGCGGGTCAGGAAGGCGACGATCTCCTCCCTGCCGGTGACCAGCTCGCCGCGGTTGCGCCAGACCGAGTCGGGCGTGTAGGCGAGGGCCACGCGGTGCGGGTCGCGGGTGTTCCAGGCGTCCTCGGCTGCCTGGACCTTGGCGCGGGCGGTCTCTTCTGTGAAGGGCGGAACGGGCGGGCGGATCATGCGTGCTCCTTGGTGTGCTGCTTCGGGGCGGCGGGGGTCAGTCCGCCTCTGGGAAGATCGCCTGGGCGGGGCAGGCGCGGGCGGCCTCTTCGACGGCGGGCCACGACACGTCGCCGGGCGTCGCGTCGTACACCAGCTCGTCATCGTCGTCGAGGCCGAACACCTCCGGGGCGGCGAACACGCACTGGGCGTGGGTCTGGCACAGGCTCATGTCGACGCGGACGCGCATCAGCCTCTCCTCTCGGTGGCCGGAGCCGGGTTGAACCTGGAGAACTTGCCGAACGACCAGCGCTGCGGGAACCCTCCGGTGATCTGGACGGCCCGCTCGACGTCGAAGTCGACCAGCCGCTGGGCGCCGGGCACCGCGGCGGCCCTGCCGGGGTCCCAGTCGACGTGGGCGCGGCCGGTCAACTGCAGCGTCGCGCCGTTCTCCCAGTCGAGGAACAGCAGGCCGCAGCGGGGTTCGAGCGCGAGGTTGCCCAGCGTCATGAACATGGAGTTGCCGGCGTAGTCGGGCCAGGTGAGCCGCCTGCCGCCGGTCACGGTGACGAAGCCGGGGTTGCCGCCGCGATGCGAGGCGTCGGCGCCCTGTCCGGCCGCGTAGGTGCCGGCGAAGAAGGTGTCGGCCGTGGCGACCCACCGCCGCTGGGCTTCGGTCAGCTCGCCGGTGACGACCGCCGCCCTGCTCGCCGCAAGCGTCTCGTCGGCATACGTACGAGTTTGCAGGTATTTCGGGCAGTTGGCGTACACCTGTTCGGTGCGGGTCACGAGCCGGTCGCCGTCCCTGACGGCCCGGCCGTTGACCCGCATCCGGCGGCGGCCTGCCGGTTCGATCACGATCATGCCGAGGTCCCGCTCGGTCTCGAACAGCCCGGCGAGCGGGTCGCCCCTGCCGGGCAGCCGGTCGGCGACGACGGTGCGGTCGTCCGGGGCGGTCAGGAAGCCGGGCGGGCCGGTGATCAGCCCGGCCCAGGCCGCGCCGGCGTCGTCGGCGGTCGCGATCACCGCCAGGCGCTGCTGGCGGAGGAAGTCCGCGGCGACCGGCGGGATCGCCCCGCCGACGCCCGCCGATCCCCATCCGCCGGTGGTCAGACCGGCCCGGCGCTGCACCGCGTGTTCGCCGTCGTGGAGCACCATCGGCTCCTCTCCTTACTGGGGGTCGTCTGTCAGAAGAAGCCGCACGTCGGAGCGCCCTGCGTCGGAGCGGGGGCGGTGTCGGCGCCGGTCGGGGCGTAGATCTCCAGGCGGATGCCGTCGGGGTCGGTGAAGAACACGCCGCCGGACGAGGCGCCCTCACCGTGCGGGACGACGCCGTCGTGAAGTGGCTCCGTGCCGAGACCGCGCAGGACGGCCTCGGCGCGGTGGACCGCCTCGATGTCGGGCGCCTCGAACGACAGGTGGTGCAGCCCCGGCCGGTCCACGGTGAACGTGCCGTCGCTCTGCTGCCACAGCGTGAGGATCAGGGTGTTGTCCCGGCCGAGGAAGGCGTAGCGCCGGTCGTCCTCCGCCCGCTCGGCGAAGACCTCGAACTCGAAGACCTGGCGGTAGAAGGCGACAGAACGGGCCAGATCGGTCACGTTCAGACCGACATGCCCGGTCCGCAAGGCCGGTGCGCTCATGAGGGACCTCCCATATTTCTAATGGTTAAATGCTCTTGCATCCGTGATAAGCATGGCGGAGGGTTCTTACGGTGTCAAGCGCCTGGTACCGTGAGAAACGTGGATGTGGCTCACCTCACTGGCGGCGGTGCTCCCCAACTCGGCGAGCCCCTGCCCATCGAACTCGGCAACACCACCCATGCGGTGCGTGGCCGGGTCAGGGACGGCCTGCACACGGTCGAGCACCTCGCCGCGTGGCTGCGCGACATGCGCGACAGGCTCGCCGTCCCCCTCTCCGACGCCGACCTCCAGGACGTGACCGGCGACGACCTCCACCGGGCCAGGGAGCTGCGCGGCGTCATCCGCGCGCTCGCCGACGCGGCGGTCACCGGCCAGGACCCCGCCCCGGACACGGTCGCGACGCTCAACCGCCACGCCGGCAGCGTCCCGCGCTGGCACGAACTGCGTGTCGGCCCCGAGCCGCAGCTGGTCGTGCGCACCACCGGCCGCCCGGTCGCCGCCGCCGTCGCCGCACTGGCCGAGGACGCCGTCACCCTGTTCGCCGGGCCGGTCCGCCACGAGATCCGCGCCTGCCAGGCCCCCGGCTGCGTGCTGTACTTCGTCCGCGACAGCCCACGGCGCGAATGGTGCTCGGGCGGCTGCGGCAACCGGGCCCGAGCCGCCCGCCACTACGCCAAGAAACGGAACCGCTGACCGAGGCGGCAAAACGCCGGCACCGCGCGACCGCTGGGGGCAGCGGGCACGCGGTGCCGGAGGTCGTGCTTACTTGCGCAGGTTGAAGGCTCGGACGGTGGTCTGCTTGATGGTGTTGCCCTCCTTGTCCCAGGCTTCGACCTTGAGGGTCACGGCGCCCTTGGTGGCGCGGAAGGCGGGGTAGCGGGCCTTGGCGGTGTAGGTGCCGTCCTTGGCGTGCTTGACGGAGACGGACGTGTAGGTGACGCCGTCGTCCGTGCTGGCCCACAGCTTCAGCCCGGCGATGTCAGGCATCTTCGACGGGGACGGCGAGTGGTAGGGGGAGACGGTGAACGAGTGCGTGCCTCCGGCGCGCACGCTGTTGGCCATGTCCAGCGTGTCGCCCAGGTCGTAGCTGACGAACACGACAGGGGCGGGCTTGCAAGGCTCCGCCGTGCCGTACAGCACGTCGAGTGAGCAGAACGAGCCGGGCAGCCGGTCGGCCTTGGCCGGGGTGGCGAAGGTCCACTCGGTGTCGTGCCGGTCGTTCTTGGCGGTCAGCCGGTAGCGGCCGGAGTCGGCGGGCAGGGCGAAGACCGGCATCACGGTCGTGCCGCCGACCTGGGCGCGCGGGATCTCCTTGCCGTCCCGGTAGAGGCGGACGTCGAAGCCCGGCTTGGACAGGTCGGTCGTCGGCCAGAAGCCGCCGCTGTACTGCCTGGAGCCCGGGGAGCCGTAACTGGGCTCGAACTCCGCCCACAGGTTGCCGCCCTGGACGCAGATCATGCACCGGAAGTACGGGCCGAGGTTCGCGCCCGGCTTGGCGAGCTTGTAGACCTTGTCAGAGCCGGTCGCGACGCCGGGCGTGAACGGGGTGGCCAGCCATGCCTGCCGGGTGTGGACCGGCTTGTCGAACACTTCCAGGGCCCACTGCGGAATCCGGTCGTCCGTCTGCGAGCCGCGCATCTCCTCCATGCCGTGCGACCAGAGGATGCCGCCGTCGAGCGGTCCGACCCAGTCACGCCGTTCCCGCTGGGTGAGCCGGGGCCCGCCCCACGCGACGAGACCGGTCGACAGCGGCATGACGTCGTCGGCCTTCTGCGCGTACCGCCAGTCGTTGTAGCGGGCGGAGGCGGCGAGGTGGGTGTCCAGGTCGACCCGGGCCAGGTCGCGTTCCTTGAAGGTGTAGTGCATCGAGCGGGGCACCCGGCCGTCTTCGTACGGGGCGAAGGTGTAGCTGTAGGGCGTCTCCTCGGTGCCGGTCACCCGGACGGTGATCCGCTTGCGGCCCCCGAGCAGGTCACGCAGGCCGAGCGCCTCGCGGGAGGGCAGCGACACCGTCGGGATGCCGATGGGCTTGGCCGCCCCGCTGAACGGGGTCTGCGTAAAGCTCAGCGGGATCGCGCAGCCGGTGCCGGGCTTCGGGAAGTGCGCGATCGCGGCGGCGCCCGCGTCGCGGATCGGGCCGACCCGCTCGATCTGGACTCCGCACGCGTCGCCGAACAGGTTCTCCGACATCGGCGCTTCCAGGAGGACGAGCTTGCCGCGCAGGTCACGGCCCGCGATGTCCTCGGGCCTGCCCTCGCCGACGTCGACGACCTCCAGGTCCCGGGTCCCGGTGAACGGCCGGAAGTCGGGGAAGCCGTCGCTCTGCTCGTGCACCCCGAAGGTGTTGTAGCCGTGCAGCGCGGAGGCCGGGTGCAGGGTGAGCTTGCCGCCCCCGCGCACGCTCATGGCGACCTCGGCCTGTCCGAGGGTGAAGCGGGTGTGGAAGCGGAAGGCGCCCTTGGTGACCTTGTCGCCGGGCAGGGCCCACAGCCGGGCCCAGGCGTTCCTGGGCCAGGTGAACCCCATGTAGGGGGTGCCGTCGGCCACGGTCCGCTGGTACGCCAGGTAGGGGATGTTGCTCAACGGCTCGGCCGGCTTCGGGGTGGTGAAGCGGACCTCGGCCAGCTTCCTGGCGTCGAGCGTGATCTCGGTGTCGCCGCTGACGGTGAGCTGGGGGACGGTCAGGAGCGCCAGGTTGTCGCGCTCGTCGTCGCCGACCCAGGTCAGCACCTGCGTCACGCTGAGGACGCCCTGCGGGACGCGGACGACCGTGGTGCCCTCGGCGGTCAGGGCGACTCCGCCGATGAGGCCCTTGCCGCCGGACACGTCGATCGTGTCCTGGGCGACGGGGCTGCGCGGCTTGCCGTCCTGGCCCAGGGTGTGGATGGTGAGCGTGGCCTTGGGCACCTCGCGCACCACGCCCACGGGGCTGCGCAGCTCGACGCCGTCGGCGGTCGCGGTGACGGCGCCGGTGTAGTTGTCCAGCTCCGGAAGCGCCTTGGGGTCGAGGGTGGCGGTGACGGTGGCGGTCCCTCCCGCGGGCACCGTGAGCGTCGTCTCGGCGAGGCTCAGCGCGCCCTCGACCGCGCCGCCGCCGGACGCGCGCAGGTCGGGGGTGAGGGTCAGGGTGACCGGCTGGTCCCCCAGGTTGGCGTAGGTCAGCTCCCCGGTCGCGGGGGCGGAGTCCGCCTCGACCGCGCCGAAGTCCAGCGCCCCGGTGGTGGCGAAGACCTTCTGGGTGTACGCCCTGGCCACGTCGAGCCGGCCGGCGCCCTGCTTGAACACGCTGAGGGCGTCGTCCTTGGCGGTCGACATGAGCGCGGCCTTGATCTGCGGGCCGGTCCAGTCCGGGTGCAGTTGCGCGACGATCGCGGCGGCGCCCGCGACGTGCGGGGTGGCCATCGAGGTGCCGTTCGCGGCCGTGTAGTGCTCGTCGAGCGGGCTGCCCATGACCGTGCCCGCCGCGCGGGCCGCGGCGATGGCCACGCCGGGGGCGGCGATGTCCGGCTTGAGGCCGCCGCCGATGCGCGGTCCCTGGCTGGAGAAGGTGGCCCACTCGTCGCTCTTGTCGACGGCGGCCACGGTCAGCGCGGCGTCGGCCGTGCCGGGGGTGGCGACGGTCTCGGCGCCGGACGCTCCGGCGTTGCCCGCGGCGATCACGAACAGCGCGCCGGTGGAGGCGGTGAGCGCGTCGACCGCCTGGCTCATCGGGTCGGTCCCGTCGGTGGCGTCGCCGCCGAGGCTCATGCTGATCACCTTGGCGCCGGAGGCGGCGGCCCACTCCATGCCCTCGATGATCTGGGAGTCGGTGCCGGAACCCTCGTTGGACAGCACCTTGCCGACGATCAGCTCGGCGCCGGGCGCGACGCCCTTGAACTTGCCGCCGGCCGCCGCGCCTGACCCGGCGATGGTGGAGGCGACGTGGGTGCCGTGGCCGTGGCCGTCCCGCACCTCCTGGCCGGGGATGAAGGACCGGCTGCCGGTGATCCGGCCGGCCAGGTCGGGGTGCTCGGCGTCGACGCCGGTGTCCAGGACGGCGACCTTCACGCCGCTGCCGTCGTGACCCCCGGCCCACGCCTGCGGGGCGCCGATCATCGGGACGCTCTCCGCGAGGTCGGCCTTGACCTTGCCGTCCAGCCACACCTTGGCGATGTCGCCGCGCAGCGTGTCGAGCACGTTGGCCGGCCCGGCGAACCCGTTGGCGCCCTTGCTGTCCGGTACGGCCCGCACCGCGCTCCAGAACGCGCCCGCCTCCGCCTTGGTGACCCGGAGCGCCGAGGCGTTGACGCTCTCCAAGGCGAGCACGGGCTCGCTGGCGGGGATGGCCTGGGCCGCCGAGGCCACGGCCTGGTCGCTGTGCTCCCCGGGGTACTGGACGATGACGGGAACCTGCTCGGTCTCGTCGTCGGTGTAGCCGTTCTCGGCCAGGTAGGTGACGTTGAACAGCTCCCGGTCCAGGCGACCGGCGTTGATGGCGGGCACGGCGTCGCTCGGGGTGACGTACACGCCCTTCGGGGTGGCGAGCGTGGTGAGCTGGGCGGTGGTGCCGTCGGGGCGGACGCCCGCCTCGGGGCGCACGGCGTACGTGCCGCCGCCCGTGTCGGTGAGCCGTACTCGGTCGCCGGTGATCAGGGTGACGGTGCGGTCGCCTGGGCCCAGTCCGGTCAGCGTGACGGGGCCGGTGGCCGGGGTGGCGGCGGGGGCGGGTTCCTGGGCCTGGGCGGAGGCGCCGGGCACGGCGAGGGTGCCTAGGGCCAGGGCCGAGGCGGCGAGGAGCGCGCCGGTGCGGCGGCGCCCGGGAGAGGGGGGATCATGCGGAGGCCTGCGTGGGGACATGCGGGGGTGCCCTTTCGGGGTGGGAGGGGGGAAGATCAGACGGGCTCGAACCCTTCGGGGGCGTCGTCGAGGGGTTCGATGACCGGCCTCTCCGGCGGAGCCGCCGGTCCTTTCTGCGCTGGGTCGGCGTCGGCCGGTTCACCATCGGCTGAGTCGGTTTCGGGCATGCCGTAAGCGTGGCCCGAATCCCTTCGGGGGACTATGGGTAGGGCACCCCATTCGCGGCTCCCGTACCGGGTGGGTCACTACGGGGGTGTTCGACCCCGAGGTGCGCGCCGAGTGCGGTGCGGGAGCGCAGCCCGAGCTTGCGCAGCGCGGCGCCGAGGTGCTTCTCCACCGTTCTGGGCGAGACGAACAGTTGCTGGCCGATCTCCCGGTTGGTCAGCCCGGCGGCGGCCATTTCGGCTATCTCCCGCTCACGGGGGGACAGGTCGGCGCCGTAACCCTGCGGCCCGCCGGGATAGCGGCCCTTGACCGTCACGCCGTGCCTGCGGGCAAGCTGCGCGGCGCGGTCGAGGTCCCACCGGGCGGCCAGGTCCCGGAACGTCGTCATCGCCTCCAGCAGCGGCTCCCCCGCCCCCGGGTCACCGGCGGCGAACAGACGCCCGGCGGCCAGCTCGCGCGCCTGGGCCGCCTCGTACGGCGCGCCCAGCAGGTCGTAGCCGGCCGCCGCCGCGCGGAACCGCGCCGCTGCGGGCGCGTCCCCGGCGGTGAGGTGCCCGCGCGCGTGCGCCAGCGCCGCCGCCGCCATCGGCGCGTCGAGGCCGCCGAGCCGCGCCGACAGCCGCTCCACCAGCGCGACGGCCTCCTCCCGCCGGTCCACCGCGACCATGGCCTCGGCCAGCGCGGGCAACGCACGCACCGCCAGCGGCCAGAGCCCCTTGGTCTCCCACACGGCGACCGCCGCCTCGGTCGCCGCGAGCGCGGCCTCGGCCTCGCCGCTCGCCGTGGACAGCCGCAGGAACCCGGCCGCCGACAGCGGAAGCAGCTCGTAGGCGCCCAGAGCCAGGGCTTTCCCCGCGACCTCGGGCAGCTCGCGCCTGGCCGTGTCGAGTTCGCCGCGCGCCAGCGCCAGGCAGGCCGCGACGGTCTCGGCGCCGAGGCGGTCGAACGGGCGCCCACCGTACTCGTCGAGCAGCAGCGCGGTCTCCTCCTCCAGGCCGTCCCACCGGCCCTGACAGCAGGCCAGCAGCAGCGCGACCAGCC
Organism: Nonomuraea sp. NPDC049378; assembly: GCF_055586745.1. NCBI lineage: Bacteria > Bacillati > Actinomycetota > Actinomycetes > Streptosporangiales > Streptosporangiaceae > Nonomuraea > Nonomuraea sp. NPDC049378. The sequence continues at coordinate 75,922 of NZ_JBVJHP010000032.1, forward strand.
GGCAGCGCGACAGCGGCTCGCGTGACGACTCCTCACCGGCCGCGCCCCGCATCGCCGCCGTCAGCAACTCGGCGGCGACCTCGTAGCCACCCGCGAGACAGGCGTTCTCCGCGATGGACCGGTACGCGCCCACCTCCTGCCGATGCCCCGGCAGGCCGCCGGTCCTGCGGCGCACCTCCTCGGTCAGCCCCAGCCAGCGCGGATCGCCGTACCCGCAGAAGGAGGTCGCGATCTTGCCGAGGACGAAGACCTCCTCGACCGGGTCGCCGACGGCCGGGACCGCCTCCAGCGCCCGCTCCAGCCACACGACGTGCTCGGCCAGCGGCACCCGCGCGTCCATCGGCCTGCCGAGCGCCGCCATCACCCACGCCGCCAGCGCGGGCCGGTCGGCGAGGTCGCCCGCGGCGGCGGCGAAGGCGCGGCGCTGCGCGCCGGGGTCCCCGCCGAGCCGTTCCTGGAGCAGCCCGATGAGGAAGTGAAGCTGACCGCGCAGCGGGCCAGGCTGCTCCGACTCCAGCGCCTGTGACAGCAGATCGATGACCTCCGGCGGGCGCAGCACCTGCGGGGCCGCCCAGCCCAGCCGCACCGCCAGGCGGCCCCGGCGGGCCGGGTCGAGCGGCGCGTGGCGCAGCACGTCCTCCAGGATCCGCACGGCCTCGGCGTCGTCGCCGAGCTGCGACGCCTGCTCGGCGGCCTGTTCCGCGGCTTCGACCCAGTCGGCCAGCCGTCCGGCCTGGCGCAGGTGGTGGGCCTCCTGGCCGAGCGGCACCGGCTTCAGCTCCCGCACGGCCGCCGCCGCCCGCGCGTGCAGCTCCTGCCGCCGCCCGAGCGGGATCGCGCCGTACACCGCCTGCGCGGTCAGCACATGGCGGAACGCCACCGCCCCGGCCTGTTCCGCCAGCAGTCCGGAGACCAGCAGTTCGTCCACCCCGGCCACGGTCTCGCCCCTCGGCAGGCCGCTCACCCGGGCCAGTTCCGCCGGCCGCACCGGCACCTGGAGCACCGCCGCCGCCTCCGCCACCGCACGCGCCTCCCCGGGCAGCCGCGCCACCCGCTCACGCACCGAGTCGCGTACACCCGGCGGCACGTCGAGTTCCGCCACCGCCTTGCGCGCCCATCGCCCGCTGCGCAGCCTGATCAGCGCGCCCCGGGCGCGCAGCAGCGCCATCAGCTCCTGTACGGCCAGCGGCAGCCCCGACGACAGCTCGTACAGGTGCGCGCCGAAGTCGGCGGTGACCCCAGCCTCGCCGAGAATGGCGGCGGCCAACTCCCCGGTCTGCGCGGCGTCCAGAGCCTTCAGCAGGATGTGATCGTGGAAGACCGCGTCGGCGGGCCGCCCGGTCACCTCCCTGACCACGGCATCGGCCTCCTCCCCCCGGTAGGTGAGCACGACCGACATCCCGGGCGGCGGCACCGCCAGCGCGTAGGCGAGGAACTCGGCGGTCTGCTCGTCGGCCCAGTGCAGGTCCTCCACCACCAGCACCACGGGCCCGAGCGCCCGCAGCACCTCGGCCAGGCCACGGAACAACCGGTGACGTTCCGCGGCCCGGTCGTCCAGCGGCTCCAGCGACGGCGGCAGCACCGGCGCCAGCTCGGGCAGCAGGCCGCGCAGCGCGCCCGCGACCGGCGACAGCTCGGCCCGCGCGAGCGGGTCACCGGCGCCGCGTAACGCCTCCACCAGGGGGCCCAGCGGAAACGGCTCTCTGATACGCCGGGCGCCGCCGCGCAGCAGCAGCCGACCGGCCATCTCGGGACGGGCCGCCAGCTCGGCCAGCAGCCTGCTCTTGCCGATGCCGGCCTCGCCTTCGAGCACCACCACGGCGGGCGGCCGGCTCACCGCCGCGACCAAGCGCCGCAGCTCCTCCTCACGCCCGACCAGAACCGGCGAGATCACCCGCCCCGCGACCGTGCCGCCATCCGACATCGGGAACGCCTCCGCTCACCTGGCCCATGCTGGATCATTCATACAGCAAACGCCCATAAAGGCTCACGGGTGGGCTTGTGCGTTCTGCATGCCCACCGGTGCACGAAGAACTACTGGTGAGGACCCCAGACGCCCAGGATGAAGGGCATGAGTTCCGACATCCAGCCCTTCCGTATCGAGGTTCCGCGGGGAGTCGATGATCAGCAGGCTCGGCGGCAGGACGTCGGGATGGTCGAGCGCGGCGGCTCCCGCGAGCCGCTCTTCGCTAACGATCGGCCCCTGTTGACCGACGCGTCTCAGACCGCCTGCGGTCTCGTTGCGGACACCGTCTCCAACGAGGCCGCCCAGGTCAGAGGCCCGCAACGATCAGCGGCTCAAGATAATGGTCGCTTGTGAAACAGCCCGTCCCGGCCGGGAACATGCTGGCGTCCGTTGTTTCATAGGTCGTGCAAAACCTTTGACGGGTGAAACGCACCCATGAAACGACCTCGGAGTGCATGACGACGACTTTCTCCGCGTGGAGGCCCACGACTGCCCGATGTCCTCCTGCGCCGCCCCGGCCGGCTCGCCGTACAAGATCGGCTACGCCCGTGCCTCGACGCTGCGGCAGTCGCCGGATACCCAGCTCGACTCCCTCAAGGCGGCCGGAGCGAGCCGGATCTCTTTTCGGAGAAGATCTCCACCCGCGCCACGAGGCGGCCCGAACTCGAGCGGGCCGTGGACCTGGCCCGCGAGATGCGCGCCTCCGGCATCGCCGTCACCCTGGTCGTCCACGAGCACAAGCGACTTGGCCGCGGCCTGGCCCTGGCCGAACTCGCCGCACAACTGCGCGCCGCAGGCGTCGCCCTGGAGTTCCTCACCGGCGAGCTGCAAGGAAGCCATGATCCGTCCGGCGTGGTGTTCGCCGTGCTGGCCGCCCTGTCGGAGATGGAACGCGAATACATCCGCGACCGCACCCTGGAAGGTCACGAGTCCGCCCGTAAGAACGCAAGGCCATCGGCGGCGCCACCGTCACCGACCCCGCCATGCTGTCCATGGCCCTGCATCTGCGCGACCACGACGAACAGAACGCGCCGAAGACACGGACGTGAGCGCCGAGCCGGTGGCCCACCACCGTAATTGAACCGAGACCTCCCCCACAGGACCTTCGTTACCGCAGGTTAGACGGTAATTCGTTGGGAATTTCTTCAGTGCTACCGGGACCCCTACGAGGGGAAGCCCAATGTGCGATTCCCTCCGTCATGGGGGCGCCGAAGGTCACGCTGCGGCTGACTCCGAAACCGGTCTCGCTGATGCGTATCAGCCGCCTGGCCGACTCTCTCGAAGGGGTCGAAAGACGTCGTGTACGCCCGCAGCAACCGCGCCCTCGTGGGCAAGGTGACCTGGTCGGGCAGCGTACGGAACAAGCGGACGGGCGCCACCCTGCCGCTCGACCACATCAACCACCCGCCCGAGGTCCCCGTCGGCACGGCGCCGGGCGCCGTCGTCAAGTTCACCCCCAAGTTCGCCTCCGCCACCCCATCCGGACCCGGCGTGGAGGTCATCCTCGACGCCCAGGGCCGCGTGACCGAGACGTCCAGCACCCGCGGCACGAAGCTCACGCAGGACCAGACGTCCCTCCAGGCCGCCGGCGGCCTCTTCGGCAGCAACCCCCGCGCCATCGTCGGCACCACCGAGGACAAGAAGATCGTCCTCGCCACGATCGACGGCCGGATGTCCACCGGCATCGGCACCACCCTCAAGGAGAGCGCCGCCGTCGCCAAGGCACTGGGCATGCACGACGCCATCAACCTCGACGGCGGCGGCTCCGCGCCACCATGTCCCTCAAGGGCCGACTCATCAACAAACCCTGCGGCTTCAGAGAACGCGCGGTAGGCGACGCTCTCATCTTCGTCGACTCCCCCTACCGGCCCCGCTGACCCGTCAGCCCTTCTCCGCGCCCGCCGTCAGCCCCGACACCATCGCGCGCTGGGCCGCGAAGAAGCCGATCAGGACCGGTACCGTGATGGCGATCGACCCGGCCATGAGCACGGTGACCGGCACGTCGAACTGGGCGAGCTGCGACACTCCGAGCGAGACGGTCCAGCGCTCGCGGTCGTCGATGAGGAAGAGCAGGGCGTACAGGTACTCGTTCCACGCGATCATGAAGATGTACAGGCCGGTCGCCGCGATCCCGGGCATGGTCATGGGCAGCACGATCCGACCGATGATCTGCATCCGGCCGGCTCCGTCGATCGCCCCGGCCTCCTCCACGGAGACCGGGACCGACTCGAAGTAGTTACGGAGCATGTAGATCGCCAGCGGCACGGTCGTCGCCATATAGATGATCACAAGGCCGACGAGCGACCCGCGCAGGCCGAGACGGCTGAAGAGCACGTACAGCGGCACCGCCAGGGCGATGCCCGGCAGCACGTACACCGAGAGGAACAGCGCGCCCACGGCGCCCCGGCCGCGGAAGCGCAGCCGCGCCGTCGCGTAGGCGCCGAGCACGCAGACGACGAGGGTCGCGAGAGTGGTGAGCGCGGAGAGCACGAACGAGTTCACCATGAACCGCAACAGGTCGAACCCGCCCTCCCCCCGGCCGCGCAGCGCCGTCGAGTACGCCGACAGGTCGAAGGTGCCCGGCAGGATCGCGAGCGGATCAGCGGCGACGTCGGCGAACGACCGCAGCGACAGGCCGATGGCGTACAGCAGGGGGAACGCCGCGAAGACCACGATCACAACGATGACGACGACGCGGACGACGCCGGCGACCGCTTCGCTCCCGGACATACGGCTCATGATGCGGCCTCCCGACGTCGCTGGAGCACGAGGTAGGCGGTGATGAAGACGGCGAGGATGAGCGTGATCGCCACACCCACGCCAGAGGCCGACCCGATGTCGGACCGTACGACCAGCTCGTTGTAGACCCGCACGGCCAGCACCTGGGTCCCGGCGGCTCCCCCGGTCAGCAGGTAGACCTCGTTGAACGTCTGGAAGGTCCAGATGAAGCGGAGCAGCAGCAGGATCGAGACCACGCCGGTCAGCTCCGGCAGGATGACGTACCGGATCCGCTGCCACGGCCCGGCCCCGTCCAGCACCGCGGCCTCCTCCAGGGTGCCCGGCACGGCGTGCAGCCGCGCCGCCACGAACAGGTAGGCCAGCGGGAAGGTGTGCCAGACCAGCACCAGGATCACGCTGCAGAGCGCGAGCGGGATCTCGACGCCGAGCACGGTGATGTCCGGCGTGGTGAGGAACGCGATCGGGGCGTCCCAGCCGAGCAGCCGGGTGCCCACCGCGTTGACGAAGCCGTACTGCGTGTTCAGCAGGCTGCGCCAGGTCTGCGTGGAGGCGACCACCGGCAGCACGTACGGCACCAGCACGAGGGCACTCACCAGCGCCCGCCCGCGGAACGGCCGCCGCAGCGCGACCGCGGTCACCGCGCCGAGCGCCACCGACAGGACCGAGGTGGCCAGCGACAGCACCACGGTGGTACGCAGGGACGTCCAGAAGCCCTCCGAGCGGAAGAGCGCCAGGATGTTCTCCGGGTTCAGCCCGAGGTCGGTCAGGGTGAGGCGGGGCAGCTGAACGAGCTTGATGTCCTGGAACGCCAGCACCAGCACGGCGAGAAACGGCAGGACCACGACGGCGAGCACGACCGCCGTCGTCGGGGCGACGAGGAGCCAGCCGGCCCTGGCCTCCTGCCGGGCGCGCGAACTGCGCCGGGCAGGACGCGGGGTGCCGGTGGCGGTGGTGCGTGCGGTCACTCAGTCTCCTGCTGGACCGCCTCGGCCGCGGCGGCGAGACCCTCGGCCACCTTGGCCGGGTCTCCCGCGGAGAACAGGTCACCGATGTTCTGCGGCACCACCTGCTGCTGCGTCACCAGGGAGGCCAGCAGCACGTCGTCGGTGCCGGCGCCCCAGCGCACGTAGTTCTCCGAGCCCGTCGCGACCTGCTGGGCGACCTCGTCGCCGTACACCTTGGCGATTGATCCGCCCTGGCCGTCGGCGCCGAGCGGGAGCTTCGACCACGCGTCGATGTACTCGGTCGGGTTCTCGGCGGTGCCGAGACGGACCGGGACCCGCCCGACGGTGGCCATGGCCAGCGAGTCCACGTAGCCATCGGTCATGAGGAACTCGACGTAGTCCTTGGCCGCCTCGGTCTGCGCCCCGGTCGGGATCGACAGCTGCAGCACCGTGCCGAACTGGACCGGCTCGGTGCCGTCCGCGCCGGTGAGCGAGGTGAGGACCCCGGTGTTCTGGGCGAGGAAGCCGGGGTCCTCCTTGCACTCGGGGCAGGTGGGCGGGTTGGCCTCGTCCAGGCCCGCGACCTCGTCGAGGATATGCGAGGAGAACATGAGCATCGACGCCTGGCCGCTCAGGTAGGCTGAGCGGCCGGCTTCGACGTCGAACTGGGCGCCGCCGTTGGTGGCCGCCATCCGCTGGTACACCTTGAGCGCGTGCACGCAGGCGGGAGAGTCGATCGTGACCTTGCCGCCGGCGACCAGTTGGCACCCGTTCGGCAGCACGGACGCCTCCAGCGTCTCGCCGAGCCAGGCGTTGCCCGGCTGGTTGCCCAGCGCGATGCCGCCCTTGCCGTCGGCCGAGAGTTTCTCGGCGGCCGCGGCCAGGTCCTCGATCGTCTTCGGGGCGTCCAGGCCGGCGGCCTCGAACAGGTCGCTGCGGTAGAGGTAGAGGTAGCCCCAGCCGTCCATCGGGACGCCGGACGGCTGGCCGCCGACTTCGATCATGCGCATGGCGCCCTCGGCGAAGGTCTCCTCGCCCAGCCCGGCGATCACCTCGGCGGCCGCCTTCTGGTCGAGGATGCCCTGGTCGACCCAGCTGGCGGACTGCTCCCAGCCGTGCAGGATCACGTCCGGCACCTCGCCGGAGGCGACGTTGGCCAGCAACGTGGTGTTCTGGTCGGGACCGGCGAGCGGCACCACCTCGACCTCGATGCCGGTCTTCGCGGTGAAGCGCGCCGCGATCTCCTCCTGGGCGGTCACCCGCTCCGGGGTCGTCTGCCCTGTCCAGAACGTGAGCTTCGTGACCTCCTCGGCCGCTCCCTCGTTCGGCGTGCCGCCGGAACAGCCGGCGAGCATCACCGCGGCGGCCGCGCTCAGCGCGAACGCCCTGGTCCGATGCCTCATGTCATCTCCTCTCGTCGGCCGGCTCCGTGCCGGCCGGTGCTCCCGCGTCCCGCTCGGGGCCCGTCGTGGCGCGCGCCAGCAGGCGGCGCGCGGTCGCGACGACATCGCCGGTCGGCGTCGTCGCGTGATCGTGCGGCCCGGCGACCCAGGCGTCCTCGATCGCGGCGACGCGCTCGCGGTACTGGGCCAGGCGCTCGTCGGTCAGGGCCCGCTCACCGTCGGAGAGTTCGGCGAGCAGCGCGAACCAGGCCGCCCACCGGGGCCGGTACAGCCCGCCGAGCAGGCCCGCCCAGTGCCGGCCCGAGTAGTCGTGCAGGCCCGAGCCTGGCCGGCCCCAGACGGACAGGATCCGGCGCGCGTCACGGCCCAGGACGTCCCGCTCTTCGGCGTCGTCACCCCACTCCCGCGCGGCCCGCACCCATGCTCCGGTCAGGCGGTCGGCCCGCGTGCCCGCGAGCTCCTCCAGCCCGTCCAACGCGGCGAGGACCTCGGCCGCGGCCCGCTCGACACCGGCGCGGTCGCCCGCCCTCGACGCGCGGACCGCGGCGCGCACCGGCGCCCGCACACCCTGTGCGACCACGTGGGTCACCACGTCGGCGAGGTCGCCCGCCCACGGGCCGTCCGGCCCGAGCCGCTCGGCCGCGTTGGCCAGCAGTTCCGCCGCTCTGGCCAGCTCGGGCAGGTCGCCCTCGACCCGCGGGTCCGTCTCGGCGTCGATGTTCGCAGACGGCGGCCGGTCCGGGCCGAGCTCCTCCCCCGCCAGGCGCTGGCTGCGGAAGGGCACGTCGGCGTCCCAGGGCCGGGCGATCACCGGCGACGGGATCGACCGGGTCGCGCCGGGGCCGTAGAGCGTCGCGGCCAGGATCCGCCAGGCCTCCAGCGCCGCCCCGCGGACGTCCTCGCCGGCGCCGGCCAGCCGATAGCGGCGGATCACGAACCCGGCGAGCCACGCCTCGACGTCGTCCGGCGCATCCCAGGGAAGGGTGGCTGCCAGCTCGTAGAAAGCCGGGTTCTGCTCCGTGGCCTCGGGGACGAGGCCGAAGCCACGGAGCCGGGCACGCTGCGGGGACGCCTCAACCCGGCGCCACTCCCGGACGAGCCCCCGCAGGTCGCCGTGGAGGGAGAAGCGGCCGCCGAAGTTGTGGATCGCGCACCAGGCCCACGGCCGGTCGGTGATCCCCCGGCTGTCGTCCCACACGGGCGCGTGCTCGGCCCAGAGGTCCAGCAGCAACATCCGGTCGGCCGGCACGTCCCGTACGAAGGCGGCGATGCGGTCGGCCGTCCAGAAGGCACGCTTGAAGTGGAACGGCCAGGCCTGCATGACCCAGGTCGCGTCCGGGTCGGCCCGCCGCAGCCCGCGCCAGATCGTCGCGCCGAGCCGGGCCAGGTAGTCCGGGTCGGCCGACGGCGGGACGGACTCGATGAGCGGGTCGGCGGCGTACAGGTGGTCGGTCCCGAGCAGTGCGCGCTGGTGGCGCGCCACCGCCGCGGCGACCTCGTCGAACGCGGCGCTGCCCGGCTCGAGCAGAGCCGTCGAGAAGTCCTGCCAGATGGTACGGCGCGAGCCCGCCCCGCCGAGCGCGTCGGGCACATGGCCGCCGAACGCCGGCAGCACCGGGGTCATGCCGAGTTCGCGCTGCCGGGCCAGGACGCGGCGGGCCAGCTCGAGCCGCCGCTCGGGCCAGCGTCTGGGCAACGGCCCGCCCCAGGAGCTGGTGGAGCCCATCAGCGTCCACGGCAGGTAGGGGGCGCCGCCGAGCCAGGCGGCGATCTTGCCCGTACCGGCCCCCAGCTCGGCGAAGGCGGCCGCGAGCACGGCCTCGTGCCCGAGCACCATCAGCGGAGCGTTGATCCCGTGCAGCGCCATCCAGTCGATCTCGCGCTCCCACCTGGACCAGCTCCAGAAGGGGGCCGTGTACCCCGTGGTGACCACGTTGAAGTAGGTGCGCAGCGCGACCGCGGCCACGGCGCCCGTCTCCGGGGCGTCCGGCCAGCCGCCCGCGGGCAGGCCGTGCGCGGCTCCGGGGTCGTCCCAGGTGACCTGGACCCCGGCGACGTCGGTGAGGTAGTGGTGCAACCCGGCCCCGAGCGCCGGCAGGTCGCCGCCACGCACGCGCAGCCGTCCCCCGGCGGCCGCGTAGGCGAAGCGGCCGGCGCCGAGCCCGGGGTCGAGCTCGAAGTCGACATCACCGGCGGGCCGGCCCAGGACCCGCTCCGCCAGCGCGCGTGCCGCCCCGGTCACAGCGTCACCACCGCCCCCGTGCGCCGCGACTCCTCGGCCGCGAACGCGATCCGGTGGCTCACGGCCGCGTTGGCCAGCGTGGTCGGCAGCGTGGCGTGCGGGGTCGCGTCCGGCCGCTCCCTGCGCTCCCACACCATCGCCAGGAACTCGCGCATCAGCCCGTCGTCGCCGCCGGCGTGCCCGTCCGACTCCCGGCGGCCGGGCTCGGCGATCAGGTCGGCCTCGTCCACCGGGGCGGTGACCGTGGTGATGACCTCGTCGTCCGGCATGCCCGAGCGGCCCTCGGCGTCACGGTCCCACCGTGGCGCGCCCCCGAGCTCGGCGCCGGGGCGCGGCAGAAACCGGCGGAGCGTCACCACACCCGTGTCCAGCCGCGCCTCGATCTCGCCATGCGAACCGAGCAGGCGTACGGTACGGGTGTTGGCCTCGGTGAACGCGCCGATCCGCAGGGTCGCCGTCGTCCCGTCCGCGTAGTCGAGCACGACGACCTGGTGATCGACCGCGTCATTGTCGCAGCGGTAGACGCATCGCCCGTAGGGACCCGTCTCGAGCGCCTTGCGCCGCCCGGCCTCCGACGTGTCCGCGGTCACCGCCGTGACCGGCCAGGTGTTCCGCTCGCGCAGCCGCTCGACGTAGAAGCGCGGCGCGTAGAAGGGGCAGCTCGCCGCCGCGGGGCAGCCGTCGGTGCACCGCTCCGGCGCACCCGCCGGCGCGTTCTCGGGGCGGAACTGCGTCAGGCGGCCCGTGGAGTAGACGCGGTCCGGCGCCGCGCCGACCAGCCAGGTGATGACGTCGAGGTCGTGGCAGGACTTGGCGAGCAGCAGCGGACTCGAGGTGTCCGACCGCCGCCAGTTGCCCCGTACGTAGGAATGCACGAAGTGCCAGTAGCCGGGGTCCTCGGTCTGCTCCAGGTGGATCAGCCGCCCGATCGCGCCCTCGTCCAGCAGCCGCTTGATCTGACGGAAGAACTGCGTGTACCGCAGGACATGGGCGACCGCGACGGGAACATCGGCGGCGGCCACGCGGGCGAGGATCTCGTCGAGCTGGCCGGGCTCGACGGCCACCGGCTTCTCGACGAGGATCGCGTAGCCCAGATCGGCCGCGGCTCCCACCGGTCCGCTGCGGACCCGGTCCGGCGTCGCGACGACGACCGCCTCGGCGAGCCGCTCCCCGGCGAGCATGTCCTCCCATGAGGTGAAGACCCGGTCCGAGGGCAGGCCGTGCGCGGCAGCCATCGCGGCGCGCCGCCCGGGGTCGGGCTCGGCGACGGCGACCACCCGGGCCTGATCGGGGTGGCGCAGGCAGTAGTCCGCGTACGCCTCCGCTCCCCGGTGCCCCGCACCGATCACTCCCAACGTCACCGGCTCCACCCGATCCACCTCTCCCCCAGTTCCCTGTGCGGTGGTCAGGCTTGCGGAGAACCCACACCCACTGCAACGATGCCGGAAATGTCGCACGAAACGCTCACAAAAGCCCTTCCGGTGAACGGAAACGACATCCTTCACGGCATCGACCGGCGGATCGCCGGGGTGCTCCTCGCCCACCCGCGCGCGTCCGCCGCCACGGTCGCGACGATCGCCGGGACCAGCCCGCCGACGGCCTCCCGGCACATCGCCGCCCTGACGGCGCGAGGAACGATCACCGTCGCCGCGGTGGTTGATAGGGAGTGGGCCAACGCCGGGTTCACGGTCTGGCTGCGCGTACGGTGCGAGCCGGGAGCGAGCCGCACCGTCGCCCAGAAGATCGCCGAGTGGCCCGAATCCGGCTACCTCGCCGTCACGGGCGGCGAGGTCGACTGCGTGGCGCAGGTCGCCGTCCGCACCTCGGCCCAGCTGCTCGACATCTCCGCCCGGCAGCTGCGCGAGCTGCCCGGAGTACGCTCGGGCGAGATGCTCCGCGTCATCCGGCGCTTCGCCACGCCGCACGGCTGGACCGCGGGCATCCTGCACACCCGCGAGCTCACCCTCGCCCGCGCCGACCGATGGGACGCCTGGACCGAGGCGGGCGGGACCCGGCAGATCACGACCGACGCCGTCGACGAGGCGATCGTGACCGCCCTCGCCCACGACGGGCGGCTCAGCTGGCGCGAGCTCGGCGCCCGCGCCGGAGTCTCCTCCGCCACGGCCAGCCGCCGCACCGAGGCCCTCATGCGCTGCGGCCCGCTCCGTTTGCGCACCGTCGTCGACCCCGCACAGGTGGGCAGACCCGTAGTCGCCCTGGTCTGGCTGCGCGTGCTGCCCTCACGCCTCGAGGTCGCCGGTCGCACGCTCGCCGACCACCCCGACGTCCTCTCCATCGCCGCCACCACCGGCCGGCACAACCTCTGCGGCGAGATCGCCGTCGCCGACGACGACACGCTCTACCGCTTCCTCACCCACGACGTCGGCGCCATCCCCGGAGTCGCCGAGGTCGAGGTGACCGACGGCCTCCAGGTCCTCAAACGCGCGGCCCGCGTCTTCCCCACGGCGGGCGGTACCGGGTTCGAACCAGTGACCCCTCGGGGGTAGAGCACATCCGGCGATTCAGGGTCTCACCTCGGAAAACACTCCAGCCACATCCCTCGCCATGGAACACAGGGACCGTGTCTGGACGGTGCACGTCTGCGCGAGGAAGGGCGCCGCCGCCCGCGGAAGCCCTTATGAACTTGAGCAACACATCGCTCATATGCACCAGCAGTTGGCCCGGCACGGTGGTGTGACGTTCGAGGATCGGACGTTGTCCTTCCAACCCGGTCCGGTCCCCGACGAGGGGCAGGAACTCCCCGCTTGGTACGTCGCCCGCCGCTTGTGGCGCGAACAGCTCTATGTTCCCGCGCTTGATGATGACGCGCGAGCTGTACCTCTTCCACTCCCCCTCGCAGGAGGAACTGGCGTGGGCGAGGGAGAAGACCGACACCGATGAGCACCTGCTGGCGCTGACGCCCGCGCTCAAGTGCTTTCAGCGGCTGGGCCGAAGTTGTGCCAGATGACGGCGTTGAGGGCGAGGATGCGCTGGCTGACGCGCGCCCAGAGGCCGTCTGAGTGGCGGGCGTTGTGGCGTTCGAGACCGAGCTGGTTCTTCAGCGTCCAGATGATCGCTTCGATGCGCTGGCGTAATCAGCCAGGGAAGGGCAGGGCGGGTGCGGGCTCGTCCTCGCGGGCAGGCCGGATCAGCCGATGGCCCAGATCGGCGGCGGCTTTCTCGATGCCGGCGCCGGCATCACATGATCGTCCAGATAGACATAGAGTGCCGTCAGAAGGGCGTCCAGCTCAGTCTTCACAAACCGATCTTGGACGCCCTTCGCTGTGCCCGCAGACGATCAGCGAATTTCACATCAACGATCTAGCGGGGCGTGCTGCAGGGCCTGGTACCGGGCGGGCCGGTCGAGGTGGCCGAGGCTGCGGCCGCGCAGATGGTGATGATGGCCCTCACGGCCATGACCGGTCAGGTCGGTATGTGGGCGAGGACACCGACACCGGCGGCAGTATTGAGGCCAGTGGGGACACCGAGGCATCTGACCACCGGGCCGACCTGGGGGCCGCGGTCGAGGTGCTGGTCAAGGCGGTGCGAATGCAGGCGGCGGGGATGGGGTCGGTCCGGCAGGTGGTGGAGCGGGCCGGCGGCGCGAGCGCGCAGTTGGCCGACATCGAGGAGGTCACCGCCTACCAGCACGACAACCACGAGGTCCGCAAGCGCCGTCCCGAGATCCGGTTAGAGGCAGGCCGGGCGCCTCCCCAGGTGTTCATCGAACAGGGCCATCGGCCCGGGGCCGAGGTGGACTTCGGAGATGTGTGGGTCCGCTTGGCCGGCGAGCTGACGCGCTGCTACCTGTTCTCCTTCCGGCTGTCGTGGTCGGGCAAAGCCATCCACCGGGTCTTCCTTACCTGCTCCCAAGAGGCCTTCTTCGAGGGACACGTGCACGCGATGACCATGCTGGGCGGGCTGCCTCGGGGCAAGGTGCGCTATGACAACCTGAAGGCCGCGGTGACCAAGGTGCTCGGCTTTGGCCGGGCACGGCAGGAGAGCGAGCGCTGGGTCGCCTTCCGCAGCTGGGCCGGAATCGACGCCTTCTACTGCCGGCCCGGGGTGGAAGGCGCGCACGAGAAGGGCGGCGTGGAAGGCCAGATCGGCTGGTTCCGCCGCAACCACCTGGTGCCCATCCCCGAGGCGAACTCGATCGCCGAGCTCAACGCCCAGATCGACCTGTGGGACCGGCAAGACGAGCGCCGCCGCATCCGGATGCGCACCCAGACCATCGGAGAGCGCTTCGCCATCGAACAGCCGTTGCTGGCGCCGCTGCCGGTCGAACCGTTCGAGATCGGCCGACTGCTGACCCCGCGCGTCAACCTCGGGGTTGAGGAACCCAGGAACAGCGGTTGGCGCTGAGAATGATCAGGTGTGGGAGGAGCACTGGCCCGGCAGGCGAATCCGTTCCGGATGCGTCGCCGGTACAGTCCGCCGCCCGCTGGCGGCCGCCGACACCGATGAAACGTCGTGGCCGTGGCTGGAGGTGGTCATGGTCGCCCCGGGCGATCGGGAGATCGTGGTGACCAACGATCAGCTGGTGGAGGGGCTGGGCGCGGGCGGGAACCTGGTGTGCCCGGTCTGCCGCCGCACGGCTGTGGCGATCCGCCTGCGACGGCTCCCTCGTTCAGCCGGGTCCTTGGGGCTTGGCGGGCCCGGCCGGTCAGATCGCGGTTTGCTGGTCGTGGTCGCGGAGCATGCGCAGGACGGTCGCGGCTGAAGGGTGACGTCCCTTCTTCTTGCCGCTGGTGATGACGAGCCGGGCGGCGATGTCGCGCAGGCTGAGGTTCTGCTCGCGCAGGTGCAGGGCCATGGACAGCATGTTCTCGTCGGTGACGGCGGCGCCGCCGATGGCCTTGCCGCGGGCGCGGGCGGATTCGTGGCCTTCCAGGGTGCGGTCGCGGATGTACTCGCGTTCCATCCCGGACAGGGCCGCCAGCACGGTGAACACCACCCCGGACGGATCGTGGGAGCCCTGCAGTTCGCCGGTGAGAAACTCCAGGGCGATGCCGGCGGCGCGCAGCTGCTCGGCCAGGGCGGCCAGGTCGAGGCCGCGGCCGAGTCGCTTGTGCTCGTGCACCACGAGGGTGACCGCGACCCCGGCCGCGCGCAGTTCGCGGGCCAGAGTGACGGCCTTGTCGAGCTCGGGGCGGGTGGTGGCGCGGGTGGAGATCTTCTCGGCGAAGACGCGGGTGACGCCGGCGCCCTTGAGTGCGTCGAGCTGGGTGTCCAGGGACTGGCGGACGGTGGAGGCGCGGGCGTAGCCGATCCGCGCGTGCCCGGCCGGCTCGGCGTCGGTCACGGCCGGGCGGGGCAGCTCGATCCAGGCCGTTCCCGGCTTGCGGACGGCCGGGATGGGGACGTTGAGCGCCTTGGCGAACAAGGGCACGAGCCGGAAGCGGGCGGTGTGGTACTGGACGGCCACCTTGCCCTTGCCGGTCCGGCAGGGCGAGCCGGCCGGGGCGGCGCAGGCGGTCATCGGGCAGTCGTGGGCTTCCACACGGAGGAAGTCGTCGTCGTGCACCCCAGAAGTGTTTCATGGGGCGTTTCAGACGGCCACTCGTGCAGCGACTCATGAAACAGCGTTTGTCCAGGACGCGTCCGGCTGAATGTCGATTTCCGGAGTTCTCTTCACTGATTCCCGAAGTCGTCTGCATTGACGGCGAGGGCTGTTTCAGGGCGGAGAGAATCTGCAGAAGAGGCGTCTTCGGCTCTGATGTTCGGCGAGCTTGGGTACCGCCCGCCGGAGATTGGTCAAGACTGTGTTGTCGGTTTCGGTTTGCAAGAGCGCCGCGAGCCGGGGCTGTAGGCGACGTAGATCCAGGTGCTCGATTGCCTGGACGGCGGTCCAGCGAACTGCCGGCTCGTCATCTGCGAGGGCGGCCAAGAGTAGTGGGTCGGTAACCGTACCGGTCGCGTACCGCAGGTGGTGGATCGCTGTGACGCGCAGGTTCTGATACGGGGACGAGGCGAGCGGTGCAAGGTCATCGACCGTGATCTTTGCGGACTCCTTGAGTGCCCAGACAGCGCGCGTGACGACCTCTTCTGAGGGGTCGTGTAGTAGTCCGCGAGCGACGGCAGCAAGGTCTGGAATCGCCAGAGAGCGCAGGGCGCTGATGGCCGCGGTGCGGACGGCCGGGTCGTTGTCGTCAAGCGCCACTCGTGCTGCGTGGTGCCCTGCGCTGACCTGGTGGTGCCGGATGATCTTTAGTGCGGCCTCGCGTACTTCAGGTATCGGGTCGGCGACCAAGTCGGTCAGCGTCCGTTGGGCGGAGGCCGTCAACGCTGGGAGCGCGCACAGGGACCACGTGGCTCGGGTGCGGCGTTCGCGGCCGGAATCAGCGACCGCGATCGCCAGGAGTTCGCCCTCCCCTCCTGGGATCTTTTCGGAATGTCGGGTGACGTTGTAGCCGGCGGCGAGTTCGTCCAGCCAGCGCTCGTACCAGGCAAGGAAGTCGATGTCTTCCAGGACGTAGGGGGCCGGTACGCCGTTGAAGTCGATGGCGACCATGCGGCCTCGGGCCGGGCCGGAGACGATGAGGAGGGTGTAGGACGTGCAGCCGTGATGCACCACGGCAAGCGCGCCCTGGCAAGGATCATGGTGGTGCTCTTCGTCTTCGAATTCATCCCACCAGTCGTCTCCGTACGTTACGCCTGGCTCAAATGGGCTGGTCGCGGCCAGATGCCCGCTGTAGGAGTCGCTGACCTCCTCGATGGCTCGCGCGAGCGGAAGCAGGCCGTAGGTCGGTCCCGCGCCGCCGTCGCCGAGGACGGTGATGAAATGCCGGTACGGGTCAGGCAGCCGTACACCGTGAGTGCGCTCGATGTCGGTGACGGTCTTTTCGCCCAGTGCAGGGTTCAGCCGGAACTGGTGCTTGCTCGCACCGAAGGACGCCAGGTTGCCGGGCACCGCAGCAGCAGCCTCGATCTTGCTCGCGATGCGTGTGATCCGCTCGTCGAGTGCGGCATCGTACGGACGATCCTTGTAGAGCCCGCTCATGCCCGGTCACCGGCCGAATCACCTGCGAGGTAGCGATGCAGAGAGGTTTTGGGGATGCCGGTCTTGGTGGCGATGGTGCCGAGGGAGTCGCCTTGGGCTTTGAGGAGCCGCGCGTATTCGATCTTGTCGTCGGGGTGGGCGATGGGTCTGCCGATTTGGCGGCCGGCGGTTTCGGCGACGGTGCGGGCGTGGGCGGCGCGTTCGGCGGTGAAGGTGCGTTCCATCTCGGCGAACAGGGCCAGGAGGAGGAAAGCGATGCGGGCCATGCCTTCGTCGGCGGTGTCGATGGGGAGCGGGTCGGCGAGGGAGCGGACGCCGATGCCGCGTTCGGAGAGGTCGTGGACGAGGTTGAGGACTTCGCGGAGGTTGCGGCCGATCCGGTCGAGGGTGTGGACCACGATAACGTCGCCCGGGCGGGCGTAGGCGAGTAGTCGGTTCAGTCCGTCGCGGTCGACGGTGGTGCCGGTCTTCTTGTCGACGTAGATCTGGCCGTCCGGGATGCCCGCCGCGGACAGGGAGTCCAGTTGCCGCTCCAGCGACTGTTTTGTGGTCGAAACCCGCGCGTAGCCCAGTTCAAGCCCTGCCTTTGGATGTTCGCCGCTGTTCGCCATCCACTGATCGTACCGAAATTCACTTCCGTACGGCAGTTCTGGAACGCAAGATATGGAACGACTTCTGGAACGATCAGTGTCCGACGCCGTCCGATTTCCAATGTCGCGACGGGGGTCGTGGGACGTGTTCCACTTCTTGGAAGTGGAACAGACGCTCGCGAGCATGTCAGCCCCGTCACATGATCCCGAGGGGGCCCGGTCGTTCGAAGTCCCATTCGTGGGCTTCGGGAAGGAACTCCGGTGGGATGCCGCACATCAGGATCAGGCTCTCGCGTTCGTGGTCAAAGGCCGCAGTGCTCCGAAGTCGCCAGGTGAGGCACTGCAGAATCCAGCGTGCTGTGGCCTGGTCGGTCTTCGCGGTCTCGAAGACGTTCTTGAGCGCTGCGTCCAGGTCGGCCGGGTCGTGCTCTGGTAGCCGTGAAGGCCGTCGGCTGGGCAGTCTGGTGCGGGTCCCGTCGTAGGCCGGCCGGTAGGGCATGGGGGTCAGAAGCGGGCCAAGCGTACCTCGCGCGACGATCGCCCCGATCTGGACGAGGTTCAGCGCGCAGGCGGCGGCTTCGAGCATGGCTTCCTGCCGTTCGAGGTCGAGTCTCTCGTAGGGCCGCCAGACGTTCAGGCCAGCGCGCGGCGGCAGTGCTGCGGTGTTCCAGATCAGATCAAGCACGGCGGTCGAGTGCTGGCGGACCCTGGAGGTAGAGATGCTGACCTCATCCAGCAGGGTGCGCAGCAGCCGGAGCCATACCCCGACGTGCACGGGTAGACCGCCGTGACCGTACGACGCTGCTTGGTCAGATACCGCGAACGGATCACCTCCAACAGCAGCGCCTCGACCTCCTCGGGAATACGGCCTCGGCCCCGACCACCGCTCGACCGGCGCGGGAGCAGATCAGAGGCCACTCCCGACCCCGCCCGCCACCGCTTCAGCAGCCCATAGACGCCTCATCCGCTTCCGGGATCCGAACCCGCGGCTTCCGAGCCAACCGGCCGATCACCTCGGCCCGGCGGACAGCCGCCAACCATTCCTCCGCCGAAGCCGTCAGCACACCCAGCTCCGCCACACCCGCCACGCCGTCGACCATGCCGACCTCACCGTGCAGTGAACACGAGTAAGACAAGAACCGACGGTAGTGCACAGGACTACAGAAATCAGAAGTTCCCGAAGACCTCTGCAATCAGCCCATAACCCCAGGTCGCCAGTGAACACGACTACGGGAATCGACACGGCTGAAAGCGCCGTTTTATAGGTGTCCGCCTGTGAAACAGCCCCAGTCGTGAAGCCACGTCGCCAGTCCCGGTGCTCACGTCCCGGTCGTAGAGGCGTGCGCCTGCGAATGCAGTGGTGCCGAAGCCGGCGAGGTTGTCACTTCAGGTGTGTAAAGATCGTTTCTGATGGCTTGAGGCCGGTCTTTACCGGATGCGGCCTGGATAGGCGATGTCGAGTTCGATGA
>NZ_JBVJHP010000033.1:0-89315 GCF_055586745.1 Nonomuraea sp. NPDC049378
CTGTTGCATCCGTACCCTGAAGCGGAGCAACACGCATCCGCCCGGGAGGCAGCCCTGCTGTGTCCAGGACGGGCGATCTCGATCGAGGGATCACCCTAGGCCCTCATCGAGCACCGCTGGCATGGGTGTGGCGGCAGGCGTGCGGCGTCACACCTCGCTGCCGAGGATGGCCGCCGCTCGCAGGTCCACGCCAGGACGCCTCCGGCCAGGCAGCGATGGCCTCCCTGTGCGGGAAAGTGCCGACAACTCCGTTCAGGAGCCGTTGCCCGACCCGCAGGTGAAGAGGCTCCGCGTCAGCGCGGGGTGAGGACGCAGAACTCGTTGCCCTCCGGGTCGGCGAGGACCGTCCACGGCACGTCGCCCTGGCCAATGTTGATGTCGATGGCGCCCAGAGCTCTCAACCTGGCCACCTCCGCCTCTTGGTCGTCACCGGGGTATGGCCGGAGGTCCAGGTGGACTCTGTTCCTCATGGTCTTCACGTCGGACGTGCGGTGGAACTCCAGATACGGGCCGACACCCTTGGCGGACCGGAGCATCGCGTGATCGTCGGTCACCTCGTGCAGGGTCCAGTCCATCGCCTCGTCCCAGAACCGGGCCATGGCCCGCGGATCCGCGCAGTCGACCACTACCGCGGCGATCGGCCCGGTGTCCTGGTTGAGCGGATGAGGCTCCAGCACGCAGAACTCGTTGCCTTCCGGGTCGGCGAGGACCGTCCACGGCACGTCGCCCTGGCCCACGTCGGCGGGCGTCGCGCCGAGCTCCTGGAGGCGCGCGACCAGCTGTGCGTGATGGGCCGCAGAGGTGGTGGCGAGATCAATGTGCACGCGGTTCTTCACCGTTTTGGGTGCCGGGTCGCCAACGATGTCGATGACGACGGCGGAGGGGTCGGGATAGACGAAGCCCATCGGCTCGAGGCAAGTTATGCCGGTGATGCCGGGTTCCTCGCTGTCAATACCCCAGCCGAGCACCTCCGCCCACCACCGGCCGAGCACCGAGTGATCCAGAGCCTTCATATGGATCTGAATGAGCCGCGTCGCCATGCCGTCGATCATATGACCAGGTGGATGATGCTTTGTTCGCATGATCACTTAAGGCGACTTCGCTGATCGGCCGGGTTGCACCGCGTGTTGAGGCTTTCCTCTACCGCGCCCAGGCAGGAGGTACGGCGGGAGGCGAAAGTCTCCGGGACTCGTTCAGCGACAGTCTTGACGTCATGAGTGTTTGTGACAACGAGCAGTGCGACGCGGAGCCCGGCATCGGGCTCCGCTGCTTACGGCTGCGCCACCGGCCGGACGGCTCTCTCGCCGTGACGGACGAGTCTGGTCCAGCGAGACGTACCAGGCCCGGTGCGCGGACGGGGGCGACCGCGTGACGGACCCCTCTGCCCCCGCCGCTGTCTCGTGGCGGGAACTGTTGAGCCCGGAGCACGCCGGCGTGGCGATCGTCCTGGCCGTCGGGGTGCTCGTCGGTGCGATCAACATCTATCTGGCCTCGAGCCTGCTGCCGACGGCGGTGGCCGAGATCGGCGGCGCGGGCTTCTACGCGTGGAACATGACGGTCTACCTCGTCGCGATGGTGATCGCGACGATGCTGGTCAGCCGCTTCCTGGCTCGCTGGGGCGACGTCGGCGCCTATCTGCTCGGCTTCGGAGTGTTCCTGGTGGGTTCGCTGGCCTGCGCGCTCAGCCCGGTGATGCCGGTGCTGCTGGCTGGCCGTGGCATCCAGGGGCTGGGGGCGGGGCTGCTGTCCGGGCTGGCCTTCGCCGCCGTCCGATCCGCCCTGCCGCGCCGGTTGTGGACGCGCGCCAATGCGCTGATGTCGGCGATGTACGGCGTGGGCAACTTCGTCGGACCCGCGCTCGGCGGGCTGTTCGCCCAGTTCGGGGGTTGGCGGTTGGCGTTCGTCTCGATGGCAGTGATCGCGGCGCTGTGCGGCTTGCTGGTGCCCCGAGTACTGCCACGCGGCGACCGCGGCGACGTCCGGGCGCCGGTCCCGGTGGTTTCGCTGCTGCTGGTCACGGCGGCCGCCGCCGCGGTCAGCGTGGCCGGGGTGTTGTCCGGGGCCGCGGCCATCGCGGCCGGCATCGCGGTGGCGTTGCTGCTGGTGGCCGTCTTCGTCGCTCATGAGCGGCGCAGTGAGCTGCGGGTCTTCCCCCGCAGCACCTACCGGCCGGGTTCGCCGCTGAAGTGGCTGTACCTGACGCTGGCGCTGCTGGCTTTCGGCGTCGCGGTGGAGTCATTCCTGCCGTTGTTCGGACAGCGGTTGGGCGGGCTGGCCCCGGCCGTGGCCGGGTTCTTCGGCGCGGCCATCTCGCTGGGCTGGTCGGCGACCCAGCTCGTCAGCTCCTCAGCGGTCAAGGAGCGCACGATCGGCCGGTTGCGCATGCTCGGCCCGCTGCTCCTGGCGCTCGGCTTCCTCGTCCAGGGCCTGCTGCAGCGGCAGGACGCCCCGCTCTGGCTGGTGCTCGTGTGGGTGCCGGTGCTGTTCATCGCCGGTGCCGGTGTCGGGCTGGCCTATCCGCACCTGTCGGTGGCGGTGATGTCCAGCACGCAGGACCCCGGCGAAGGAGAGCGGGCGGCCGCTGCGATCGCCACGGTGACGAGCCTGTCGATCGCGTTCGGGACGGCGGTGGCCGGCGCCCTGGTCAACCTGGGCGGTTCCTCGATGCTCGACGCGGCCCGTTACATGCTGTTCGGGTTCGCGATCATCTGTGCGTTCGGTGCCGTCACCGACCGCGCGGCATCTCGTACCGGCTCTCCGGCGTCAGCCGGCCGGCCTGGCTCGTGAGCGTCACATTCCACCCTCGGGCCGTGAAGCCCAACCGCAGACTCTCGACCGTGACCGTGTTCGATTCGAAGGAGATGTCATGACCGATGCCCCGCAAGAGACACCGATGTTCCCGATGGCCCGTGCGGCGGGATGTCCGTTCGATCCGCCGCCGCAGCTGAGCCGCCGCGGTGAGCAAACGCCGGTCTCGCGCGTGCGGCTCTGGGATGGCAGTACGCCGTGGATGGTCACCCGCTACGCCGACGTACGCGCGCTGCTCGCTGATCCGCGCGTCAGCGTCGACGTTGCCGAGCCGGGCTTCCCGCACACCAACGCGGTGAGCAAGGCGCGCGACGCGCAGATGAAGACGCTGATGCAGATGGACGCGCCGGAGCACACGGTGCACCGGCGCCGGCTGACCGCGGACTTCATGGTCAAGAAGATGGAGGTGCTGCGGCCCACGATTCAGCGGATCGTCGATGGTCTCATCGATGACCTGCTCGCCGGGCCGAACCCGGCCGATCTGGTGGAGGCGTTCGCGCTGCCGGTTCCCTCGCTGGTGATCTGTGAGCTGCTGGGGGTGCCGTACGCCGACCGCGCCTTCTTCCAGCGGGTGGCCGGTGAACTGGTCATGGACGAGGGCGATCCGGCCGAGGCCATGGCCGCCAGCGAGGAGCTGAACAGCTACCTGGAGAATCTGGTGGAGGAGAAGAACGCCGAGCCAGGCGATGATGTGTTCAGCAGGCTGACCGTCGAGCAATACCGCACCGGCGCGATGACCCGGGCCGAGATCGCCACGATGGGACAGCTCCTGCTGGTGGCCGGGCACGACACCACCGCGAACATGATCGCGCTGGGCACGGCCGCGCTGCTGACCAACCCCGAGCAGTTGAGCGCACTGCGCGACGGCGCCGACCCTGCCCTGGTCGCAGGCGCGGTCGAGGAACTCCTGCGCTACCTGTCCATCACCCACACCGAAGCCCGCCGCGTCGGAGCCGCCGATCTTGAGATCGGCGGGCAGCTGATTCGCCGGGGCGAGGGCATCATCGCGGTCAAGAGCACCGCCAACCGCGACCTCGCCGCCTTCCCCGACCCCGACGTGCTCGACGTCCACCGCAACGCCCGGCACCATGTCGCCTTCGGCTACGGCGCCCACCAGTGCCTGGGCCAGCCGCTGGCCCGCGTGGAGCTCCAAGTCGTCTTCGGCACCCTGTTCCGGCGCATTCCCACGCTGGCTCTGGCCGTGCCACCGCAAGATCTGACGTTCAACCCCAACGCGGTCTTCTACGGGGTCCGCGACCTGCCCGTCACCTGGTGAAGCAAGCAGAAGAGGAGAAGGTAGATGAAGGTCACCGTCGACCAGGACGCCTGCACCGGCTCGGGGCAGTGCGTGCTCAGCGCACCTGAGGTGTTCGACCAGCGCGACGCCGACGGCATCGCCGTGCTGCTCGACGACAGCCCGGAGCCCCGGCTGCACGAAGACGTCCGCGAGGCCGCGCGGATCTGCCCGGCTCTGGCGATCACGCTCACGGGCCCGTGAAGCAATTGTCCCGCATCGTTGTCGTAGGCGCTTCCGTGGCGGGGCTGACCGCCGCGGAGGCCCTGCGCCACCACGGATTCACCGGCGACCTGACGATCGTCGGCGCCGAATCCCGGCCGCCCTACGATCGGCCGCCGCTGTCCAAGCAGATCCTGCGCGGCACATGGCAATCCGACCGCGTGACGCTGCGGCGCCCTGACGCGCTCGACGCCCTGGGCGCGGACTGGCGGCTCGGCGTAGCCGCCACCCGCCTCGACACCGACGCGCGCGAACTCACCCTCACCGACGGCGGTGTGCTGCCCTACGACGGGCTTGTGATCGCCACCGGAGTCACCCCCCGGCAACTGCCCGCAGGACACGAACTCGGCGGCGTTCACCTGCTGCGCACCCTCGACGACGCGCTCGCCCTGCGGGCCGGGCTGCTGGCCGCCACCTCCGTGGCCGTCGTCGGTGCCGGTTTCCTCGGCTCGGAGGTCGCCGCGATCGCCCGCGAAGTCGGCCGCAACGTCACCTTGATCGACCCGCTGCCCGCCCCGCTGATCCGTCAGTTCGGAGGTCACGTTGCCCAGTTGTGCGCCGAGTTGCATGCCCAGCGCGGCGTAACGGTCCGCTCCGGCACCATCGTGACCGCACTGTGCGGCCACGATGGTCGGGTCACCGGGCTGAACCTGGACGACGGCGATCACGTTTCAGCCGACCTGGTGCTGGTGGCCATCGGCTCGACCCCGGCCGTCGACTGGCTGACCGGCAGCGGGCTGAACCTGGACGACGGCATCCGGTGCGACCAGACGTGCCGGGCCGCCCCCGGCGTCGTCGCCGCCGGCGACCTCGCCTCATGGTCCCACCCGCAGTTCGGGCGCATGCGCATCGAAATTCTCGATCGCCGGGGTCGGTGACATCCAGGCCCAGGGCGCGGCCGCCGCCACGTTCGACGATGTCGCGGATCTGCGGGGACCTGGCCACCAGGCCGCCCGCGAGCACTGCGCCGGTCTCCACCGACGACGACCTCGCCCTCCTCAAGGAGGCCGGTTTCACGCGTTACGGGACGATCCTGAAGTACCTCGCCTTCGAATGAGATTGGCCGAACCCGTCTCGGCGAGCAGGTTGCGGACGCGATCGCCGTCCTGACCGCCGACGCGGTCAGGGACGATACCGAAGGACATCTTCAGGACCCCTCAGGTCGGGCGAATCCGCGGCTACTGGGAACCAGGGCCGCAGCGGCCGGGGCGAGGAAGCACACCAGCGCGCAACCGGCCAGGACTGGCTGCCAGCCGAAGGCGTCGATGGCGGGGGCGAGGAAGGCCAAGCCGACGGGAGCCAGGCCGTAGGAAACCAGAAAGTCGAGCGAGGAGACCCGGGCGAGCAGGCGCGGCTCCACCTCGCGCTGCGTGGCGGTGAACCAGGGCACGTTGAACAGCTCGATGCCCAGCCCGGCCAGCACGTAGGCGGCGAACACCACTGCCGGGTGCACCGGTAGCAGCAGGCTGAGCGGCGCGAAGCCGTACAGGGCCAGGCCAGCCAGGGCGGTCCAGCCCTGAGCTCGCGGCGTCCAGCGGGCCACGAGGAGCGCGCCGGCCAGCGCGCCGAGGGTGTAGGCGGTGAGCGCCGCCGCGAGCATCGCCTCGGTGCCGTAGCGGTCGCGGCTGACCAGCGGGAGTGCCACGCCGGTGGCCGAATAGCCGGTGAAGACGACGGCGGCCAGCGCGCCCAGCCCGGCGAGGAACCACGGGTGCCGGCGCGCCTCGCGCACCCCCTCGCCGAACTCCGCGAAGAACCGCGCGCCGTCCGCCGGACGTGCCGGGGCCGACAGTCCCCGGGGCGGCAGTACGGCGGCGGCCAGCCATAGCAGCCCGGTGCCGATCAGCAGCCACCAGGTGTTCAGAACGGCGGCCAGCAACGCCGTGCCCGCCGGCGCGACCAGGGTGGTGACGCGCACGGCCAGCGTCATGGCGGCGTTGGCCTGCCTGCGCCGCCCGGCGTCCACGACTTCGGCCGTGAGCGCCTGGAACGCGGGCCGGCACGCCCCCTGGCCCGCGCCGACGACCGCCGCCGCCGCGGCCATCAGCGGAATCGACCGTCCGAGCCCTAGCGCGATGAACGGGGTGGCGAGCGCGGCGGCCAGCCCCGCCCACAACACGACGACCCGTCGCGAGTACCGATCGGCCAGGACTCCGCTGATCGGCACCGCAAGGAGGAAACCCACCGTTCGGGTGGCCAGCACGATCCCGAGAGCGGCGGCGGTAAGCCCACGGTCCAGCACGGCGAGCCCCAGCACGAACGGCAGCGCCCAGGTCGCCAGCCCTGAGGCGGTGGTGCCGCACCACAGCAGGAGGAACCGCCCCTCGCGCATGATGGACCGCGCCGCGGACGGCGACGTGTCCGAGTCGGTGGGCATCGGTGCGATCACAGGCGGACTCCTCCATGGGACCAGGACCATCGAGATTTCCGATCCACAACACGGCAGTGAAAACCACTATCATTCCACTTCTCTGAGGGCCTTTCCCCCGTTCCGTGAGATCAGCGTCTTCACCGGGCTTGTGCTGCCCTTGTCCTCGGCCGCCTGCGGCGGTACCCGATCCGTCTCTTTCGTCCGCTCCTGCCCCGGGTGCGGTGCGGGTGAGCAGCTGTGGCCAGGGCCTGTCGTTCTCCAGCCCGCCGGAGCGCGTCATCACGCTGGACCATTCCTCGTCCGAGACGCTGCTCGCGCTCGGCCCGCAGGACCGCATGGCCGGAACCTCGAATCTGAAGACCACGGTGGCGCCGCAGTACAAGGCCGCCTACGACAGCGTCCCCGTAGCCCGTGGAAGGCGCTCGGCCGGACCGACCAGCTCGTCATCGACGCCGCGCTGGAACGCCTCGACCTGACCGAGCTGAGGGCCAGGGACTGGAAGACGCCCTCCGGTGGCGAACGCCGGCGCACCCACATCGCCGCGCGCCCTCCCCCAGCAACCCTGGTGCATCCTGCTGGATGAACCCACCAACCACCTGGACATCAGACACCAGCTTGCCCTGATGGACCTGCTGGCGACCAGCGACCGTACGATTCTGGTGGCCCTGCACGATTTGGCCCTGGCCGCCCGCCACTGCGACCGCCTCGTCCTGATGAGCGGCGGCACGCTGATCGCCGACGGGCCGCCGAACGAGGTCATCACCCCGGAACGGCTGCGGAACGTCTTCGGCGTCGAGGCCCACATCGCCACTGACCTGCTGGGCAGCCTGACGGTCGCCTACGCCCGCGCCGGTGAGGCAGGAAACCCGCACGCGACCTGGTGAGCCGCCCCGGGCGGCGCTGCTCATCCGGTCATGTCTCGAGTTCGCGCAGGTATTTCGCGAATCCTTCAAGCCCGTCGATGTTGCGCGGGCCGCTGATGCCCTCGTTGTAGTCCAGGACATAGAAGCGGTCGTTCACCACGGCGGGCAGCTTGCTGGTGGTGGGGAACTCCTTCAAAAACTTGATCTTCTCCGCGGCGGGCTTGTCCCCGTAGTCCAGGATGACGATGACCTCCGGCTTGGCCTCGACCACGGCCTCCCAGGTGACCTCCCCCCAGCGGGCGTCCAGGTCACCGAACACGTTGCGGCCGCCGGCGAAGCGGATGATGTCGGTAGGCGGCACCTGGCTGCCCGCGGTGAACGGCTTGTCCGTGCCCGAATCGTAGAGGAAGACCGGGGTCGGGTCGCCCTTGGGCGCCTGCGCCTGAACCGCCTCGACGCGCTTGCGGTAGTCGGCGATCAGTTCCTGGGCCTTGGCCTCGACGCCGAAGATCTGGCCGAGGCGTTCGAGGTCGGTGTAAAGGGCCTCGAACGGCGCCACCCGCTCAGGGTAGCCGGGGTAGTTGAAACATGACTCTGAGTGCATGAAGCTCTGAATCTTCAGCCCGTCGAGGATCTCGGGGGTGATGCCGCGCTGGTCGCTGAAGCCCGAGCGCCAGCCGGCGACCACGAAGTCGGCCTTGGCGTCCACGACGAGCTCGCGGTTGAGCAGGTCGTCGCTGAGGAACGTGACCTTGGCGTACTCGGCCGCCCATGGCGACTCCTCGACGGACGGGTTGGCGGGCGGCATCACGTAGCCGTGCACATGCTGGGTCAGGCCGAGAGCGAACATCTTGTCGGCGCTGCCGCCCTCGTAGACGACGGCGCGGCGGGGCGTGGTGTACTGGACGTCCTCGCCGCACCTCTTGACCGTCACCGTGCTCGCGGCGGCGCCGTCACCCTCCACCTGCGCGCCGCATCCGGCGAGCAGGAGCGTGCCCGCCAGGAGCACGGCGATGGTAGGTCTCTTCACTCGGGGTTTCCTTTCATGATCGTGGCCGCACCCAGGTCGTAGAGCACCTGGGGGACCCCGGTGAGGGGATGAGGGACGACGCTCGCCTCGACGCCGAACGCCTCGCGGAGCAGTTCTCCAGTGAGAACCTCGGCGGGCGGGCCGCAGGCGACGAGAGCGCCGTGCGACAGCACCGCCAGCCGGTCGCACGCGGAGGCGGCCAGGTTGAGGTCGTGCAGGGTGACCAGCACGCTCACCCCGGCGCCCTTGAGCATCGACAGCAGCCGGATCTGGTGGTGCAGGTCTAGATGGTTGGTGGGCTCGTCCAGCACCAGCACCCGCGGCTCCTGCACGAGCGCCCGGGCCACCAGGACCCGCTGGCATTCACCGCCGGACAGCGACAGCACACCGCGGTCGGCCAGGTGCAGCACCTCCATCTGCGCCATCGCCTCGCGGCACAGCTCGCGCTCGCGGGCGCTGAGCGCCTGGTTGCCGCGCAGGTGGGGAGCGCGGCCGAGGGCGACGACCTCCGCGACGGTGAAGTCGAGATCCGCCCGCCCCTCCTGCGTGAGGGCGGCGATCACGCGGGCGCTGTCGCGCAGCGGCATCCGCGACAGGTCCTGCCCGTCGATCCGCACCGCGCCGCCCGTCGGCCGCAACGCCCGATACACGCACCGCAGGGCTGTCGTCTTTCCCGAACCGTTGGGCCCGACCAGCCCCACCACTTCCCCGTCCTCGACGGTGAGCGCCAGATCCCTGACAATGGCGGCGCCGTCGATGGACACCGAGAGATCGTCCAGCAGCAGGCGGGTCATCAGCGACCTCCGAACAGGTAGCCGCGGCGGCGCAGCAGCACGACGAACACCGGCACGCCCACCAGCGCGGTGATCACGCCCAGTGGCAGCTCGCGCGGAGCGACCAGGGTCCTGGCCACCAGGTCGGCCCACACCATGAAGATCGCCCCGGCCGGCGGCGCGATGGTGAGCACGCGTACGTGCGCCGCGCCCACCCACAGCCGCACCAGGTGCGGCATGACCAGTCCGACGAAGCCGATCGCGCCGCTGACCGCGACCATGGCCCCGGTCGCCAGCGACGTCAGCACGAACAGGCCCCGGCGAAACCTGACGGTGTCGACACCGAGGCTCACCGACGTCTCGTCCCCCAGCGCGAGCACGTCCAGGCTCCGCCCGGAACGGCGCAGCACCACGACGGTGACCACGGTGACGACCGCCACGACCGGCAGCGCTCCCCAGGTGGCCGCGCCGAAGCCGCCCATCGACCAGAACAGCACCGTGCTCGTCGACTCGCCGTCCGGGACGAAGTAGACGATGAGGCTCATCACCGCCTGGAAACCGAACGCCATCGCCACTCCCGTGAGCACCAGCCGCAGCGGCGCCAGCCCGGCGGCGCCACGGGAGGCCAGATAGACCAGGCCGGAGACGAGCAGCGCCCCGAGAAACGCGCCGGCCGAGACCGCGTAGATCCCCAGCGCGGTGAGCGCGCCGGTGGCGCTGACGAGCACCGCCCCCGCCGACGCGCCCGACGACACGCCGAGGACGAACGGGTCGGCCAGCGCGTTGCGCACCATCGCCTGGATCGCCACCCCGACCACGCTGAGCCCGGCCCCCACCAGGACCGCCAGCAGCACGCGCGGCGTCCTGACCTGCCAGATGATCTGGTACGCGGTGACCTCGTCGGCCCCGATCGTGCCTTCGGTCACGGCCGCCCAGAGGAAGCGCAGCGTCTCCCCCGGTGGCACGGTGGCCGCGCCCAGGCCGATCGCCAGCAGCACGGACACCACGAGAACGCCGGCCAGCAGAACGACGATCAGCGGCATGGCCGGCCCCGTCACCTTACCGGTGGGCGGGTCGCCAGTTCCCGGGACCGCCGGTGAGGATGCCGCGCCGGAGCCCGATGAACCTGACTCACGCAACGTTCTCAAAGACACTCCAGAAAATGAGAATCATTTCCAACAGACCGTATCACCACGAATGACTCGCGCACTATCGGAGCGAAGGCGTGGAGACAGCCGGGTCAGTCTGCTGCCGCGTACCTGCGTGGGGCTGGGGAGGGCGGTGTCGCAGCCGAGTACGGCGGATCGGCCGGTTCCGGTGGCCGGCCGCCGGAGTCCGGGTCACCAGGCTCGGCCGGGTTCCGGCCGCCCTGGGCGTTCATCGTCCTCGTGGCCCCGCTGGTGACGGGGCGGTTCCTGCTAGCGCCCCACCTGACGCATCCGGCGCTGCGGGACCTGGGCGACCGTATTCGCGGCCGTATGCGTGCAGGCCCTGCCGTTCCTGGTGCTGGGGGTGGCGTTGTCGGCGGCCATCACCGCGTTCGTGCCCGCCTCGTTGCGTCGCGGTTGTCGTCAGCGGCGCCCAGAAGTTTGGTGATGCGGGGACGGCGGACTCCTCCGGGGCCATGGACGGATGCCCCCAGCAGCCCCAACCGTTGACATCACTGGAGCACTCGCAGGGGAGTTCAGGCCGTCAGCCCCGGTCGGACACTGACGCAGCCTGGAGGGGTTCGAGTCATACCGAACCGCCTCTGAGAAGGTCATGTCTACCCTGCCCACGCCCACGCCCACCCGCAGCCGCGACATCGCGACCGACTACGGCACCGTTCCTTTGCCTCCTTCGACGACCAAGCCGCCTGGGTGGAGCAGATGCTTGGCGGTCTTCGACCTGAGCGAGCCCATGTCGTGGGGCACTCGTTCGGCGGGGCGATTCAGGCAGCCGGTCGACCGAACTGGTGCCTGAGGGCTCGTCTGGAGAAGCTCGGTGCGGCCGAGGAGCCGCCGCTGATGAAGGAGCTGCGCTCGCTGGTTGATGACATGCTGCCCCGGCTGGACTTTCCCGAGCTGCTGCTGGAGGTCTTCGACCGCACCGGGCTGCCGTCCGACTTCACCCATATCTCCGGCGCCGACGCCTCCATGGAGGACTTTGGGGTCAGCCTGGCCGCGCTGATCGTGGCCGAGGCGTGCAACGTCGGCCTGGTGCCGATCGAAAAGCCGAACGTGCCAGCGCTGACCCGGGCCCGGCTGCTGCAGGTGGATCAGGGCTACCTGCGTGGCGAGACGATCGTGGCGGCCAACGCCCGCCTGATCGCCGCCCAGGGCGAGCTGGACATCGTCGCTTGCTGGGCGGCGGGCACATCGCTTCAGCCGACGGGCTGCGCTTCGTGGTTCCGGTGCAGAACCTGCACACCGGCCACAACCCCGCCTACTGGGGCAGACAGCGCGGCGCGACCTGGCTGAACGTGGTCAATGACCAGGTGATGGGCATCGGCGGGTTGGTGGTGCCCGGCACGCTGCGCGACTCGCTGTTCATCTTGGACGCCATCCACAACCTCGACGGGGGCCCGAAGCCGGAGACGGTGGTCACCGACACCGCCGGCTATTCCGACATCGTCTCGGGCCTGTTCGCGATCTGCGGTTACCAGTTCTCCCCGCGTATCGCCGATCTGGCCGACACCCGGCTGTGGCGCACCAACACCAGAGCGGTGTACGGACCGCTGGAGCACATGTCCCGCCACACCGTGCGGCTGGATAAGATCCGCGCGCACTGGGCGACATGCTGCGCGTGGCCGGCTCGCTGACGATGGGCACGGTGCGCGCCTACGACCTGATCCGGATGCTGTCGGCCGACGGGCGCACCACCGGCCTGGGTGAGGCGTTCGCCCACTACGGTCGGATCTTCAAGACGCTGCACCTGCTGCAGTTCATCGCCGACGAAGGCTACCGGCGGATGTTCGGCACCCAGCTGAACGTGCAGGAGGCCCGCCACCGGCTGGCCCGGAAGATCGCCTTCGGCAATCGGGGCCAGCTGCGCCAGCGCTACCGCGAGGGCCTTGAGGATCAGCTGGGCAGTCTGGGGCTGGCGTTGAACGCGGTCATCTGGTGGAACAGCCTGTATCTGGACACATGTCGTCGTCGAACACCTTCGGTCGGCCGCCGTGGCGGCCGCGCTCACGGGCCGAGGCCTGGCCCTCCAGCGACTTCTCCCGGATGTACTCGCGTTCGGACTCGGCCATCCCGGCGAAGAACGCGAACAACGCGGCCCCGTGCCCGCTCGGGTCATACACGCCCTGCAACGGGCCGGTGAGCAGCTCCAGCTGGATATCGGCCCGCCGCAGCTGTTCGGCGATGGTCAGCAGCTCGGCCGCGCCCCGCCCGAGGCGCTTCATCTCATGCACCGTGAAGATCACCCGCTGATGCGGGACCGCCTGCTTGATGGTGCGGGCGAAGTCCATCGCCTTGGTGAGCTCCGGCCGCACCTTCACGCGGGTGCTGATCTTCTCATTTCTGAGAACAGCACAGAGCCACCGTGGCTACGCAGAGCCGAATTGCATTCGCAGCGACTCGAGCAGCGGCTCCGATGTCCAGTCGCCGGGCCGACGGGTTCGTGATGGCCAAGGGCTGTGGCGCTTCACCAGGTGATCGGTTGGCTGGTGAGCATGGGCCGGACCTTGGTGAGCATCAGGTCGAGGAACCGATCGGGGTGGCGGAAGGAGGCGAAGTGGCTCGCGTCCTGGATGAGGGCGAAGTTCTTGACGGGCGCGGTGACGTCGTCGAAGAACCGCCGGACCGGCTCAGGCGGGGTGATCACGTCGCGCTCGCCCTGGAAGATGAAGAACGGGATGGCGAACGTGGTGCCTTCGGCCCATTCGTCGATGGTCGCGGACTCGGGCGCGACGCGCTCGGAGAAGCTCATGGCCTTGGTGTAGGCAGGCAGTTCGCGCAGGGAGTGCAGGGGCGAGGACAGCAGGGAGCCGACCACGACGGTCTTGATGGTGTCGAAGGTGAGCGGGTCGGAGCCGACGGTGTGCTTGTTGTACTGCGACCAGTCCTCGACGCCCCAGGCCGACCTGTCCGCGCCCATCGTGGTGACGGCGGCCAATTCCTTGCGCTTGCCGGCCGCGCCGAGCCGGTCCAGCAGCGCGCGGTAGGCGGTGTGGTCGCGGCCGCCGGCGTTGATGTTCTGGTCGGTGCCGACGTAGGCGCCGTACAGCTCCGGGTGGTTGCGGGCCAAGCGCAGCCCGACGATGGAGCCGAAGGAGCAGCCGAGCAGCACGACTTTGTCGACGCCGAGCCGGGCGCGGATGTGCTGGGTGACCTCCAGGGCGTCGCGCTCAAGGCGCTGCAGGCTCATGTCGCCCTGCCCGTCGGGTCCGCCGTGAGCGAAGGTCTTGCCAGCGCCGCGCATGTCCCACCGCACGATCGTGAAGTGCCGCTCCCAGGAGCGGGTGCGCGAGGCGAAGATCAGGTTGGTGGCGCCGGGGCCGCCGTGGAGTTCCAGGACCACCGGGTTGCGGCGGTCTTCGCCGCGGATGGTCACCCACTGGTCGATGCCGCCGACGCGGACGAACCCGGATTCCTCGATGCCGTGCGGGCTGGTGATGCGTAGTCGTTCGGCGTGGGCGGTGCGCCTGAGCTGGCGGTAGCCGAGCAGGCCTGCGGCGGGGACGGTGATGACCGCGGTGGCGGTTGCGGCGATGGCGATGCCAAGCATCTGCTACTTCCTTAAACTGTTTATAGCAGTAACAAGCGCGTTTACGCTATATACAGTTGTGGGAGGGTGTCAACCGACGTCCGCGAAGACCTCACCAAGGGGAGCGACCATGGCCAGGGCAGCCAAGCCGCGCGAGAACAAAGACAAGAAGGCGCGCGACCTGCCGACGGGCATCGCACTGCTGTGGGGCGAACAGGACCAGCCCGCCCGCGGCCCCAAGCCCAGCCTCACCCCCCAGCGCATCGCCGAAGCCGCCGTGACCCTCGCCGACGCCGAAGGGCTGGAGACCGTCTCGATGAACAAGGTCGCCGCCGAATTCGACGTCTCGGCCATGGCCCTGTACCGCTACGTGCCCGGCAAGACCGAACTCGTCGAATTGATGGTGGAAGCCGTCCTCGCCGAACCTCCCGACCTGTCGGCCGCCGGCTCCGGCTGGCGACCCCGGCTTTCCGCGTGGGCCCACCGCCAGTGGGCGGTCTACCAGGCCCACCCCTGGCTGCTGGCCGCCACCGCCATGCGCCGGCAGATCATGGGCCCCCACCAGCTCGCCTGGATGGACGCCGCACTTGCCGCCCTGGAACCCACCGGCCTGACCGCCGGCCAACGCCACCAGGTCTTCCTGCTGATCGCCGGGCAGGTACGCAACCTCGCCCAGCAACGGGCCGACTTCGACGAGGACCACAACCGCGAATGGGGCCGCCTGACCAGCGAACTACTCAACCGCCACAGCAATCGCTTCCCCGCCCTGACCAAGGCGATCGCCGACGGCGCATTCACCTCCACCGAGCTCGATCCACTCGACTTCGGCCTTGATCGCATCCTAGACAGCGTCCAAGTGCTCATCGACCGTGGCTAGCGAGCATCACCCCCCCCCTACGATCGCTGACCTACTGACGCAGCTGTGGCGGGGTCAGGTAGCGCCGGCGGACGTACGACGACCTCGTCGCCGAGTTCGGCCTCACCATCGAGGCGACCGGACCCAACTTCGGCTCCGACGCGCTCCTCGACACCATCGCCCACACTCCAGCCCTGGCCACCTTCATGGGCGAGCAGACCCGCCTCAACTGGCCCGCCGGCTACGGCCTGCGCCGCATCCCGGTGATCGGCCCCACGCCCGTCTACCCGCACTCACTCCTGTGGCACCGCGACAACCCCCACCTCCCGCTGGCCACCCTCCGCGGCCACCTCGCCACAGCGGCCGACCATGGCGCCGCCGGGACCTGGACGCCGGACTGGACAATCCCGCGCTGAACGCCACCGCGGAGGGTCGGACCGATGAACCGGGATTCAGGAGGCAGGCGGGGCCATCGGCACCCTCCGGCCCTGCCCCTCCGTATGCCCCATACGAGGCACGAGCAGGCCCGCTAAGGACCTCGACCAGGGCAAACGGCCGTCTTCACGAATCGTCGTCAAGAGCGACTCCGCAGCGCCAAAATCCGGTCCGATCCTCCCCGGAGGCCACCAGCGTCCGCCACCGGCTGACCAAGCCCGCCGCGGGCCCGTCGTACCCGTTTCAAATCGCTTCCCGGAGACACCACCGACCCGCCACCACAACGAATGGCCCGCGCATCGTGTCGGCCATCATCTCGTTGTCATAGCCAGCCGTTCGAGGTCAGGGACATGACTATCCCTTTCTCTCGTACTTGGTCTGCCCCCTCAATGGCGGTCGGCGGTTTGCCCGTCTTGGTTGATGAGTACGGGCGAAGCCCGTGCCTTCTTCGGCAGGTTTTGATCTTGCAACAACCGATCGCCTTTACATTGTAGATTTTTGGACCGGTGGCGCTGTGTCCCGGAACGCCGGTGCGCCAGTCATGTGACACCGAGAACCGCGGCTCGGCTCGGTCCAGGGCGTGCTCGACCACGGCGGCCGGCAGCGCGAGCAGGGCGGCGACGACCAGCGCGCCGGACGGGCCGGACCGGGCGATGAGCCTGGCCTTGTACGAGGATCCGGAGGTGATCACGCGAGCGGTCGCCGTCGCCAGGTCCAGCGTGGCCCCCACCGGCACCACGTGCGGCGGCCCGCCGGGGCGAGAGGTGGCGATCGTGCACAGATGCCGCTCCCGCCAGAACGCGGCGAAGTCGTCGCTCTGCTCGGCCAGATCCACGGTCCTCCTCGGGTGCTTTAGCGAGCGATATCGTATATCTCCCGCTCTGGCACACTCTTATGGGTGAAGCGGCTACTCGTCATCGGCATCGGCGCGGGCGATCCCGACCATCTCACCCTTCAGGCGGCCAAGGCCATCGCCCGCACGGACGGGTTCTTCCTCGTCGACAAGGGCGAGGTGAAAGACGAACTGGTGCGACTCCGGCAGGACCTGATCGCCGAACACGGCCGCCCGCCGTACCGGGTCGTCGAGGCCCGCGACCCCGAACGCGACCGGAACGCCTCCGCCTACACCGCAGCCGTCGAAGACTGGCGCTCGCGCAGGGCATTGGCCTGCGAAGCGCTCATCAGCGAGGAACTGGCCGACGGCGAGACAGGGGCGTTCCTGGTCTGGGGAGATCCGGGTGTGTATGACAGCACGCTGGCCATCGTCGAAGAGATCCTCCAGCGCGGGAACGTCACGTTCGAGTACGAGGTGATCCCCGGCATCAGCAGCGTGGCCGCCCTGACCGCCCGCCACCGCACCAGCCTCAACCAGGTCGGACGACCCGTCCATCTCACCACGGGCCGCCGCTTGGCAGAGGAGGGCGCCACCGCCGACGACATGGTCGTCATGCTGGACGCCCACTGCTCCTTCGCCGGTCTGGACGACTTCCACATCCACTGGGGCGCCTACCTGGGGACCCCTGACGAGATCCTGGTTTCCGGGAACGTCGCCGAGGTCGGCGACCGCATCCGCGAACTCCGCGCCGGAGCGCGCGCCCGCAAGGGGTGGATCATGGACACCTACCTGCTGCGCCGGACTCCTCCCGCCGATCGTTAAGTCGCGGCCGGCCACGGACCGATGCGCCGAAGGTGCAACACAGGCGCCCCATCTCGTGCGGACGGTGGTGCTGGCCGGTTGCGTGATGAACATCGTGACGCTGGCCTGGGAGTCGAGGCTGGTGCTGCTGGCCGTGGGGCCGATACGGAGGTCGGAAGGGCGGGTACGGCGTCATGCCGGCGGCCGGAGCGAGGTGCTCGCCGGAGTGCTCACCGCCTGCACGCTCGTGTGCTTCGCACTCCTGCCGCGACCGCCCTGATCCCACCAGCCGCTCCTTCTCCCGTCGTTCGCATTCACGCACGGTCGAAGC
Organism: Nonomuraea sp. NPDC049378; assembly: GCF_055586745.1. NCBI lineage: Bacteria > Bacillati > Actinomycetota > Actinomycetes > Streptosporangiales > Streptosporangiaceae > Nonomuraea > Nonomuraea sp. NPDC049378. The sequence continues at coordinate 17,312 of NZ_JBVJHP010000033.1, forward strand.
GACGGCCGTCTCCATTTCACGGTGCCCCGCCTATGCCCGGGTCCAACTCGTACACCACTCCCGTGGACGCAACCGGTCTCAGGCGGTCGGTCGGTTCGGCACGGCAACCTACGCCCGTTCGCTCTGCACGTCGTCTCGGGCGCGACCTCCGTCCAGGAAGATGGCGATGATCGTCGAGCTGGCGTCCTCCACTCCCATCTGCCCCTGAATCACCAGGTTGCCGATCCCTCTGAGCAGCCCTCCATAGGCACCCATCAGGGTCGAGGCGGGCAGATCGGTGCGGAAGGTCCCCTCGGCGGCACCCCGGTCGAAGACGCCCTGGAGCGTCGACCCGATCCGTCCGTTGGCCTCTTCCAGCCCGTCCATCCTGCTGTCGAGCACGGCCAGTGCTCGATATTTGCCGATGACGCTCACGGCGGCCCTGGTCAGCCGGGCCAGCGCCTCCGTCGCGGGAACGGCGTCGAGGTCGGCGTCGTCGATCTTGTCGAACAGATCGCGGACGGCCGTCTGGTAGAGCGCCTGGACCAGCGCCTCCCGGCTCGGGAAATAGCGGTAGAGCGTGGCGCGCCCCATCCCGGCCGCCTTGGCGATGTCAGCCATGCTGGCCGCTTCGCCGTGCTCCGCGAGGACCTTCGCGGCGATGTCGAGGATCCCGGCGGCGGCGTGCTCGCGCAAAGGCGACCTTCTGATCATTGTCGCCATCATACGTCGCCGCCGGTTTGCTTGACACAGGATCCCAAAATTGAGACAGTCTGTCTCGATAAAGAGACCCATGTCTCAGTTGCGAGGGCAAACCGATGACACATCCAGACCCCGCCGACGGTCCGCACCGGAAAACCGGCTCCGCCCTGGCGAACTCGTCACCGGCGTCCGCACCCTCGACCTGCCGATCAGCCCGGAGAAGCCTCTTGCAGCAAGCGAGGAATGAGATGGCCCACCCTCTGCCCACGACCCGCACCCGCCCCCTCGACCCGCCGGCACAGCTGGCGACGCTACGTCCCATCAGCCGCATGACCTACCCTGACGGCCACCTCGGCTGGCTGGTGACCGGTCACGCCGCGGCCCGGGCGGTCCTCGCCCATCCCGACGTCAGCGCCCGATCGGAGCTCCAGCACCGACCGGTCGGGCACGGCCCGCGAGAGCCCGCAGGACCGGGGATCTTCATCAACCTGGACGCGCCCGACCACACCAGGTACCGACGCCTGATCACCGGCCAGTTCACCGTGCGCCGGATGAAGGAGCTGGAGCCCGAAGTCGAGAAAATCACCGCCGGGCGCCTCGACGCGATGGCACGGCTGGGCCCGCCCATCGACCTGATCGAGACCTTCGCTCTGCCCATCCCGTCACTGGTCATCTGCGAGCTGCTCGGCGTGCCCTACCACGACCGCGAGAGGTTCCAGCGGGACACGACCGTGATCGCGAGCCTCGACGCCACCGCCGAACACGCCCGCGCGGCCACCGCCGACATCACCCGTCACCTCCACGAGCTGGTCCAGCGCAAGCGCGCCGAGCCCGCGCACGACCTGATCAGCGGCCTGATCGAGGGCGGCGAGCTGAGCGACGAGGAGCTGACCGGCGTGGCCGTCATGCTGCTCGTCGCCGGTCACGAAACCACCGCGGGCATGCTCGGCCTCGGCACGCTCGCCCTGTTGTCCCATCCCGACCAACTGGACCGTCTGCGCGCCGACCCGCCGCTGATCGACGGCGCCGTCGAGGAGCTGCTGCGCTACCTGTCCATCGTCCACCTCGGCCCGACCCGCACCGCGCTCAAGGACATCGAGGTGCACGGCGTACGCATCGCCGCGGGCGAGACCGTGACGATCTCGCTCCCCGCCGCCAACCGCGACCCCGGCCGCTTCCCCGAACCGGACGAGCTCCGGCTGACCAGGACGACCTCGGGCCACGTCGCATTCGGCCACGGGATCCACCAGTGCATCGGCCAGCAGCTCGCCCGAGTCGAGCTGCGCGTCGCGCTGCACGCCCTGCTCCGCCGCTTCCCCACCCTGCGGCTCGCGGTCCCGCAGGAGGACATCGGCTTCCGCACCGACTCCATCACCTACGGCGTGCGCCGTCTCCCCGTCACCTGGCATCCCGAAGGAGAAGCATGACATCCAACGCGGTATTGATCACCGGATGCTCAACGGGCATCGGACGGGCCACCGCACTCGCCCTGGCCCGCGCCGGCTATCCCACCTGGGCCACGGCACGGCGGTTGGACACCCTGGACGAGCTGAAAGACGCGGGCTGCCGGGTGCGGCGGCTGGACGTGACCGACGAGGACGACATGGCGCGGGTCGTACGGGCTGTCGAGGAGGAGCACGGCGCCGTCGGAACCCTGATCAACAATGCCGGGCGCGGCGGGAGCGGACCTGTGGAGGAGGTTCCACTCGCACTGGTGCGCGAGACGTTCGAGACCAACGTGTTCGGCGTGATCCGGATGTGCCAGCTCGTCCTGCCCGGGATGCGGGGACAACGTTCCGGCACGATCGTCAACGTGGGTTCCGCAGCTGGACTCGTGACACCCCCGACCGGGTGCCCGTACGCGATGACCAAATACGCACTCGAATCGTTCAGTGACGCGCTCCGGCCGGAGGTCGCACCGTTCGGCATCAGCGTCGCGCTCATAGAACCGGGCGCGGTGCGGACGGAGTTCACGGCGAGCAGCGAGCGGAACATACCGCTCACCGGCGGCGAGGGCCCCTACAAGGAGTTCAAGCAGAGCGTGGCCAGAATGATCGAGCGGGCCCACCGGGACGGGGCCCGCGGCGTGCTGAGCGCCCAGGACGTGGCCAAGGTGATCGCCAAAGCGGTCGCAGCACGCCACCCGAAGCCCCGGTACAAGATCGGACCCCAGGCCCGGTTGGCGCCACTGGCCCGGCGCCTCGCGGGCGATCGCGGCTGGGACGCCTTCATGCGCCGGATGGTGCCGTTCTCCGTGGACTGACCCGTTCGAGCTCTGCCCTGCCCCGCTCGGGCTGGAGCACTCGACAACGCTCCCGGAGGAGGCGCTGCGCTTCCGGGTGGCGATGGGCCACCAGGGCGAACCCGGACAGGACCCCGAGCCGGCACCCGGTCTGGGACGTGATGCCGCGCTCGGCTGGGCCGTACGGCAGGGTCATCGTCTCGGCCGGCGATGTCGCCCGGTTCGCCAAGATGCACCTGGACGGCGGCCTCGCCGCCGACGGCACCCGCGTCCTGTCCGCCGACACCGTCGCCGCGATGCAGCGCCGCGAGGTTGACAGCCCGGACGGGTGGTCGATGTCGGCCGACGGCTGGGGCCTGGGGTGGACACTGCACGACTGGAACGGCATTCCTGGCTCCGCTCATGGGGTACGAGGTCGCCAGGCGTCCACCCGAATGGAACAGCGCCCGCGGCACTACGCTGCTGTGTCATGCAGGAGACGCGCCTCGACACTGCTCGGATCCGGGCGGCTCGCCGGATGATCGACCCGATTTTTCTCGATACTCCGCTGTACCGCTGCCAGGCGCTGGAGCCCGGTCTCGAGTGCACGGTGAGCATCAAGCTGGAAACGGCGAACCCGGTGCGCAGCTTCAAGGGGCGCGGCACCGAGTTGGTTGCGAGCCTGCTGGCCGACGAGGGCTCGGGGGCCGCGGTGTGCGCCAGCGCGGGCAATCTTGGGCAAGCCCTCGCGTGGTCCGGGCATGGCCGAGGGCTTGACGTCACCGTTGTGGCCTCCCGGTTCGCGCCCGTGGCCAAGCTTGATCGCATCCGCGCGTTGGGCGCTCGGCTGGAGCTGGTGGACGGCGACTTCGACATGGCGCGCGAGCGGGCGGCGGCCATCGCGCGGCACGACGGCATCCGGCTCGTCGAAGACAGCCTGGACATCGAGACCTGCGAGGGCGCGGCGACCATCGGCCTGGAACTGGTGGACACCCTGGCGGACACCGCGGCGCCGTTCGACACCGTCCTGATCGCTCTCGGCGGCGGGGCGATGGCCACCGGGGTCGGTCATGTGCTCAAGGCATTGGCGCCCGGCGTCGAGGTGATCTGCGTCCAGCCGCTGGGCGCACCGGCGATGACGCACTCGTGGCACCAGCGGCGCGTCATCACCACCGACTCGACCGACACCATCGCCGACGGCGTCGCCGGCCGATGTCCCATCCCGGCCGTTCTGGACGACCTCCTCCTGGTCGCCGACGACGCCGTCCTGGTCCGGGAGGCGTCGATCATCGCCGGTATGCGGATGCTCCTCGACCACGCCGGCCTCGTCGTCGAACCGTCGGCCGCGCTCGGCGTCGCGGCGATCCTCGAAGACCGTGACCGCTTCGCCGGCCGGCACGTCGTCACCATCGTGTGCGGCAGCAACGTCGATGTGGACGCCTATCACCGCTGGATCGGTGTGGCTCCCATCCACGGGGTTTGACCCTTGCTCATCCAGGGGCGTGAAGTACTGCGCTCATCGGTTGTCGAGCCGGGTTGGGCCAGCCGTCCGGAAGGCGCGGGGCGGTAGGCCCGGTCGAGCGACGGACGTGCCCGCCGCATCGTAGAGTGGAGCCCTCATGGCAAGGCTGGAGGATCTGCTCGCCGCGTACCCGTGGATGAGGCGGCTTGGAGCTGATCTGCTCAGCAGGCTCGATCTGGACGGACTGGCCGATCCGCACCCTTACGCGCTGGCGCTGGGACCGGCCGTGGTCGCCTATCGGCGCGGTGCCCGTCCCAGCCCGGGACGGGTCTCACTGTGCACGCTGGTGGAGGCGGCGCGGATCGGAGAGGCACGGATAGCGGTGCTCGACGATGCCGAACGGGCCGATCCCGGGATCGTGCTGGTCGAGTACGCTCCTGACGGGGCGATTCCGGCCGCCGACAACGCGGCCAGCCGCTCGGCGAAGAAGCGCTCGATACCCGCCCATACCGTCTCCGGATCAGTCAGTATCTTGGTGGCCGGGCCGATGCGCCGAACCGAATGCATGACGATGAGCCGGCATGAGGTCGCGGCCCGCGCCAAGCTCGATGACGTCGGCCCCGTCCAGGCGCAGCCGCCGCGCGTGCGCCAACGCGTCGTCGGCTGCCAGGAATCTGCCGCCGTCGGAAAACGAATCCGCGGTGATGTTGACGATCCCGACCAGCCGAGGCCGGACACGAGAAGCAGAAGGGACAACCGAACTCCGGGCCACGACGGAACCTCCGACTCCGATACTGAAGACCCAGGCGCCCGGCGCTGCATCACCGTGATGGGGCCGCTCCCCGATGGTTCATTCCATCTCGACACGCCAGTCACGACCCGAGATCACTGTAGCCCAGATTGCGCGTAGGCAGGTGCCTGGAGGTATTCATCCTTGCTTGAGCGAGCCGGGGCAGGGTCAGCCGCCGGCGATCGAGAGCACCGACGCGCAGTCCCCTCCCCCCTTTGCCGCCTCTGATCACGTAGCTCGTCGTGTGGATGGTCCGTCCGGAAGGGTGACGTTGGGCTCCTGAAGCCGTACCGGGCCGGGGCCCCGGCCGCCGAGGGCGTCGTCGGGGTTGAGGAGCAGGCAGGCCTTCATCGACAGGCAGCCACAGCCGATGCAGCCGGTGAGCTCTTGTTCGAGGAACTCGATGGCTCGGCGCCGTTCCTCAAGTTGCTTCTTCCAGATGCGGGAGACCCGCTGCCAGTCCTTGTGGGTGGGGGCCCGATCGGTGGGCAGGGTGGTGAAGACCTCGGCGACGTCCGACAGCGGGATATTGAGGCGCTTGGCCACGATGATCAAGGAGATCCGGCGAAGCATGTGCCGGGAGAAGATCCTCTGGTTGCCGCTGCCGCGTTCACTGAAGATCAGGCCCTTGCGTTCGTAGAAGTGCAGGGCGGAAGCGGGCACACCGGTCCGGCGGATGATCTCACCGATGGTGAGGTGGTCGTCCGGACTGGCGCGCACGGTATCTCTCCTTCGTCGTGATCGAGACAGCGGTGGGGTCAGGCAGTGCCTCGAGACGTCGCGGCGCGGCCGCGGATCAGGGTGACCACGACGATCGACAGTACGAGGCAGAGGAGCCCGACACCGAGCTGGGTCAGGTGCCAGGACCAGGTGAACGCGTCGAGTTCCTCCGTTTCGGCCCCGTTGGTGAGGCGTCCGGCACCGACTGCGGCGGCGCGGCTTGTGTCGCCGAGCTTCGCGGCGAGGAGCCCGGCGAGGGAGGCGCTGAATGCGGCGATCACGAGAGCTTCGGCCGCGCCCCGCAGGGTGTTGAGGAATCCGGCCGCCATGCCGACGGCGTCGGCCGGGACCAGAGCCATGGCCTGGCCGTCGGTGATGCCGAAGGAGGCTCCCATGCCGACGCCGATCATCACCAGCGGTGCCGCGACTGCCGTGACCGCGTGGTCGGCGTTCAGCGCCGTCAGCCACAGGTTCCCGGCCACGACCAGCGCCAGAGCGATCACGATCAGCAAGCGAGCCGACACGCCCTTGTTCACCAGAGTCACGGCGACCATGGGCACGACCAGTACGGGCGCGGTCAGCAGCAGCATCGCCACCCCTGCCGCCGAGGCGGACAGCCCGGCCGCCGCCTGCAGGTAGGTGGGCAGGAAGACCAGTACGCCGAGGAACCCGATCGAGGTGGTCAGGGTCGCGAGACTCCAGCCCATAAAGCCCCGGTTGGCAACCAAGGCAGGGGCCAGCACCGGAGCGGGGCTGCGCCGCTGCACGCGGCCGAACAGGGCCAGGGCGACCAGACCGGCGATCCCGCTGATCAGGATGCCCGGGTGGAGCCAGCCGAGCGCGGGCGCCTCCAGGAGCGCGAACATGAGCAGGGACAGCGCGGCGACGAACAAGGCGCTGCCCGCCCAGTCGACCGGGCCGCTGACGTTGGCTCGGGACTCGCGGGCCCGGGTCGCGCCCAGGGCGACTAGCAGGCTGACGACCGTGAAGGCCGCGAAACCGCCCCGCCATCCCGTGGCATCGATCAGCAGCCCCGCCAAGGTGGGGCCGATGGCGATGCCGATTCCGGCCATGGTGCCCATCAGGGCGAAGGCCCGGTTGCGGGCCGCGCCGTCATAGCTGGAGGCGAGCATGGCACCGCCGGCGGCCATGATCCCGGCACCGCCCGCGCCGGAGATGATGCGGGCCATGTCGATGACGATCATCGCCGGGCTCAGGGCCGTCGCGAGAAATCCGGCCGCGAAGACCAGCGCCGCAGCGATGAACACCCGCCGGCGGCCGATCCGGTCGGCGGCCGATCCCGCGATGAGTGTCATGGCCGCGAAGGCCAGGTTGTATCCGGCGACAACCCAGTTCAGCGGGGCCCCCGAGGTATCGAGATCGCGTCCGATGCTTGGCAGCGCGACCGCGGTCCCGGAGATGGACATCGCCACGAGGACGACACCGACCAGGACCACCGGGAGTGTCAGCGGAGACGGCCGGTCGGCTGTGGGCGGCGGCTGGGATGTGTCTGTAGTGGTGTCCATGCTGCTCGCTTTCTCTGGTCCTCAAACTCTGGCGAGCAGCCCATCAGCTCAACTGTGGTTGAGGTCAAATGCGCTGGTCAGCACGGAGCCATCGGCTCTCGTGACGGCCCCTCCACGACGGCTTCGTCGATGCGGCGGCACCTGGACCCTCGCCCCGACCACCCCAGACAAGAGGGTGAGCCGGCTCATGCCGAGCAAGATCTTCAAGACGTCCCTAGATGGTTCCTCCGGCACTCACGCCCTATCTGATTTCATCCCGATGTGGGCAAGCTTGTCCGGGTTGGCCACCGAGTGGATCGCGTTGACCACGCCGTCGGCGATGTCGAGCTCGATCACGCCGATCACGCGGCCTTCGGCGTCGAACTTGACAGCGCCCGGCCGGCCGTTGACCCAGGCCGGCCGGAGGGAGACCCCCAAGATCCCGGCCCGGCGGAAAACACCGAGGAGCAGCCGCACGACGGGCAGCCGCCCGGCCAGCCGCTTTCCGAAGGCCTGAACCTTGCCGCCACCGTCCCCGTGCAGCACCACGTCTGGCGCGAGCATGCCGAGCAGCGCGTCCATGTCGCCGCCCGCGGCGGCCTCGAAGAACCGGCGGGCGAGCTTCTCGCCTTCCGCCCGTCGCTCGCGGGGCGGCGTGCTGTCGGCCACCTGCCCTCCGGCGGCGATGCGCTGCCGGGCGCGGGCGAAGATCTGCCGGCAGTTCACCTCGCTCTTGCCGGTGATCCGCGCCACCTCCGTGTAGCCGTACCCGAACACTTCACGCAGCATGAACACCGCCCGCTCCACCGGCGAGAGCGCCTCCAGCAGCACGAGGAACGCCATCGACAGCGAGTCGGCCAGTTCGGCCTGCTCGGCCGGCCCCGGCCTGTCGGCGGGCACGACGACAGGCTCAGGCAGCCAGTCACCGACGTAGGTCTCCCGCCGCACCCGCGCCGAGCTCAGGTAGTTGATGCCCAGCCGCGTCACCGCCGTGGTCAGGTACGCCTTCGGATTGACGATCACAGTCCCCTCCTGGTGCGCCCGGCTCAGGCCGAGGAACGCGTCCTGCACGATGTCCTCGGCATCGCCCACGGATCCGGTCATCCCGTAGGCGATGGAAAACAGCAGCGGCCGGTAACCGACGGCCTCTTTCACATCCGTTGAACCCGACATACGACCCTTCCCCACTCGCGTATCGAGGCTCTTCGCGGAGCCCATCTGCCTGCCCGCCCACGGCCTCGACACCCTCGGCACCTCGCGGTTCGCACCTGTCTGCTCGAATGGCTGTCCATGGTGGCCGGGTCCCGGACTCCGGGCGGCTTGGTCGCTTTGTTCCGCCGGCCTCAAGGCCGTGCCACCGATCGATCGTGCCCTCAGGCGGGGACACGGACGGGCGCAGCCGGGGCGGGGTGGGCGAAGTCCGCGTCCTTCATCCGTGCCGCCTTGCTCCTGGTCCGCCACCAAAGGAATAACGGGGAGGTCACCGGCATCTTGCTCACCCGCAGCATTATCCTGCGCCGTGCGAGTTCAAAACGGGTGGCCGGGACGAACAGGCTGCGCATCTGCATCCCGTTGCCCTGCAGGTAACCGATGGAGGGGCGCAACTGCTGCTCCCATCGCGTCAGGGCCTCGGTCACGCTGTCGCTGTGGCGGGCCAGCATGGTGCCCAGCAGGTCGGCCCCGGCCATCCCGGTCGAGGCGCCCATCCCCGCATACAGGGTCACGCACCAGGCCGCGTCACCGACGAGCACCACCCGGCCGCGATGCCAGCTGTCCATGTGCACCTGCTCCACCGAGTCGAACAGCACATCCTCGGCCGACTCCAGCGCGTCCAGCACCGCGCCCAAGGCCGGGCCTGCCGGCTCCGGGCCGAACACCTCGCGCACCCGCTCGGCCTTCGGCCGGGTGAACTCGGCATCCACATCGTCGGTGTGGTAGCTCAGCAACACGGTCGGCGGACGATCCTTGAACGGGAAAATCCACATCGACCGCCGGGATTCGGCCAGGATGACCGAATCGATCTGGTCGTGACCCGGGATCGCGCTGGGCAGCTGGAAGGCGACTGCCATGTAGTTCATCCGGTGCAGGTAGTTCTCGTGCGGCCCGAACACCAGCTGCCGCACCGTGGAGCGCAGCCCGTCCGCGCCGACGACCAGATCGAAGCGCTCGGTCATCGGGGTCCCGCCGGCGGTGTCGGCCAGCGTGACGCTCACCCCGTCGGCGTCCTGCTCGATCCTGGTCGGCACAGTGGTGTAACGGATCTCGACATCGGACGGCAGCGCGGCGAAACCGGCCGCTTCCACGTCTCCTCGTGTCATCATCCACGGCCGGCCGGGAAAGTCCTTGAAACCCAGCCCGGCGCGGCGCCTGCCGACCCGGTTGACGTCGTAGGCGGCCCCGTCCGCACCGCGATCGGTGAGCCTGTCCAGGATGCCCAGGCGCTGGGCAGCGGCCCGGCCGGCGCCGAACAGCGCGATGAAGTACCCACCGGAGCGCCGCCCGGCAGCCCGCTCGATGATGACCGGCTTCCAGCCGATCTGCCGTAGCCGCAGCGCTGCCGCGATCCCACTGATACCCAGCCCGACCACCAGAGCTCGGCGGCCACTGTCGTTCGTTACGTCCATGAACTTCCTCCTTGCGGGGGTGCCTGCCCGGAAGGGCAGTGCCTGGCCTGCGCTGATACGGGAATGTGTCGTTGCCGATCACTTCTGCCACGGTTGGTACAGTCCTGACCGGTGGTGGTGAATGAGGGCGACGTCGACCCGCGTTCTCCGAGGAGCAACGGGAGCAACTGCGCTCGGACCCGGACCTCGGCCGAGACACTCTGATCCGGTAGCGCCCACTGACACCCGCCGATACGCCGGCCGCCCGGCTCCGTCGGCCTTGCGGCTATCCCCGCCCCGCCCTCGGGCCCGTCCTCGGTCTTGTCCACGGTCTTGTCCACGATGTCGACGTGCGGCCCCTGGCTGCACCCCGATCAGCCGATGAAGGACGCGGGGCCGAAGCGACCCCACGCCACGAAGGCGGCCAAGGCGAGATAGACCAGGTTCCCCGCGGCCGACATGGCCTCACCACGGCGCAGGTGCGTGACCGTCGCACCGACCATCAGCACCACCACACCGACCGCCGCCACCGGCACCAGAACCGGCGCGATACCGGTCACGGCGGGCAGCAGGAGCCCCACCGCCCCCAGGACCTCGATGGCCCCGAGGACCTTCAGGAACCCGGCGCTGAAGTCCGCGGTCCAACCCGCACCGCGCATGGCGGCCATCTTCTCCCGAGGGACGATCAGCTTGCCGACGCCACCGGTGAGGAGGACAACGGCCAGCAATCCGGCACAGATCCACAGGGCGAGGTTCATGAGAGCTCTTCCTTTACGGGTTGTAGGGGAATCCGGTTCTGGAACCGGGGCGGCGATCGGTGCACGGCCGGACGACTGACGCGAGACAGCGTCAGGCCGCGCCGTGCTCGTTATCCGTGCCGGCCGGGCTGGTGGTCACCAGCGGGCTGCTCTCCCCGGCGTGCACGGCGTCCTTGGTGTGCATGTCGACGCAGACGGCACAGCCGTTGATCTGGCTGGCGCGGAGCATCACCAGCTCGCGCGTCGCGGCCGGCAGCGTCGAGTCCGCGAGCACCTTGCCCGCCGCGACGAGCTGCTTCAGGGACTTGCCTGCAACCTGGTTGCCGAAGAAGTTCAAACGAGCATCCATGGTGAGCTCCCAGCGTGTTTCACTGTCGCCCCTCTCAGACAGAGCAGCCCGGCGACCTGTGACGGCAGCCAAGTGTGACGTGCGTCTCTCCGTCCTGGACGACGACCATCTACCGGGGGCTGCACAGCCGAACGCCCCCAGCGAAGATCCCGCCGGCATCGATGACCCGCAGCTGTGCATGCTCATCAAAGGGCATACGGGGCAGCACGACTTCTACTGAATGCCAGGCACGGACGGGACCCCTCCGCCGTAAGTGTCGAAGGGGTCGCTCGAGCATGCGTTTGCGGCAGCGTGGACGACGGGACGCGGCCGGTGGTGATGCTGGGCATCTGCCAGCTGCGGGCGCCGAAATGGCCCTCGGGCAGCTGGCAGAGCCAGCGGTCGTCACGGTTGCGGGCATCGATCGCCGGGCCGGTCGCTTCGCAGTAGCCGCTCTCTTCGTGCACCGCGATCAGAGCACGCTCGGTGGCCGACCAGCGCACCCGCCAGGCAGTGTCCGCGCCACATTTCATGATCTTCCCCGAGATCGCCGACGGCGGGCGCCCATTCGACGACGGCCCGCCGGCGACGAAGTGGGCGCTCACCCCACCAGGAGGCCTACAAGCTGGGCGAGATCGCCACATTACGACCAGGTCCGCTGAGCGCGCCACGACAGGCCTGGCCGGTGTGCCGTCAGCGCTGCTGCCGCAGCACGCCGATCAGGCTGGTGAGACTGTCCCCGCCGTGGCCTGCGGCGACGCCCCGACGGAAGAGCTCCAGGACAGCGGCCGGGAGCGAGCCGTCCACGCCGGACGCCCGCGTCGTCTTCAGTACATGTTCCACGCTCGCCGCGCCCATGGAGATACGGTCCGTGTCCCCCTCGTGGTTGCCCGCAGTGATGCGCGGCGCGTAGAACTCAAGGAAATAGCGGAGGTCCAGGGTCTGCACCGCGCGCGGCAGGAAGTCGGCCGCCGAGATGCCGTTGGCCTCCGCGACCGCCTGGCCGTGCAGGTAGCCTGCCAGCGCCGTCCAGAACATGTCGATCCCGATCTGGTAGTAAAGCGCGGCCAGCCCCTGGTCCTCGCCAAGGTAGTCGATCCCGGTCAGCACCTCGAGGGCGGCCCGATGCGCTTCGATCGCGTCCTTCGGCCCGCTGTAGTAGGTCATCGCGCCCGGCGTGCCGATGCCCGGCGGGGGCACCAGCACGCCGCCGGTGATCTGCACGGCCCCGCGCTCGGCGAGCCACGCGGCCGCCCGGCGGGCCCGGTCCGGGGTGTCGGAGGTGAGGTTGGCCAGGGTACGGCCGGCCAGCGCGGCCTCGGGTGCCTGCGCCAGGATGGCGTCCATCGCGTCGTAGTCGGTCAGGCTCAGCACCGCCAGCTCGTTGGCGGCGAGCGCGGCACCGGCCGACTCCGCCCGTTTCGCGCCCCGCGCCACCAGGTCATCGGCCCTGGCGGCGGTGCGGTTCCACACGGTCACCTCGTAGCCGTTGTCGAGGTAGGCGGCGGCCATGGCATGTCCCATCGGGCCCAGCCCGATCACGGTCACGGACTCCATTTGAATACTCCTCATCACTAGGACGAACGCTCTATCTAGTCACGACCGTAGCAGACCATTAGAACGAACGCTCTATCCAGTACGATGGGAACCATGCGAACCCAGCACGAGCTCGGCACCCGGGAGCGGATCGTCCGGACCACCTCTCGCCTGATGCAGCGGCAGGGATACGAGGCGACCGGTCTCAAGCAGATCTCCCAGGAGGCCAAGGCCACCCTGGGCTCGGTCTACCACTTCTTCCCAGGCGGCAAGCGGGAGCTGGCGATCGAGGCGGTCCGGCACGGCGACCGTGAGTTCGCCGAGTTCCTGCGGGCCGCGTTCGATCGGGACGACGACCCCGCCGCCGCGATGGTTGCCTGCACCCGCGACCTGGCGAGCGGGCTGCGCGAGTCCGGGTGGCTGGACGGCTGCCCGGTCACCACCACGGCGCTGGAGAGCGCAGGCCGGGAGCCGGAGATCCAGCAGGCCGCGGAGGACGCCTACGAAAACTGGCGCAGGCTGGTCCGCGAGAAGCTGGAGCGCTCCGGCTTCGCCGCCGACGTGGCGCACGACCTCGCGCACACTGTGATCAACCTGCTGGAGGGCGCGGAGCTGTCGGCACAGGTGGCGCAGAGCGAGGCGCCGCTGGAGATCGCCGGTCGGCACCTCGCCCGGCTCATCGACTCCTACCGCTGAGCCGGGCCGCCCTCACCCGGCATCTTGAACACCTCGGTGAGAGCCGTGATGCTGTGCTCGCCGTGACCGGCCGCGGCCGCCCGCCGTACGAGATCGTGCAGGGGGTGAGCCAAGACCGATGCCGTTCAGGCAGGAAAGGATCATGGTCTTGCCTGTGTGGTCGATGGCGTGGGCAAGAGTGCGACCGTCGGTGGCCCTGCGTATCGGATGCCTTGGTCGGAGGGGCGTCGCTCGCGGTAGCTGCTCGTGCGAGAGCGTTTGACGGCTCAAGGTCGCCGATACCGCCCTGGACCACCCCGACGATCCGTCCGCGCGGTCATCTTCCCGGCCGTGAGCGGTGGCGAGCAGACGCTGCGCGCTCTGGTGCACGAGTTCAAGACCAAGAGCCCGGCCTACCGCACCACGGTGCAGACCACGCTGCGCGCCTCCTGCACCAATCACTACCGGCGTGGCCTGATCGCGCTGCTGGCCACCCTGGAGTTCAGGGGCAACAACATTGCCTACCAGCCGGCGATCGAGGCGCTGAAGCTGATTCGCCGCTACGCCGAGGCCGGCAACACCACCTACTATCCGCGCGGCGAAGTGGCGCCCGAGCACCGCGGCACCGCCGGCGACTGGGAGAGCCGGTGTTGACCGAGGAGATGCCGCTCACCGCCGACCGCGGCTTTTACAGCTTTCCCGCCTGGAACGAGGCCCGTTCGCAGTGGCGCGCATTTGCTCTGGCGTGTCCAGGCCGGGCTTCGCCCGTGTTGGCTGCGTGACCTGGCCGACGGGTCCTGGCTCGCCGTCATCACCCAACCCACCGGCCTGCGCCGATCGCAGGAAGAGCTGGCCCGTTGCCACCATGATCGCTGGGAGGCCGAAACCGGCATCGATCAGCTCAGGACGCACTTGCGCGGGCCGGGCCGGATCCTGCGCTCCCGCACCCCCGAGCTGGCCTGTCAGGAGATCTGAGCCTTCCTGCTCACGCACTGGGCGTTATGCACGCTGATCCGCACCGCCGCCACCGTTCCTGCCCGCGAGCCGTCAAACGCTCTCGCACGAGCAGCTACCGCGAGCGACGCCCCTCCGGCAAAGGCATCCGATACGCAGGGCCACCGACGGTCGCACTCCTGCCCACGCCATCGACCACACAGGCGAGACCATGATCCTTTCCTATCCAAACGGCATTGGAGCCAAGACGTGTCGACGTCCGCCTCCTCGGCCAGGTCCGCGTCGTGGCCTTCGGCGGCCACGAAGAGGTTCACGAACGAGGCGGCGTCGGTGTGCCGTGCGCCCAGGTCGACGAGAGGGGCGGCCTTGGCTGCGGTTCTGTTCCAGTCGGCGCTGCGCGCCGCCGCGAGGATGCGGCCGGGCAGCCGCATCGTCCCGCGCGAGTCGGCTTCGCGGTCGAGGTCATCGATGGTCAGGTACGCCAGGAACGGCAGTGCCGGAAGGCTCCTTGTGGGCGCAGCCCGCGGTCGAACGGCCGGAGATGCCGGCGAGCACCCGGCGGAGTTCCGCCAGGGAGTCGTCCAGCGCGGCACGCTGGTCCGTGGCGCGCGCGATGTCGAGGGCGCTTTCGCAGATCCCGCCGTACAGCAGCGAGGTGGAGGGATCCAGCGGCCGTTCGGAGATGCACCCGGCCTCGACCGCGATGGCGAGCCCGCGCCGCATCTGGTCCTTGCATCCAGCCTGGATGTCGCGCATGGCGGACCAGCCGAGCGCGCCCGGCGCCTCCAGCAGGGTGATCCGGCGGACGGCGGGTTCCAAGGACGCTTCCAGCAGCGCGCGGCAGCCCGCGAACACTCCGTCCCATGGATCTGTCTGGGCTCGGAACGCCTGCCGGACGGTGGCGCCAAGCTCCTTCTGGTCGGCGGCGTAGACCTCGCGGAAGATGTGTTCCTTGTTGCTGAAGTGGTGATAGAAGGCGCCGCGCGTCACCTTGGCCCTGGCGCAGATCGCGTCCAGGGAGGTGGCGGTGAAACCTTCCTCAATGAAAAGCTCGCGAGCCGCCGCGACCAGGGCGCCCGTGGTCGCCCTGGTGCGTTCCTGCTGGCTCCGGCGCGCGCTTGTGTTCGTTGTCACCCTTATCCTCCCGATCTGAACCGAGGATAGAAGAACGTACGCGGCGCCGGCGTCCCGAACGAGCCGTGGCCGGTCGCCCTCACACGTCGAGCAGGGGCAGGACACGGGCGGCGAACCGTTCCACGGCCGCGTGGTGGTCGCCGGCCGCCAGGCGGATGACGAGGTGCCCGGCCCCTGCCCCGATGTAGTGGTTCAGCCAGGCGGCGGCGTCCGCCGGAGGGCCGGCGAACATGGCCTGGATTCTCTCCACCGTCTCCAACGGGGCGTTGTAGTAGCGCTCGATGCTCTTGCGCAGGAGCGTGCGCGCGTGCTGGGGATCGTCGTCAAGGCAGAGTGTCGCGTACAGGGCGGCGGTGACCGGACGGGGCGCCAGCCGGTGGACGGCCGCCCGCTCGCGAGCGTAGTCGGCGACGTCGGGCGGATAGGGCAACCAGCCGTCGCCCAGGCGGGCCACCCGCCGCAGGGAGGGTTCGCCGCTTCCCGCCAGCCAGATCGGCGGGCCGCCGGGACGGGCCGGAGCGGGCGCGAGAGTGACCCCGCTGAAGTCGAAGTGCCGGCCGGTGAACGACACGTCCTTACCGCTCCACAACCGCCGCATCACCTCGATCGACTCCTCGAGACGGCTGAAGCGGGTCCGGAAGGGGACGCCGATCGTGTCGAACTGCACCTGGGTGCCGGCGGTGGGGAATCCGGCTCCCATCCCGACGATCAGCCGTCCGCCGGCGAGCCGGTCCAGCGTGGCGAGCTGGTGCGCCACCAGGATCGGATGCCGGAGTGCGGGCAGCATCGTCGCGGTGCCGATCGTGAGCCGCGGTGCGGCGACGGCGACAGCGGACAGCAGGAGCAGGGGATCGGCGCGGGGCCGGGTGAGGGGGCTGTCTCCGGTCCAGACGGAATCGAACCCGAGTACGTCGGCGTGGCGGGCAAGCTCGATCAGCCGGGCCAGGTCGTCGTCACCGCCCGCGGCACGGTCGCGGGTCGGCAGCAGGTAACCGATCTTCACCTCGGCCACGTCGCACCTTTCTGTACGGGATTTCGTTCCTGGCATCGGGTCAGGAGCCGCATGCGTCCTGCAGGAGGACGTCCGCCAGGGCGCGCGGTGCGATGACCATGGCGTCGTGGCCGGCGTCCAGGACCGTGGCCGCCCAGCCGTGCTCGTCGGCGATCCGAGCGAACGGCATGGGGCCACCGGGTGTGCAGAGCACGGCGCGGCACGGGATCGCGTCGACGGCCCCGGACAACCGGGCCGGCTCGGAGAATGTTCGCCGCGGATGGGACGTCAGCTTGGATTCCAGCCATGCGACCTGGTCCGGTTCCGTCACGCCGACGGTGGCCGCGGGGGCGGGCGGGATCAGGCCGTCGACGGTGACCGATTCGATCCAGTCGCGGAAGAAGGCGGGGGCCAGGTCGTCCAGTGACTCCCCGTCCCGGCCCGCCCAGGCGTCGACCATGGTGATGCGGGAGACGCGTTCCGGCATGCGGTCGGCGGCCTCGCGCACGACGAGACCGGCGTAGCTGTGCCCGACGAGCACGACGTCCCGGAGATCCTCGTACCTCAGCAGGCCCAGGACGTCGTCAGCGTGCGTCCGCAGGCCGATCTCGGGCCCCGCCAGGTGGGCGCGCTCACCGAGGCCGGTCAGCGTCGGGGTGTGGACCTCGTGCCCGGCCTCCCGCAACCGCGCGGCCACGCGGCGCCAGCACCAGCCGCCGTGCCAAGCACCATGAACCAGCACGTACGTCGTCATCGCGCCGCCTCTTCCGCACGCTCGCGCCAGGCGGTGAACTGTGCCGCCGAGGCCTCGGTGGACAGTCCGAGCTGCTCGCACATCTGATGGAAGTCGAAGAAGAACCGTTCGTGTGCGATCAGCCCGTCCCGCACGGTCCAGTGGCAGGCGAACGGCAGTGCGAAGGACCTGCCCGTGGGTTCGATCCCCACCAGGCTCTCCATCATGGTGGCCCGGACCGTCCCGGCGCCGACGGCCAGCTCACCGGCCTCGACGAGGTACTCCAACTCCACGCCGTAGTCGGGGAAGGCGCGCAGGAAGGCGGTGTTCTGCCGGGCGACCTCGTCCCAGCCGGTCGCGACGGCCCGGAGGGCGATCGTCTCGAAGACGACGTCCGGGTGACAGAACCGCATCGCCGCCGGGATGTCGGCACGGCTCTTCGCCCGTGCGTAGGCCCGTACGACCTCGGTCGGCGTGACGTGCTTCTCGGACATCTCCGTGTCTCCTCGTCTCACGCGGGCTCACCCACGGCGAGCACGATCTTGCCGGTGGTGTGGCCGTCGGCGATGCGGTCGTGGGCCGCGAGCGCCTGCGCCAGCGGGAACACCGCGTCGACATGCACCTTGAGCCGCCCGCCGGCGACGAGCTCGGCCAGCGCGCCGAGCCCCGCCCCGTCGGGGTCGACGAGGTAGTCCACGGCGCGCACGCCGAGCTCGCCGGCACGCTCGTGCAACCCCGGAGTCCAGGCTGCCTGGCCGCTGACCAGGACGCCGCCCGGCCGCAGGCATTCCAGCGTCGCGAGTGCCGCCCGGCCGCCGAACATCTGGATGACGACGTCCACGTCCCGCACCACGGAGGACACCTCGGCCGTGGTGTAGTCGATCACCTCGTCCGCGCCCAGTCCGCGGACGAAGGCGTGTTTGGCGGCGCTCGCGGTGCCGGTCACGTGCGCGCCGCGGGCCTTGGCGATCTGGACCGCCAGGTGCCCCACGCCTCCGGCCGCGCCCGCGACCAGGACCCGCTGTCCGGGGGCGAGGGCGGCGACCTCGACGAGCATCTGCCACGCCGTCAGGCCGGCCAGCGGCAGCGCCGCCGCCTCGGTGAAGGCCAGGCCCTCCGGCATACGGGCGAAATGACGGGCGGGGGCGGTGACGTACTCGGCGTAGCCGCCTGCCGCGCGGGGGAACCACGGCATTCCGTAAACCCTGTCGCCCGGCTGGAACCGGGGCGTGCCGTAGCCGGTCTCCACCACCTCCCCGGCGACGTCCCAGCCGTTGATGAACGGCAGGTCGAGCACCCGGTTGTACGCCTGCCCGCGGCGTGTGTAGACATCCACCGGATTGACCCCGGCCGCCACGACCCTGACGAGCACCTCGCCGAAGACCGGCGCCGGTTTCGCCACCTCGACCAGCGCCATGGTCTCGGTGTCGCCCCACGCCGATTGTTGTATCGCCTGCATAAGCGTTCCTCCTGGAAATATCCCTCAGGAGATTACATACATACCACATGTATGTAAATGCGCGCGCAGCCCGCCCAGGCGCATCGGATCGGCAACGGGCGTGCCGTCGGCGCGCAGACCTCGGCCTACGTGCTCCCGATCGCCGCCTACGACAGCCCTGTGCGCCCTCTCGGGGAACGGCCGAGGGACACTGCGGAACCTGACGGTCGATCGTCGTCGTGTTGGTGGTGGCCTTGGGGGTTACGGGCGAGCTCGGCTGATCGGACTGCGCGCCCGGGACTTGCCAGGCTGGCGTCGGCGCGGGAGCCGGCGGAGGCGTTCACGCCGATAGTGGCCGAGATCGAGTGGGCGCGTGGCCGGACGCAGGATGAGAACCATCTGTGGGCGTGAGCGGTGTGGCTGAAGTCATACCAGCGGCCCGGGTACTTCCCGAAAGGTCTGGGACGTTCCGGCGGTAGTGGTCGGGCACGTTCGCGGTGCGCTGGGGTTGGCCGACGAGGTGGAGTTGCGGCGAGCGGCGCCGATGTCGGCCAGCCGACATCGAGCGTTCGTCCGCAAGCGGCTGGGGGTGGTCCACGACGCGGCCCGGGTCCGGCAGGTCGCCGAGGAGGCGATCCGCACGGAGGTGAACACCGGGTTCTTCCAGACCGTGACCGGGCGGCTGGACGCGGCCGCGCGGACGGTGGCGCAGGAGGCGATCGAGCTGGAAGCCGGCACCCCCGAGCGCAGCGTGCTGGAGGCGGTGAAGTTCCTGCGGGCACTGCGCGGTGCCAAGGCCGCGTTCGTGCCGGAGGCGATGATCGTGCAGCGGCCCGGCCCTGCTGATGGGGGCGGCCGAGGAGCCGGCAGGGCGTCGTCTGGGGCCGGCTATCGCGGCAAGAAGCTGACCGCAATTCTCTCTAGCCTCGCGGCATGGAGATGACTAAGCAAGATCCCGAACCCCGAGGTGAGAACACCGTTAACGGATTCGTTGTCGTTGACGGAGCCGCGTCTTTCATCGACTTCCTCGTCGCTGTCTTTGATGGGACTGAGCGGGAGGAAGCCCGCACCCCTGACTTCTACGCCGGAGACGGAACGCTGATCCACGCCGAAGTCAAACTCGGCAACTCGTTGCTCATGGTCGCTGACCGTAAGACCGGCTGGCCGTTCACCCCGGCCCTGACCCAGGTGTACGTCGCCGACCCCGAGGAGACGATGCGCAGAGCGGTCGAACGCGGTGCGACCGTCGTCACTCCGGCGTCTCCCTTCTACGGCGGGTACGGTATCGCCCGGTTCCTCGACCCGTGGCACAACCTGTGGTGGCTGTTCTTTCCGGCGGCGGAAACCAGTCCGGCGGCCGGGGAGGAGTCGAGCTGGGAGGAATCCGCTGAACCCAGCACTGTCTACACGACGCTGCTCGATACGATGGTCAAGCTGGCCGACAGCCGATGATGTTCACGGCGTGGCGGGAGGTCGGCGGCCGCGGTGGCCATGGCGGTGGCCTGCCGCTCGATCTCGTCGTTGCTGTTGGTCAGGCTCGCGCGCGCCAGCCGCTGTCGATCAGTTCCACGGCCGGGACGAGCCCGGCGTTGACCGCCGACTCCAGGTAGTTGCGGGCATCGGGCAGGGAGCCCTCGCGTTCCTTGTCGGTCGGCTCGTCCCACGTCGGCAGAAACGCGCAGTCGTGAGCGAGCTGCTGGCGGGCCTTGGCCGGGGCCAGCACACTCGGGTCGTCGAGCGGGATCCACGGCAGTGGCACGGCGCGCTCCTCGGGAAGTCGGGGCTGGTCAGTGGGGTTGCCCTCGGCAGCGGCCGCGAGGGTTTCGTGGACGACGCCGAGGGCATAGTCGATGCTGTCGCGGTAGCGTGACCCGGGTACCGTTCTTCGACGCCACCTTCTGGGGGCACCGGGCGGTGACCTCGCCCGCGGCCTCGGCCATGTCAAGGGTCTTGCGGCGCAATTCGTACGCCAGATTCTCGCTCAACGTGGCGTCGTCGGCAGGAGACGGCTCCTCCTCCGGCATCGCGGGCGGTTCGGACAACTTCTGCGGAAGCACGGTGGCAGCCGATGCCGGCCGGGCAGCGGCGTCGTCGGAGCCGGGGCCCTCCCCCGCGCACGCCGTGACCAGCAGCCCCACGACGCCGAACATGGTTACCGGCCGCGGGTGCGCGTCAGCCCAGCGCTTTGCGCAGCAGCGCCGTCAACTGATCCTGTTCGTCGGGTGAGAGCCGTCCGACCGCCCTACGGGCGAAGGTGAAGGCCGTGGCGAACCGCTGGTTGGTCTCGTCTCCTCGGGGAGTTCGCGCGACGAGTCGTGCGCGGCGATCCCGGGGATTCGGCTCGCGGGTCACGAGGCCGAGCGCTTCGAGACGCGCGACGATCTGGGTGATGTTGGAGGCATCGCAGCCGAGCTCCTCGGCCAGGGCGCCCATGCCGCGTCGCTCGTCGAGTCGCCCGAGCACACATGCCTGCGCCGAGCTGAGCGACACCTCGGCCGCGGCCGCTTCGTAGGCGCGGTCATATATGTCCACCAGGTCGAACAAGACGGCTTCGGCCTTGGACGAGGTGGCTACGGGGCCGTTCGGCAGCGCCATGGCCGCCAGCTTAGCGGAGTTATTTGATTCACTCAAATAGCTGTGGTCCAATGATGCTTGATTCACTCAAATAACATGGAGGGCCGATGGACAGCAGAGCCGAGCGCAGAGCGGGCGGCGCGAACGTGGCGCCGCAGATGAACGCGGTCGTCCTTGACCGCTTCGGCGGAATCGACGAACTCTCAGCGCGCCGGATACCACTCCCGCAGGTCGGCGACGACGACGTCCTCATCCGGGTGGAGTTCGCAGGGGTCGGATCCTGGGACGCGGTCGAGCGCGAGGGGGACTACGACGGCGCCTTCGGCGTCGCGTCGGCCTTCCCCTATGTCCTCGGCTGGGACGCGGCGGGCACGGTGGCCGCGGTCGGGCGCAACGTCACCCGGTTCGACGTGGGCGAGCGTGTCTACGCTGCGACGATGCCGGTGCCGCGTGGCGGCTTCTACGCCGAGTACGGCGTCGTCGAGGCGGAGTACGTCGCGCGCGTGCCCGATCGGCTGCCGACGGAGCAGGCCGGCGCGATGGCCTGGGATGCCCTGACCGCACTGAGCGGCCTCGATCTGCTCGCCCTGCGGCCGGACCAGACGCTCATGGTCTTCGGGGCCAGCGGGGGTATCGGCCACCTGGCCGTGCAGTTGGCGCGGCACAACGGCATCCGAGTGCTGGCCGTGGCCTCGGGTGACGACGGTGTCGCCCTGGCCCGGCGGCTGGGCGCTGACCACGCCGTCGACGGCCGCAAAGACGATGTGTTAACTGCGGCGTTCGATTTCGCACCGGGCGGGCTCGATGCGGCTCTGGTCACCGTGGGAGGCGAGATCGCTGAACGATCTCTTCGCGCGATCAACAACTCGGGACGGATCGCCTGGCCGAACGGTGTCCTGCCCGTGCTCGCGACATCGCCGGGCGCGCCGGTGTCCTACTACGACGGGGATCGGAGCCGCACCACCACCGATCGGCTGAACGCGATCGTCCAGGCGAGTTCCTTCGAGGTCCACGTCGCCCGGACCTTCCCGATGGAGCGGGTCGAAGACGCGCATCGTGCCCTGAAGGATCACTATGTCGGGAAGCTGGCCCTCAAGGTCGGATAGGAAGCACGCCGTGAGGTTCCGTACCGGTCCCAACCTCTGACCGGCCCCTGTCATCTCGGCGGCCCTGAGCGACCACGCGCTGTTCGGCGGACGTGACCAGGTCGAACGCGAGATCAGCCCGGGAAACTGATGGGTCGGATGGCTGGCCTGCGGGCACGGGCTAGGGCCGGGGAGCCGGCCGACCCGGATGATCTGCCGCCGCCGTCGCCTGCGGTTCTCGCGCATCTGGCCGCCGGGCTGCCGCTGGGTGTGGAGTCCGACGTGGCCTTGTTCCGGGTCTTCAACGGGGCGGCTCGGCCGTTCGACGAGCCGGCCGCCCGGGCGATGCCGGAGTTGGCGCTGTCGCGGGCTGCCGACCCGGCGGCCGCGGCCGACCATGGCCGGGCCGCGTGGATGGACGCCCCTGACCTGCTGCCGCGATTCCGGGCGCGATACTGCACGTCGTGTCCGGGATGGGCCATGTCATGACTTCACCGGGCCTGCCCGAGGAGGTCGCCGACCTGATCCGGCTGTGATCCGCCTGCCGGGAGCGGGACCGCGCCGATGAGAGGCCGCGTGCTGAACCGCCGCCTGATGGCGGCGAGACCTCTGGCGGTTTCCTGGCGAGGCCCGGTGACGGGTTCGAGGTGGCCCCCAGGCAGCTCCCGTCCAACTCACTGACGCGACTCTTCGTCCGCATGCCCGTCACCCCTTTCTGTTCGTGGTGAGGTGGTTGTCAGTGGTCTGCTCGTTCCACTGGGCGAGCAGGTGCAGCGAGGTCTCGGACGAGCTGCCGGGCTCGACGTCGTAGATGAACAGCGTTTGGTCGGGGTCGTCGGCGGGGGTGAGGGCCTGGTAGGTGATGGTGAGGTCGCCGACGAGGGGATGGTGGTAGTCCTTGCTGCCGGTGGTGCGCTGGTGGACCTTGTTGTCGGACCAGTAGCGGCGGAATGATTCGCTGTGGATGGACAGGTTGCCGACGAGCGCATCCAGGGCGGGGTCGTCGGGGTGGCGGCCGGCGTCGCGGCGGAGCATGGCAGCCGTGTCGGCGGCGACGGCGGCCCAGTTCCCGTACAGCTCGCGCGCGTGTGGATCGAGGAAGACGAAGCGCGCCTGGTTGCGCTCGTCCGCGGGCATGGCCCGGAAATCGGCGATCAGGCGTCCGGCGAGCCGGTTGTGCGCCAGGACGTCCAGGCGGCGGCCCAGGACGAAGGCGGGCCGGCGCGCCTCCTCCAGAGTGTCCAGCAGCCGCCAGGTGGCGGGGTGGACGCGTTGCGGGCGCGGTCGCCGACGGCGCCGGGCGGGCTGCGGGCGGGCGAGGGTGTGCAGGTGCTCGCGTTCGGCGTCGTCGAGGTGGAGCGCGGTGGCCAGCGCGTCGAGCACCTCGGGTGAGGCGCTGCGGCTGCGGCCCTGTTCCAGACGGGTGTAGTAGTCCGCGCTCACTCCGGCCAGCCGGGCGAGCTCCTCGCGCCGCAGCCCGGACACGCGGCGCCGGCCCAGCGCCGGCTCGTCGATCCCGGCCTGGTGCGGGCTGAGCCGGGCGCGGGCCGAGCGCAGGAACCCCGCGAGCGGGGCGCTGGTGTGGTCACGCTCCATACCTCCAGTGTCGCCGCTTCCCGCAGGGCACCGCTCCGCAAGGGTGGCCCAGTTTGTCCCCCGATCGCTTGGGCTATATTCGAGCCTGTTATCGCTGCTCAGAGCTGGTTCAGTGGAAGCCAGGCCGGAAGCGGGGCGCACCGCGCCGCGACCAGTTCCGGCCCGTTCTCCCCATCAGCACGAAGGAGCTGTTCACATGTCCACGTGGTTCATCACCGGCGCTTCCCGGGGACTCGGTCTGCAGATCGCCCGCACCGCCGTGGCGCACGACGACACCGTGGTGGCGGCGGTCCGTGACCCGGCCGGCCTCCCCGACGATCTCAAGCGGTCCGACCGGGTGCTCGGCGTCCGGCTCGACGTTACCCGCAGCGAGGAGATCGTCCAGGCCGTCGAGTCGGCCACCCAGCGCTTCGGGAGCATCGACGTCCTGGTCAACAACGCGGGCCGGGGCCTGCTCGGCGCGCTGGAGGAGATCACCGACGCCGAGGCGCGCTCCCTGTTCGACCTCAACGTCTTCGCCCTGGCCAACCTCATCCGCGCCGTGCTGCCGGGCATGCGCGCCGCGGGTCGCGGGAAGATCGTCAACATCGGGTCCCGGTCCGGTTTCGAGGGCGAGCCTGGGGTGAGCATGTACGCTGCCTCGAAGTTCGCCGTCGCGGGCATCAGCGAAGCGCTGTCGGCGGAGCTGGCACCGTTCGGGATCCAGTGCATGGTCGTCGAGCCCGGTGTCATCCGCACCGACTTCCTCGATGCCAGCTCCCTGTCCACCGCCAAGCACCGCATCGGCGCCTACGACGGCACTCCCGCCCATGTCACCCTGGACTGGGCCGGTACGGCCAACCACACCCAGCTCGGCGACCCGGTCAAGAGCGCCGCTCTGATCTACGAGGTCACCTGCCAGGACAAGCTGCCGGGGCACCTGTACCTCGGGCCCGACACTCTCGAGCGGCTGCAGGTCAAACTGGACCGGATCGAGCAGGACGCGGCATCTTGGCGTGAGAAGTCTGCCGCCACCGCGCACGACGACGCCGCCGCGTGATCACAGGCCGTAACCGTCGCAACGGAGGCGTTCGTCGCCGCCCCGCCCCGCCACGTCAACCCCACCGAGATCACCGTCCTGCCACCGCGCAGGTCGTCTGACGCGCCCTGAGCCGGATGATCGAGCGGACCTTCCACCACGCTTCGCAAGACTCTTGCGAGAAGCCGCACAAAGGTTTCCGCGACCTGCGAACACATCTGGCTGATCAGCGCCGGCCTGAGCTCCTGATGCATCCGGCATGGACGGCGAGCTGAAGAACCGAACCTCGCGATTGTGGCCAAAGCGTCCGTTGCATGGGCCTCCACAGCAGCTCCTCGAGTTCGGTCCGGGTAGGTGCCGGGGCGCGGGCGCGGGCCGAAAGTTCTGGTAGATCCCCGGCCCTGGACAGGGCCGTGCCGAAAATCCTTGCGCGTACACGCGGTGTAACCGTATATGTCACGTCAGGCCGACTACGTGACCGTCGATCTTCCGGACGCGATGCTCCCCGGCGCAGAGCCGCTGCAGCGGCCGGCCGCGACAGAGGCCGGCATCCCCGTCTTCCGCCGGGCCGGCGCGGCCTCGGTGCACGACGGGGTGCCCGAGTCTCTCCGGGAGCGCAAGGAGACTGTGTTCGTGCCGCCGGGATCCCCGTTCATGGAGGTCCTGCACTCGCGCCGGCCGCACTTCGAGCCCGTGCTGGACACCTCGCCCGGTACCTGGCTGGACCTGGTCCCCGACCGGGCGCGGACCATCCACGCGACCGGCATGCACTCGCTGATCGTCATTCCGCTGGAGGCGCGCGGCGACGTGCTCGGCGTCGCGGTGTTCGGGCGCACCTCCAACCCGGCGCCGTTCAGCAGGGACGACCTCCTCCTGGCTGAGGAGCTGGTCACGCGGGCCGCGCTCAGCCTGGCCAACGCGCGCCAGTACACGCGCGAGCGGCTGACCGCGCTCGCGCTCCAGCGCGACCTGCTGCCGCACGACCTGTGCGGCAGCAGCAACGTCGAGGTGGCCTCGCGCTACCTGCCCTCCGACACGCACGAGGGGGTGGGAGGCGACTGGTACGACGCCATCCACCTGCCCGGCGACCGCATCGCCCTAGTCGTCGTCGATGTGACCGGGCATGGCATCAACGCCGCAGCCGCCATGGGCCGGCTGCGCACCGCCGTGCGCACCCTGGCCTACCTGGACCTGCCGCCGGACGAGCTGCTCACCCACCTCGACCACCTGATGGCGAACGACGCCCGCGGCTTCGACGCCACGGGTGCCACCTGCCTGTACGCCGTCTACGATCCGCAGACCAGCCGCTGCACCATGGCCGCGGCCGGGCACCCGCCGCCCGCGATCGTGACCCCGTCCGGCGACGTGACCTTCCCGTCATTGCCCACCGGCACTCCGATCGGCGTGGGGCTGGGCACCTTCCAGTCGCACGACCTCCACCTGCCGGCCGGGACCCTGCCGGCCCTCTACACCGACGGCCTGATCGAGACGCGGCAGGCCGACCTCGACGCGGGCATGGCCAGGCTCGGCGACGCCCTCGTCCGAGCGACACTGCAGACGGCGACGCTCGAACGGGTGTGCGCGGCAGTGATCGGCTCCATCGTGGGCGACGCGCCGGCCGAGGACGACATCGCCGTGCTCATGGCCCGCATCCAGGCCTGACCCCCCACCCCGGATACCTCGCCGACCAGATGGCCCGAGGTAAGCGCGGAATGTAGCGCGGCCGAACACGCGTAGGGTGCCCACGGCATCGTCAACGACCCTGCACCCGGCCGTCCGCCGCTCCCCGCCGCCGTAGCTCACCCACGACAGCAAGGGGTGGCCGGGTGCGCGCGTCTGGATCACCTGCCGTGCCCCGGACATGACGCAGGCCCACCACCTGATTACGACGGGGACTGCGGCGGAGAATCAGGCCGACACGAGTTCCGCCAGCAGCTTCTCGATACGGCGGCGGATGTCGTCACGGATCGGCCGGACCGCTTCGATGTCCTGTCCGGCCGGGTCGTCGAGCTTCCAGTCCTCGTAGCGCTTGCCGGGGAAGATCGGGCAGGCATCGCCGCAGCCCATGGTGATGATCACGTCGCTGGCCTGTACGGCGTCGACGGTCAGAACCTTGGGCTGCTCAGCGGTGATGTCGATGCCGACCTCGCGCATCGCTTCGGCGGCGACCGGGTTGACCTGATCGGCCGGCGCCGATCCGGCGGAGCGGACCTCGACGCGGTCTCCTGCCAGGTGGGTGAGCCAGCCGGCGGCCATCTGGGAGCGTCCGGCGTTGTGCACGCAGACGAACAGCACGCTGGGCTTGTCGGGGGTGCGGTCAGGCACGGGTGGGCTCCTTGCGGGTGAACAGGCGGCGGCCGGCCAGGCTGACGTAGACCAGGGCGACCAGGACGGGAACCTCGATGAGCGGGCCGACCACTCCGGCCAGGGCCTGGCCGGAGGTGACGCCGAAGACGCCGACCGCGACCGCGATGGCCAGCTCGAAGTTGTTGCCGGCGGCGGTGAAGGCGAGCGTCGTGGTCTTGTCGTAGGACAGGCCGATCGCCTTGCCGGTCAGGAAGCCGCCGCCCCACATGAGGGCGAAGTAGGCCAGCAACGGCAGCGCGATGCGGGCCACATCGGCCGGTTGGGAGGTGATGGTGTGGCCTTGCAGGGCGAACAGGATGACGATGGTGAACAGCAGCCCGTACAGGGCGATCGGGCCGATGCGCGGCAGGAAGCGCTGCTCGTACCAGTCGCGGCCACGGGAGCGTTCGCCCAGCTTGCGCGAGGCGTAACCGGCGGCCAGCGGGATACCCAGAAAGACCAGCACGTAGAAGGCGATGTCGAAGGCCGACACCTCCAGCTCCGAGCCCGGCAGGCCGAGCCGGCCGGGCAGCACCTGCAGGTAGAACCAACCCAGCGCGCCGAACGCGACCACCTGGAAGATGGAATTGAGCGCGACCAGAACGGCGGCGGCCTCCCGGTTCCCGCAGGCCAGGTCGTTCCAGATGAGCACCATGGCGATGCAGCGCGCGAGCCCGACGATGATCAGTCCAGTGCGGTACTCGGGCAGGTCGGGCAGGAAGATCCAGGCCAGCGCGAACATCAGCGCCGGGCCGAGCACCCAGTTGAGCACCAGCGAGGAGACCAGCAGACGGCGGTCGCCGGTGACGGTGTTCAGGCGGTCGTAACGGACCTTGGCCAGCACCGGGTACATCATCAACAGCAGGCCGAGCGCGATCGGCAGCGAGATCTCACCGATCTTGACGGCGTCCAGCGCGGTGTCCAGGCCGGGCAGCAGACGCCCGAGCAGCAGCCCGACGCCCATGGCCGCGATGATCCACACCGGCAGGAACCGATCCAGCATCGACAGAGCGCCGATCACGCCGGCCGGTGGCGCGGTGGCCTGTGCGGGTCGAGCCGACATCACCGTGACACCGCCGCTGCAGCGCCCGGCAGGCCGGCAGACCCGCTGGCAGACCCGCTGGCAGACCCGCTGGCAGACCCGCTGGCGGGCCCACCAGCGGGCCCACCAGCGGGCAACGTCAGCAGCGCCGACAGCTCGCCCAGCGTTTCGGGCACCAGCCGGTAGTGCACCCACGAGGCGCGCCGCTCGGAGGTCAGCAGGCCGACCTCCTTGAGTACCTTCAGGTGGTGGCTGATGGTGGGCTGGGACAGCTCGAAGGCGTCGGTGATGTCGCATACGCACACCTCGCCGCCGGCGCGGCTGGCCACGATCGACAGGATGCGCAGCCGTACCGGGTCGCCCAGCGCCTTGAACACCCGTGCCACCCCGGCCGCCTGCTCGGCGTCCAGCGGCTCGCGGGTCAGCGGCGGGCTGCACTCCAAGATCTCCAGCAGTTCCATCCACTACCCTCCCGTATAGATGTTCATCGAAATTGACGTATGTCTATATTGACATCTGTCTCTACCTGCTTGGAACAAGGGTGGCTGCTCTCAGCCGGCCGGGATAGGTCGCGCAGGTGAACGCCGGGCCAACGGCGGCCCTTGCGGTCTTTCAGGCTCCGATCACAACACTGCGGCGTTCGATCAGCAGCACGTCCCGCCAGACGCCGCGGTGGCGGCCGATGCGTTCGCGCGTGCCCACCATCCGAAAACCGAGCGCCTGATGCAGACTCAGGCTCGCGGCGTTCTCGCCGAACACGCCCGACTGGATGGTCCACACGCCGGCGTCATCGGCTGCGGCGATGAACGCCGACAGCAGCGCGCGGCCGATGCCGTGGGCCTGGCAGCCGGGGTGGACGTAGATGCTGTGCTCGACCACGCCCGCGTAGACCGGGCGGCCGGAGACCGCCGAGGCGGCCACCCAGCCGAGCACCTCGCCGGAGTCGCTATCGGCCGCCACATACCGCAGATGCGGCAACCGGCTCGCGGTGAACCCCTCCCAGCCGGGCGCGGTGGTCTCGAAACTGGCCTGGCCGGTGTCCAGCCCGGCCTGGTAGATCGCCAGCACCTCGGCGGCGTCGCCCTCACGCATCGGCCGGATCTCCAGGCCGGGCCCGATGGCGGGTTTGACGGCCTGGACGATGGCCGAGTGCACCCCGTCGCCGTGATCGGCGGTCAACGTGATGGCGATCTTGACGAAGCCGGCAGCGGCCAGCAGGTCCCGGTACTCCCGTACGGCGAGCGACCCGGCCGCGCAGCCGATGCGCTGCTCAGCCCGCTGCCGCGCCCGCTCGTCCCGGACGTGCGCGGTGACAACGTCGCTGACGCCGAACCGGCCGCCGGGCCGCAGTACCCGGAACGCCTCGGCCAGCACGGCCGCCTTGTCCCCGGACAGGTTGATCACGCAGTTGGAGATGACCACGTCGACCGCGTGACCGGGCAGCGGGATCGCCTCGATCGTGCCGTGCAGGAACTCCACGTTGGCCGCGCCGGCCTGCTCGGCGTTGCGCCGGGCCAGACTCAGCATGTCCGTGCTGGCGTCCACCCCGTACGCCGTCCCGGACGGGCCGACGCGGCGCGCCGACAGCAGCACGTCGATGCCGCCGCCCGAGCCGAGGTCGAGCACCGTCTCGCCGTGTCGCAGGTCGGCGACGGCCACCGGGTTGCCGCAGCCCAGGCTGGCTCGCACCGCCCCCTCGGGGAGCACGGTCAGGTCGTCGTAGCCGGCCGCGCCGAAGCCGCCCTGTACGAAGGCGTCCTGCCGGCAGTCGGCGACCGTCCGGCCGGCGTCCGCGGCGCGGGCCAGGGCCGAGTAGTGGTCGATGATCTCGTCGTGCGCCATGACCAGGCTCCTTCACTCGCAGGTGGGCGCTGCCGGGACGGGGTTGCCCATGACCACGTCGGCGGCGGTCGGGAAACAGTTCACGCAGTTCTCGTTGATCCGGTACAGGCTGGACGTGCCCTGCCGATCGATCAGGACGAACCGCACCTCGGCCAGGATCTTCAGATGGTGGGAGACGGTGGACTGGCCCACCCCGGAAGCGGCCACGATCTCCCCCACGCTCATCGGCGCGCGCCGCCGCGCCAGCAGCGAAACGATCTGGATGCGGGTGGCGTCAGCCAAAGCCTTGAACCAGCTCGCGTACTCCTCGGCCTCCGCACGCGGCAAGGGCCCCTTGTTCTCGTTCATCGTTCATCGACGATATTCGATTAATTAGGCGAGCGGAAGCCCGGTTCTTCCTTCTCGCCCAGGCCATCCATGTACGTGACAACGAACTGTTATCACGTACATGGACGATCACGACGGCGCGGCGACCAGGAGAACTCCTCCACTGGGCGGTGCGCCGAGGCTCTCGCCGCCCTCGCCGCGCGAGACGGCGCGCCGCCGACCGGCTAGCGCCCCACCACGCTGGCCGTCGTCCGTCATCATCCGGACTGTGAACTGGCCAGCTCTCCGGTCAGCCATCGAACCGGCGTTGGCCAGCCTGATGGCCCAGGTGACGAGAGCTGTTTCCCGCTCTGGCGCTCCTCCTACGCGTTGAGCAGCATGACGGTCGCCACCAGCAGCCGGGCGGCGGCCATCAGTGTGTCCGGCTCAACGCGATCCGGAGTCTCTGCTGGAGTCTGGTAGCCGGGCATGCCCATGCCGATGCCGATCGAGGCCAGGCCCGCGGCGGCGTAGCGGCGGTTGTCGGAGGCCATCGCGCCCGCCTTCAATGGCACGCCGGTCAGGCGGGCGGCCTGGTCCAGGGCGGCCAGCAAAGCGTGGGCGGGTCCGCCCGCCTCGACAGCGGCGGCCTCGTGCAACTGCGCGGCACCGTCGAGGTTGATCACGAGCGTGTCCGGTGGCAGGGCGGCGGCGTGATGGGCCGAGCCCCACGCGCCCGCCTCCTCCGCGTCCAGGAAGGCCACCGTCAGCTCCAGCTCCCCGGGTGGCGCAGCGGCCGCCAGCACGCGAGCGGCCTCCAGGACCGCGGCCACCCCGGAGGCGTTGTCGGCGGCCGCGGGCAGGCGCCGGCCGGGATCGTCGCCGACGCCGTCGTAGTGCGCGCTCAGCAGTATGCGCAGCCCGGCCTGCGCGCCACCGTGATCGGTGCCGCCTCTGCCGCCGTCGGCGGGGCTGCCGGTCAGAGTGTTCGTTTCGGTACGAGGAGGGCGCGAGAAGCGGGCGTAGACGTTGCGGCCTCGGGTGGCGACCTGCCGCAACGGCATCGAGCCCGTCACCTGAACCGGGCCGCCATCCAGCGCTTCGGCCAGGCGCCTGTGGACCTCAGGGTGCACGGCGATGACGGCCACCGTGCGGGCAGCCGGACCGGCGATCAGCTTGGGCATCCAGCCTTCGGCGTCGGTGCCGCGTACGGTCAGCACTCCGGCCGCGCCCTGCGCCTCGGCCAGCTCGCACGCTCGCCCCCAGGTGGTGGCGTCGGCCAGTACCCATCGGCCGCGCAGGCCGGCCGGCGAGCCGGTCTCGGAGCCGGTCTCGGGGGCCTTGGTCAGGAGGGCGGTGCGCGGGTGCGAGAGTTCGGTGGAGGCCAGGTGTTCGACGAAGTCACGGCGGTGTTCCAGGCGCCGCGTCTGCCCGGCGCTGCTCCATTCGAGCACGGGCGTCTCATACAGTTCGCGCAGCCCTGCAACGTCGAACTCCGACACCTGCACCTGCGCGCCCAGCTCGCCGAGTTGCTCGGCGAGCCAGACAGCGGCCGCGCGGCCGCCGGGCGAGCCCACACGCCGCCCGGCGTAGCGGTCGCCGGCCAGCTCGCGCACCGTGGCGTGCATGCGAGTGGCCGACACCGCCTCCACCACAGCGGCCAGATCCGGCTCGCCCTGGCCGAGGTCGGATGTTGTGCAGGTCATCCGCAGCACCCGGCGGCACCCTGAAAACCGGCCTGAGAGTCGGCCCGGAGACCGGCCGGAGCCGGGTCCTGCCCGCAGCAACCTCTATGAGCCGCCTGCTCGGCGGCGGCCGGCTCCGCGCTCTGCCCTGCGAGGGCGGATGGCTCGCCGGTGGGGGCGGAGGGGCCGCCACAGCAACCTCCCGCAGCGGGCGGGGCGAATGCCTCATCCAGGTTCCCGAGGAAGCCGCCGCCGGCCTGGTTCGTCATCGTGTCTCCCTACTGAGCAGGGCGGAGTGCCCACCCCAGCCAAAAATTAGATGAATGTCGAAGCAGATGCCACGATCTCAGAACATTTTGATATCCGTCAAGATAGATGAGCATCTAATCATGATGGGTCTAGTTGCTAGGCGCGGCGCGAAGCGTACTGCGGCTGGGTGAGTGATCTCGGCGGCGAGCTGCCGGGCGGTACAGCCGGCGCCGATCAGGGCGGCCGAGGCGGGCCCGGTCCAGTCGCCATAGCCGAGCAGGTGCAGGCGGGACGGACATGGGCTCTGGCCTTGAGCACGCCCCGCTCGCGGGCCTCGCGCACGGGCGGGACGGCCATGCTCCCGGCCTGCTCGCCCGCCTGGGCGGGCGGTGGCGGCGGGTGGCCAGGTCGAACAGGGCGCGGCCGTCGATCTCGATGATCACGCGCTCGCCGCGCGGTGTGCACATGTGTGCCGCGAGCTGTACTGGGCCGGCGAGAACAGGCGCAGGCTGTCCCAGAGGTGCCGTCAAGCGCCGCCGGCGCTGTCCTGAGCGTCGAGGATGACGAAGTCGGCTCTCGCGCGGCGCAGATAGTAGCTGGCGGCCAGGCCCGCCGACCCGCCGCCGACACCTGGACGTCGACGGGCCGGGGCGACCGTCATGCGGGCAGCAGCTCCAGCTCAGTGCGTCCCGCCGCAGGCCGGGGGGCGGGTCCAGGAGTGGACTCGGTGAGCGGGGCGAACAGGGCGCCAAGCTTGTTCACCGCCTCGGGGATGATGCGGTAGTAGACCCAGGTGCCGCGGCGTTCGCCGTCGATCAGCCCGGCGGTGCGCAGGACCTTGAGGTGGTGGGAGATCGTGGGGGCGGTCAGGTCGAAGGCGTCGGTCAGGTCGCACACGCAGGCCTCGCCGCCGGCGTGCGAGCCGATCATCGACAGCAGGCGCAGCCGTACCGGGTCGGCGACCGCCTTGAGCATGACGGCGAGTTCGGCAGCAGTGTCCTCGGCCAGCGGTTCACGGGCGATCGGGGCGCAGCACTGGCCGGTGGGGACGGTCATGACAACCCCTCCTGATTCGAATTATGTCTAAATTATAGGCGGTGGGACGGGAGCGGCGCGAGCGCCGCCCATCGCGGACAGCGCTCCAGCGTTGCCCGGCCGCCCCGCTGCCGGAGGTAGCCGCAGGGATCAGCGCGGCCGTGCACGCCTTCCGCCTCAAGGCCCTGTCGGCCGGTTCAGTGGAGTAGTGGCGGGCGTGCGGCAGGCGCTGCGCAACAGCGCCGCGATGGTCTGCTCCCACGGTTCGCACCGACGCCGGTGTCGATCTCGGTCTCGTGGCCGCGGATCACGGTGGCATCGCACAGATGGGCGGCGCGATGCAGAGACCCCGCAGGCGCGAGCCAAGATGCAGGAGATCATCTCGCTGCGGTACCCACGATCTGTCCCGGGCCGCCGTCGGGCCGGCCGTGGCCGAGCGGGACTGCGGAAGTTGCCGTTGTGCGGCAACGTACTACCCGTCAGGGCTGCGGCCGGTAGTCCTAGTCGTATGTCGCGTTCTCCCGGCAGTCTTCGGTTGGGGACAACAGCCGGGGGTGAAACTGTGCTGGAGAAAACTGCTGTGACGGTTCGGACGTCACGGTGTGGCGAGGCGCATTGGGCCGCGCATGGCAAGAGGCGGATGGATCTCATCCAGTGGGGCCATGTCGGCGTCGTGAGGGCCCATGACAGCTTCGACATCAGCAGGGGCGGCACCTTCACTGTTGATGCGGTCCCGTTGATCCTGGGTGAGATTCGACGGCACCTCCGCGCGTGGCGTCGTTGTCGCGGTGCATGGCCACCGACGCCGGCCGGGGCTCGCACCGCAATGTGGCGTCTGCCAGGTGCACGTGTCGCGAGTGCAGGCGAGGGTGTGGTCGCACCTGCGTGAACGTCTGCAGCCGCGTGAGCCGATGCGGCGCCGGCACCGAGCCGGGCCGCTTGCGGCGACGACCTTGAAGCGGTCGCAACGTTTCGGCTCGGTCGCAGGAGGACGAGGTCCCGCCTGCCGTACAACGTGGAGTATTCATGACTGGCCCCGCGCGTAGCGCACCCCGCCTGTTCGGACGGCGCTCCTGGGCTGAAGCCCGTCGCATCGCAGACATTCTCCGCAAGGAGACCATCGGCGGCGCCCTGCTGCTGGCGGGTGCGGCACTGGCCATGGCGTGCGCCAACTCCCCGTGGTCAGCCGCCTATGAGGAGGTCCGCAGCTTCACCATCGGCCCTGCCTGGCTGCACCTGAACCTCGACATGGCCACCTGGGCAGCTGACGGGCTGCTGGCGATCTTCTTCTTCGTGGCCGGCCTGGAACTCAAACGCGAGTTCGTCGCCGGGGATCTGCGCCAGCCGCGGCGGGCCGCGGTGCCGGTCGCCGCCGCCCTCGGAGGCGTGATCGTCCCGGCCGCGCTCTATCTGTTGCTCACCCGGAACGTCGACGGCGCCGCCGCAGGTTGGGCGATCCCCACCGCGACCGACATCGCCTTCGCGCTGGCGGTGCTCGCGGTGATCGGCCGATTCCTGCCCGCGGCGCTGCGCACGTTCCTGCTGACCCTGGCCGTGGTCGATGACCTGCTGGCGATCGTCATCATCGCCGTCTTCTACACCAGCGACCTCGCGCTGATGCCGTTGCTGGTGGCGCTGATTCCACTGGCGATCTTCACTGTGCTGGTGCAGCACCGGCTGCGTTCCTGGTGGCTGCTGCTGCCGCTGGCGATAACGGTCTGGGCTCTGGTGCACGCCTCGGGCGTGCATGCCACCGTCGCCGGCGTGCTGCTGGGCTTCGCCGTGCCGGTCATGCGCAGCCGGCGCGCGGGCGGGCCGGAAACCGGGCCGGGATTGGCCGAGCACTTCGAGCACCGGTTCAGGCCGCTCTCAGCCGGGGTGGCGGTGCCCTTGTTCGCGTTCTTGTCGGCGGGCGTGCAGCTGGGTGGGCTGAACGGTGCCTTCACCGCCCTGAGCGACCCGGTCGCCCTTGGCATCGTGGTCGGTCTGGTCGTCGGCAAACCCATCGGGATCATGGCCGCGACCTGGCTGGTGGCTCGGTTCACCCGTGCTCACCTCGACGAGGGGTTGAGTTGGGTCGATGTGCTGGGGTTGTCGATTCTGGCCGGCATCGGCTTCACAGTGTCGCTGCTCATCGGCGACCTGGCCTTCGGCGCCGGTGGCGCGCGCGGCGACTACGTCAAGATAGCCGTGCTCGGCGGCTCTGTCGCCGCAGCGCTGCTGGCGTCTGTGATCTTGCGCCTGCGTAACCGTGTCTACCGGCGCCTGCACGAGGCCGAGACCGCAGACCAGGACGGTGACAGCATTCCTGATGTCTATCAGAGCCACGTCGCTCCCCTGGACCACCATGTCGATCATGGCAACCGCGCCGGCCGTCACCATCCTGCCCACCACGGTCGCGTGAACCATGCGCGGCACGGGCAACGGAACAAGCCGGTGTGACCCTCAATCCGTGTGCAGCACGTGGCCGTGGTCGCCGGCATAGGCGTGAGACCCGCCGCAGGGACCAGCCATTCCAGACCGCTTCTTCTCCGGTTGATCGCTGCAACTCCCATTGCCGGACTTCGGTAAGCAGGAACCGACAAATCTGCCTATAGCCATCCTTATCTTGCCGAACAGTCCCATTTCGGGAGAATCTGGAACTATGACTGATTGCTGGGACAGGGAACATCAGCACGGCACCGGCGGACACGCGGATCACTTGCCTTTCGCTGAGATCGCCGCTCGTGCCAGCGCTGACGCCGGGGGTGTTCCTGCCCAGTGGCTGAGGGACTATCTCCCACTGCTGGCCGACGTCAGTCGGACCGGGCGACGCCCAGGAGCGGCCGCGCTGGCCCGCATGCGGGAATGTGGTGGGACCGCGGCGCGGGACGGCGTGCCCCTGCGCGCCATCATCGATGTGCACCTGAGCGCGACATGGCTGGCGTGGCCCGCTCTGCCAGGCATCGTCCGAAGCAGGCGGGCGGAGGAGCTCCGGTCCGCCGGGGAAGCGGTCTTCAAGGCCGCGGACCGGTCGATCGTGGCTTTGGTGGAGGGTTACGAGGCGGCCCAGCGCCTGATGATCCGCCGCGAGGAGGCACTTCGCCGGGAGTTCATCGACGACCTGCTCCACGGACGCCGTGACGTGGGTGCCCTCGCCGAGCGAGCGGAGCGCTTCGGGCTGCGCCTCGCCGGCGCCCACGTGGTCGCCATCGCCGCGGCCGGACAACCCTTCTTCGACGGCGGGCCAGTCTCACGTCACGTGGAAGCGTCCCTGCTGTCCCGGTTCAGCCTGCGTGACATCCTGATCGCCACCAAGGAAGGCCTGCTGGTCTGCATATCCTCCGGCTACGTGAAAGGCGTGAGCGAAGCCTTCAGCGCGGCGGTGCAGGAGATGATGAACGGCGACCCCTCGCTACGGATCGGCGTGGGCCGCACCCACCACGGTTTCGGCGGCGTGGTGCGCTCCTTCGAGGAAGCCCGGAGCGTGGTGTCGTTCGCCCACCGCCTGGAACTCCCCGAGCGGATCCTGCATGCGTCCGACCTGCTCGTTCTGCAGGTGCTGCTGAGGGACAACGCGGCGATCAGCGAACTGGTCGAAGCCGTCCTCGGCCCGTTGCGGACCGCCAGAGGAGGCCCCGGTGCGCTGCTGGAAACGCTGTTCGCCTACTTCGCCGCCCAGGGCGTGGCAACGACGACGGCACGCCGCCTGCACATCGGCGTGCGTACGGTGACCTATCGCCTGCAGCGAATCCGCGAGCTCACCGGCTATGACCTGAACAACCCGATACAGCGACACGCGCTCGAGACGGCGACTCTCGGCGCGCGGCTGCTGGGCTGGCCTGGTGAGGGGGCCATCATGAGCGGCACCCGGACCCCTGCCCCAAGGAGCCCTCGCTGAGGGCCTGCAAGAGCCGCGCGAGCAGACGGTTCGCACAGATCACGTTGGAGCCGGCACCGGCGTCCGACACCGTGGCCAGCGGGCTACGCTGTCGCGTCATCGCGGTGACTATCTCCAAGGTCGTGGCGTGGCCCGGTACGCGGCAAAGTTCCCGGCTGGGCAGCGCGGAAAGCAGGTCGCCGATCGGGCGCTGGAGCGCCTCGGTCAGGATGCGCTCGCCGGTCTCGTCCGGGAATACCTTCGCCAGGTTCGGGCTCTCACGAAACGGCCACGGAAGCAGCAGATCGAGCACCCTCGGCAGCGAGAGCGTCGCCTGGGAACGCCCGGAGAAGTCCAGGATCACGACTCCGGGAAGATTGCCGCGGACCATGACCGCCAGCACGTCCATCAATCTCGCGTCGGACCGCATGGCCGGAAAATCGTGCGCCAGGTCCCGGGCGATCATATGAATCATCCCCTCACCCGTATGAAGCTTTCAGTTTCGATGCTGACAAGCCTTGGCGGGAGGACAATGTACGTGCCGGACCAGTATGAACCTCAATTCTTGCCGTCAAGCGGCAAAGTCCAACCAGGAGTACAGCACGCGGGCCGTGTGCCAGGTGAGTCTCCCGTCGGCCGCAACGTAGCGAGGGCCGCCACG
This sequence comes from Nonomuraea sp. NPDC049378, assembly GCF_055586745.1. Taxonomy (NCBI): domain Bacteria; kingdom Bacillati; phylum Actinomycetota; class Actinomycetes; order Streptosporangiales; family Streptosporangiaceae; genus Nonomuraea; species Nonomuraea sp. NPDC049378. The sequence continues at coordinate 55,139 of NZ_JBVJHP010000033.1, forward strand.
GTGGAGGACAGTGGACGGATGCTGACGATCGAACCCGCCGGGCTGACCAAGCGTTACCGGGATGTGGTCGCGGTCGACGAGCTCAGCCTGCAGGTCGCCCCCGGTGACATCTAATGCGCTGGTCGGTCCGAACGGTGCGGGCAAGACCACACGGTCGAGTCTCTCAAGGGGCTGGCCGAGAGGATCAGCGCCTGGCGCTGGAGACGAGCACCAGGACGGGCCGCTGCCCGCTGTCAGCAATCACATGAACACGCTAAGTGAGTTGCCCAGCCTCCGGCTGCTGCTACTTCTCACCGACATTCCGGGCCCGAGCAGCCCTCGAGTGCTGTCCAAACTGACCCGACAAACGCTGCTGCTGCTCACATGCCAAATCAGCCGCCCTGGGTGGGTCACGCGGGCGCGGTCCTGCTGCACACGCTCGCCGATCGGGTGGGGCTGACCGCAGCGCTCGGCGGACTGTGGCCGGGCAGGCAAAGCACGACCTGATGTGACCGCGCTCACGTCACGGTCACCCTGGCCGCAGCGATCACGTGCGGCGCGTGGAGCCTGCTGGAGGCCGAACGGCTGCAAGCCCACCACGCTGTGTTGTTCGGCGCAGCACTGTCGGACTCCACCATTCACCGCACACTCGCCGACCTGGACGAGCCGCGATCTCCTGCCCAACCCGAGCGTCCCAGCCCTTCAATCATCCTGACAGAGAAACCCGGCCATCGATTCGTTCGGATTGATCCGAACTTTGGTCACTGATCGTGCTCAATGCCGACGGCCGCGATCAGCGCGGCCTTCCCTGAGCAGGCTCGGGGAGGCCGCCGCCACATCGAAGACGCAACGTTGTCGTCGGCTCCGTCCTGTTTCACCGCACGGTTCATCGGATACCTCCGAGGAGATCCCCGCCTTCAGGCGGGGGAGGATGTCAAACAACAGTCCCAGCCCGCAGACGGCCTTCCACCGCAGATCAAACCGCAGCGTAGCGACCGCAGGCGTCATAGGCGATGCCGACGCCCGCTCCGATGCCGGGTTCGGCGATGAGACCGAATCCGGCGCGCGCGCAGGGTCGGCGGCGAGCGCGGGCGGGATGCGGGAGGGTGAGCAGCGCGTGATGGTAGGCGGCTTGGACCGGCGGGATGGAGCCGAGGCGGACAGCTCGCGCCTGAGGTCTCGGCTTAGACACGGTGTTGGATCATGACCACGGACAGTTCGCGGCTCGGTGCCGGCCAGGAGAGGCGGCCTCGGCCGCCGGGCCGGCCACCGAAGCGAAAGCGGCCGGCCCGGCGAACATCGGCAACTACCCTGGCAGACCTCGGGATCGAGGCCACCGCCGGGTTCGGCGTCGACTACACCGGACTGCACGCCACCGACGAACCTCATCGCTGCTGGGGACCCCAGGAGGATGGACGAGCGCCCGCGTACGTGCTAATTTGCCTGCTAGTTAGCATCTAATGCGGAAAAGCAGATGAATACACGTAACCACGTTCAGCAGCTGCTCGCCGCGATGCAACGCGACCTGCTGCCCTCGCTGCTGCACGTCCATGAAGACGACGACCTGCGGCTGATCGACAACGTCATGCTGCAGGTGCTCGACCGCGGTGAGGAGCCCACGGTCAAGGAACTGGCCGCCCTGATCGGCCGTTCCGACTCGCGGACCAGCCGGATCGTCGACGGGCTGGTGCGGCGCGGGCTCGTGGAGCGGTATGAGGACGAGCGGGATCGCCGCGCCCGCAGGATCCGGGTGAGTGAGCAGGGCACCGCGTTGCTGCGACGGATCCGCCGGGTCAGAGTCGATGCGCAGATGCGGCTCTGGGAGCACTTCACCGAGCAGGAGCAGCAGATCGTGCTCCAGGCGCTGGAGCTTTTCGCCAAGGCTGCGAGGAGGGTACGGGATGAAGCTGATCCAACTGTCTCAGATCGACGCCTCGATGGTCGACCTGGTGGGCGGGAAGGCCGCCGGGCTGGGGGAGATGATCAAGGCAGGTGAGCGGGTCCCTGACGGCTTCTGCGTGACCGTCGAAGCCCATGCGACTGGAGAGGTCCCGGCAACAGAGCTGGTCGAGGCCTACGAGCGACTCGGCGGCGGCAAGGTGGCGGTGCGCTCAAGCGCCACCGCCGAAGACCTCCCTCAGGCCAGTTTCGCCGGGCAGCAGGACACCTACCTCAACGTCGAGGGCGGCCAAGCGCTGATCGACGCCGTCCGCCGCTGCTGGGACTCCCTGCACACCGAGCGCGCCGTGTCCTACCGGGCCAACGCCGGCATCGAGGACGCGGCGATGGCCGTCGTGGTGCAGCGGATGGTCGACCCCGAGCGGGCCGGCGTGCTGTTCACGGCCAACCCGATCACCGGGCGTCGCACCCAGATGGTCGTCGACGCCGCGAAAGGACTCGGCACCGCGATCGTCGACGGGACCGTGGTGCCCGACCACTACGAATTCGACGACGATGCCGTCCAGGACGGCTGGCTGGAGGACCTGCGTACGGCAGGACTGCGGTTGCGGGAGCACTTCGGGTCGCCGCAGGACATCGAGTGGGCCATCGATCGAGACGGCACGCTGTGGTTACTGCAGTCCCGCCCGATCACGACCCTGTTCCCGGCGCCGCCCGCGACCGGCCAGCCCCGGCTCTACCTGGAGATCGGACACATCCAGGGCATGCTGCGGCCGATGACCCCGATGGGGGTGTCGATACTCAAGGCCGGCGCCGCCCCGTGGTTCGAAGCGGTCGGCGCGAAGCTCGATCAGCGTGATCCGCTGCCCCGGATGGTTCCCATCGGCGGCAGGCTCTACTTCGACCTGACCGACTTCCTGCGCAACAAGGCGATCCGCGAACGGCTGGGAGCTTCACTGGAGGTGTACGGTCCGCGCGTGCAGGGCGCGGTGCAGCGGATGCTGCACGATCCGCGCTTCGCCCCGCGGCCCGGCCTGCCGTTCAGGATGCGCACGGTCATCAGGGCGACGGCGCTCATCGCGCCCCGAGCCGTCGCCGGGCTCGTCTCCGCCCTGGCCCGGCCGGAGGCCGCGCGGGCCAAGGCCTACCGTGGAGTGGAGAAGATCAGGCGACTGACCGTCCCGCCCGGGAAGAACGCGACCGCCGCCGAGCGGCTGCGCTGGGCGGCGGAGGACGCGCACAAACCGGTCATGACCCTGGACATGCAGGGGATCATGTGGCCGCTGGTCGCCGGCATCATGGCAGGCACCGCTCCGGCCGCTCTGCTCGAGGGCGTGGCCACCGAGGAGGAGCTGGACACCGTTCTCGGCGGCATGCCGTACAACGTGACCACGGAGATGGACCTGGCCCTGTGGAAGCTCGCGGTGAGGGCGCGCGAGCACCGCGACCTGTTCGCGACCACCCCCACGGCTGAGCTCGCCGCCCGCTACCGCGAAGGCGACCTGCCCGACATCGGCATGGCCGCGTTCCTCGACAAGTACGGCATGCGCGCCGCCGCCGAGATCGACGTCGGTACGCCACGGTGGTCGGAGGACCAGGCCCCGCTGTTCTCCACGATCGCCAACTACCTGCGCGTGGACGACCCCGGCCAGGCACCGGACCGGCGGTTCGAGCAGGCAGCGGCGAGAGCCGAGCGGATGCTCACCGCGCTGGCGCGGCGCGCGCGACGCAGACGGCCGATCCGTGGCAGGGTCGCGACCTTCCTCATGCGCAGGTCGCGCGGGCTCACCGGCCTGCGCGAGATCGGCAAGTTCGCCTGGCTGATCCCGCTGCAGGCCGCGCGGAAGCAACTGCTGCTCGTCGGCGAGGAGTTGTTCGAGCGACCGGACGACATCATGTTCCTCGACCTGGTCGAGGCACGCCGGGCCGTTCAGGGCGCGGATCTCCGAGACTTGATCGCGGCCCGTCGGGCCGAGTACGAGCGCGAACTGCGACGGCCCGCCGTACCTGGAGCGCTGCTGTCCGACGGCACCGACGTGGAGGCGCTCGCGCCGCAAGGCCCCGCGGAGGACGGAGTGCTCACCGGCATGGCCGGAGCGGCGGGTCGGGCGACCGGAAGGGCGCGCGTGATCCGCGACCCGGCCGACGCGCACATCGAGCCCGGCGAGATCCTCGTCGCACCCACCACCGACCCCGGCTGGACGCCGCTCTTCCTGACCACGGCGGGCCTGGTCACCGAGACCGGCTCCCCGGTCGCGCACGGCCCGACCGTCGCCAGGGAATACGGCATCCCCGCCGTCATCTGCGTGCGCAACGCCACCCACGAGATCAGAACCGGGCAGCTCATCACCATCGACGGCGCCGCGGGGACCGTGCGCATAGACGAGGGTTGACCAGGGGTTCGATCCGGTCGCCGACTGCTCGGCTTCCCAGGCGGGTCAAGTCTCGCTTGTGAGATGTCCCTTCCGGATGAAGGTGGCGCGCCCCTGCGGCTGTCGCCTTCTCCCGCGCCATGTCCCGGTGCGCCCCCAGCCAGAAGGCCACGCCGCGCGACCCGGCGGAGGCGGATGTCGAAGAGGACGCCCAGGACTGACCCGCCCATCCGCCCCTTGCACCGCGTTACAAGGGTCCGACCCTGCGGATCTTCACCGCCTGGCGATCACACCCCGATGAAGCTCACTGTCTCCATCATGTCCGCCCGCCCTGTACGCAGCCGTGGCACGCCTTCCTTCTCGAACCCCGCTGAGACACCGCAGAACAGTACGAGCCCGTCATCGGCTCCGACCAGCTGGCTGACAGTCTTGCGATACATCGTCCACATCACCTGGGGGCAACTGTGCAACCCTTCCGCTCTCAGCAACAGCATGACCGTCTGCAGGTACATCCCCGCGTCCCCCCACTGTCCGGGCCCCATCGTCCGATCGAGGTAGCAGAACAGTACGACTGGCGCCCCGAACGCCTCCGAGTTCAAGGCAGCGATCTTCTTGGGCCTGTCGGGGTCGTCACGCTCGATTCCCAGCGCTTCGTACCGCTGCGCGGCCGCGGCGGAAAAGCGGTCCAGATACGGCGAGGTCAGTTCGGCCGGGTACATCGGATACTCCCGCTCATCACCCGGGTCTCCCGCCCGGGCCCTGGCCGTCGCGCGCCTTTTGAGTTCGGCCAAGGGCTCGCCGGTCACGACGTACACATGCCACGGCTGGAGATTCCCACTCGACGGAGCTCGCGTCGCTGTCGTCAGCACTCGTTCGAGTATCTCCTTGGGCACCGGCTCATCGCTGAACGCCCGCACGGCCCGGCGACTGTCCACGGCCTCATACACATCCACGTCTTCGCGCCCCTCACTCAAGACGATCAGCTCCTCCACCGTAGTCAGCGGAAAGCGGCGCGTTCCTGGAGGAGGTCGCCGCTCTCCTCGACCGCGAGGCCCTGCTGCTTGATTCGGCACCAGCGGCTGAGGGTTGCAGCCGTGGCAGGCCGTCCGGCAGGACGATCCGGACTCTCTACCCGCCTGGGCTTCCCGCCGCTGAGAGATTCTCCATCCACATCCACCTCGCTGGCTCGCGCTCCTGGCGCGTACGCGCGCACGGTCTGACGTCCTGGCCGCCCGAGTTCGCCGCCCAGGTGCAGGGGGCGATCGAGCGGCATGTGACCGGCCCGCACGACGACGCCACTGGCGGCGCCGAACGGGACGAGCTGCTGCGGCGCCATCCCGACACTGGGCGCCTGGTGCGCGACTGGGCTGCGTTCACCTGCAACTACCCCGCTGATTCCCGCCGCGTGATCGCGGCCAAGCAGCGCGGTGGTCGAGCCGAGCCTTGCCGGTGTCGTCGGAAGCGGCTCCGGTATCCCCTCCTGCTGGGCGGCCGGAGTCACACAGCCAGATCGCGGCGGCGGAGCCCGTACAGGCCCGCTACGGTGAAGCCGGCGGCCACGAGCGTGAGCCCGAGCAGCGTGCCCGTTCCCGGGCTGGCCAGCGTGGAGTAATGGACGTGCGCGAACGGGGAGACCATGAAGAACGAGTCGCTCACCAGCCCGACCTCCCAGCCGACCTCCACGGCGATGGCCAGCACCAAGGCGGTCCACCCCACGACCGCTCCGGCTCGCCGGAACAGCCCGAAGGCCGCCACGGCGATCCCGGCCATCACCCAGACGCCGGGCAGGAGGGTCGTGGTGATGGCCAGCCCACCGGCGAAGTCACCGCTGCCAAGGCCCAGCGCGAGGCCGGCGATCACCAGAACGGCGGCAGGCACCGCAACCGCGAACACGAGATGGCTGACCACCCAGCGCGTCCGGCTCACGGGAAAGGACAGGAAGAGTTCCGTGGCCTCCTCGCCGCGCAGGCGGAGCACCGTCATGATCGAGTACAGGGAGACGGAGTACATCGCCAGCTTGTACACGACGAGGCGGAAGAAGATCTCCGTGGGATCGTCGGTTCCCGTCCGCTCGACCCAGAAATCCAGCGCGCCGCTCTGGGCGAACGTCTCGATGGCGGTCTGCCCGCCCAGCCCGACCGCCGCACCGATGAAGGCGGCACCCGCGACCCACCCCAGTGCCATGCCCCGGTGCATCCGCCACGCCAGCCCGAGCGGCCCGCGCAGGCCGTTCGGCGCATGGGCGGGACCGAGACGCGGCGGCACGACGCCGGCGCCGATGTCCCGGCGGGCCGACAGCGCGTAGGCCAACCCGGTCAAGGCCGCGACGAACACCGCGACCAGCAGGAACACCCACCACCGCTCGCCGCCGAAGGCGTGGGCGCGCAGGATCCACCCGCTCGGCATGAGCCACCCCAGCCATTCCATGCTCGGGCCGCCCACGTCACTGACGCCGCGGATCAGGTAAGCCCCGAAGAACACGGTGAAGGCCGCGGCTCCGGCCACCCGAGCGCTCTGAGTCACCTGCACGGCCACCGCGGCCAGCGCGGCCCCCACCCAGCCGCCCGACGCGGCCATGAGCCCCCAGGCGAGGGACCCGGCCAGGGGAAGCCCGGCGCTCACGCCGACCACGGCGATCAGCACGGCCAGCACCAGGTTCGCACACAGCACGACGGCGAGAGCAGCGGTCAGCGGCGCGTGCCGCCCCACGGCGGCCGAGCCGACGAGCTCGCGCCGCCCCTGCTCCTCGTCGGAGCGGGTGTGCTTGACCAGCAGGATGACACTGGCCAGGGCAGCGAAGATCATGGTGGCGGCGCCCCGCTGCTGAGCGGCGGCCGCGCCCAGGCTGTCGCCGTACGCCGGCCCCTGCATCAGAAGGATCACGGGGTTGGCCGCGATCTCGTTCGCGTAGTGCAGGCGCGCTTCGGGAGTCGGGAGCAACTGGCGGATGGTGGCCACCGTGGTGGTGACGAAGAGGGCGACCAGCAGGAGCCACAGCGGCTGCCAGACGCGGTCGCGGCGCAGGATCAGCCTGATCAGTGTCGGCGTGTTCATCGGTAGTGCCTCATGAACAACTCTTCGAGGGTGGGGGGCTGGGCGGAGATGTCGCGCACGCCGTACTGCGCCAGCCGGGCCAGCACCTCGCCGATGTGGTCGGTGTCGGCCTGGAAGCGTACGCGGCCACCGTCCATGCGGAGGTCGTGGACATGGGGCAGGCCGCCATCCGGCGCCGTGTCCAGCTCCGCCGTGACCGAGATGCGCGTGAGATGGCGCAGCTGCGCGAGCGTGCCGGTCTCCACGATCCGGCCGTCCCGGATGATGCTCACCCGGTCGCAGAGTGCCTCGACCTCGGCGAGGATGTGGCTGGAGAGCAGGACCGTACGGCCGGCGCGCCGCTCCTCGGTGATGACCTCGCGGAAGACCGCTTCCATCAGCGGGTCGAGACCGGAGGTCGGCTCGTCCAGCAGCAGTAACTCGACCTCGGAGGCGAGTGCGGCGATCAGCGCGACCTTCTGCCGGTTGCCCTTGGAATAGGTCCGGGCCTTCTTGCGCGGATCCAGGGCGAAGCGCTCGATCAGCTCGTCGCGCCGCTTGGCGTCGGTGCCGCCGCGCAGGCGGGCGAGCAGGTCGATCACCTCGCCACCGGACAGGCTCGGCCACAGGGTGACGTCGCCGGGGACGTACGCGAGCCGCCGGTGCAGCTCGACGGCCTCGGACCAGGGATCGCCGCCCAGGAGCCGGACCTCGCCGGCGCCCTTGCGCAGCAGGCCGAGGAGGATGCGCAGGGTCGTGGACTTGCCGGCGCCGTTGGGGCCGAGGAAGCCGTGCACCTCTCCTTCCCGCACGGTCATGTCCAGGCCGTCCAGCGCACGGACCCGGCCGAAGTCCTTGATCAGGCGGCGGATCTCGATCACATCAGGCATCGGGGTGCTCCTTCGTGTGAAAGTCGGTGACGGCCTGACGGAGCCGGCTTCCCTGCTCCATGGCGAACCACTCACCCATGTGCGCGTAGACATCGGCCAGGGCGATGCCGATCAGGCTGGAGTGCGCGCGCTGCAACACGTCGACGCCGAGCCGCCGCGACAGATGCTCGTGCAGCACGATCGTGCCCAGATGCATCGCCGCCATCACGACGGCCCGTTCGCGAACCTTCGCTTGGCCGGGAGGGAAGTCATCGGGCCAGGTGGCCGTGAAGAACCGCTCGGCGACCTCGGCGCCTTCGTCGAACACCGCAGCCGCCACCGGGGAGCCCTCGACCAGGGCCCGCGCGAGGTAGCGGACGCTGAGCTCGCTCGCCTCGTACATCCCCCGCAGAAATTCGGGGTCGACGTCGGTCTCTTCCTGGATCTGGCTGGCGGCACCCAGGATGGCGTCGCGGACATGCTGGTCGCAGGCCTCCCGCAGCCCGTCCTTGGAGCCGAAATGGTGCTGCACCAGGCCGACGGAGACGCCCGCAGCGTCGGCGATGTTCTTCAGCGTGGCGGCCTTGACGCCCCGAGCGGCGAACTGGGCCAGCGCGGCGTCTCGGATGCGAGCGCGCGCGGTCAGGTCTTCCTTCGGACGGTCTCCGGCACTTGACGGTATTGACATACTGCGAACCATATCTTCATATTGTCAACCATATCAAGATATTGGCCGATGCCCGCTGGTGACTGCCCCGATGCCTTCATCGGCTCCGGCTCGATCGGTCGCGCCTCCTGCGTGCAGCTTCAAACGCACGACAACGGCACCATCACCACGTCTCCGCCGTGGGCGTTCCCCAGCAGCAACGGGACCTGCCGCTGCACTGACCGGCCGCGCGAGGCAGGCCTAGACACCTACACCGTCGATCGGCTTGGCGGGGTCTCTTCCCGCCCGCGAAGGCGAACCACGACGTGCGAGTACTGAGCGTCACCCGATAGCCGCCACACGGGTGATTGCGCGAGCGCCGCTCGGCTTCGTCAGCGAGCGGCGCCAAGGTCCGCACGACAGGCACGATGAACCGGCGAGCAGATGCGGCCGTGGCCCGACGCCTGAACCGGCTGCACCACATCCCGGCTCGCGCGGTGGAAGCCGCCGTGCTCGCCGTATGGGGCCTGCCGCTGACGGACCGGAGAATCGGCGAACTCCTCGACGACGTCGACGCGCCGCGGCTGCAAGGCCCAGGCCATGCGCCGCTTTGAGTTCGCCGCGGAGGGATCGGAGTTTCGAAACCACTGATAATATGTCTGACATACGATATAACCGTTAGTTAAGAAGAGGCGTTGTGCTGGTCCAATCCCATTCACCATTATGCCTCCAGGGCAGAACGTCCTTATGGTCGCTCCGCGTCCGAGTGGTATTGGCCCTCGCTCCACTCGTTCTCGCCATGCCGGGTAGTGCGCTCGGGGCCCGCGAGCGCACGAACGCCCGCGGGCCCCGAGAAGGTGGTTCCATTCGGGCTGGATGCAGTGAATCGAGTCGCGATAATGCCCCGGGCGGCTAGTCAGCGGTCTCAGATGAAGATCTGCCACCGCCCTGAGATACGCCAATCAAAACGCCGTCACGGGCTGACAACTAAGGGACCGCTTGGGAGCGCGTATGGCAACCACCAAGAACCCCGCCCAGGAAACCAGTCGCACCACGGCCAAGGCGAACAGCTAAGGCGCCGTCCACGGCGCTGGGCTCCTGCAAATCGGCACACCGGGAAGCCAACTGAGCTCAACTCGGTTTGGCGCTCCCATAACACTGTCAAACTCCGCGGTCGGCCATGACCTTGGCCAGCGCATGTACCTGACCCTGACGATTGAAGAGGAGATCAGTCAAATTACCATCACTTCTCCGGCCACGGGCAGCCGCCGGCGGTGGACCTTGTGGGGGTTGATGGCCGTCTCCGCGATCGCCATCGCCGCCTTCGCCGTACCGCCGTACCTGAGCGGTGACCCGGCCAACAGCAATCTCCCGATCAACCCGGACGCGGCGCACCACTTCCTGTCGCTCGTCGTGCACGCCGTTCCGTCCGGCCTGGCACTGGTCATCGGCCCCTTGCAGTTCCTGGCTCCCCTGCGCAACCGTCACCTCAAGGCGCACCGGGTCGCGGGCCGCGTCTACATGATCTCGGTGCTGATCGCCTCGATCGCCGCCTTCTTCGCCGCCACGTTCTCGGTCAGCGGTTTCCCCGCCAAAGTCGCGTTCTACGTGCTCACGGCAGCCTGGTTGTACACGCTGGCCCAGGCCTACCGGTGCGTCCGCCGCGGTGAGGTGCGGCTCCACCAGATCTGGATGATCCGCAACTACGCCCTGACGTTCGCCGCGGTGACCCTGCGCATCTACCTGGTCATCGGCATGGTGGCGCGGAAGCAGTTCACCTGGCTGACATTCGAGGACATCTACACCGCCAGCGTGTGGGCATCCATCCTGATCAACGTCGTCGTGGCCGAATACTTCATCGTCCACGGCATCCTGGCGCTGTCAGGCCGTCGCCGGCGGCGGCACGAGTCCCCATCCTCCACACCTGTCCTCACCGGAGCCGAGGAGAAGGGCGCGCGGAGTCCCGCTGGTCCAGATGGCGGGCCATCCAGTGACCATCGGTGATCTGCCTGATCAGGGGGTACGCGCTTCCCCGTGCGCCGCCCTGCCGGCTCGATCAGCCGTTCTTTCCACGGCCTCGCGGAACTCCAGCGTGCCCGCACCCTCACCTCGCCGGGAGGTCTCGAGGAAGAGCATGGGGCTCGCCCGTGCACACGTACTCGATCGCAGAGCCGAATTCAGACCGGAGCAACTCGGCGAGCTTGCTCAACGCGAACGGAGGCCGATTCCGGTCGGCGAAGGGCATATTGACAAAGGGCCATTCTCAACATAGGCAGCCCGCGGAGAGCGATCAGCAGCCATGTCCCAAGAAAGGATCGGCGGCTTCCCGGCCCCGGCTCGCACCACACGACGGCGGACGCCGGCTTCTCGGCCGCATGGGCGGTGCCGGACAAGGTCAAGAACAGAATGGACGCCGTCAGGGCGGCCACGGCCAGTGCGATGGCCGTCGAATCATCGATTGCCTCCTGTCTCCCTGTGCGCGGGGGCTGTTTCAGCTCGCCGGAGTGCGCGAGCGGCTCGCGAGCGAGTCGCGGTCCCGCGCGAGATCGCAGGCGATCGCGGCGTGGGCCGGGGCTACTTGGCTGTCCTCGAGAATCTCGATGCAGAAGGCATGGACGAGTGAGTTACAGGCGTCGGTCCTGGCCGGCGTCGTCGCATAACCCTGGCTGTTGAGATACGCCAGACATTCCTCTGCCGACTGCGGCGCCGATCCCACGGTTTTCACGGTGGCCGCGGCCGGTAGAGCCGACATGCCCAAGGTGAGCACCGCAAAGCGGGTCTTCGAACTTGATCGGGGTGTGAGGATCCGCCGGCTCCAGAAGGCTTGAGAGGGCTCGTGGCTCTCGGTGATCCTTCTTGTTGTCGAGGCAAGAAGATCACAGCAGAGAAGCCACGAGCATGGTCAACGATACGACGCTGCTGCTCGGCCTGGACGGGGTGACCGTCACGAAGGTCGTCGCCGCAGGTGATGGGCAGCAGGATGGACCGGTGGTGCATCTGGCCACCGCAAATGAACGGGCCAGATGCTGCCCGGAGTGTGGAGTTGCCGCGGTCCGGATGAAGGAATGGGTGACCACCCGCCCGCGGGATCTTCCGGTCGGCGGGCGGCGGTGTGCGTTGCGGTGGCGGAAGCGGCGCTGGTGTTGTGACCAGGCATCCTGCCCGCGTCGGACCTTCACCGAGCAGGTGCCGCAGATCCCCGCGCGATCCCGGCTGACGGTGCGATTACGCCAGGCCGCCGGTGCCGTCGTCGGGGACGGCGGGCGAACGGTGGTTCAATCGGCGCGCGATCACGGGGTGTCCTGGCCGATCGTGTCGGCGGCGTTCATCGAGCACGCCCGCAGGGTGCTGCCCGCCCAGCCGGAGCCGGTCACCGTGCTCGGCATCGACGAGGTGCGCCGTGGCCGTCCTCGCTGGGTGCTGGAGGAGAGCACCGGGACCTGGGCGACGGTGGTGGATCGCTGGCATACCGGTTTCGTGGACCTGTCCGGTGTTCAGGGGCTGCTCGGCCAGGTCGAGGGCCGCACCATCGCCGCAGTGACCAGCTGGCTCGGCCAGCGGGAGGCCTCCTGGCGGGCGCGAGTGGCCTTCGTCGCGATCGACATGTGCACCATCTTCAAGGCCGCCGTACGTGCCGTGTTGCCGAAGGCCACGCTGGTCGTCGACCACTTCCACGTCGTGCAACTGGCCAACACCGCACTCACCGAGGTCCGCCGTCGCCTCACCGTCCAGGTCCGCGGCCGGCGCGGCCGCAAGGGCAACCGCGAGTGGGAGCTACGCAACCGGCTGACCCGCTGCGCGGCCCGGATGCACGGCAACCAGCTCGATCCGATGGTCGATGACCTGCACGCGCTGCCCGCCCAGCTGGGCCGGCCGATCCTGACCGCCTGGAACGCCAAGGAAGACCTGCTGGACCTGCTCGCCCTGGCCCGCACCCATCCCGACCGCACCGTGATCGCCGATCGGCTGTTCCGCTTCTACGACCGCTGCGCCGCCTCTGGCCTGCCCGAACTCGAACGCCTGGCCACCACTGTCGAGACCTGGTGGCCCGAGATCCTGGCCTTCATCCAGACCGGTATCACCAACGCCGGTTCCGAGGGCACCAATCGCGTCATCAAGACCACCGCCCGCGATGCCTACGGCTTCCGCAACACCGAGAATCAACGGCTACGCACACGCTGCGCCACCACCCGACGCGGACGAGGACACCTCAACCCCGCTTAACTTCGAAGAGCCCGCAAAGCTCCCCGCGACGGCGATAGTCTTCAGAACGCTCATGACAATCGAGGCCCCTTTCTACATCGTGGACTGGGAACAGCATGCAGGTCAGGACACGGAGTTGGGCGATTCGACCGATTGATTTCCGTTGTCGCCGAACGTCTTTCACTCCGGGACTTTAGGTCAATACAAGCTGCCACAACCAGGACATCGACCGGACATTTGGCGGACTCAGGACCCCCGGGCTCCGGCAAGGCGCGACCGGTATCCACTCCAAGGACCCCAAGCGGTGCTGGAAGCCGTCTTCCGCCGAACTCGCTGAGCTTCCGCTACAGCAACCCGCGGCCCCTTTCCGGCGTACTCCGGCGGCCCCCGTAGTGCGCACGCGACCGGCTCGACCACCGTGATCTCCTCGCCGCCGCCTTCGGCGGGATGACCGTCGAGCTCGCCCTGCTCGGTCTCGACCGTCCCGACGCCGTGATGCCGCCGCTGCGGGGGTGACAGGGCCGCCGGCTGGGACGCTCTCGCGCCACGTACGAGTGCGCTTCCCCGTCGAGCGAGCCCCGCTACACCCCCGAGCCGGACCAGGTCGGCGGCGGTGAGACTGCCGGAGTCGGTGGTGTGGAGGCAGGCCAGGTCGGCGGCGGGCATGCGCGACATACCAGTCGTGACGGGGACTGCGGTCAGCCGCTCGACCGCTTGGGCGTCGGCGGTGCCGCGCGGACGACGCGCACCGATCTGGGGATGATCCTGCTACGCGTTCGCCATGGGCGACCACGAAGCGCACCGTCGTCACCCAAACGAACGGTGGCTGGGCACCGGCCCGCGGCCCAGCGGGATCACGACTCACGAGCACGCGCGCTCCCACGACGGGGAAGCCCCGTCAGGCGGGTCGACGGCCGGTGGCTCGCCGGGACTTCAGCCACAGTCCGGTCGTGACCGTCCAGGGCATGGCCAGCACGGCCGCCCAGGCGATCGCCTGCCAGACCAGCGGAACCAGCGCCCGGCCCTTCGCGTGCCGTCTCCCGCCTTGCCGACCTGGGCCCCGCCTACGTCAGCGCGGCGTCCGGCGGGCACCATGGCGGAGCGCCTGAGTGACAGGTCCGTCGGCCGACCGCCACACGAAGAGCGTTTGAGCCGCCGTCGAGACCGTGCAGCGCTCGAATACTGACGCTCGTTCGCTGTCGCTCCCGCGACGAAGCAGCCTGGTACGCCGGGACCGCGGCGCCGGTGATCTGCCTCTCCTCGCCGCGCAGGCGGTTCCTGACCCACCGGCTCGAACAACGCCGGGTTTCCCGGCTCCGCGGTGTCCCCGGGGAGGCCACCCGTTCGTCGCCTGGATGTGACGTCCGGTGCTTGGAGCACCTCTCAACGCCCACCTGATCGGTCCGGACGCCGCGCGGATCCTGCCCTCGATGCTGGACGGCCATCGCCACGATGCCGGCCCAGGCGGACACCTTCATGAACCCGAGGAGAGACCACCTGTCGATCATCACCGCGGCGGAACGCAACAAGGAGGCGATCCGCCGCTTCCACGACGCCGTCAGCACCGGCGACGAAGAGGCCATCTCCAGAACGATCGACGAGGACGAGGTCGTCCGGCCGGACGTGCGGATTCGCACGCCGCTGCCGATCGAGACGACGGGGACGTCGGCGATGAAGGAGGTGTTCGCGGTGCTGCGCCGTCCCCGACCTCCACGTCGAGATCGAGGACGTGATCGCGGAAGGGGAACCGGGTCGTCGCCAGGAACACGGTCACCGGGACGCACCGGGGTGAGTACATGGGCGTGCCGCCGACCGGCAGGTCCATCGTCGGGGTTGAGGAACCCAGGAACAGCCATTGGCGGTGAGAATGCGCGCTCAAGATGCCGGTTGACAAGCGGCATGCTTCTCTACTCGGCGTGCTCGGCCGCGGCCTTCGGGAGTGCGAGCATCACGAGTGCCGTGATCAGGTAGAGCGCGGCTGAGACGATCAGGACGATGCCGAGCGCATGACTGTAGTCGGGCAGCGCCGGCGCCCCGGCGGCTGGACCGGTGACGGAGGTGAAGAAGACCGTGCCGAGCACGGCGATGCCGGCGGCGCCGCCGATCTGGTTGACGGTGGACAGCACCCCGCCGGCGGCGCCCGCGTTGCGCCCGGGGACGCCCGCCAGGACGACGTTGACGAGGATCGGCGCGGCGAGACCGAGTCCGAGGCCACCGATGAACAGCGCCAGGGCGAGCAGCCAGTATCCGGGATCGTCGCCGCCCTTGACGACGGACCACAGGACGAGGTGCGATGCCGCGATCGTGAGCGAGCCGGCGACCAGCAGTGTTCTGCCTGCCTTGGCGGCCAGGGCGACGCCGAGGCCGGAGGTGACGATCGAGCCGAGCGCGTACGGGAGGATCACCAGGCCGGTCTCCCACGCGGTCCGGCCGGTCCCGTTCTGCAGGTAGATCGAGAGGGTGAGGAAGTACGACCCGAGGCCGCCGAAGAACAGCACCGAAGCGGCCAGACCGACGGTGAAGGCCCGGATTCTCAGCAGAGCGGGATCGAAGACGGGCTCGTTCCCGCGTCCGGTGAGGCGGCGCTCGTAGGCGAGGAAGATCGCGAGCACGACGAGCCCGGCCGCCAGGAGGGCGTAGCTGCCCCAGGTCCATCCCCAGGTTTCGGCCTGGATGATCGGCAGCAGCAGGAGCAGGATGCCCGTGGCCGCCAGGAGCGCGCCCGCCAGGTCCAGCCGCGCGGTCGAGGTGGAGCGGGACTCCGGCAGCGCCTTCGCGCCGATGACGAGGGCCAGGACCGAGACGGGCACATTGATCCAGAAGATCGTACGCCAGCCCAGGCCGAACAGGTCGGCCTCGACGAGCAGCCCGCCCAGCAGCGGACCCGCGACCGAGGCGAGACCCTGAACCGCTCCGTACGCGCCGAACGCCTTGGCCCGCTCACCCGGCGCGAAGGACGCCCGGATGATCCCGAACACCTGCGGCACCATGATGCCGCCGGTCAGCCCCTGCGCGGCCCGCATGCCGATGAGCATCGCCGGATCGGCGGCCAGCGCGCACAGCGCCGAGGTGAGCATGAACCCGGCCAGCCCGATCAGGAACAGCCGCTTGCGGCCGTACTGATCACCGAGCCGTCCACCGGTGATCAGGCCCGCGCCCAGGGCGAGGGTGTAGGCGGCGATCGTCCACTGGATCTGAGCGTCGCCGGCACCCAGGTCCCGGGCTATCGCCGGGGCCGCGACGGTCACGATTGTCGCATCGAGAAGGTCCATGAAGGACCCGAAGAGCACCACCAGCAGCGCCGCGGTCGCGCCGGCGCCGGCGATGGGTACGGGAGGAACCTCAGGGTTGAGGGTGCCCTTTGGCGGGCTTGGTGAAGCGGTCATGCCGGTCACCCTGTCGGGCATAGTTGCCATCGAGTGACCGCTATCGGCGAGAGAATCGGAGAATCATGGCTGCCACCTCCGCGCGGACGCTCAAACTGCTGTCCATCTTCGGGATCGGCGCGACCCTGACCGCCGAGAAACTCGCCACCCGGCTCGGCACGTCGGTGCGAACCGTGCGCCGCGACATCGACACGCTCCGAGACCTCGGGTACGAGATCGAGGCCATCCGCGGCGCGGGTGGCGGTTATCGGCTCGGTCACGCCGCCCGCCTGCCGCCGGTCGTGTTCGACGAGGACCAGGCCGTCGCCACGGCCGTCGCGCTGCAGACCGTCCCGGCGGTCCTGTCCGGCATCCGCGAGAACGCGGCACGCGCTCTCGCCACGCTGCACCAGGCGATGCCCGCGCGCAGCCGCCTGCACGCCGAAGCGTTCACCGTCTCCTCTGCCCGCAACTATTGGGAGTTCCCCGCCCCGCCGATCGACGCCGAGACCGTCCGCGCCGTCGGCAGCGCGATCAACCGGCAGCACCTCGTACGCGTCGGCTACACCGGTGACGGAGAACCCGTCACGCTCACGCTGGAACCGCACGACCTCGTGGTGTGGGCCGCACGCTGGTACCTGGTCGCCTTCGACCGGGATGCGGGCCGATGGCGCGCCATGCGCATGGATCGCATCCAGGCGCACCTGCCCACGCACACCCCCTTCGACCGGCGCGACATCCCGCACGGCGATCCCGTCACCTTCGTCATGACCGCACCCGACCGCGGAGACGCCGCTGCCGACTGGCCATGCTGCGGCTCGGCCACCCTCGCCCTGCCCGCCTCCACCGTCGCCCGGTTCGCTCCCGGCGGATCAACAGTCAAGTACGACACCGAAACCACTTGCCGCCTCACCCTTGGCGCCTGGTCATGGCCAGGACTCGCCGGCCTGCTCCTCACCTTCGACGCCGACCTCACCGACATCGAACCAGCCGAACTCCGGCAAGCCCTGCGCTCCCTGCGCACCCGGATCAGCAGGGGACTCGGACCCGACGACCTCACCGGTGACCTGCGCACCTCATGTGGAGTGCGGAGGGGTGGATGAACTGGTGTTCCGTAAGGGGACCCCCACCGGAACACCAGCCACCCGGCCAACCGCCCCAGGTCAGGGTGTTCCGTATAGGTGTTCCGCGAACTGTTCCAGTGAAGGCCCCCTATCCGGAACGCTTGGGAGCCGTGAACGGAACCCGCGTCGGCTACGCCCGCTGCTCCACCGACGAGCAAGACGTCGTGATCCAGACCGAGCAACTCCTGACCCTCGGCGTCCCCGAAGACCGCATCTACATCGACCGCGGTTTCTCCGGCACCACCCGCCGCAACCGCGCCGGCCTCGACCAGGCCCTCGCCGCCGTCTGGAATGGGTCGGTGTTCACGGTCACCAAGTTCGACCGGTTCGCTCGCAACATGGCCGAGGCCAACGAGATCCTCACCGACCTGTCCGGACGGGGCGTCCTGTTCGGACTCGGCGGCTCCGTCTACGACGCGAGCTCGACGTCCCGCTGCCGGACGTCCAACGCATCCTGCGCTCCCCTGACCCCGGCGCGCGCGCCGCCCTTGTCGCCGACCACCTGCGACGGCTCGAATCGGAGCTGGACCGGACACGCGCCGCAGTGGCGTCGCTGCGCCGGCTGCTGCGGCCGGAGCCGGCACCGCTCGACGTCGAGCTGCGCGCCGTCCCGGCCACCACGGTTGCCGCGATCGAGGACGACGTCGAGCACGAACACGTCATCGCCTGGTACGCCGGTGCCGCCGCCGAGCTGGACGCCCTCGTCGCCGAGCCGACCGGCGTCCTCGGCGGGTTGTACGACAACTCGCTTTTCGAAAGCGGCCACGGGCACGTGCTCGTCTACCGGCCGACGCCGGAACCCCCGCGCCGCGGCCGAGTGCACCCGGTGACCCTGCCGGGCGTCGAACTGGCCACCACTACCCATGTCGGCGACCACGACGACATCGACGTCACCTACGGGGAACTCGGCGCCTGGGTCGTGGCCAACGCGCTCGCGGTCGCCGGGCCGGTCCGTGAGCGCTACCTGGTCGGCCCCCGCGACACGGACGACCCGGCGACATGGCGCACCGAGATCGGCTGGCCCGTCTTCCGGGTGGCCCGACCCTGAGCCGGGACGGCTCGCGCCGTCCTCGCTGGGTAACCGGACCGTCTGCAGGGAGTCCATGGACAGGGGTCAAGAGATCATGCTCTCTACGCCGCCGGCTCGTCCACGCCCTTCGAGAGACTCCGCACGGAGGAGAACGTGGGGGCGACGCCATGGGACGCCTTGCGCGCTGCCCGGCGCAGCGTGGCCAGGACCGCCGGGCGAGGACGGTGATCGCGACGGTGTTGGTGGTGGCGCGGCCGGTCCCCCAGCCGGCGGTCAACGTCAGCAGTGTGAATATGGCAAACCGGTGCAGGTTCTCTCATAAGGGATCGCCAGGCCGCGTCTATGCCGTACGGACCAGCATGGCGATCTCGGCTTTTCCTGTGACACGGTGCGGCAGCAGCCCCGCGCCCATGCCGATCCACGCACAACATCTGGAACGGCGGCCACGGGCCCACGCCGGCCGTTGGATCGCGGACGCGAGCAGGGAGGAGTTCTTCGACGAGGTACGCGTGCCCGTCGACGGCGACGCGGTCGGCTGGCCGACCTGGAGCTGCTCCGTGTTCGCGGCTACGACGCCACGACCCGCGTGGCGTGGGGTCAGGACCTGGGTGCCGGCGCCTCGGTCACCAAGCTGCTGTGGTCACGGACCAGGGTTGTAGGACACGATCCAGGCCCTCACCCGAACGCGGCGATCAAGCCGGCCGTCGCCAGGCCGGTTCCAGCCCCGGCTCTATGGTTCCCGGCGGTTCAGAAGCCGAGGGCCTGCCGGAGCAGCAGGACGGTGCCGCGCCCTGGGAAGGGTTCCGCGTTGAGGACGAGGAGGCGGTTGACGGCGCTGGGCCACCCGTGGACCGCCTGGGTGCGAGCGGTTTCCAGCGGGAGGCAGTGCTCTTCGACGCGGCGTAGCGCGGTGCTCAGGTCGGGCACCACCTTCTGCGCCCCGACGATCCAGATCGCGCGGGCGGCGCCGCCGGAGTAGCTGGGCAACTGGCTTCCGCTGCCCGAGGCGGCCACGAGGGAGCCGGTTTCGGTGACCGCGGCGACGCTCCCCACGACGACGTCGGGGCTGGCGGTCAGCCGCCGGATCTCGTCCCTCTGGGTGGCGCGGTCCATGGCCAGGATGCGTGGCTTGATGGCCTGGTATCGCCCGCTGGCGTTGATGTCCTCATCGATGCCGGACAGGCGCAGGGTCTCGCTGGCCCCGGTGAAAACGCTGGAGCCCTCGGGTATCAGCTCCTTGACGCGGGTACGCGCGGCGGCGACGTCATCGAGGATCTCCACGGTGAAACCGTGTCCGGTCAGCGCGGTGGCCGCCCGCTCCAGGGGCCCCGCGGGCGCCGGGTCGGCGAACGATGTTGCCGGCAATGGGGTGGTCATTGATGTCGCTACTTTCTGTTCGCTGGATGATGTGTTCGTTTCAGCCAGTTCGACGACACGGTCCCGTGAAATGTGAGGCGATGCGCCGGCCGCACATTCCGGTGTGCCGTGGCGTCGAGCCGGTACTGAGGGAGCGCTCTACGGGCGATCGGCTCGCCGACGGGAGTGGGAGCGATCGTGGCGGTAGGTCAGCCCCACTGGCCGGGCTCGAAGTCTCCGGTGGCGGGTTGCCGGGTGATGATGTTCATGCGGTTCCAGGCGTTCATGACGGCGATGAGGGCGGTCAGGGCGGCGAGCTGGTCATCGTCGTGGTGCTTGGCGGCGTCGGCCCAGGCCTCGTCGGTGACGCCGCCGGCGTCGGCCGTACGGGTGCCCTGCTCGGCCAGCTCCAGGGCGGCGCGCTCGGCGTCGGTGAAGACGGTCGCCTCCCGCCAGGCCGAGACCAGGTTGATGCGCACCGAGGTCTCCCCCGCGTGGGCGGCTTCCTTGGTGTGCTGGTCGATGCACACGGCGCAGCCGTTGATCTGGCTGACGCGGAGCATCACGAGCTCCCGCGTCGTGGCCGGCAGCGCAGAGTCCGACACGACCTTGCTCGCCGAGACGAACGCCTTCGCGGCCTTCGCTCCGACCGGGTTGCCGGCGTAGTCGAAACGGGCGTCCATGGGATCTCCTTGCCGTGGTGGTCGCTACACCCCTACGACGAACGGTCCGGGCAACGTCGGGACGACCGTTGATGTGACGCACGCCACATCTGCGCGGCATCAGGAGAGGCCACTGCTGTCGAGCGGCGTCAGGCGGGCGGCCGCGTCGTGGTCCGCGTCGGTACGGCACCCTCGCCATGATTCGGGCATTCGCTCCTGTTCCAGCCCGCAACGGCGGAGGGGCCATCCTTAACGTCCTGTCGGCCGCGGCCTGGACCACCGTCGACGGCAAGACCTCCTACGCGGCCGCCGAGTCCGCGCAGTGGGGCCTGGCCAACGGTGTCCGGGTGGAACTGGCCGGCCAGGGAACGCACTTGCCCCAAGCTCATAGCCACAGAAACAGAGCGCGCTGCGCGCCTCGCGAGCGACGCGTGATCAACTCGCCTCATGGCCGTCAAGGTGGGGGGCAGGACCCAATAGGGGACGCATCGTTCAGGGAGTGGCGACGTGGACGCGTTCGATGACGAGCGGGCGCAGTTCGAGCCGAGTGCCGGGCGGTACGACGGTGACCGCGTCTCGCAGTGCCGCCACGGCCGGCTCGAAGCGTTCCGGCGTGTCGGTGTGCAGGGTAAGCAGCGGCTGCCCTGTGCGCACCGATGCGCCCGGTTTGGCGTGCAGTTCTATCCCGGCCGCGGCCTGCACGAGATCCTCCTTGCGGGCGCGGCCGGCGCCCAAGTGCCAGGCGGCCATGCCCACCGCGTAGGCGTCCAGCTTGGCCAGCACGCCGGTGGCGGGCGCCACGACGGCGTGGCTCTCTCTGGCGCGCGGCAGGGTCGCGTCGGGGTCGCCGCCCTGCGCGCTGATCATGCGCCGCCACACGTCCATGGCGGATCCGTCGCGCAGCCGGTCGGCCGGGTCGATCCTGTCGAGCCCGGCAGCGGCGAGCATCTCGCGGGCCAGGGCGAGCGTCAGCTCGACCACGTCGCACGGACCGCCGCCCGCCAGCACCTCCACCGATTCGCGCACTTCCAGGGCGTTGCCCGCGGTCAGGCCGAGTGGGGTGTCCATGTCCGTCAGCACGGCTGTGGTGGTCACCCCATGGTCGCCGCCCAGTGCGACCATGGTCCTGGCGAGCTCGCGGGCCTGCCCGACGTCCTTCATGAACGCGCCGGCGCCGACCTTGACGTCCAGGACGAGGGAGCCGGCGCCTTCGGCGATCTTCTTGCTCATGATGGAGCCGGCGATCAACGGGATGGACTCGACAGTGCCGGTGACGTCGCGCAGCGCGTACAGCTTCCGGTCGGCCGGGGCGAGTTCGTCGCTCGCGGCGCAGACAGCGGCGCCGACCTCGCGGAGCTGGGCGAGCAGCCGCCCCGCCGACAAGCCGGCGCGCCAGCCGGGAATGGTCTCCAGTTTGTCCAGCGTGCCGCCGGTGTGGCCGAGCCCGCGCCCGGACAGTTGTGGCACGACGGCGCCGCAGGCCGCGACCAGGGGCGCCAACGGCAAGGTGATCTTGTCGCCGACGCCCCCCGTCGAATGCTTGTCGACGGTGGGGCGGCCGCCGAGCTCCTGGGCCGGCAGGCGCATGCGCTGCCCGGAGGCGATCAGCGCGGCGGTCCAGCGGGCGATCTCCCTGCGGCTCATGCCGTTGAGCAGGATGGCCATGGCCAGGGCCGCCATCTGCTCCTCCGCCACCCGGCCGCAGGTGTAGCCATGGATGATCCAGTCGATCTGCTCGTCGCTGAGCGTGGCACCGTCGCGTTTGGCGCGGATGACGTCGATGGCCGTCACGTGGCCCATGGGGTCGGTCTCCTCATCGATCGTGGGGGTGGGGGCGCTCGCGCCCGGCGAGCCTTCTGGCCGGGCGCAGCAGACGGCGCAGCCTCGTGCGCAGCCGCGTTCCGGGCACGAGGTGGCCAGGACGGTAGTCAATGCGCAGGACGTCGTCGCGCCGGGAGAGCGTGTCGATCGCGGCGAGCAGGCGGTTGCCGCGGTGGTCGTCCATTTCCAGGACGACGGTCCGCGACGGTGCGGGCTCGTGGACGTCCTCGCAGATCGTCAAGCTCTCGACCTTCGGCCCGGCGGCCTCGACCGTGCGCAGGATCGTATCCAGCGTGCCGTGCTCGGGCCGGTGAGTGACCCGCAGCGACGGGCTGCGGCGGGCGATGCCGCGCGCCGCGGGTTTGACCATGCGCAGAGCCACCAGGACGAGCATCACCAGGACGAGTCCGGCGGCCAGCGGGAGGTAGGCCCCGGTGCCGCCCGCCATGCCCAGCGCGGCGCTGAGCCACAGGGTCGCCGCCGTGGTCAGGCCGCGGACGACGACGCCGTCCTTGACGATGGCTCCGGCGCCGATGAAGCCGATGCCGGAGGCGATCTGTGCCGCGACGCGGGCCGGGTCGGCCACCGGGGCCCGGGGGATGTCAGCGAATCCGTAGGCTCCGCTGATGGCGAAGACCGCGGCGCCCACGGCTACCAGCGTGTGCGTGCGGATGCCGGCGACGTGGTCGCCGACCTCCCGCTCAAATCCGATCGCGATGCCCGCTCCGGCCGCAGCGGCCAGGCGGATGACGAGTTCAGCCATATCGAGGGTGGGGTGCACGACCCTCCTTTCACGGCAGGCTCAGGAGGGGACGTCGGACAAGTAGGGCCGCAGCGTCGCCAGGTTCCAGATGACGATGTCGGCTCCTGCTTCGGCCAGCGCGGACGCGGGCCGGTATCCGCCGCCGAAACCGACGGGATAGGCGCCGGCCTCGACCGCGCAGCACATGTCGTACTCGACGTCGCCCACGTAGATCACCCGGCCGCTCTCGGCGACGAGCCGGGTCAGCTCGGCCGCCTTGTCCCGCACCGAGCCGATGACCTGCCCCAGCAGATGGTCGACGCGCAACGCGCGGGCGTCCTTCATGATCGCGTCCGGCGCCGCCGCGCTCACCACCACCACGCGCACTCGCTGGTCGGCCGCCGCCCGCAGAATGTCGACGGCCCCGGCGCTCAGGGGCGCGTCGTGTGCCGCCATCTCCTCGTTCCACTGTTTCTCCGCCGCGCCCAGCTGTTCCTCGGGCACACCCGCGGCAAGGAAGAACCGACGCATGGGCAGCGTGAAGGTGTGCTTGAACTCGGCCGGGGTGAGCGTGGCGGCGTCATGCGCGCCGAGGACGCGGTTGACCGCCCGCCTGGCCCGCTCGGCGTCGTCGACCAGCGTGCCGTTCCAGTCGAAGGCGAGCAAGCCGGCTGCTCGCCGGTCGTGGGTGTATGTCATGAGAGCGGATCTCCTTCAGCTAGCGCGATGCGCAACGAGTCCCGGACGCCGGTGGGTGCCGGCTCGAAGGCCAGGGGTCTGTTCAGGTGGGCTGCGATCTCGGTGACGGCATAGCGGGTCAGGGCCAGCCGGCCGCCGGCGGCGGGGCTGCGGATCACCAGGTCGTCGCGTTGCCGCAGGCGGGCCAGGTCCTGCCCGGTCAGGTCGGCCAGGACGACGGAGTCGTCCTGGTAGGGCACCAGCCGCAGGATGTCGGCCTCGGTGACCTCGCCCGCGCCGAGCCAGGCCAGCGTTCCGTCCAGCGGCGGCTGTCCCGTCGCGATCTCCCAGCAGCCGTAGAGCGCGCCGTCACCGCCGTTGGCGCGCGCGAACGCGTCGCCCACGTAGCGCGGCAGGGAGTCATCGACGCCGGGCTGGTTGCGCAAGGGGCGGGTCAGCGTGCCTGCCCGCTGCGCCCGAGCCTGGGCGATCAGGTGGGCGCCGGAGCGGTCCCACGGGGCGGCCGGCTCGGGGACTTCGGTGTAGGTGCGCACGGGCGCGAGAGCGTGGTCGAAGTCGACCACGCCGATCTCCTGGCCGAACGCCCATGGCTGGAGCACGGGCGTCTCGTGCAGCGTGCCGATCCAGCGGCCCAGGGTGTGCCCGGCCACGATCACCTCCACCAGATGCGCCCACGCCCCGATGACGGAGGCGAACCGCGAAGGCAGCGGCCGGCACCCGCCGGTGGCGACGGGCTCCCAGTCCACGCCGTCGTGGACGACGGCCACGATCACGTCGCACCCATCACCTCGCAGTTCTCCGACGGCCTGCCGGATCGCCTCGCCGAGGTCCTCCAGCGGGGCCGCCGGCGGTTCGCGGATCAGGTCGTACAGCGCGGGGGTGGTGCAGCCGACGACGCCCACGGCCAGGCCGTCCACGGCGAACGTCGCGGTGGCGGGCAGCCCGCTGGCGGGGTGGTTGGCGCACAGCGCCGGCGCCCGCATCCGCCGCGCGCCCTCGCGTGCCGTGGGGGTGCCCCAGTCGAACTCGTGATTGCCGGCCACCACCACGTCGGGCCCGAGCTCGTCCATGGCGGTGAACCCGCCGAGACCGCCGGTGAGAGTACTGATCACCCCACCCTGGGCGAAGTCGCCGGCGTCGGCCCACAGGGTGGGCGCGCCGGACCGCAGCCGCCGCACCGTCTCGCGCACGGCGACGCCGCCGGGCAGCCGGCCGTAGCTGGTCGGCCAGGGATGGAAGGAACCGAGCAGGTCGTTGGTGGCCAGAACGCGCAGGCGTGGGACGTCAGGCACGTGTGCTCCGTGGCAGGCGGTACACGCTCCACAGCCGGGCCAGGAGCAGGATGGCGAGCGCTGCGGCATACGGCAGGACGTAGCTGAGCTCGGACCACAGCCCCTCGGACTGCAACGACAGGCCCACGACATCGAAGACGGCGAAGCCGATCGACAGCGGCAGCAGCGTCCACGCCCGCCGGGCCGCGATGAGCACCATGGCCAGCGCCACGAATCCGCGGCCCGAGGTCATGTTCTCGGAGAACTGCGCGACGTCGCCGAGGGCGAGCTGGGCTCCGCCCACGCCCACCAGCGCCCCGCCGGCGAGCAGGGCCGTGGCCCGGGTGCGCCGGACCGGCACGCCGGTGACGGCGGCGATCTCCTCGCGCAGCCCGACGGCGCGCAGTGCCATGCCGGAGCGGGTGTGGCGGAGCCAGACCGCCACGGCGGCCGCCAGCAGCCACCCCAGATAGGTCAGCACGCTGCGTCCGCTGACCACGTCACCGAGCCACGGGACGGCGTCGATGCCCGGCAGGCCGACGTGCGGGATGGGGCGCACCTCGGGGGAGGTGAAGCCGCCGCGGATGCCGAAGGCCCACTGCAGCAGCAGCGGGGTCGCGCCCAGCCCGAGCAGGTTCAACGCGAGCCCGACGAGCAGCACGTCAGCGTGCAGGTACACGCACACCAGGGCGAGCACGCCGGTCACCGCGACGCCCACGGCGGCTGCGCCGAGCACGCCCAGGCCCCAGTTGCTCGCCCAGAAGCTGCACGCCACGGCGGCGAAGCAGCTGAAGATCATGGAGCCTTCGAGTGCGATGTTGAACACGCCGGAGCGCACGCACAGATACCCGCCGAGGGCGACCAGGAGCAGCGAGGTCGCGGCGTCCAGGGTCCGGCCCCAGATCACGACGCTGGTCAGCAGATCGATCATGACGTGACCCTTTCGGCCCTGGGTTGCGGCCCGCGCGCGGTTCCATCCGCCGGGGCGTCCCGGCTCGCCCGCAGGGCCCGGCCCCGGCCATAGGCGACCGCGATCATCACGACGGCCTGCACGACGAGGCTCAGCCTGCTGGACACGCCGATCTCCCGTTCGACGCCGAGCAGCCCGGTCTGCAGACAGGCAAGGAAGAGCGCCCCGGGGACGAGCAGCAGGCTGCCGAGCGGAGCGAGGATGGCAAGGATCATGCCGGTCCAGGCGGCGGAGGAGGCGCCGCCGACAGAGCCGTCGATGTAGCGCAGGAAGACCCCGAGGACCTGGATGCCGCCGGCCAGCCCGGAAACCGCGCCGGCGACCACGGTGACACGCAGCTCGTAGCGCCGGGGCGAGGTGCCGGACGCCGCGGCGAAGCGCGGGTTCTGCCCGTAGAGCCGCAACCGGTGCCCGGCGCGCGTCTGGTTCAGCACCCACCAGTAGAGCACGCACACGGCTACCGCCAGCAGCGCGCCTGCGTGGAAGCTGCTCTGCTCGACGAGCAGCGGCAGCCGGGCGGGCACCAGCCGGGTCTCGATCACGCCGAACGCGGTGGGGTCGCGGAAGACGCGGGTGGTCAGCAGCGTCGCCAGGCCATCGGCGAGGTAGTTCATGATCAGCGACAGGACGAGCACGTCCACTGCGGTCAACCGGCTGAATATGGTGATCAGGGCCGCCCACAGAGCACCGGCCGCCATCGAGACGAGCAGCGTGATCAGGACGTTCAGCAGCGGGGGTCCGCCCAGCGCGGGCGCGGCGGCCCCGGCGGCCACCGCCCCCGCGACGAACATGCCGGGCTGGCCCAGGTTGAAGATGCCGGCGCGGAAGGCGATGCTGGCGCCGATCGCGGTCAGCAGGATGGGCACGGCGGCCGCGACGGTCGCGCCCCAGGCGGTGCCGGAGCCGTACGCGCCGGAGGCGAAGGCGGCCGCCGCGGCGGGCAGGCTGGCTCCTCCCCCGACGGCCGTGATGATCGCCCCGGCGATGGCCAGGCCGGCCAGCAGCGCGACCGCCATGATCCGGACGGCGCGACGATCCACGCTCATGACGCCGCCTCCGCCTCTGACCCCGCTGTCTCGGCGGCGGCCGCTTCCGGGTCGAGGCCGCCCATGAGCTCGCCCAGCCGGGCCCGGGAGAACTCCGCTCTATGCACCTCTCCCGCGACCTCGCCCCGGTACATCACCACGATGCGATCGCTGATCTCGAACAGTTCGTCGAGGTCAGAGGAGATCAGGAGCGTTCCACCACCTTGATCGGCGAAGTCTCTGAGCCGGTCCCTGATGGCCCGCGCCGCCCTGAAGTCGACGCCACGGGTCGGCTCGTGCGCCACCACGACCGTCCCGTCAGAGTTCAGCTCCCTGGCGGCCACGAGCCGCTGCAGGTTGCCCCCCGACAGTTCGCCCGCCTTCTGGCGGATCCCCGCCGTGACGACCTGCCCCGCCTCGACGATCTCGGCCGCGTGCCGCGCCATCGCGCTCTTGCGCAGCCTGCCGAAGCGCCCGGTGAAGGCGGGGCTCACCTCGGACGTGGCGACGTTGTCGACGAGGTCGGCCTCCACCGCGCTCGCCCACTGCCGGGCGTCGGCGGGGATCAACCGCAGCCCCGCGGCGCGACGGCGGTTGGTGGGCCAGCCGTCGGCTCGGACGCCGCCGATCGCGACCTGCCCGAACCCCGGGTGCTCGGCCAGCCCGCACACGTGCTCGACCAGGGTGTCCTGGCCGTTGCCCGCGACCCCGGCGACGCCGGTCACCTCGCCCGCCCGTACCTCGATCCGGTGTCCGGCCACGTCGAGCGAGAGCCTGATGTCCGCGCTCGTGAGGTCGCGCCCGGCGCGCTCGGACGCCACCACACCCGCGCCGCTCTCTCCCACCATCGCCGCGGCCATGCCGGTGACGGTGAACGTGCGATCGGGCCATTGGTGGGTGGTGGCACCGTGGCGGATCACGGTGACCGCGTCGCACAGCGCCTCGACCTCACGCAGCTTGTGGGTGATGAACACAACGGTGTGGCCCTGCTCGACCAGCCGTCGCAGCAGCTCTGACATGGCATCGACCTCGCTGGGCGTGAGCAGTGCGGTGGGCTCGTCCATGAGGATCAGCTCGGCGCGGTGGTACAGGATGCGCAGGATCTCCATGCGCTGCTGCAGGGCCAGCGGCAGCAGCGCGGCCTCCTCCTGGAGGGGCAGCGGCAGCCGGATCTCCTCCATGAGCTCGCCGATCCGCTTGGCGGCGGCGCGCCGGGAGACGAGCCCGTGCCGCAGCGGCTCCGAGCCGAAGATGATGTTCTCCAGGACGGAGAACTCGGGGACGGTGGACAACTGCTGCCGGATCAGGCCCGGGACGGCGCCGACCTCCAGGTGCCCGGAGTCGGGCGTCAGCTCGCCCATGACGACCTTCATCAGCGTGGACTTGCCGGCGCCGTTCTCGCCGACCAGCCCGTGGATCGTGCCGCGCCGCACGCGCAGGTCGGTGCCGTTGAGGGCGCGTACCGGGCCGAAGCTCTTGCGGATGTCGCCGCACACCAGGACGTCGGTCACGGTCACTGCCCCGCCACCGGGTTGGCGACGGTGATGGCGCCCGCCACGATGTCGTCGTAGGCGGCCTTGGCGGCCTTGACGACGTCGGCGGGCACCCGGTCGTCGTACGTGCCGGAGGAGGTGGTCATCGGGTCGAAGACGAACACGTCGTCCTTGAGCGTGAGGTTTCTGGTGCCGCCTCTCGGCTCTCCCGTCCACTTCTCGCCGAACAGCAGGCGGACCGAGTCAGCGACCTTCATCGACATGGTGAACGCCACGCCCTTCTCGCCGGCCTTGCCGGCCTCCTCGGGATCGACCGCCGCGACGGAGAAGCCGTTCTTGGCGGCCTCGGAGATGACGCCCAGGTTCGAGCCCGAGGCGGGCAGGATGACGTCCGCGCCCTGCTGCTTCTGCGCGATGGCCAAGGTGAGCGACTTCGCCGGGTCGGAGAACGAGCCGACGTAGTTGATGAGGACCTTGGTGCCGGGGACGGCGGCCTTGGCACCCGCTTCGTAGCCCGCCTGCCAGCGCTTGAGCGACGGGACCTCCATGCCGAAGACCGCGCCGATCGTCTTCGTCTTCGACAGCAGCGCGGCGCTCACGCCGGCCACGTAGGTGGCCTGTTCGACGGCCCAGGCGTAGGAGCGCACGTTGGGCAGGTCCACCTCGGCGTCGAGGATGGCGAACTGCTGGCCGGGGAACTCCTTGGCGACCTGCGTGAGGGGCTCGGCCGCCGAGAAGCCCGCGGTGGCGATCACCTGCTTGCAACCGCGCTGGGCGAAAGCGCGGAAGTTGTCGGCGATGGCCGTCGGAGTGGCCGACTCGACCGAGTCGATGGTCACGTCCAGCTCCTTCTTGGCCTGCTGGACACCGTCCTCGGCCCATTTCTCGAACAGGCTGCTGCCGATGGTCGCGGCGTGGACGAAGGCGTACCCGCAGTCGCCGTTCCTGGCGGCCCGGGGCGCGGGGTTGGTGGTGGTTGCGGTGCTGCATGCGCTGGTCAGGACGAGTGCGGTTGCGAGGACGAGGAGTCGTTTCATGGCTGAGGCCTTCTCGCGGAGGGGGTGGGGTCGAGGGTCCAGCGCCCGTCCTGGAACATCCAGTGTTCGAGCGCGGGAGTGGGGCGCGAGGCGGCGCGCAGCGGCACGGTCTCGCGGTCGACGTTGAGCCCATCGGGCTTGGTACGCAGGGTCAGCAGGGTCACGGCGTGCGGACTTTCGATGAGCGGGGCCATCGACAGCTGCAGGAGCCGCCCGCTGCACGCCGCGTGGTGGCGGTGCACGTGGCCGTGCAGGACGACGCCCGGGCCCCGGTGGCGGTGCAGTTGCCGGCGCAGCGGCCCGACGCCGCCCAGATGGTCAGGGTGTCTGAGGTGCTGCCTGGTGAGATCGGCTTCGATGTCGAGGATGGGATAGTGGCTGATCATGACGAGCGGACGGTCGCCGGGCAGGTCGTGCAGCTCGTCCCCGTCCAGGACGTGGCCGCCCTGGCGGCTCGCCCTGATGGGAACGCCGGCGACATGGAGGCCGCCGAACGCCGGTGACGGCGACGGAGTCAGCCCCGGCACCGTCAAAGCCGGAATCGCCTGCTTCGCGGCGGCCAGGGCGTCGCGTACCGGTTCGACGTCGTGGTTGCCCGAGACGGCGATGACGGGCCGGCCCGCGCGGGCCAGCTCGCGCAGGCCGCGCACGAGCAGGTCGGGCTCGGCGAAGTTCGTCACGTCGCCGAGGAGCAGGACGGCCTCGGCGGCGCTGGCCGCCACGAAGTCGACAGCCTCCCGCCACAGCGTCCACGACTCCGGGAGCAGGAGCCGGTCGTTCCAGTGGCCGTACGGTGTGCCGGGCGAGCAGAGATGGCTGTCGGCGATGACGGCGAGGCGGGCGGCGGCCATCAGAACCGGTGCTCCGCCAGCACACCGCCGGTCAGTTCCAGGGCCGCGGAGGCCGCCGCCGGGCGGCGCTGCGCCAGCGCGACGAACATGGCGTCCAGCAGCGAAAGGTGGGCTATGCGGCTGGCCATCGCCTCGATGCGGAACGACGTCTCGCGGCTTCCGGCGACCAGCACGGCGTCGACGACGTCCGTCAGTGGAGAGCGGGCGAAGCTGGTGACAGCGATGGTGGTGGCGCGCACGTCGCGAGCCGCCTCGACCGCCGCGACGGTCTCTCTGGTGGACCCGGTGTGGCTGACGGCCAGGCACACATCGGAGGGGCCGAGCAACCGGGCCGTGACATGCTGCACGTGCGTGTCGGCGGGGGCGTCGGCGTGCAGACCTATGGTGATCAGGCGGTAGGCGAAGTCCTGGGCCAGGGGGGCCGAGGTGCCCACCCCGACGACGAGGATGCGGCCGGCGTCGTGCAGGGCGTTGACGGCCGTCTCCAGCTGCGCGGGGTCGATGGTCGAGGTGACGTCGCGCAGCGCTTCCGCGTCCAAGGTGATGATCTTGTTGAGCACGGAGAGCGGGCTGTCGTCTGCCGTGATCCTTGGAGTGGCCAGAGCGTTGCCGGTGCCGAGCTCGCTGGCGATGGCCAGTTTCAGGGCGTGATAGCCGCGCAGCCCGAGCCGCTGGCAGAACCGGACGACGGTGGACGAGGCGGTTCCGGCCTCGGCCGCCAGATCGCTGATCGTGGAGTGGACAACGGCCGACGGGTCCCGCAGGACGGCGTCCGAGACGCGCAGGTCTCCTCGCGCGAAGGACGGGCGCATGGCCCGGATGCGGGCGAGGATGCCGGAGCCGTCGTCCGGGTGCATCTCGGCCGCGCGGCTCTCGTTGGGGGGTTCCATGGCTGCCCTTTCGGATGTGGATTCCAGGACAGTAGCGACATATGGAAAATAATTCCAGAGTGTTTGGTGAACTTTCTGCAGCTTCGCGGCATGCAAGCGGCTAACCCGCCAGGCGAGCGACGATGATCGCCATGGATGTGGAACTCAGTTCCAAGCCCGCCGAGCGGCCCACGGACCGGACTTCCCCACCTTCGATGTGTCGCCCGTGGAACAGCACCGGGAGCGCCTCTCAGGCCGGCCGCGCGCGCCGCGCCTGCCCGACCCGGAAACCTGGATGCCCTGCCGTCCAGAACGCCCTCTCCAGAAGATCGCTGCGGCGGAGCTCCTGGGGACGATGAGGATGTGCGCAAGATCGAACGGGAAACCTGGCGGTCACCCGCCGATCATGTAAAAAAGCTTTGACATGGTGTCTGGCGTGTTTTACATTGCATGATGTCAGCTTTGTTTTACATGAGGAGCGGGCATGGCCTTCGAGGAGAAACGCGCCTGGGTGATGATCGTGGTCACCATCGGCGCGTACACGATCTACGTGGTGACCGTCCTGGGCCGGGCCGGCGGCGGCCCGCTTCCCGACGTCGCCTACGCCGGACCTCTGCTGTGGACCATCGGCGGCGCCATCGTCGCCGCGATCGTGGCCAACATCGCGATGGCCGTCGCGGGCGGCCACGGCACCGACCGCACCGACGAGCGCGATCGCGAGATCAACCACGTCAGCGAGCGCATCGGGCAGTCGATCGTCGTCATCGGCGCGCTCGCCGCACTGGTCATGGCCATCGCCGAACTGCGCCACTTCTGGATCGCCAACGCCGTCTACCTGGCGTTCGTGTTGTCCGCGGGGCTCAGCTCGGTTGCCAAGATCATGGCGTACCGCAAGGGCGGCTTCCAGACGTGGTGAAGCCGACGCAGGTCACCAACACGATCCGGGCCCTGCGGTTCGCGCACGGCGAGATGACCCAGGCCGAGCTGGCCGACCGGGTCGGCGTCACCCGCCAGACCATCATCGCGATCGAACAGGGTCGCTACTCCCCCTCGCTGGAGATGGCCTTCCGCATCGCCCGGGTGTTCCGGGTCGGGCTCGACGACGTCTTCCAGTACCCCGACACCGAAGGAGACCCCTCATGAGGGCGATCGTCCAGGACGAGTACGGCCCGCCACACACGCTGAGCCTCGGCGAGGTCCCGGCCCCGACGCCCGGCGCCGACGACGTGCTGATCCGGGTGCACGCGGCCGGCGTCGACTACGGCGTGTGGCACGTCATGACCGGGCTGCCGCTCATCGGCCGCCTCGGTTTCGGCCTGCGCCGGCCCCGCAACCGCGTGCCGGGCATGGACGTGGCCGGCGTCGTGGAGTCCGTCGGCGCCAACGTGACCGCGTTACGCCCCGGCGACGAGGTGTACGGCGCGGCGACCGGCACGTACGCGCAGTTCGCGCTCGCCCGCCCGGGCAAGCTCGCCCGCAAGCCCGCCAACCTGAGCTTCACCGAAGCGGCGGCCGTACCCGTGTCGGGGGTGACCGCGTTGCGGGCCGTCGGCCAGGTCACCGCCGGCGCGAAGGTGCTGGTCATCGGCGCCGGCGGCGGAGTGGGCAGCTTCGCGACGCAACTCGCGGTCGCCGGCGGCGCCCACGTCACCGGCGTGTGCAGCACGGCCAAGGCCGACCTCGTCCGGTCGCTGGGCGCCCAGGCCGTCATCGACTACACGCGCGAGCCCCTCACCGGGACGTACGATCTGATCATCGACATCGCGGGCCTGCGGCCGCTGGCCCTGCTGCGCGGGCTGCTCGCCGAGCGCGGCCGGCTCGTCATCATCGGCGGCGAGGGCGGCGGTCGGTGGTTCGGCGGACTCGGCCGGCTGCTCGCCGCCCGGCTGATCACCCCGTTCACGCGTCAGCGCCTGGACGCGCTGATCGCGCTGACCCGCACCGCCGACCTGGACGCGCTGCGCGACCTCATCGAGGCCGGGTCCGTGCGACCGGCCGTCGGACGCACGTACTCCCTGGCGGAGGCCCCCACCGCGGTAGGGGACCTGGCTGCGGGCAACGCGCCGGGAAAGCTCGTCATCACGGTCGATTGACCCCGGGACGTCGGGATCAACAGCCTGCTACTGCGGGGCGACAAACCGATCAGGAATCGAGAAGCGCCAGTCCCTGAGCCGCACCTAGCGTGATCTGTCATGGAGCGCACCACGTTGGTGGCGGCCACCCGCCGGCCACCGTCATGATCGCCGATGGCGATGTGCTCGGCTGCGCAACGACCGACGAGTGCCGGGCCATGCCCTCGCACTCAGCTCGTCGCGACAACACCGAGCATCGGCTCACCCAGCACGAAGACGTCCGGGTGAGCCGAGCCATGGGCGATCGGTGCGCTGCATCCAGTGCCGCTGTCCACGGACTGAACAGGAGCGTTGCAGTCAGCGACGTCCGCAGGCGGCTGAACGTCCCTCCCGGCAGGTCGCTCTGGCCGGGGTTGCTCGTCTTCCAGAGGAGGTCTCATTGACCGGGAACACGTGGGTTCGGCAGACTCACCGCTGGTTGTCCATCGTCTTCACGGCGACCGTCTTGGTCAGTATCGTCGCCGTGCTCCAGGAGGAGCCTGCCGAGTGGGTGTTCTACTTGCCGCTGCTCCCGCTCGTCTTGCAGCTGTTCACGGGTCTGTACTTGTTCGTGTTGCCGTATGCCGCCAGACGGCGCAGTGGGCAGCGCCCCGCTCGGGAGACATGACCCGGACGCTCAGCCCGGGAAGACGCAGCCGGGGGGGGGGGGGGGGGGGGGGGGGGGGGGGGGGGGGGGGGGGGGGGGGGGGGGGGGGGGGGGGGGGGGGGGGGGGGGGGGGGGGGGGGGGG
>NZ_JBVJHP010000034.1:0-88479 GCF_055586745.1 Nonomuraea sp. NPDC049378
TCGACAACCCTTCTACCAGGGGCTCTTCTACTTGTCGATCAAGCTCTTCCGCGCAGCATGCCCGCGACCTGCGGCTTCAGGTTGGAAAACACTCACTGGGCGATGAACGGAACGGGTTTGACGCACATGACGGCGTCGCCGGCCTGGATGATCGCCAGGACGACAACCGGCCAAACCGGATCGGGTAATGCTGACATGTTTTTCCTCGGTCGTTGAATGGTTCACGCGTTTCCATACTATACCGTATGGTATGGGCGCTGGCGTTGACGCGGGCCTGATCGCCGGAAGGCCGCTCGCGCGGCCTGCCCCGATCCGGCTCCATGACCTGATGAAGTGGCCCAGGTGTGACACGCGCGGGTCTCACGGCCAGCGAGAATTCATGGCTCCAGGCGGCTCAATGCAGGCCAGGAGGAGAAATAGACCTGGCCGTTCTCCCGGAACACCTTCTCGAACGAGGGGTTCCCGATGGTCTGTTCCTCAAGCTCGTCGCCCTCCTCCAGCGAGCGCACGTCGCACAACCCGGGCAACACCGCCGCCACACCCGGGCTGGATAGCGTCCGACGCAGAGAAGAGCCACGCGTAGCAAGGGAGGAAACACCATGTCCATCGACACGGTTCAGGTGGCCGATCCAACCGCGTTCGCCGAGTTCACGACGTCCGAGGCGCCTGCTCTGGACACAAGATCGCAGGACCCGGCGAACATCGCTCTCATGGACGAGTTCGACCTCGACATCCTCGTGTCGTCGATGCCCGGCGAGATCAGGGACGGCGAGTGCGACAGGTGGTCGAACTGCGTGTGCATCACCGTTTGCGCCACCCACCCATGGAGCTGCGCCTGAGCATGCGGGCTTGCGGACGGGCAACGGTCGGCCCCGAGCGGCCTGTCTCCGGGGACGAGGCCGGTTTCCCGTAGTCGGCTCACCACCGCCGAGCCGTCGACGACCGGGGATCGAATCGGATCTCGACGGCTCGGCGGTCCGGCGCTGCCGCGCACACCCTTTGTCATGAGGATGCAGATGCTGATCGCTTATATCGGCTTTGGTTGCCGTATATTGCTCGCCTTGGTTTTCGTCGCCGCTGCCGGGAGCAAGGTGCGCGGGCGGCGGGGTTTCATCGAATTCCGTGCCACCGTAAGTGCGTTCGGCGTGAAAGCGCGCTGGAGTTCCGCCGTCGCCGGTGCGGTGATCGCGTGCGAGTTGGCCGCGGCGGCACTGATGCCGGTCGGCGTCACCGCGCCCGCGGGATTGGGCATCGGGGCCGCGCTGCTGATCGTCTTCTCGCTGGTGATCGCATCAGCCCTGCGGCGTGGCACGTCGACGAGCTGCCGGTGCTTCGGCACGTCGACGCAGCCGCTCGGGGCGCGGCATCTCGTACGCAACGCGATTCTCCTCATGACCGCCGGCGTGGGCCTGGCGGGAACCGTGCTGACCGGCCACATGGGGAGCGCCGGGTTCGACACGGCGGCCTTGATCGTCTCCGGGTTCGCGGCCGTCGTCGCGGCGGCACTGGTCATCGCGTACGACGACCTCGTGGCCCTGGTTCTACCCCGCTGAAGGAGGAGCGTGTCGATGGATGGTGTGACGGCCGCCGCGATCGTCGTCGTCGGTGTGTTGGGCGGGCTCAACCTGCTGCTGGTGCTCCTTGCGCTGCACCGGCTGCGCGAGTACACAGCCAAATGGGCTCGGGCGGGTCTCGACCAGCTCTTGGAGCGTAATTCCCTGCCCCGGGCCGGAGACCGCGTCGCCGATTTCACCGCGACCGCGACCGATGGCGAGACGGTGTCCCTGCGCGGCCTGAAGGGCCCGCTTCTCGCCGCGTTCTTCTCCACGGGGTGTTCCTCCTGCCGCAAGGCGCTGCCCCGCTTCGTCGACCACGCCAAGGCACTGCCGGGTGGACGGAAGCAGATCCTGGTGGTGGTCGCCGGATCCGCCGAGCAGGGCGCGGACCTCGTCGGCGCCGTGCGCGAGGTCGCCCGAGTGGTCGTCGAGCCGCAGACGGGCCCGGTGTCGCAGGCGTTCGGTGTGCGGAACTGGCCCGCCTTCGTCGTGCTCGACCAGGACGGCACGGTCCGGAAGAGCGCGGGCGACCTGCGCGAGGTCACGCCTGCCAGACCGTGACTTTCGCATGTCCGGCCTGCCGTACACGGCTTCGTCCGTGTGCGGCAGGCCGGCACTTCTTCGCGACAGTTCGCCGCCCACGCATTCCATTGCACCATCGGGCTGCCTCAATTCGGCATCACGCTTGATCCGGAGGGACGCGAAATCTGAGGCGGATCCTATGCGCCTATGAGGACCGCCGGCCTTTTACTGATGCCGACAGTTCTCACGGAGAAAAGGAGTCCCTCATGAAGTTCTTCGCACGGTTCCTTGCCGCGACCGCCGTGGCCGGGCTGGCGCTCGTGGGAGCGTCGTACACGAGCGCGGCCAACGCCTCGACCGGGGCCCCTTCGAGCGGCATCTTCGACCACGACTGCTGCAACAACTGACGGGACGGGTCGTGCACCGGGCGCCGCAGCCGCAGCCTCAGTCATCATGGCGAGGCGCGGCGGCGGCGCCCGGTCGCCTACCCGTCGCGCTCGGCCAGGGCCCCTCTCGGAGGGCGGGGCAGGCTGGTGAGCGGCATCGCTCGCCCCGTCGAGCCGCTGCCTTCTCCGGTCGCCAGCTCCGCGCCGTGATCGCGTATCAGGCCGTGGAAGGTGTAGCGGCCCGGGGCCGGCTCCTGCAGCAGGTTCGCCTCCATCAGGCCCTCCAGAACCCGCTCGGCCGCCAGGGTGTCCGCGTCCATGAGGGCGGCGGCCTGGTCGGCGCCGAAACTCTCGCAGGTGTGCGCGCAGAGCAGCCGGTAGGCGCGCTGCAGGCGCTCGGGGAGGCTCCGGTACGACATGTCGATGGCGACGGCGACGCTGCGCTCTCCGACCGCCAGCTCGGCCAGCCGCCGGCGTGCCGGGGTCAGCCGGGCCAGGAGCCGGACCACGCTCCAGGTGGGATGGGAGCGCAGCCGCGTGGCGGCCAGCCGGATGGCCAGCGGGAGAAGCTCGCACCGCGTCACGGTCTCGGCCAGCGTTCCGGCGGCGGTGCCGGCCACTCGATGCGGTCCGGCGACGCGGGTGAACATCGCGATCGCGTCGGCCGGCGGCGGAACGCCGAGCGTCAGCGTGCGCGTTCCGTCCAGACCTGTCAGGCGTCTTCTGCTGGTGACCAGGACACGGCAGCTCGCGCTGCCCGGCAGGAGCGGCCGGATCTGTGCTTCGCCGGCCGCGTCGTCGAGCACGAGCAGGACCTTCCGGTCTGCCAGCAGGCCGCGATACAGAGCCGCCCGGTCCTCCACGTGGGGCGGGATGCGGTCCGCGGGCACGTTGAGGGTGCGGAGCAGGCGATGAAGCGCGTCCTCCGGCGGCACCGGAGCGCAGCCGGGCGTGTGGCCGTGCAGGTCGATGAAGAGCTGGCCGTCGGGAAAAAGGGCGGCCACCTGGTGGGCGTGGTGGACGACGAGCGTCGTCTTGCCCACGCCGGCCATCCCGTCGACCACGATCGCCGTCGCCGGCTCCGCCTGCACCAGAGCGGCCAGCGAGGCGAGGTCGCGCTCGCGGCCGACGAAGTCCACCGTGGCCGGTGGGAGCCGTCGCGCTGACGCGGCGCAGAGCGATGCGACCCCGGCAGGGCGATCCGGTGGATCGCCCGTCGCCGAGGGACCGGCGACGACAGGAGCACGCGGGTGATCGGCGGGCGGTTCCGCGTGGGCGTTCGGGTGATCGGCGAGCTGTTCCGCGTACAACCGCTGGATGGCGGGATGGGGATCCACGCCGAGATCGTGCGCCAGCCGCGTCCGGAGCTCCTCGTACCGATCGAGAACCTCCGCCCGCCTGCCGTCCTGGCCGAGCGCCTGAAGCAGGCGCAGCCACAACGACTCGCGCAGGGGATGCCGGCTGGTCAGCCTCCTCAGGTCCGCGGTGAAGCGGCTCTTCCGCCCCCCGACGAGGTCCAGGTCGACGCGCCGCTCCAGCGCCGCCAGGTGCCGCTCGGTCAGGTGTGGCGCCTCGCTCTCCCGCAACCAGGGGGAATCCACGTCCTCGAACGGCTCGCTCCGCCACAGGGCCAGGGCCTCGTCGAGGAGCTCACGTTCGGCATCGGGGTCCCGAGCCTGCGCGGCCCGGTCGAGAATACGCAGGAAGCGCAGCGCGTCGACGTCATCCGCGTCGGCACGCAGCAGCAACCCTCCCGGGCGCGTTTCGATCAACCGATCGCCCATGGCGCTCCGCAGCCGTGCGGCGTAGTTCTGCAGGCTCCGTCGCGAGTCGGCCGGGAACCGGTCGCACCACACCATCTCGGCCAGTCGTTCCACCGAGACGACCCGGCCCGCCGACAGCGCCAGGGCCACCAGCAGCGTGCGCAGCTTGCCGGCTGTCAGCCGGACCGGCCGCCCTTCGACCGTGACGGACAAGGGACCAAGGATTCCGACCGTCAACCTCGGCAATGTCGTCCCCCCATGCGGTTCCTCACCGAGGAACGGCGTCACTTGGCTCGTCCTGGTACCCGGCCGCCTGCAACCGGAACAGCCGGGCGTAGAGACCGCCGGTCGCGATCAGCTCGTGGTGGCCGCCCTCTTCGACGACGCGTCCCCCGTCGATGACGGCGATGCGGTCCGCGGCGGCGCGAACGGTGGAGAACCGGTGCGCGATCAGCAGCGTGGTGGACCGGGCGGCGGCATTCGCCAGGCGGGCGAAGAGCTCCGCCTCGGCGGCGGCGTCGATGGCGGCGGCCGGCTCGTCCAGAACGTTGATCGCAGCCGCCCTGAAGAAGGTCCGGGCCAGCGCCACCTTCTGCCATTGCCCGCCGGACAGCTCCCGTCCCCCCTCGAACCAGCGGCCCAGCGTGGTGTCGAGACCGCTCGGCAACGGGTCGAGAAAGGACAGAGCGCCCGCGCGCTCCGCCGCCCGCCTGACACCGGGCCGGTCCGACATGCTCTCCACCCGGCCGAAGCCGATGTTCTCCCGGGCCGGCGCCTCGTACTCCATGAAGTCCTGAAACATCACGCTGACGTGCTCCCGAAGGTCGTCCAGGCCGTACGCGGCGAGCGGCACGTCGTCGACCAGGATGACGCCCTCGGTCGGCTCGTAGAACCGGGTCAGCAGCTTGACGATCGTGCTCTTGCCGGCGCCGTTGGCGCCGACCAGCGCCACGCACCGGCCGGCGGGCAGGAAGAGGTTGAGCCGGTCCAGAACCGGCGTGTCCGTGCCCGGATAGGTGAACGACACGTCGCGGAACTCGATCCCCTTGCGCAGCGACCCCGGGAAGGGCGTCACGGCGGGCCGCCGCTGCGGCACCGGCAGGTCCAGGAACTCGAACAGGTTGCACAGGTACAGGGAGTCGTCGTAGAGCTTCGCGACACCTTCGAAGAAGGCGCGCATCGAGGTCTGGATGAGGACGACCGAGGTGACGTAGCCGGCGAACTGCCCCGCCTGACCGGTGCGCACCGCATCCTGCACCATGAGAAGGAGCGCCAGGCCGACGGCGACGGCCCCGCACATCGCGAGCAGCGCGCAGGCGACCGCGTGGCGCCCTTCGAGCCGCCGGTCGACGTCGTAGAACCCGTCCACGACGGCCGCATAGCGCCGGCGGAACAGCGGGCCGAGCCCGAACAGGCGGATCTCCTTGTACGCCTTGTCGTTCGTGAGCAGGTACTCCAGGTAGAACAGTCGGCGCTGATCGGCGGAGCGCGCGAACTCCACCCGCCAGCGCGCCCTGTGGTGGACGACCTGCGCGATCGCCAGGGGCGCCGGCGAGACGAGCATGAGCGCGGCGGCGAGCGGAGACCAGGACAGCAGCAGCGCTGCCACAGAACCGATCGTGACCACGCTCGACACCGTCGCGAGCAGGCCGGCGAAGACCTGGTGGGGGCGGCTGCGCGCGCCGGCCTTGGCGCGCTCCAGCGAGTCGTACACCGCGGCGTCCTCGAAGTGGCGCAGCTCCAGCGTCAGCACCTTGGCCAGGACCCGGTCGATGACCGCGTTGCCCAGCCGCTGCCGCAGCAGCGTCTCGTTGTAGCGTTGCCCGACCGCGAACAGGAACGTCAACGTCGACGCGGTCGCGAGCGCCAGCACGGCGACGGTGGCCCCTCCGGTCCAGGCCCCGGAGCCGCCGCGGGCCTCCTCCACGAGGAGCTGCAGCGACCAGCTCAGGATCGCCACGCTGGCGGCCGGCAGCAGCGCACCGGCCACGGCGAGCAGCGCGGCTGCCAGCACCCTGCCCGGCGCCAGCGTGACCATCAGCCGCATCGTGCGCAGCAGGACCGTCAGGCGGTTCACCGTCGGGCTCCGGCCGTGGCGGCGGGGCGGTTGCGGATCGCGCGCCGGCTGAGCGACCACAGCGCCCGGCTCAGCCGCTCCTGGTCGCGGTCGATCCCGGCCAGCCGGATCGACTGGATGTGCGCGAGGCTCTCGATGACGTTGCGCTCGTCGCCGGTCAGCAGCCCGCGGGAGGCGAGATCGCGGACCCGCCGGCCCGCCTCGGCCAGCGGCCGCCGCTGCCGGGCGAACACCGGTTCCAGGGCGGCCCGATACTCCGGGGCGCGACGGTCCGGGCGGAGCTCTCCCGGCGTGAGGATCTCGCAGAGCAGGGGACGCACGTCACGGAAGCGCTTGCGGGCCGCGTCGGTCATCCACGCCGCCACGCCGTCGCCGTCGAGTGGCGGCAGGCCGCCGTCCCAGGCCAGGTACAGCTCGTGGAGCGCGGCCACGCGCACGACGTCCGGGTCGAACCGGCCGGTGCGCAGCAGGTGGAGAAGTTCGACCGCGGCCCGGCTGTTGGCCCAGAAGGCGGTCTCCACCGAGTCGATCGCATGCCCGCCGCCGTACCGCTCCACCTCGCGGTCGTAGCTGCAGAACGCGAGGTCGGTGGCCTGGCCGGCGTGTACGAGGCCGCGGGCCCAGGCCGCGCACCGCGACATCACCTCCGCGGCCGGCTCCTGGCCGCGGGCGTGGAAGCGCAGCCGCAGGTGAGGCAGGGGGTCGGCGTACCGGATGAAGAACCAGCGGTCCACCAGGCGGCCGAACCGGTCATCGGCCAGCAGCTCCCGCAGCGGCCCTGCGACGATCGCGTCGTGCAGCTCCGCGGCGGCGTACAGCTTCAGGTGGGTCCACTCGTCGCCGGCCAGCCAGCGGCGGGTCGTGGCGGGCGGCGCGGAGGTCCGGGCGGCGGCCGGCTCCGGCATCCGGGTACGGTCGCGCAACACCAGCGGCACCGCGAGCTCGGCGTGGTAGGGGCGCCCGGCACGATCGCGGAGCCACAGATCGCCAGGTCCCGGCAGCGCCTCGTGCAGGCGGACGGACGCGCCGGACCGGGCCGGCAGCCGGGTCACGTGGCGGTGCAACCTGTCCACCCAGGTCGGGTGCTCCAGGTCGAGCAGGAGCCGGTTGTCCAGTTCGACCAGATAGACGTACCGGGGGACCATCCACTGACGCCGCCAGGTGCGGCAGGCCCGGAAGAAGTCGTCCGGGTCCTGGCACGCCGGGAAGGTCGCCGCGGTGATCGTCCACTGGGCCGGCTGCACCACCACGTTGCCGCGGACCAGGCGCGGCAGGAAAGGGGCGTCGGCCGCGGCGCCCCAGTCGAACCGGCACGTCGGGGTGTAGCCGTCCTCCGAGAACTCCAGCAGGGCACGGCAGACGTTGGGCGCCCGCGTGGCGGTCAGGGCGTGGGTCTGGCCGACCGAGAGGGGGCGGCCCAGCGAGACGGATCGGAGGTGGAATCGGTCCGCGTCGGCGCCGAGGACGATGTCGGCCAGCGGAATCTGCCGCACGGGCGGCCCTGTGGCGGCCGCGTTCACGCACACTTCGTAGTCGCGCGTGGGCGGGTGGCCGGCCACGTTCCCGCCCCGGTGCCTGACCCCGTAGTTGAGCTCGGCGAAGACCGTGTCCGGGCGCAGCGCCTCCTCCAGGCGCTGCTGAGTGCGGATGCGGGTCACGGTGGCCTCGTCGAAAAGGTCGAAGAACCGGCCGAAGGCCTGCCAGCCGCCGAAGACGCCGATCGTGTTGAGCACCATCCGCCACCGGCCGTCCCGTACCGCCTCGGGCGAGTCGGCGGCCAGCGCGAAGAACAGGTCGAGGGAGGTACGCGGCCGGCTGTGCTCCGCGTCCGGGCGCCAGACGGTGAGCCGCTCGATCAGCTCGTCGTCGAGGTCGACCGCCGGCCGGCCCGCCCTGGCGGCGTGCAACGCCAGCTCGA
This sequence comes from Nonomuraea sp. NPDC049378, assembly GCF_055586745.1. NCBI lineage: Bacteria > Bacillati > Actinomycetota > Actinomycetes > Streptosporangiales > Streptosporangiaceae > Nonomuraea > Nonomuraea sp. NPDC049378. The sequence goes on from NZ_JBVJHP010000034.1 coordinate 8,223, forward strand.
CCAGCGTCCGGTCACGTTCCGGGTGCGTCTGCCCGGCCTGCCGCGGCCATGGATGCCGCCGGGCGGGCCGGGTGTACGAGTCGGGCGGGCCGAGCCCGGTCTCCGGGCTGAGCACGTCGAGCAGCGGCACCTCCGCGTCGACGCCATAGTGCTCCAGGAACGCCTCGTGGTAGCCGGCGATGTGCGGGCGCCGCTGCCGCACGCAGCCGAGCCTCATCAGCAGCTCGGCCGCCTCCGCCGCGGTCGCGGCGACGTCCGCGGGCAGGGTCGCGGGCTCCAGCGCGAGCGCGGCGTCGATCTGGAAGGCCGGGCCGGTGAAGTCCGGCGCCATCGCCCGCTGGTGCGCCTCCAGCCGCGCCAGGCCTGCCGCGTCGCCGCCGCGCGGGCCCCGGTCCACGTCGTCGGCCAGCTGCCGCAGGCGGGTCAGGCCGTCGATGACGCCGGTAGGGACGTCCTGGTCGATCAGTCGCTTGGCCAGATGCACCTCGGGCAGCGGCTCGGTCGGCGAGGGCAGCAGGTCGGGGAGGAGGACGCCCAGGTCCCAGAGCCGGTCGAGCAGGGCGCGGATCTTCTCGGGTGACGTGCTCGGGAAGCGGTGGGCCAGCGCGGCCGCGAGCTCGCCGTAGGCAGGGTCGTGCCCGGCCAGGTCCAGCACCGCCGCGAAGGCGGGGTTGACGGCCAGCTCGATCCGCTCCGGCTCGTCCATGCCGTCGACCTTGACCAGCACGGCTCTGTCCCCGACGCGCCGCAGCAGCGCGTTGACCCGTACCCGCAGCTTGTCGCGGACCTTCGGGTCGCGCCCGATCCGCTCCACCAGATGGGCCAGCCACGCGCTGTCGGCCCGGGTGCGCGTGGCCCGCACCGGGTCGCGGTCCAGCGTCGCGATCCCCTCCCCGCCGGCCGCGGGCTCGCTCAGGAACGCGCCGGGCGCGACTCCGGCGAACAGCCCCAGCGGGGTGGGGCGGGTCGACATCCGGATGAGGTAGCGGAGCAGCGCGGCGTGCGCACGGTCGGCGGCCCGGTCCCGCGGGACGTTCTCGTCGAGTCCGGGCAGCGCGGCGGCCAGGCTCGGGCTGGCGACCTGAATCGCCTGGCGGACCCGCGGCGAGGCGGCCAGCGTGCGAAGGATCCCGCGGCCCTCGGCTCGGGCGGCGGCCAGCGTCTCCGCAGTGCCGGCAGGCGCCGGCACGGCCGCGTTCGCGCCCAGATTGACGAAGGTGTCGGCGGGCAGGACGGGCGCTCGGAGCACGAACAGATCCGATGCCGCGTACAGGCCGGTGCCGTACGCCCGCGCGGCCGCGACGGGACCGCTGCCAGGCTGCGCCATTCGACTTTCCTCCCGGTCTTGGGTGCTTGGTCAGTTGACGAGAACGGCCCGGGCCCAGAAGGGGGGCACGGGCGTGGCGACGGACAACAGCGTCAGCGCGACCCCGGCGGCGCCCTCCAGCAACCCGGGGTCGTCGACCCAGGTGCCGTCGGGGTTGAGAGCCGACGGAGATCCCGGCTCCGCGGCCTGCACCGGCCGGTGGTCCCGGACGAGCAGGGGGTGATTTGGGTCGCAGCGGCCGAGCAGCCGGTCGACCAGCCGTTCCAGCGCCGGGCCGGCCGCCACGCTGCCGGTCTGGGTGGCGAACTTGCGGCAGATCAGCACCACCCCGGCGTCGCCATGGCACAGCCCGGGGTAGTTCAGCGCCGCGGCCGGCAGGTCCTCCATCTGGCGCAGCGCGGCCTCGAAGCCCTCCACGGCGACGGCCCGCATCGTGTCGTCCCCGAGCGCGTCGGCGGCGTCGAGCAGCGCCGAGGCGATGCCGGGAGCGCCGTAGCAATAGGAGGGCCGGGTCGGGCGGCCGCTGTCCGGCGCGACCTCGCCCGCCTCGTCGAACGGCAGGACCCGCGGCCAGGTGCGGCCCCAGTCCTCGTGCCGCGACGCCGCGACGAGCAGGTCGCCGAGGGCGCGGATCGCTTCGCCGAGCCCGGGGGCACGGTGCCCGGCCAGCCAGGCCCGGCTGAGCGCCGCCAGGGGTCCGGGGATGCCGTGGGCGAGGCCGAGGTTCACGAAGCCGTACGGGTTGAGCCGGACCTCCTCTTTCCAGCGGTCGTAGTGCTTCCTGGCGATGAACCAGGGTTTCCATGGCGCGGTGCGCAGCGAGCCGCCGTCGCGCTCGCGAGGGCCGGTGGTGTCGCAGCGGGCGATGAGGCGTTCGACGATGCCGGTGGCGACCCGCAGCGCCGTGGGATCGCCAAGATGGGGGACCAGCTGGCCGAGGATTCCGGCCGGCCCGGTCACCACGTCGTAGTGCGGGTAGAAGAAGTCGTGGTCGTCGGCCAGGTCCGGCTGGTCGACCTGCTCGGCGAGCCGGGTGTGCAAGCCGCTCAGCGTCCGGGCGTAGCGGCCGTCCGGGTCGCATCCGGCTACGGCGAGCGCCATGCCGGCGGTCCCGTCCGACAGGCCGGAGACCACCAGGGGCCTGTCCCGGGTGGCGGCGGCGGCCAGCTTCAACCAGCGGTGGGCCTGGGCCCACCAGTGTTCGGAGGAGCCGGGGCAGGCTCGCGCCGCGTACGCGAAGGCGAGCGCGCTGCCGGCGGCGCCCGCGTACAGTGACGCTCCAGGCTCCCAGACCGGCCGGCCCATCGTCCGCGACGCGTCCTTCGCCACCTCGGTGACGAGCGTCTCGTCGGACAGGCGGTGCAGGATCGCCGTTGCCACGGCAGTGGCCTTCGAGGTCGTCGCCGGAGGAAGAAGGCGGGCATCAGGCATGCCGAAGATCTCCAAAGGTGTTCGGGCCGGGCCGTGAAGAGCCGGCGCACGCGGGAACGGCGATCATGAGGGGGTGGGTGGCCGGCGTGCGGACGGTCACCGCCGCGGGACGGCCGCCACGTCGACGCAGTCCTGGAGCAGCGCCTGGTGAAGTTCCGTGGTCTGCCGGTCGGGTTCGAGCCCGTAGTCGGCGGCCAGCCGGAAACGCAGGCGCTGGAAGACGTCGAGCGCGTCCAGCCGCCGCCCCGTATGGTGGAGCGCCGTCATGAGGTGGCGGTGCAGCGACTCGCGATGGGGATGTGCCGCGGTCAGCCCGACCAGGTCGGGCACCACCTCGGCAGGACGGCCGAGGCTGAGCCGGGTCGCGATGAGCGACTCCTGCGCGGCCACGTACGCCTCGTCGAGCCGGACCGCGTACGCCTCGATGGCAGGGCTGCGGGGCACGCAGTCGAAAGCCGGCCCGCGCCACAGGTTGAGCGCCCGGGTCAGCTCGCCGACCGCCCTCTCGGACGCGCCGGCGTGGAGGGCGACGCGCGCGGTGTCGACCGACCTCTCGAACTCCAGGACGTCGAGCCAGTCCGCGGGCAGGACCATCCGGTAGCCCGAACCGATGGTCACCAGCCGGTCGGCGAAGGGCCCGAGCGCCCGGCGCAGCCGCCAGACGTAGCCCTGAACGGTCTTCCTGGCCGTGCTCGGAGCCAGGCCCGGCCACAGCTCGTCGATGAGCATGCCGACGTTCACGGTCCGGTTCAGGTTTGCCAGCAGGATCGCCAGGACGGTCCGATGCTTGGCGGCGGCTATCTCGGTACAGCCTCCCTCCCGCCAGATGGCCAGCGTTCCGAGCACGCCGAACCGCAGTGCTCCCAGCGTGTTGGAGCGTCGCGATGACGGGTCAGGGAACATCGCATGATTCACATGGACATCGTCGAGCGAGCCCGGCAGACCTTCCAGGGCCTCCGTAGGACATTGACCGGACATCCCGTCAAGCCTCGCCGAAGCCTGGACTCCACGGACGCCGACAGACGGCCCTGCTGAAGAGCACAGCTCACGGGCGCTCGCGGAGCGGGCCCACCCAGGTGGTCAGTGCGGCGCGTAGAGCGTTCGCGTCGTCGGGCTCCTCCGTCGCCCAGCAGAAATAGCCGTCGGGGCGGACGAGAGCGGTGGTACGGCGCTCGCCGTTCCAGTGAGCTTGGACCACGTGGCGGGGAAGGGGCACGTCCGCGTTCCGGCCGGGGGGCGTGATCAGCACGAAGTTGCCGCCGCGTTGCAGATAGTTCAGGCGCCCCTCCGCGAGTTGGACGTCAGGGGCGCGTTTCCCGGTCAGCGCGTGTGCACCCCGGGGGGCTTGGTAGGAGATGCCGATGCCGGAGATCATGGCGGCGGCCCTGTCGGCCAGCGGGCGCACGTTGCTGAGCACGGTTCCCGCGGTGGCGCGCAGCAGCCGGGCGGTGGTCCCGTGGAGCAGTGCGGCGCGGACGAGGAGCCCGCTCATCCGCAGGACGATCTTGCCGACGGCGTGCCGTTCGGTCTGGTAGGTGTCCAGGAGGTGGTCGTCTGCTCCGTCGCGGAGTACGGCCACGAGTTTCCAGCTGAGGTTGGCGGCGTCCTGCAGACCGGTGTTCATGCCCATGGCGCCTGCCGGCGAGTGCACATGCGCGGCGTCACCGGCCAGGAAGACGCGGCCGACGCGGTACGCGGGGGCCTGCCGTTCGTCGCTGTGGAAGCGCGACTTCCAACGGACGTCGGTGATGCCGTAGTCGGTGCCGAAGTTGAGTCGCAGCAGTTCCTTGATCTCTTCGACATCGAGTGGTGCGTCGTCGGGTAGCTGGTGGTGCCGGTTCCAGCCGGTCAACCGGTAGGCGTCATCGCCCATCTCGGTGAGCAGCGCGAATCCGTCCGGCACCGCGTTGACCGTGAACGGCCGATCCGGTCCGCGGCCGAGCTTGAGGTCGGCAAGGATCAACGAGCTGAGAATGGACTTGCCGGGGAAGGGCAGGCCGACCGCTGACCGGATGGTGCTGTGCACCCCGTCGGTCCCGACCAGGTAGGAAGCGTGGTACATGGTCGACGGCCCGTCCGGATTCGCGTCCTTGCCCGCGACCGCGCGGGCCGTGACGCCGTTCGCGTCCTGGTCGACGCCGACGACCTTGGTGTTGTGGACGAAGGTGACCCCGGCTTCGCGGGCCCGCCGTTCCAGCACGCGTTCCACTTCGTATTGAGGGAGGAACAGGACGAACGGGTAGCGGCTGGGCAGCCGGGAGGGGTTGAGTTCACCCCGTTCGAACAGCGCCAGCCGGTCGATGGGGTGTCCCAGTTTGACCACCTCGTCCGCGATCCCGCGAGCGTCGAACTGCTCCAGAACACGGGCGTGCACGACCAGGGCACGGGACAGGTTGCTGAGCTTGTGCGGGCGAGCCTCGACCACGGTCACCGACAGGCCTGCTTCGGCGAGGTCCCCGGCGAGCAGCAGCCCTGTGGGGCCGGCTCCCACGACCAGTACGTCTGTGGTGGGGTGCGCGCCGTTGTGGTTGGAGCTGTCGACCATGACGGCCTCCTCGGATGTAAGGCCAGCCCGTCGGTCAACTTCCGCCGGAATAAGCGTCTACTCAACGTGCGCTGGCGATCAATGGTTGCTTGACGCATTCAGATATCTTGGAGCGCGCTTCCGAGGCAGAATGCCGTCGCGCCGCGACTACAGCACCTTCGGACAGCAAGACGGCCTCGGGCCCTTGGACATTGACGCTGACGGGAACCGGACGCATCTTCGCGGCCGATATATCGATGGGTCTCGCCGTGCGGCACGTAGCCGCCAGAGAATCATTTGTATGCTAGGCAACCCCTCAGGGCGTGACCAGTGAGTTGCGGCCAGGGTCCCCACTCATCCGGCCAGCGTGATTCCGCGGCGGCGCCGAGCGGTGGCAGGCGCGGGCAACTACCTCAGCTGCTCGGCGAGCCAGTCGTAGGCCATGGCCGAGGTGTAGGGGATGTTGCTGATGCCGCAGTGAGTGTCCGCGCCGTCCACGGCGGGAAGGGTCGCGAAGTACTTGGGGGAGCGTAGCGCGTGGTGGAAGCGGCGGGCCTGATCCGTCGCGATGTCCGTCTCTCCTTCGGCGACGAGGCTCAGCGTGGGGCAGATGATCTGTTCTTCCAGGCCGTCCAGGGTGAAGGCCCGGGCGCGAGCGGCGAACTCCTCCAGGTTGCTCACGCCGTGGTTCCACATGAAGTAGTTCTCGATCATGGCCCGTCCGGCCCAGCCGGCCTCATCGAGTTGCTCCGCCACCCCGGTGGCCGCGCGCTCGGCACCGCCCATGATCACGCCGAGCGGCGCACGCATCGGGGAGTTGGCCACCAGCGCTCTGATGCGGTGGTCGTGCGCTGCCGCCCGGGGAGCCAGGTAGCCGCCATAGCTCACTCCGTACAGGCCGACTCGCTCGCCGTCCACGTCCGGCCGGCCGACGGCATAATCCACGACCGCGCCGAGTGGCACCTCGTAGTCCGGGCGGAACGCGAGGCGGGGATGGCGCAGCTGCAGCCCGCGCTGCCCGGGGCCGTGAAAGACGATGACGTTCAGCCCGCGTGCCAGCGCGTCGGGAATGCCGCCCAGCAGATACATCTCCTCTCCGGAACCGTCCACTCCGCCGCACAGCACCACTGTCGGCCGCGGGCGCCCGTTGTCAGCGACCGTGAAAACGTGGCCGGGCAGCGTGACGCCGTCCTCGTAGGGAATCTCGACCTTCTCGACCGGGTGGGGCATGAGCTCCGCCGCGGCGTCGAACTGCGCGAGGCTCTCCTCGTAGAGCTTCCGCCGTTCCTCCGGCCGGCTCGCCGGGAAGAAGAACTCCGCCGCGCGCAGGTAGGTCGACGCCCTCAGGTGCGCGGCTCGCGCGGTCACCCGCCGGCCGGCGGCCACCGCCTCCTCCGCCTGCGCGGCGATCCGCCGGCCCAGGTCGGCCCACGTCTCGATGTAGGCGTCGCGGTCGCCGACGCGAGCCCGCATCGCGCTCGCGACGTTCATGACCTCCCCCGCGGAGGCCGCGCCGTACGGCGCACCGGAGAGGACGCGCAGATAGTGGACGTCCAGCCCGATGTCATCGCTGAACCGCAGCCGGTTGAAGTGCTGAGCCATCTGAGATCGCCCTCGCTTCCTTGATTGACGTCTCGCAGACGGCCCAACCGTAGATACGCCGTAGAGTGGCGCTCAATCAACAGGAACGGCCCACTGGCGCGTATGCAACAGCGAGGACAAGGTGTCGCAGAAACCGGAGCAGGCCGGAGACCTGCGGGTGGTGCGGACCCGCGCACATCTGCGCGCCGCGCTGGTGCGGTTGGCCGGTGAGCGCGGCTACGTCGCCGTCACCGTCGGCGACATCGCCGGCCTGGCGATGGTGAACCGCGCGACCTTCTACCGTCATTACGAGGACAAGGAGGACCTTGCGGTCGACGTCCTCGCGAAGGCGATCGAGGAGGTCGGGAAGTCCACGCCCGTGCACCCGGGCTGGGCGGGCGGAAACCAACTCGCCGAGCTGGACTCGAGGATCGCGGGCGCGGAGAGGCTGTTCGAGCACTTCGCCGAACACCGCAGGATGTATCAACCGCTGCTCGGCTATCCGCGAAACCGCAGGTTCATGATCAGAGCGCGTGAATTGCTGGGCGGGGGGATCGCGGAGCGGATCGATACCGCCGAGCCCGACCCGGATCAGGCCCGCATGCCCATGACGCTCATTCCGGTGTTCGCCGCAGAACTCTTCCTGGGCATGATCGCGTGGTGGCTGGATCGGAGCCTGCCTTACTCGCCGCGCCAGATGGCAGACTGGTCCATCCGCTTCCTCTTTTACGGATACTTCGGCGCACTCGGCCTCGATCATCGCCTGCCCGATGACAAGGCCACCTGATCCCAAGCTCCTCCCGGGCCAGAACCGAGGGCCTGATCCCGCGGCCGACGGCATCCGGGAATCTGCGTGCACTGCCGCAACCCCAGGCGCACCCGGCGCTGGCTAGGGAGCGGGAGCGTGCTTCAGCTCGCCGTGCCGCCGAAACCAGGCGAGGGTCTCCGCCAAGCCCTCCACGAGGTGCGAACCTTCCATGACGCCCGTGGCTGCCAGCTTGCTCACATCGAGCGTCAGTTCCGCGTCGCGGAAGGGGAAGTAGTCACGCGCACGGATCGAAGTATCCGTGACCATCACCAACCGAGGCACGATTTCCGCCACACGCGCCAATATGTGCAGATATTCGAGAAACGAGTAGGTGGAGCGCTCTCCCACGTTGTACACATCAGGCACGAGCCATCCCTCGCAAGCAGTGACGACAATGCGCGCCAGTGCCCTGGCGTCGATGAACTGGATGCGGGTGCCACCGTCGCCTGGAACGAGGACCGGCCGGCCGGAGAGCATACGGGCCCAGAGAAACTGCTCCCGCTGCTCGGCGTTGTGAGGCCCGTAGACATAAGGAGGGCGAAGGATCGTGAGGGAACCGGAGGGAAACGCGTCGCGCAGCAATGTCTCGCAGGCGGCTTTCGCTTCTCCGTAGCCGTCCCAGATCGCGTCGCCGTCCGCCCTGTCGTTCTCTGCGAAAGGAGGATCGGCGGACAGCCGATTGTAGACCGCGGCCGAGCTGATATAGACGTAGCGCACGCTCTCCCTCCGCGGCAGCGCGCGTATGATATTCGAGATGTGCGCAGGCTCGGTCCCCGAGACATCGACGACGGCATCGTAGCGGGCGGCGGTGAGTGCTCGGCACATCTGCCCGGCGTCGTTCCGGTCGGCGACCAGCTGCGTCAACCTGCGGTCCCACAGCGGCCGAGTCGCCCGGTTGAGCACGGACACCTCGTGATCATGCAGCAGGGCGTCAACGATGGCACGGCCGACGAACCGGGTGCCACCCAAGACCAGAATTCTCATGTCCGCTGATTTCTCCGTCGTCGCGGGCTGGATTGTTCCAGGATTCCAACCTAGAGCCTCAGATATGCATGTGCCACACGGGGCGCCTCGCGCATAGCGTCACGTCCGATTCTGCTCGTAAGTTGTCCGAATCGACGGAGTCGGCGAGCAGGCACTCCCTGAGAGCATGACCGGGTAAATGAGAACGACGCTCTCGGAGTGACGATGACCATTGAAGTCTTTGGTGACGCGGATGATCCCCAGGGCGATGTCGAGGCGATCATCGCCCTGGTCGCCGCGGTCCAGGAAGCGCAGCAGAACGAGCGGGTCGAGGATTTTCTCAGCCTGTTCAGCAAGGAGGACCCGGTGTGGACGACCGGTCACGGCAAACGGCTGTCGGGCTGGGACACCATCCACGACTTCACCGCGCAAGTGCTGCCGGGGGCGATGAAGCACGGCACCGCGACCTACACGCCGGTGCGGGTCCTCTTCATCCGCCCGGACGTCGCCGCGGTCAACGTCCATCAGGTGCCCGTCGACCGGGACGGCGAGCCCACAGGCGATCCCGAAGGCCGCCCCTTCTACATCCTGGCCAGGACGGCAGGGCTGTGGAAGATCGCCGCCGCCCAGAACACGCAGGTCTACCAGGGCCTTGGCTGAGCGTATGACCTCGGGTGCCACGTCGTATGGTGCCCGAAGCGCCGCCGCCCGGTCCTTGGCGGGCGGGTGAAGACCGGGCCTGGAGGAGCTGATCCGCGCCGAGGCCGATGAGCGCGGCCGGCGGATCGTGGCGCGCCGGCCTCGCCGACGCTCTGGCTTCACGGACGCCGACGACAGGTGGCCCTGACGAGGGTTCGCTTATGTGCGCGGCCCCAGGAACAGGCCGCCGCTGGCGTCGATGACCTGACCGGTGATCCAGCGGGCGGCGTCGGAGGCGAGGAACGCGACCACGTCGGCGACGTCGTCGGCGCCGCCGAGGCGGTCGAGCGCCGTCGATCCGGCGATGAATTCGGCCAGGCCCGGCGCTTCGAAGAAGGAGGCGTTGGCGGGAGTCCGGGTGGCGCCGGGGGCGACCGCGTTCACCGTGATCCCCCGGACCCCGAGCTCGTTGGCCAGGGTCAGGCTCATCGTCTCGATGGCGCCCTTGGTCATGGCGAAGGACGTCTGGGTGGGGTTGGCCATGCGGGTCGCGACGGACGAGATCGTGATGATCCGGCCGCCGTCGCGCAGCAGAGGCAGCGCTCGCTGGATGATGAAGTAGGGTGCGCGCACGTTCACCGCGAAGAGGTGGTCGAACCCGGCCCGGGTCGTGGCTCCGAGCGGGCCGGCGGGCTGAGCCGCCGCGTTGTTGACGACGATGTCGAGCGGCCGCCCGGCCAGGCCCGCCTCGATGCCCGCGAAGAGCTTCTCGACGTCGCCGTCCACACCCAGCTGTGACCGGACGGCGAAGGCGGTCCCGCCGCCGCGCTCGATCTCGCCGACCGTCGCCGTCGCGCCGTCCTCGTCCGTGCCGAAGTGCACGACGACCGTCGCTCCCCTGCTCGCCAGCCGGGTCGCGATCGCCCGCCCGATGCCGCGCGACGCTCCGGTCACCAGGGCCGCCCTGCCCGTCAGATCGTTCATTGCACCACTCTTTCTGTTAGACGCTACCAACATGGTAGTCACTATCAGTCTGGTAGTGTCTAACACATGCCTGACCAGCAATCAACCCTGCGAGCGCGACGACGAGCACAGACGCAGCGCGCGATCCAGGCGCACGCGATACGGCTGTTCAGCGAGCGCGGATACGACGCCACGACCATGAACGACGTCGCCGAGGCGGCCGGCGTGTCGCCCATGACCGTCTACCGGCACTTCCCCACCAAGGAAGACCTCGTGCTGGTCGACCAGTTCGGTGAGCTCATCGCCGAGCGGATCGTCGCCTCGTCCGCCGGGCAGCCTCTGGTCCGCCGCATCGGCGGCGCGCTCGTCGACGCGGCAGCGGCGCTGAGCGGCGACGACGTGACGGCGGACCGGGAGTTCGTGCTCGTCCGCCTCCAGCTCATGATCTCGACGCCCGCGCTGCGGGCCAAGCACCTGGACAACCAGTACGCCCTCCAGCAGGCCATCATCAGCGCCCTGGGGGACGAAGCCACCGATCCCGACACGGCGTTCCAGGCTCAGGCGGCGGCCAGTGCCTGCCTGGCCGCCCTGCACACGGCGCTGGTGCGCTGGGCCGCGGACGACGGGCGGACCGATCTGCCCCGCCTGATCGGCAGGGCGCTCGCCGCGGTCTTCGGCGACGACGTCGTCGAGCCCGCACGAACGCCCGGCCCGCCCGAGGGCTGATCACCCCCGACCAGCAGATCAGGGACCTGAGGAGCGGTTTCGTCGCCCTCCCTCCGCCGGGCGTCGCGGCCTCGGCGGCGCGAGCACGCGCCAGAGACCCAGTACGGCCAGCAGGGACGCCGCGCCCGCCGCGCCGACGACCAGGCGGGGCGCCGACACCTCGGCCAACGCCCCGCCGCCGGCCGCGAACAGCCCCTGCAGCGTCATGGTCCCCGTCAGCGCCAGCCCGAAGGCCTGGCCTCGGTTCGCCTCCGGCACCGCGTTCAGGAAGCGCCGGGCCAGCCCCAGCTGGTACGCGACCCCGAACCCGGACACGGCGAGCAGCAGCGCCGCGGTGACCGGCCCGGGCGAGAGCACGAACCCGAGCAGCGGCGCGCCGAGCAGCAACGCCAGCGGCCCGGCCAGCCGTTCCCTTCGTTCCGGGGTGACCAGCCGGCCGATCGCGAGGTCGCCGGTGAGCATGCCGAGCGCCACGGCGGTGAACAGCAGCCCGGCCGAGTCCGGCATGCCGACCTGGACGGCGTACGGGACGAGCACGCCCTCGGCGCCGACCATGAGCGCGGGCGGCAACCACTGGGCCAGCAGGAGCGAGCGGACCGCCGGCCGGCGCAGCAGGTCGCGATTGACGCGCCAGGTCTCGCGTACCGCGTACCCCGCGGCTGTGCCGCGGCGCGGCCGCCCGGCCAGCCGCAGGCGCAGCAGCGCGGCGGACAGCAGGCAGCTCGCCACGGTGATCCAGAGCGCGCCGTACGGGCCGAGCGCCGCGATCAGCATCCCGCCCACGGCGAAGCCGAGCACCTGCGTGCCGCCGGCGGCCATGGAGAACACGGCCCGGCCGAGCACGTACCGGTCGCCGTCGAGCAGTTCCGGCAGCAGCGCGCTGCGCGCCGCGGAGACGACCGCGCTGGGGATGCCGGTGACGAACACCAGCACCAGCATCGCGGTGGGGGAGAGCACCCCCGCGGCGAGCACGGCGGCGACCGCGGCGCGGACCAGGTCGTACCCGACCATCACGGCCCGCGGCGGCCACCGGTCGGCGTACGCCAGCAGCAGCGTGCCGCCGAGGGCGTAGGGCAGGAAGCCGGCGACGTAGGCCAGCGCGGCCAGGAGGGGCGAGCCGGTGCCGGCGTAGACGGTCACGGAGAGCGCGAGCATCTTCACCGTCTCGCCGCAGAGGAAGAGCGTGTAGCCGGTGAACAGCACGCGGAACTGGCCCACCGCGAACACCTCGCGGTAGGTGGCGGCCCGCGCCGGTGCGGCCTGGCGTGTCGTCATGCGGGCCAGTCTCGGGGCGGTGCGGGCGGCGGCGTTAAGCTTTCGCGTGGAGGCGAAAGGTGCTTGCCGTCGAAGTCGGGCCGGTCGACGTGGCCCACACCCGCTACGCCATCTCGCCGCTGGGCGAAGCGATGAACGCGCTGCGGGTCGCGGCGGGCAAGCAGCCGGCGGGGCCGCTGCGGCCATGGGCGGAGCGCATCGCGCCGCGGTACGAGCGGCTGCTCCGCGAGACGCCCGCGGTCAGGGCGCTCACAACGCTGTTCCGGCCCGGCGGCTACAACGCCGACTTCATCCAACCTCCGCCTTCGGGCCCCGGCGCCGACTTCGCCGGCGAACTCGCCAGGGTGCGGGCGACCCCGCCGCGCCAGGTTCGCGCGGAGATCGCCCGCAACCTGGCCGGGCTGCGCACGCCGCCGCGCCACGTCCAGCAGATCCTGGCCGCCCCGGACGTGCTCACCCGGCTTTCTGACGCGATCGAGGCGACCTGGCACGCGCTGGTCGAGCCCGACTGGCCGCGGCTGCGGACAGTGCTGGAGCGCGACCTGTTGCTCCGCGCCGGACACCTCGCCATGTACGGCTGGGCCGCGGCGCTGTCCGACCTGGATCCGCGGGTGGGCTGGCGCGCCGACGGTGCCGACGGCGTGATCGAGGTGCGCACCGGCCCCCGGAACACGTGGGAGCGGCACCGGCTGGGCGGCAAGGGGCTGCTGCTGATGCCGACCGTCTTCGGCACCCTCATCAGCTACGTCGAGCCGCCCTGGCCGTACGCCCTGGTGTATCCGGCGCGTGGCGTCGCGAACCTGCTCGGGCCGCCGCCCCCGCAGAGCGGTGCGGCGGCGCTGGCGCGGCTGGTCGGCCCGCACCGCGCGCAGGTGCTGCGGGCGCTCGCGGCGCCGGCGACGACCACGCAGCTGGTCCGCCAGCTGGGTCTCAGCCTGGGCGCGGTCGGCGGCCACCTGGCCGTGCTGCGCGAATCCGGCCTGGTCACGCGGACGCGGACCGGCCGATCCGTGCACTACGAGCGCACCTCCCTGGGCGAGAGCCTGGCCGGTGAAGGCACGTGACCGCAGCCGCCGGGCGGGCGGCCGCGGTCACGCCGGTCAGCGGAGGTCGAACGCGCGCAGCGTGGTCTGCTTGACGCGGTTGCCCGCCGCGTCCCACGCCTCCACCTTCAGGCTCACCGCGCCCTTGGTGGCGCGGTAGGCCGGGTACTTCGCCCGGGCGGTGTAGACGCCGTCCCGGCCCCGCTTGAGGTCGGCGGGCTGCCAGGTGGCGCCGTCGTCGGTGCTGGTCCACAGCCGCACGCCCGCGATCGCCGGCATCTTCGCCGCCGACGGCCCGTGGTAGGCCTCCAGCTCGAACGTGTGCCTGCGCCCGGCCGCGACCGTGTTCGCGGAGGACAGGCTGCCACCGAGGTCGTAGCTGACGTAGACCGCGGGGGTGGTGCGGCACTGCTCGACCGGCCCGTCGATGAACCAGGCGTAGCAGTTGACGCCCGGCCTCACCTGGTCCCTGGCCGGCGGGGCGGTGAACGTCCACTCGATGTCATGCAGCGCGTTCTTGGCCGTCAGCCGGTAGACGCCCTGCTCCTCGGGCAGCTGGTAGCGCGGCAGCTTGTCGAACCACTCCACGGGCGTGTTCGGGATCTCCTTGCCGTCGCGGTAGAGGTGCAGGTCGTACTGGGGCGCCAGGTCGCCGAACGCGGTGCCGTCGTCGCGCCGCTCCCCGACCCCGTTGACCATGGACGGAGTCACCCACAGGTTGCCGTCGTGCACGCAGATCGCGCACGGCACCCCGATCACGAGCTGCTCGAGCGGGGTCGCGTCCGGGTCGCCGCCGAGCGCGTACAGCTTGCCGGAGGCCGTCGAGGCGCCCGGCGTGCTCGGGGTGGCGAACCACTTCTGCCGGGTGTGTCCCGGCCGGTCGAAGACGTCGTGGCGGTAGCGGGTCTCCTGGACCTCGGCGCCGGGCTCGGACGAGACGAGCGCGGCCATGCCCGCGACGCTCACGATCTCGGGATCGAGCGGCCAGACCCACTGCGACCTGCGCTCCGGCGTCGGGGACGACCAGTGCAGCATGTTGGTGCCGGTGCCCGTGTAGCTGATGTCGTCGGTCTTCCAGGTGCTGCGCCAGTTCATGTACTTCGTGTACGGGCCGGCGTGCACGTCGAAGTCGACCCGGTGGAGCTGGCGCTCGGTCACCTTGTAACGCATCGACGCCGGGATGCGCCCGTCGGCGTACGGCTTGAACACGTAGGAGTACGGCGTGTTCGGCGTGCCCTCGGCCCGTACGGTCACCTCGCCCCGGCCGGCGGCCTCGCGGATCTTCGTGCCCTCGGCGTGGGAGACGTAGGCGACGGGGATGTTGACCGGCAGGTACGGGCCGCTGAACGGCTTCTGCGAGATGGGCAGCGGGATCGGGCAGACGGAAGCCCTCTCGTTGAAGGCCAGGATGCCGGCGGCGCCCGCGTCCCTGATGGGGCCCACGCGCTCGACCTGCAGGCCGCACGCCGTTCCGAAGAGTCCTTCCGCTGGCTCGGCGTCGATCAGGACGAGCGCGCCGCGCAGGTCCTTGCCCGCGAGGTCCTCGGGGCGGCCCTTGCCGGCGTCGACCACCCGCAGGTTCTTGACGCCGTCGAACGGGACGTACCCGGGATGCAGCTCGCCCGAGTCGATCATGTGGACGCGGGAGACCGGGTGCAGGGTCGTGCGCTTCGACCCGCGGCCGGATGCGCGCATGGTCATGGTGACCTCGGGGACGCCCAGCTCCCACTGGCCGGTGAAGCGGAAGGCTCCCTTGGTGACCTTCTCGGTGGGCAGCGCCCACACCTTCTCCCACCCGCCGAGCGGGCGGTTCGACAGCAGCGTGCCGCCGAAGACCTTGCCGTTGGCCAGCGTGCGCTGGAAGAAGAGCTCGTAGGTGTTGTTCAGCGGCTGCGCGGTCTTCGGCGCGCTGAAGCTGATCTCGGTGGCCTTGCGGGCGTCGATGGTGATCTCGGTGTCGCCGGTGACGGTCAGCTCGGGCTCGAACAGCCAGGCCCGGTTGGCGCGGTCGTCGCCGTCCACCCAGTCGAGCACCTGCAGCAGGCTGACGGTGCCGGCGGGGACCCGGGTGACGATCACGCCGACGTCGTCGACGCGGTGGGGGCCGAGCTCTCCCTTGCCGCCTTCGACGTCCAGGACGCTCATGGCCGTCGGGGTGCGCGGCTTGCCGTCCCGGTCGAGGGTGCGGACGGTCAGGTCGTACTTGGGAACGTCCCGCACCGCGCCGAGCGGCGTGGTGAGCCGCACGCCGTCGGCCTCGGCCGTCACGGCGCCGCTGTAGGTGCCGATGGGGAGCTCGGCCGGGTCGAGGGTGACGGTGGTGCCGGCGGTGCCGCCGGCGGGGACGGTCAGCGTCGCGTCGGCGAGCGCCGGCTTCGCGCCGCCGCTCATCGCCGCCTCCAGCGTGAGCGTGACGGGCTGGTCGCCCAGGTTGCGGTAGGAGATCTGGCCGGTCTTCGGCGCGCTGCCGCCCTCCAGCAGGCCGAAGTCCACGCCGCCGCTGCCGGCGAACACCTGCTGGCGGGTGGCGCGGTCCAGGTCGACCCGGCCGGCGCCCTGCTCGTAGACGGTGAAGCCGTCGTCCTTGGCGGTGGACATCAGGGCGGCCTTGAGCTGCTGCGCCGTCCAGTCCGGGTGCCGCTGCGCCATGATCGCGACGGCGCCGGCGACGTGCGGCGTGGCCATGGAGGTGCCGGAGGAGCCGGTGTAGTGCTCGTCCACCGGGGCGCCCATGGAGGTGCCGGCGGCCCGCGCGGCCACGATGTCCACGCCGGGCGCGGCGATGTCGGGCTTGAGGCCGCCGCCGGGGCGCGGTCCGCGGCTGGAGAATCCGGCGAGCTGGTCCTGCTTGTCCACGGCGCCAACGGTCAGCGCGGCGTCGGCCGCGCCCGGCGTGCTGATCGTCTCGGCCTCGTACAGGTTGCCCGCGGCGATCACGAACAGCGTGCCGGTCTCCGCGGTCAGGTCGTTCACGGCCTGGCTGAGCGGGTCGGTGCCGTCGCTGGGCGAGCCGCCGAGGCTCATGCTGACGGCCTTGGCGCCGCTGCGCGCGGCCCACTCCATGCCCTCGATGATCCACGACTCCTGCCCGGAGCCGGTGTCGTCGAGCACCTTGCCGACGACGAGCTGCGCGCCGGGGGCGACGCCCTCGCGCTTGCCGCCCGAGGCCGCGCCGGTGCCGGCGATGGTCGAGGCGACGTGCGTGCCGTGCCCGTGCCCGTCCTTGACGGCCTGGTCGGGGACGAACGACCTGCTGTCGGCGATCTTCCCGGCCAGGTCGGGATGGCCGGTGTCCGCGCCGGTGTCCAGAACGGCGATCTTCACGCCGGTCCCGTCCTGGCCGCGCTCCCACGCCTGGGGTGCGCCGATCATCGGGACGCTCACGTCAAGGTCCGCCTTGACCTTGGCGTCCAGCCAGAGTTTGGCGATGCCGCCGCGTAGCGTGCCGGGCGCCTTCGCCAGGCCCTGCCCGGCGCTCTGCCCGCCGCGTACGGCCTCCCAGAACGTGCCCGTCTCCGCCTTGGTGACGTCGAGGGCGGAGGCGTGGATGCTCTCCAGCGTCCGGGTGGGCTCGCTGGCGGGGACGGCGGCGGCCGAGCGCTTGACGGCGGCCTCGGCCTGGTCGTCCGGGTACTGCACGATCACCGGCAGCCGCTTGGCCACGTCGTCGGAGTAGCCGTTCTCGGCCAGGTACCTGACGTCGAACAGCCGTCTGTCCACGAGGCCGGCCTGGACGGCGGCGATCGCGTCGTCCGGCAGCACGAAGACGCCGTCCGGGGTGAACTGGGTGAACAGGTTGACGCGGCGGCCGTCCTGGCGGGTGCCGGGGGCTGCCTCGACGCGGTACTGGCCGGCGGGGGACCGGGTGAGGTGGACCTTGTCGCCGGTGATCAGCGTGACGGCGACCTTCTGGGCGCGCACCCCGGAGAGGGTGACGTCCTTGGTGACCTGCGCGGTGGAGGCGGCGGTGGCGGCCGGCGTCGTGGCGGTCGCCGGTCCGGCGGTCAGCACGCCGGCGAGCGTGGTGAGCGCGGTCAGCAGGACTGCTGTCCGGCGCGCCAGCGGGGGGCGGGGCAGTGCCATGGTGGCCTTTCTGGCGGGGGGAAGGGAGGGGGTCAGACGGGTTGGAAGCCGTCCGGCGGGCGAGGAGGCTCCGGGGGCTCCTCGGGCTCGGAGGGAAGGGAGGGGTCGTCCGGGTCCGGCTGCCCGGGTTCGTCGGTGGTTTCGGACATGCCGAAAGTGTCGTGCAGCCGGATGGGGGTGGGGTATGGGGTGCCCTATGGGGAAAAATCCCCAATCTGGGGATTCAGTCGCTGGGGAGGAGGTGGCGGGCCAGCTCCGTCCGCGACCGCGCCCCGACCTTCCGCATGGCCGCGCTCACGTGCTTGTCCACCGTCTTGGGCGACAGGAACAGCTCCCTGGCGATCTGCTGGTTCGTCAGCCCCTCGGCCGCCAGCCGGGCCACCTGCTCCTGCCGGGCCGACAGCGCGTGGTCGTTGCCGGCCGGCGCGGGCGCGCTCTGCGCCGCCGGGCGGACGCCCCACCTGCGGCCCAGCCCGGTGGCGCGGTCCAGGTCCCAGCGCGCCCCGAGCTCCGCGTACGTCGCGACCGCCCGGCCGAGCCGGACGGCGGCCTCCGGGCCGTCGAGGGCGAACAGGCAGGCGGCCGCCCGCTCGGCGGACTGCGCGGCCTCGTACCGTGCCGGGATCAGCTCGAAGGCGTCGGCGGCGGCGGAGAACTCCGCGGCCGCCCGCCCCCACTGCTCGTCCGCCGCGGCCAGCAGCCCGCGGGCGTGCGCGAGCGCGGGCGCGGCCAGCGGCGCGTCCAGCCCCGCCAGCCGGGCGGCGTGCCGGGCGACGACGTCGGCGGCCTCGCCGGGACGGCCCGCCGCCAGCAGCGCCTCGGCCAGCGCGGGCAGCGCACGGACCGCCACCGGCCACAGCTCGCTCGCCTCCCAGTGGCGGCCCGCCTCGACGGCCGCCTCGATCGCCGGCTCCGGCTCGCCCCGCGCGGCGGCCAGCCTGAGCAGCATCGTCAGCGGCAGCACGAGATCGTCGAACTGGCCGCGGGCCCGGGCCTCGGCGGCGGCGTCGAGCAGCGGCGGCAGCGCGGCCTCCTGGCGGCCCTGCACCGCGGCCAGGCAGGCGGTCACGATGTCGACGAGGATGCGCTCGTGCGGCTCGTCGCCGAACTGGTCGCGCAGCTCCTGCATCCTGGCCGGCAGCCCGCGCCAGGAGCCCTCGAAGTAGTCGGCCGCGGCCAGGTTGACCAGGCAGCGCAGTTCGAGCCGCTCGCGCAGGTCGGGCTCGGCGCCCTCCTCGACGGCCGCGGTCAGCAGGCGGCGGCCCTCGCGGTGGTGCCCGCTGAACAGGGCCGCGCCCCCGATCGAGCGGTAGGCGTTGACCTCGCGGCGCAGCAGCCGCCGCCCGCCGGTCTCCCGCAGCAGGTCGCCGGCCAGGGCGGCCCAGCGCGGGTCGCCCATCACCACGAAGATCATCGCGATCTTGCCCAGCACCAGCATGCGCATGGCCGGATCGGCCACGGCGGGCAGGGTCGCGAGCGCCCGCTCCAGCCACGACCTGCTCTCCTCGGGCGGCAGGCCGCTCGGCGGGCGGCCCACCCCGGCCATGGCCCACGCGGCCAGCCCCGGCTCGCCGGCCAGGTCCTCGGCCGCCCGGGCGAAGGCCTCGCCGATGCGGGCGCTGTCGGTGCGGGTGCGCTCCAGGTGCAGCGCGAGCAGCATGCGCAGGTGACCCCGGAGCGGCGGCGGCACGTCCTGCTCCAGCGCGCCGGTGACCAGGTCGGCGACCGGCGGCGGGCGCAGCAGTTCCAGGGCGGCCCAGCCGAGCTTCACCGTCAGCTCCGCCCGCCGCGCCGCCGGCAGGTCGGCGTCGCGCAGCACCTCCTCCAGCAGGCGCGCGGCCTCGGCGTCGTCGCCCAGCCGCGACGCCTGCTCGGCCGCCTCGATGGCGGCCTCGACCCACTGCCCGGCCCGGCCCGCCTGGCGCAGGTGGTGGGCCAGGCGGCCCAGCGGCACCGGGCGCAGGCCGCGTACGGTGTCGGCGGCGGCCGCGTGCAGCACCTGCCGGCGGCCGAGCGGGATCGCCTCGTAGACCGCCTGCGCCGCCAGCACGTGACGGAAACCGACCAGCCCGCCGGTGTCGGCGAGCAGCCCAGAGCCGAGCACCTCGTCGATCGCCCCGACGTCCGGCCCCGACAGCAGGGCGACCGGCACCGGGAGCTGCAGCACGGCGGCGCGTTCTGCCACCTCCTTGGCTCCGGGGGACAGCCGGGCCACCCGTTCACGCACCGAGGCGCGCACGCCGCTCGGCACGTCCAGCTCCTCCAGCGCCCGCCGCGCCCAGCCACCCTCCCACCGGATGAGCGTGCCGCGGTCGCGCAGCAGCGCCAGCAGCTCCTGCACGGCCAGCGGCAGGCCGGACGCCCGCAGGCACAGGTGCTCGGCGAACTCAGCGGTCACCTCCTCCGCCTCGAGGATCGCCGAGGCCATCACCCGCGTCAGGGCGGCGTCGAGCGGCGGCAGCACCAGATGCTCGGCCTTGATCGTGTCGGGGGCGCGCGCCGTGATCGCCCGCACCGCCTCCGGAGCCTCCTCGCCCCGGTACGTCAGCACGACCCGCAACGTGTCCGGCAGCACGGACATCAGGTACGTCAGGAACTCCACCGTCTGGCCGTCGGCCCAGTGGAGGTCCTCCACCACCAGGACGGCGGGACCGAGCGCGGTGAGCACCTCGACGAGCCCCCGGAACACCCGGTGCCGCTCGGCCGCCCGGTCGTCGAGCGGCGGCGGCGTCTCCGGCAGCTCCCCTGCCAGCTCCGGCAGCAGCTCGCGCAGCGCCCCCGCGACCGGCGACAGCGCCGCCCCGGCCAGCTCGGCCGCGCGACCGCGCAGCGCCTCGACGACGGGGCCCAGCGGGAACGGCTCCCTGATCTGCACGCAGGCCCCGGCCAGCACCCGCAGGCCCGCCACCGCGGGACCGCCGAGCAGCTCGGCGGTCAGCCTCGACTTCCCGATGCCGGCCTCGCCCTCGACGACGGCGACGGCGGGAGCCCTGTCGACCAGCGCGGAGAGCCGGGCGAGCTCCTTCTCCCGCCCCACCAGAACCGGGGAGACCACCCGCCCAGCACGCACCCGCTCATTCAACTGCACGCGAAGTCAGAGATCAACGGCACCCCCCCGGCTGCGGCGGGCCCCGCGTCCACGGCCTCCAGGACGGTCCGGCGCCCTCTCGATCACGGGTGGTGCGGGCGAAGAGGGACGGGACGGTCAGCGCAGGAACCGGTGAACGGCGTGGCGGATCTGCTCCGGCGTCTCGAGGTCGTGCCGCGAGCCGAGCAGGTCGCCGGTCACCAGCGTGATGACGGCCTCGATCGCTGCCTCGCGGTCGGGAGCGGTGCCGAGCCGCTCGTCGAAGGTGCGGGCGACCGACCCGGCATGCCGGGTGAACGCCTCGGCCAGTACCTCCTCCAGGGCGTCATGGAGCCCAGCGGCACGTCGGCGGCGCGGGCGATCGCCCGGTGTGTCGTGCCCGTCACGCCGCGTTCGGCGATGACGGTGAGCGCGGCGTCGATCAGCCGGTCCCGCCGGTCCGGGTCGTGCCGGCGCGGCCGCCGAAGGCCGGGTGACCGTGACGGTGCGGAGCCGTTCACGCGCGATCCGGCCCCGAGCCCGGCTCGATGGTGCGGATCACCCGGGCCGGGTTGCCCACCGCGACCGCGTTCGCCGGCAGGTCGCGGGTGACCACCGCGCCGGCGCCGACGACGGTGTTGTCGCCGACGGTGACCCCGGCCAGGACGATCGCCCCGCTGCCCAGCCACACGTTGTCCCCGATCGTGATCGGCCGGGCGGCCTCCCACCCGGCCCGCCGCAACTCCGGGTCGACCGGGTGGGTCGGCGTCATGAGCTGCACGTTCGTACCGATCTGCACGTCGTCGCCGATGGTGATCGGCGCGACGTCGAGGGCGACCAGACCGTAGTTGGCGAAGGACCGGGCGCCTATGCGCAGGTGGCTGCCGTAGTCGACCCGCAGCGGCGGGCGGATCTCGGTGCCCTCGCCGATGGCGCCCAGCAGCTCGGTGAGCAGCCGCCGCCGCGCGCCCGGTTCGCGGGCCGAGGACGCGTTGAACGCCTCCATCAGGTCCGCCGCGCGCAGCATGAGCTCGCCGAGCTCCGGATCGTCGGCGAGGTACAGGTCGCCGGCGAGCATCCGCTCCCGCATCGAGCGCTCGTCCGCATCATCAGACGCCATATGTACGACTGTACGAATCATGTGTACATGCATACAAATGTGTGGCGTTCAGGCTCGGCGGTGCCCGGCGCTCGCGGCAGGCCGTTCCTCCACCCGTGTCTCGGGAGCCGTCGTGGCGACCGCCAGGGCCGCGACGGCCACCGCGACGAGGTAGAAGCCGGGTGCCACGTCGCTCCCGGTGAGGTCGACCAGCCAGGTGCCGACGAACGGTGCGGTGCCGCCGAACAACGCGAAGGCGACGTTGTAGCTGATGGCGGCGCCCGTCACGCGGGTCGCGGCGGGCAGCAGCTCGACGAAGAAGGTGTAGCTGCCGCCGCCGTACGTGCACAGCGCCGCGGCCAGCAGCAGCTGCCCGATGACTGCGGTGCCGAAGGAACCGCTGGTGACCAGCATGAACGCGGGCAGCCCCACGACCGCGACCGCCGCCGCCCCGATGATCAGCATGGGCTTGCGGCCGTACCGGTCGGACAGCCGGCCCCCGATCGGCAGCAGGACGGAGAACGACAGCAGGGCCACGGCGTTGGCAGCCAGCGACTGCAGCAGGCTCAGCCCGACGACGCTCTGCAGATAGGTGACGAAGTAGCCGACGAGCACGTAGAAGCCCAGGCCGGACAGCGCCATGATGGCGAAGATCTGTCCCAGCCGGCCCCAGTTGCCGCGCAGGCTGCCCCGTACCGGGCTGGCCTCGACCGCGTTGCCGCGCCGCAGTTCCTGGAAGACAGGGCTTTCCTCGGTACGGCGGCGGATGTAGATGCCGATCATCGACAGCGGCAGGGCCAGCAGGAAGGGGATGCGCCACCCCCACGAGGCGTAGGCGGTGTCCGAGACCGCGCCGGAGATGGCCATGATGATGACCAGGGCGATCACCGAGGTCGCGGCGGAGGCGGCGATCGTGATGCCGATCCAGGTGCCGCGGCGCGGGAACGGCGCGTGTTCGAGCACGAACGACGGCGCGCCGACCGCCTCGCCACCGGCGGAGAAGCCCTGCGCCAGCCGGCACGCCACGAGCAGGATGGGGCCGATGATCCCCGCCGCGGCGTGCGTGGGCAGCAGCCCGATGAGCGCGGTGGCGACGCCCATGCAGATGAGCGTGGCGTACAGGACGGTCCGGCGGCCGGCGCGGTCGGCGAGCACGCCGAAGAACAGTCCGCCCAGCGGACGTGCGACGAACGCGACGCCGTAGGCGGCGAAGGCCGCCAGCAGGCCGGTGACCGGGTCCTGGCTGGGGAAGAAGGCCTCGGCGATGGCCACGGCCGAGAAGCCGTAGATCGCGAAGTCGTAGAACTCGACGAACTGGCCTGTACTGGCGCCGAGCAGCACGCGCCGCTGGGCCGCGGTGGTGCCGTCCGGGCTGATGAAGTCGCGGATCATGGCGAGGGGTGCTTCCTTTCAGCCTGGCGATCAGGGGGCGAAGGCGAGCGCGCGAGCGGGATTGGCCATGGTGATCTGTGCGATGTGGGCGTCGCTGACGGCCTTGCGCCGCATGAGCGGCAGGACGTGCTCCAGGATGTGGGCGTAGCCTTCGCCGCCGTACCGCATCAGGTTGGTCTTGTGGCAGATGTCCTGGGAGATGAGGATCTGGGACGCGTAGCCGCCGTCGATCAGATCGGCGATGTAGTCCACGCGGGTGGCGTCGTTCGGCATGTCGATCGGCGCCAGCGAGTAGTAGCTGGACTCCTGGCCGAACAGGTCGAACTCCACGTAGCATCCGCTGGCCGCGATGGCCCGCATCTCGGCGGTGGAGAAGACGGTGCGCTCGACGTGGCTCATGATGACCCGGGCCGGGTCGACGTGCTCGGCGGCGATGATGTCGAGCGCCTGTCCCGGCGAGCGCGGGTCGCGGCCGGGGTGCATCATCAGGGCCGCGCCGGTCTCCCGCTGCGCCGCGCAGGCGGCCCGCAACACCTTCTCCTCCTGCGGGTGCAGCGGATGGCTGAGCCCGATCTCCCCGATGATCCCCGCCTTGATCGCGGTGTCGCCGACGCCGGTACGGACGTCGGAGACGATCTCCGCGGCCAGGTCGTCCCGGTCCCTGCTCGTCACGTCGTGCGGGTGGTAGTCGCGGTAGTAGAAGCCGCAGCCCATGACGACGTGCACGCCGCTGCGCCGGGACACCGCGGCCAGCCCTCGCGGGTCGCGGCCGAGCCCGATGCTGGTGGCGTCCACGATGGTGCGCCCGCCCGCCTCGGTATAGGGCCGTAGCTCGGCCACGGCGACGTCCACGCTGTCGAGGCGGAGGTCCTCGGAGGTGTGGTGGCGGCGTACCCGGTAGTGGTTGTCCAGGGTGATCGGCGCGTTGTCGATCGCCCGCTCGCTCGTTGTGGCGCGGGCGGGGAGCGGACGGGACAGGTCGGCGAGCAGGTGCTCGTGCGGCTGGGTGTGCCCGAGGGCGGACGGGTCGATGTCGTCGAGCACGGTACGGACGATGGACATGGTTCCTCCCAGCAGGTCAGGCCCAGGCCGGGCGCTGTCCCTTGGGCAGGGCCCGCAGGTCGCCCGAGCGTGCGTGTCCCTCGAAGCGTTCGGCCCGGGCGGCACGGCCGCACAGCTCGCCGAGGTAGGCGCTGGCGGCGTCGGTGGTCACCTCCTGGTAGGTGACGGTCTTGAGGTACATGCCCACCCACAGCCCGCCCGTGTAGCGGGCGGCCCTCCTGGTGGGCAGCACGTGGTTGGTGCCGATGACCTTGTCGCCGAAGGAGACGCACGTGCGCTCCCCGAGGAAGAGCGAGCCGTAGTTGCGCAGCCGGTCCAGGGCCAGGCGCGGCTCCCGGGTCAGCACCTGGACGTGCTCGCTGGCGTACTCGTCCGCCACGGCGAACGCCTCATCCAGATCGTCCACCACGACGACTTCGCCGTGATCCCGCCAGGCCGGCCCGGCCACGTCACGGGTGGGCAGTTTCGCCAGTTGCTCGTCCACCTCGCGCAGCGTCGCCTCAGCCAGGCCGTCCGAGGTGGTGATGAGGACGGCCGGCGAGTCGGGGCCGTGCTCGGCCTGGCTCAGCAGGTCCACGGCCACCGTGAACGGGTCGGCGCTGTCGTCGGCCACGATCAGCACCTCGGTCGGCCCGGCGAACAGGTCGATACCGACCTGGCCGAACAACTGGCGCTTGGCCTCGGCGACGTAGGCGTTGCCGGGTCCCACCAGCATGTCCACCCGCTGGATCGACTCCGTCCCCAGCGCCAGCGCCGCCACCGCCTGCACCCCGCCCAGCAGGTAGACCTCATCTGCCCCCGCCAGGTGGATCGCGGCGATCGTGGCGTGTGGCAGCTCGCCCCCGGTGACCGGCGTGCAGGCGGCCACCCTCGGCACGCCGGCGACCTTGGCCGGCACGATCGTCATGTGCGCTGAGGCCAGCAGCGGGTACCGCCCGCCCGGCACGTACGCGCCCACCGCACCCACCGGGATGCTGCGCTGCCCGAGCAGCACGCCGGGCTGGGTCTCCTCCTCGAAGTCGCGCAGCGAGGCCCGCTGCCGCTCGGCGAACCTTCGGACGTTCGCCTGCACCTCTTCGATGTCGGCGAGGGTCTGCCGGTCCACCTGGCGCAACGACTCTTCGATCTGCTCCTCGCCCAGCCGGAAGTCGGCCGGCGCCCACCGGTCCAGCCGCTCGGAGTGCGCGCGGACCGCCGCGTCCCCGTTCCGCCGCACATCGTCGATGATCTCCGCGGCCACCGCATGAGGGGGCGCACCCGCCGCCACGGCGACGCCGGCCGCCGTACCCTTGACTGTCTTCCGCATGCCACTCCTGTCCAGGAAATATCCGCATCGCTGCTGGTCAAAAGGGATTTCAGGGAGCATAGGCGGCGGCCGGACATCGCACAACGGGGCCGACTCCAGTCCCACCGATAGGGTTTCCCTATGACCCTGCAGCAGCTACAGGCGTTCATGGAGGCGCGCAAGGGCGGTTCGTTCACCGCGGCGGCCCGCAGCCTTGGGCTCACCCAGCCGTCCGTATCGGAGCTGGTGCGCCGGCTGGAGGACGAGCTGGGCATGGAACTGTTCCGCCGAGCGGGCCGAGGGCTGGTCAGCACGCTCGCGGGCGACGAACTCGCCCCCTTCGCCGAGCAGGCCCTGGCCGCCGCCGATCAAGGTGTCACGGCCGTGCGCGCGCTACGCGACCTGGAGGGCGGCACGGCGACCTTCGGCCTGCTGCGCAACGCGGAGTTCTACGCGCTGTCGGAGCTGGCCCTGCGCTTCCACCGCCGCCACCCCTCGGTCCGGGTCCGGCTCGTGGGCCAGAACTCCACCGAGACCGCCGCCGCCGTCCAGCGAGGCGAGATCGAGGCCGGAATGGTGACGCTGCCGGTCGACCATGAAGGCCTCGCAGTGACCCCGCTGGTGCGCGACGAGGTCGTCTACATCACCGCGGACGCCGGCCGCGCCGCCACCCCGCGCACCATCGCCGACGTGGCGACCGCCCCCATGATCCTTTACGACGCCCACTACGGCGACACCGACCCCGCGCGCCGCCAGCTCGCCACCCGGGCCCGGCTCTCGGGCGTCAGCATCGAACCCCTCATCGAGGTCGAACACCTCGCCTCGGCCCTCACCCTGGTCCAGGCCGGGGTGGGTGACACGCTCGCGTGCCGGGCGGCGGTCGCCAGCGCCACCTTCCCGGTCGGCCTGCACGTGGCCCGGTTCGCCGAACCGATGTACGACACGATCGCGCTCGTCACGCGCCGCGGCCACGCCTTGTCACCGGCCACCCGCGAACTCGCCCGCTTCGCCCAGCAGACGCTCTTCGACCATGCTCGCGGCCCGCATGGCACCACGACGGTCATCGCCCGCACGGACGCGCGGCGTGCCGCCGACGAGCACGTACGCCTCCTCGCCGAGAGCCGTTCGATGCCGACAAGTCGGACACGCGTGCGGGGCGACTCTCGATCATGACTGGCGTGAAGACCGGCACCGTCCACCCCGGGGCACCGGATCCCTCTCATGCCCTGCCGGGGATGCGGTAGAAGGTACGCGTCGACGTCCACCATTCCCGGTCTGCGAAGCGTCCCGTGATCCGGCCCACCAAGCACCACAAGGTATGGACATCCTGCTCAAGTTTGGTGTCGGGATCGAGCTCCAGCCCTGCTGTGAAGGGCCGGTAGTCGGGGAGGGCCATATATCCGCCTTCCTCGTACGGCGGCATGACATCATCGATCAGTTCACCGTCATAGTGGAGGTGCAACGGCTCAAGCCCTTCACCTACTTCTCCCCAGAAGTTCATCTGGAAGGCCCGATGCCTACCGAGATTGCGGATCGCGGGATGGCCGGAGTAAAGACCGAAGACGAATACATGTGTCCAGCCGGGCGCGTGCGGGCCGACCCAGATGCCTTTCGCAGGAGGGCCTTCGTACGTCCCCGCCAGCGTTTCCAAGTTGCATTCCAAACGCGATTCCAGATCTACCTGGAATCGGTGGGACAGTTCCTCCGGATCGTCGGACTCGACCCAGAGGGCGTGGAAGCCGAGTTGGAGCCCGTGCCCGTACTCGACCAGCAGTCCCCACTGGTTCTCTGCCGGGTGAGCCTGCTCGGGATGAAGCATGGTATACGTCCTCACGCTGCGCTGCCGAATCTGTGGGACCACTGGGTCGCCGGGGACGGCCGGCTTCGGCGACCCAGTGATTCACCTGCGAGTTCTCAATCACGATTCCGGGGTCATGGTCGAGAGAAGGCGATGGTAACCGCGGAAGGCTTCGAGCACATCCCCGTGTGCCTGGTTGCGGGATTCTCGAACACCGAGAATCGAATAGTGAATCGCGTCCTTCGGCGCCCGTGCCCGGTGGAGGCGAAGGGGTGTTCGGCCTTGCACGTTTCTGTTCGTTTGAACGCCACGAACAGCCGTGGCAACCGGGGTCAGAACATGGTGAGGATGATCTTCCCGTGGACGTCCCGTCGTTCGAGTGTCCGATGTGCCTCAGCGGCCTGGGCGAGCGGGAAGCACGCGCCGATCCGTGGCCGGATGCCCCGCGCGAGCGCCAACTCGAACAGGTGGGTCAGCAGCGACTGGTGCCGCGGCGGGTCCGCGGCGATCTCCCGGGGCAGCGAGCAGACGGCCGTACGCCGGCCCGGTACGAGGTTCAGCATGCGGTTGCGCAGCGCACCGCGGACGGTGTCGGCCAGCACGTGTCCGGGCCGGCCCATGAACGCGTAGCTGACCAGCACGCCGCCCGGGGCCAGAAGGCGGTGGCCGGCGCGCAGGGCGGTACCGCCGAGGTGGTCGTAGACGATGTGGACGCCCTCGGGGTGCCGGGCGCGTACGACCTGGGTGACGTCCTGGCGGCGGTAGTCGATGGGGACGATGTCGTAGTCGCCCAGCAGGTGCAGGCTGCGCTCGGAGGCGGTGCCGTACATGGCCAGGCGCCGGTGCGCGCCGAGCTGGCAGAGCGCGTCGCCCACGCCGCCGGTCGCGCCGTGGATGAGGACGGTGTCGCCCGGGCGGGCCCGGCCATGCCGGTCCAGGAGGCTCAGCGCTGTCAGGTAGTCCAGCGGAAGGGCGGAGGCCACCAGGGTGTCCAGGCCATCCGGTACGGGGGCCAGCATCCGTACGGGCAGGTTCGCATATTCCGTGTAGGCGCCCATCCCGGTCAGGCAGGCGGCAACCCGGGTTCCGGGCACCAGCCAGGGCGGCGGCGCGTCGACGTGGTGGTCCACGACCTCGCCCACCAGCTCGTACCCCGGGCTGAACGGACGTCCCCTCTGGAAGAGGTACTCGCCCTTGCGCGCCATCACGTCGGTGTAGCCGACACCTGCGGCCAGCACCCTGATCCTGGCCTGGCCCGGCGCGGGGGCAGGCGTGACCGCCTCGGCCCGTTCCAGCGTCTCCGCGTCGCCGAAGCGCCGCACCACCATCCGGCCGTGCTTGATCGGCTCGCTCATCGGCCGGTCTTCTTGACGGTGGAGAGCCAGCCGAAGATGACCTCGTGGGCGAGTCCGGCGTCGAACCACCTCCGGGAACGGCTGGCGCAGTCCACGCGACGAGGGTCGCCGGACGCGAGGTAGAACTCGGCGGTGCGCATGTAGTTGCTCGCCCGCAGCAGGGCCTTGCCTCGCGAGACCGGGTCGTTCAGGCGTTCGGCGCGGCCCCACGTGGTTGTGGCCAGGTGGTCCCATTGCCGGTGCCAGGACTCGAAGTCGCCGGGGCGCACCCGGGAGACCGCCGAGACGACCTCGCCGGAGTCGGCTCCGTCGAACGGGCTTGACCACAGGGCCCGGACGGCTTCGAAGTGAAACGTCGGTGTCCGCGACGGGACGGTGCTGCGCATATCG
Organism: Nonomuraea sp. NPDC049378; assembly: GCF_055586745.1. Lineage (NCBI taxonomy): Bacteria > Bacillati > Actinomycetota > Actinomycetes > Streptosporangiales > Streptosporangiaceae > Nonomuraea > Nonomuraea sp. NPDC049378. The sequence continues at coordinate 37,034 of NZ_JBVJHP010000034.1, forward strand.
CTCTCCGAGATGTGCGTCATGTCATCTAACGATATGACGCACGATATCTATGTCATGTCATCGATTCAAGTAAGATGCCGTTCCGTGGACCAGGTGCTGGAGTTCGTACTGGCGGTCAAGGCCGTACACCGAGAGATCAACCGACGCTTCAGCGAGGCCCTGCGGCCGCTGGGCATCACGGTGGTCCAGGCCGAGGCGATCCTCATCCTCGCCGACGGCCAGCCTCTCACCCTCGGCGAGCTCGGGTCCCGCCTCATCGCCGAGACCGGTAACCCCAGCCGGCTCGTGGACCGCCTCCACAACGCCGGGCTCGTCCACCGCCATCCGTCCGCGCACGACCGCCGCCACGTCGAGCTCACGCTGACCCCGCACGGGCACGAGATGGTGACCCGCATCCAGCAGGCGCGACGGCCACTGCTCCAATGGGGCCGCACGCTTTTGAACGACACCGAATTCGCCGCCGCCACCACCGCCCTGCGCCGCGTCCTCAGCCAGCCATGACCCGGGGCCCGACACGGCGTGCGAGTTGCGGGCGGGTGACGCCGTGGTTCGCGGCACTGTGGCGGTCAGCCGGAGCGGACGGCGCTGGCGGCAAAGGATGGGATCAGATCGGAGTCGGCGGTGGTCAGCCAGGTCGTGACCAGCAGAAACGGCGGCAGAGCGTCTGGCGTTCCCTCGCGGTCAGCACGTCCAGGGTCCTCATCCCCCTGGCCGCGGGCCGCGAGGTGAACTCGGAGATCGGCCGCCTGGTCACGGTCGGCGCGAGCAGCGACTCGCCCGCCCCACCACGCGGACCGCGTGCGCCAGGTCGTCGCGGCGCACGTCGGGGGCGTGTGCGCGGACCGTCGCCGTCGGGGCGCGCTCGCGCCACCCCGTCGGCGAGCTCGGCGACGCTACTTGGGGCTGGGCCGTGCGGATCTGCGGTAGGCGGTCGGCGTGGTCCCGAGAGCGCGGGTGAAATGCTGGCGAAGGGAGGCCGCGTTGCCGAAGCCGGTGGCGGTGGCGATGTCATGGACACCCATCCGGGTCTCCTCAAGCAGTTCCTGAGCCGCGGCCAACCGCATCCGGATGAGCCACTGGATCGGCGTGGTGGCGGTCTGCTGCCGGAAATGGCGGGTCAGGGACCGCGTACTGACCCCGACATGCGCGGCGATGTCCTTCAGGGTCAAGGGTTCGGCGAGGTGCCGGCGCATCCACGCCATGGTGTCGTCGAGGCGGTTGCCGTCGGAGGGCAGCGGCGTCTCGACGAACTGGACCTGGGTGCCCGCGCGGTGGGGCGCGAGGACCATCCGGCGCGCGGCGGAGGCGGCGACGGCCGCGCCGTGATCACGCTGAAGGAGGTGCAGACACATGTCGATCCCGGCGCTGATGCCGGCGGAGGTCACGATGTCGCCGTCGTCGACGTAGAGCCTGTCCTCGACCAGGATCCGCGGGAACCTGCGTGCCAGGTCCGAGGCGTGTGCCCAATGGGTGCACACCCGCCGGCCGTCGAGCAGACCGGCCCAGGCGAGGAAGTAGACCCCGGTGCAGATGGACACGATCCGCGCGCCTGCCGCGTGCGCGTCGCGGATCGCGTCCAGCTCCGGCTCGCTCGGCGTTGCCCTCTGGCTGGCGGGGACGATGACGGTGTCGGCGGAGCGGACCGCGTCCAGATCATGGGGCGGGACGAGGCGGAAGGCGTCCTTCCCGGCGGCCGTGGCCGTCATCTCCATGGGTCGGCCGCAGACCAAGGTCTCGTACAGGGGGGCGCCTGACTGCGGGTCGACGGCTGAGCCGAAGACCTGACAGGGAATGGTGAGCTCGAACGCGACCACGCCCTCGGTGGCGAGCACAGCGACACGGGTCATGGCGCGAATCTAGCGAAACATGGCTTTACAGTCACTCACCGTTCTCGCCACCCGACGCCTAGTGTGGCGGCGTGCGAGTCGAGGTGATGATGTTCGAGGGTGTGGCCGACATGGACACCCTGCTGCCCCACGACGTGTTCTGCCGGGCCAGGCTGCTCGGTGCGGACGTCGAATCCGTGCTGGTCACGCCGACGGCGCCACCGAGGTCACGGGATGCTACGGCACCCGCTACGCCGGATTGGTGGAGTGGACCCCGGAGCGTGCGGATGTGCTGGTCATCGGCGGTGGCTGGATCGAGAACGACGTCGACGGGCCGATTCCGCGGCACATCGCCGACGCCAGACGCCGGGGCGGTGATCGGCTGATCCTGGCGGGCTCCGATGCCGGATCCCTTTACATAGGGGCCGCCGGCCTGCTCAAGGGCCGCCCGGCGACGACCCACCGTCCCGGGCACGAGCTGCTGGCCAGCTGGGGCGCGCAGGTGATCGAGGCCCGCCTCGTCGACGACGGGAACATCGTCACCAGCAGCAGCGGCTGGCTGGCGGGCATCGACCTCGCGCTCTACCTCATCGAGCGCGAGCTCGGCGAGCCGCGCCTGGCGGTCACCATCGAGGAGTGGATCGGGCACGATCGCCGCGGCACCGTGTGGAGGCCGACCCGAGCCTGAACCGGTCAGGACCGGGCCGGAGCTCAACCTCCGCGACGGACCTACCGCCGCGGCCTGGTGGCCTGACGGTGGTGGTCAGCAGCCCTTGAATCGCTGCCCCGGGTTCACCGCGCCGCTGGTCGCGCCGCTCAACGATCAGGGTGTGCTGCCGGCGCCTGCGGGATCGCCCCTGGCCCATGCCCTGCCTGGTCACGACCGCACTGTGGCTGAAGGCCCGGCGGGTCGCATCGCGGATCGCCGGCCGTCATGAGGGTTCGCGGAGCAGGGTGAGTGCCTTGGTCATGGCCGGGTCGCGGCCGGCGGACAGGTCTTCGGCGGTTCGGGGGACGAAGTGGTCGGGAGGGACGCCGATGCCGTTGACGATCTCACGGTTGGGGCCGAGCCCGTACTGCGTGGGCAGGATCAGCGTGCTGCCGTCGTTTAGGGCGTACGGGTAGGCGACCCCCGACACCATCCCCGACGTACGCGTGCCGATCACCGGCCCGAGCCTGTGACGCTTGACCGCGCCGGTGAAATGGTCGCAGGCGGAGGCACAGATGCCATCGGTGAGCAGGGCCACGGGCAGGTTCAGGAGGGGCACGGTGTCGTCGGTGCGGTGCGGGTCGCAGGCGCCGCCTGGGTCACAGGTGTAGCCGGTCACCTTGCCGTGGGCGAGGGCACCAAGCAGGCGCGCGACCTCGTCCGGCGAGCCACCGGTGTTGCCGCGCAGATCCAGTACGACACCACGCAGGCGGCCGCGTTTGCCTGAGGTCGCCTTGCCCGATCCGGCCCGCTCGCCAGGTGCGGCACGTTGCCCCCGCTCGGCGCGTCGGCCCAGCTCGGAGATGGCCGCTCGCACCTCATCGGCCGTGCCAGGCATGAAAGCGCCCGCGCGGACGGCGGCGACGTCACCGCCGAGCAGGGTGGCCGTCACGTTCCGAACCGTCGAGGTGAACCGCTCGGGCTTCAGAGTGACGGCCCACGTGCGGCCGGTGGCGGGGCGCCGCAGGGTCAGGCGTACGGGATCCGCGTCGGCGGAGGTCGGGAAGAGCATGGAGAGCGCGCCGGTGGACAGCACCCCTCCGGCGAACAGCGGCGCGCCGTTGACGGCCTCGATGATGTCACCGGCCCGCAGCCCCCGCTCGGCGGCCGGCCCGCCCGTCACCGCGGTGATGTGCAGCGGTGCTTGAGCCCGATGGGGAGCATGGGAGGCGTGGTAAGGGGTGTAGGAGGTGGCGATCCCCAGCCCGTACCTCTGTTGTGTCTCACCCGGGTCCGGCGTCCGGCGGGAGCCGGTCGGGGGCGATGCCTGGCGGCGGTCGCCGGGTGAGGGGGTCCGGCCGCGCTCGCCCGGCTCGGGGGTGGAGCGGGGCTCGCTCGACGGGGGAGCGGAGCGGGCCCAGCGGACGTGGTTGTCGTGCAGACCTGCGACCATCGCCTTGACGGCAGCCGCGGCCAGCGCCTCCCGCCGCGACGCGCCGTCGGACAGGGCGGCGGTGACGCGCTCGTACGTGGCGGCGAAGGCGTCCCAGTCGGCGGCCCTGTCACCCCGCAGCGGCGGCATCACGGCATCGGGACGGTCGAGACCGAGCCGGGCGAGCTCGACGGTCATCCCGCCGAAGGCGGCGGCGAGGAGATCACGGTGGTCGAGCCGGTCGCGTGCGTAGTAGTGGTCGAGGACACAGGAGTACGCCTGCTCGACAGTCGTGATACCCGTAGCCGTGGCCGTCGATTCCGCGGCCTTCGTCCGGGTGGCGGTCGCCGAAGGGGTCGTGCTGGGTTTCGCTGTCACCCCCGGCGGGATCCCGCCGGAGGGTGGCTGGCCGGAGACTTCGGCGCAGGGAGGCACACCCCGGTCGGCGCCCGTCGAGCCGACCGCACCGACCCCCGCGGCGGGGGCTACTGCGACACCGGCTCCCACGACGTCGACCGCCGTGACACCGGCGGTGGCGGTGGCGGTGGTGGCCAGCATCAGCGTGCACGTCACCGCCGCCATCACCGTGGCTCTCGACCGCACCATGCCCGTACTCGCGCCTGCGTCTGTACCCATGGTCATGTCTGTGCTCCTGTGCTCGTGCCTGCGTCTGCGCTTGTGTCCGTTCCCCGGCGTGTCCGCACGCCTACTGCTGGCGGTCACGTGCCAGGGCAGAGCACGGCTTCGGCGGCTTTCTGGAGGGCTGGGCGGACCCGGCCCTGCTCGGCGATGCTGGTGGTCGCTGACAGCGCGAACTGCAGGCGGCCGTCCGCCGAGGTGAAGGTCAGGGCCAGCCCGCCGGGTCCGGAGCCCCGGTACGAGGTCACCGAGCCGCCGCACACCGGCTGCTCCTCCACCGGGTACGTCATTTCCTTCCGGAGCCGGGCGGGCAACAGCCGGTCCCGGGCGAGCGCACCGTAGAACGTGGTCAGGTCGCGCGAGGTGGAGACCAGCCCGCCGGCCGCCCACAAACTGCTCGTGTTCATCCGGTCCACGTCGCGCACCGTGCCGCCCGGCCCTGGATAGTAGCCGTGCCCGTGCGGCCCCTCGATGCCCTGGTCCGGATTCACGGGCAGGTAGGTGCGGGTCATGCCGAGGGGTTTGAACAGCCGCCGCTGGAACTCCTCCGCGAGCGTACGGCCGGTCAGCCGCTCGATGACGGCCCCGAGCAGGATGTAGTTGGTGTTGGAGTAGCTGAACCGCTCACCCGGCTCTTGCTGCCTGGGCCGCTCGCGGGACATCTTCGCCAGGTCGAGCGGCGAGTGACGGGTGGTGAGATCGTCGAAGGGCCTCAGCTCCGGATGCCCGGTGTAGTCGGGGATGCCGGACGTGTGCTGGAGCATCTGCCGTACGGTGATCTCGTCGGCCCGCTCGACCAGATCCTGTCCGGCCACGACCGGCAGGACCTCGCTCAGCCTGTCGTCCACCCCGAGCCTGCCCTCCTCGACCAGTTGCAGCAGCACGGTGGCCGTGAGCTGCTTGGTCAGGGACCAGGCGCGGTAGCGGGCGCCGGTGGGGATCTTGCCGCCCGCGCCGTCGATCAGGCGCGACCCGGCCGTGCCCCCGCCGATGCGCCTGCCGCCGTAGTACGCCTCCCCGATGGCCCCCACCACCCCTGGCGTCTTGGCCAGGGCCCGCATCGCCTGCCGTACGTCGCCGATCTCCGGCCGGGCGGTAGCGGTTGCGGGGGCCGGAGCGCTGATGCTCAGGGCCAGGATCGTGCATGCCAGCCCGGCCGCCGTCCTTCGGTTCACTTCACGGTCCTTCCTCGATGGGCACGCACACGCTGAGACGTACGCCGTCCTTTGTGGCAGATCGGCTGTTTCCTCGGCGTTTCCACCATCACGGCCACCCCGGGGCGAAACAGCCAGGAAACAGGCCTCCGCGTTCAATGCCTCGTCGAAGGCCCCGAGTGGCCCTCCAGACCGAGATTCCCGACGAACGAGGACAAGCTGGTGGACACGAATCCGACCCATCCAGAGATCTGGCGGCCGGCGCGGCGGTCCGTGCTCGGCCTGCTGGGCGCCGTCCCGCTGGCCGGGGCCGTCACCGCGACCCCGCGTGGAGCCCAGACCTGGCAGGACGCCGAGTTGGCCCGCAGGATCGAGGAGATCATGGCGCGGCCCGCGTTCGATGGTGCTCACTGGGGCGCGCAGTTCTACGCCCCGGACACCGGGGAGTCGATCTACGAGCTCAACACCGGCGAGCCGTTCGTCGCCGGGTCGTCGTCGAAGGTGTTCGTCGGGGGCACGGCGTTCCTGGCGCTGGGGCACGATCGGCGCTTCGCGACTCGCGTCCACCGGACCGGGCCGGTACGCGGTGGCGTGCTCCACGGCGACCTGGTGCTCGTGGCGGGCGGCGACCTGCTGCTGTCGGGACGTCTGCGCGCGGACGGAAGCCTGGCGCTGCCCGACCCGGACCACACGTACCACACCACTCCCGGCGCCGGACCGATCGGCGGCGACCCCCTGCGAGAGCTTCGCTCGCTCGCGACCCAGGTGGCGGCAGGCATCAGGCGGGTCGAGGGGCGCGTACTCGTGGATGTCTCGCTCTATCGCGAAGGCACCGAGGGCCTGGCCAACAACGTGACGGCCACCATCTCCCCCGTCATGGTCAACGACAACCTCGTGGACGTCACCGTCGAACCGGGCCGCCGTCCCGGGGCACCCGCCGTTCTGGAGATCTCGCCGCAGTCCGAATACGTCCGCATCGTCAACAAGGTACGGACGATCGCCGCCTCAGAAGCGGCTTCGGCGCGTCCGCTGACGTTCGCCGACGACGTACGCCACCCCGACGGCACGCGTACGGTGAGCCTGACCGGCGACATCACCGACGACAGTCCCGGCCTGTTCCGCGCCTACTTCGTCCCGGAACCGGCGGCCTTCGTCCAGGCACTTTTCGCGCGGGCGCTGCGCGAAAAGGGGGTGCGCGTCGACTCCGCCGCCACGACCGGGTCCGGCACCCGGCGGCGGCTGGTCGCCGAACATCTCTCCCCGGCGCTGCCCGACCAGCTCAAGCCGATGCTCAAGGTCAGCAGCAACCTGCACACGGAGGTGTTCCCCTACCTGGTCGGGGCCGTCGCCGGGGGAGATCCGGACGATCCCAAGGCGGCCGGGCAGCGGGTACGGCGGGAGCTGCTCGAAAGGGCCGGGTTCGACTCGTCGCCCCCAGGGTCGGAGCAGAACCGCTACACACCGCGATACTTCGTGGAGTTCCTGGCCTACATGGCACGGCAACCCCACTTCCGGCACTACCGCGACGCGCTGCCGATCCTCGGCCGCGACGGGACCCTGAAGGACGTCCAGCCCGACTCGCCGGCGGCGGGTCACGTCCACGCCAAGACCGGCACCAGCCTGGGGATGGAGGACGGCACGTGGATGAACCGCCAGGCCCTGGCCGGGTACGTCGAACTGCCCGGCGGGCGGCGGCTGACCTTCGCCGCCTTCGTGGGCATCCGGACCGGGTCGGCGGAGGAGGCCAGGGAGATGTCCAAGGTGACAGGGCAGGCACTGGGCGAGATCGCCGCCGCGGCGTACGTCACCCAGAGCGCTTAGTGCCCGTGCACCAGCCGGTCCCTGCGCTTGCTGCGTTGGCACGATATCGGACGAATGGTGAAGACCCCCAGAACGTCCCGAACCGGAGACGGCGTACGGAGATCGGGTCAGCTTCTGGCGAGTGCCTCGCGGCGCATCCACTGGAGCAAAGTGGGGTTGTCGGCTGTGGTGATGACGCTGAGAGTGGTGCGGACGTAGCGGTCGTCGTCCAAGAGGGCCAGCATGCTCGCGGCCAGGTCCACACGTGCTGTGAACCTGCCGTCGGCGTGGCCCTCGACAACGGTGTAGTCGGTGACCGACGGCAGGTGAAAGAGCCCGCTTGGACGGAGAATCGTCCAATCGAGATCGTCGGCGCGAAGAAGCGATTCCATTCTCCGCATGTCGTCATACAACGACTTGCCCAGCACGCGCGTCACGTAGGGCAGCACCACCCGATTGAACAGGAACCCGCCCTCGGAGTACGGGTGCGGGTCGACCCCGCTCGAACTCACCACGCCAAGCCGGCGCACGCGGTGCCGTTCCATCGCGGCGACAATATTGGCCACGCCGCGTGAATAGGTGGTGATGGGTTCCTTTACAGCGGGCACGCCGAGCGTCGACAGCACCGCGTCTCGCTCCGCCACGGCGGCGTCGACGGCCTGTGGATCGTGCACGTCGGCACTGATGACGTCGAGCCGTTCATGGTGCAGGGGAAACGAGTCCGGCTGCCGGGTGATCGCCGCGACATGGTGTCCGGCGGCGAGTGCCTGGCCGGTGAGGAGACGGCCGGTGGGGCCGTTGGCGCCGAAGACTGCGATGCGCATGACCAGGGTCCTTCCTTCTTTCCTGATCCGATGTCGTGGTGTTGGCCAGGAGCTGGAGGCGTCCGCGCGTTGCCTGTTGCAGGGCGGGCGTCAGTCTTCGAGCCGGCGGACCCGGTTGGTCTCGCGGACGACCGCCCAGGCGTCCGCCACCGGGCCCAGATGCCGCAGCTTGTCGGGGTTGATCACGGCGCGAATGGTCTGGATCTGCCCGTCCAGGATGTCGAGCGTCAGCGTGTTGACGATCTTGCCGTCCTGGTCGCGGAAGATCGCGCCTGGCTGGCCGTTCATCTCATGTGGTTCCACGACACCGCCGATCCGGATGAACGGCGCGACGAACCCGGCCAGCATCCGGGCCACGCTCTCGGCGCCGAAGACTCCGTCTCCCCACAGCGGGGCCTTGCCGCCGCTGTCCCCGGCCATCTGCACGTCGGCGGACAGCAGCTCGCGCAGCCCGTCGACGTCACCTTCGCGGAAGGCGTCGAAGAAGCGGGCGGCGAGTTCGTCCCGCTCGCGGCGATCGGCCTCGAACCGGGCACGTCCGGCGTCCATGTGGCGGCGCGCTCGTACGGCAAGCTGGCGGCAGGCCGCCTCAGAGCGCCCAATCGCCGCGGCGACCTCACCGAAGCGGAACCCGAACACCTCCCGCAGCACGAAGACCGCGCGTTCGAGCGGGCTGAGCCGCTCCAGCAGCAGCAGGGCCGCCATCGAAACCGTGTCGGCGAGCTCCGCCGACCGCTCCGGGTCCTCGTAGGGGTCGGCCAGCAGCGGCTCAGGAAACCACTGCCCGGCATATTCCTCCCGCCGCATGCGTGCCGAGCGCAGCACGTCGATCGCGATGCGAGACACCATGGCCGAGAGGAACGACTTGACCGACGCGGGCCGGGTCGCGCAGGCCTCGTAGCGTAGCCAGGTCTCCTGAACTGCGTCCTCGGCCTCACTCACGCTGCCCAGGATCCGGTAGGCGATGGAGAACAGCAGCGGCCGCCACTGTTCGAACTCCTCCGTCCGGGTCATACCAGCTCCTCCTTGAAGCCCTGCCGCCAGGTCACCGCCGTCTTCCCGGCCAGCGGCCGGGCCGGCCACTGGCTGTTCGAGGCTTCGGCACCAGCCGCCGCCCCAACACCCTGGCCCACCGGCCACGAACACCCGCACAACAAACCCCTCACCCTCCCAGCCCCGACGCCTGCCTTCCGCCGGGAGACGAAATAGCTCGTCAGTTCTGTGACATCACCCCGTCCGGCCGCCCCCGACCCGGCCGCCCTCCAGTTGGCCGGCCCCGCCCTGCCGCGTCTTTCCGATGTCACGGAACGGCCCGGCTGTCTCGTCTCAGGAAAGACGTGCCCGGCTCTCGGAACGCGGAGGACCTGACAACGCATGGCACGCGGTCGTGTGGTGCACGTCGCCACGTCCAGCACGAACACATCCAAAGAAACGCGCCCGGCGGCGGCTACCGGCCCGGCCAGCCGGCGTAACGAAAGGAACACCATGAGCACCGCCTCGGAAATCTCCGGAGCGTGGCTTTGGCGGCGACATCATCACATCCAGCGCGCCCGATCAGGCCTTGGCCGCCTGCACGGCGGTGACGTCGGGCAGCCCGGTCTTCGTGCCGCGCCCCAGCCGGTCCGGAAACACGGCCTGGCCCTGGACGGCCTGGTCGCCACCGAGCCGGTCACCGCCGACGGCCAGATCTTAGTCTCCGGCCTCAGCAGGCCGCCTACGCCGCTTCGCATCCTCTAGCAGAAAGAAGGAGATCATGAGCAAGGTTTGGTTCGTCACCGGATCTTCGCGCGGTTTTGGCCGCAGCTTCGTCGAGGCCGCCCTGACCCGCGGCGACCGGGTGGCAGCCACCGCCCGCAACCTTCGAAGCCTCGATGACCTGGTCACCGCCTACGGCGACCTGGTGCTCGCGCTGGATATGGACGTGACCGACACGGCCGCCGTCCGCGAGAGCGTGACGCGGGCCAAGGAACATTTCGGCCGCCTGGATGTGATCGTCAACAACGCCGGCTACGCCCTGTTCGGCGCGGTCGAGGAGGTGACCGAGCAACACCTGCGCACCCTGATGGAGACCAACCTGTTCGGCCCACTGCGGGTCGTCCAGGCAGCGCTGCCTCACCTGCGCGAGCAGGGTTCCGGGCACATCATTCAGATCTCCTCCACCGCCGGCGTCGCCGCCTTCCCCCTCGGCGGCGGATACTGCGCGTCCAAGTGGGCTCTGGAAGGCCTGAGTGAGAGCCTCGCCCAGGAAGTCGCCGGCTTCGACATCAAGGTGACCATCGTGGAGCCCGGCAGTTACGCCACCGGCGCGCCCACCATCGCGGTCAAAGCCTCGCCCAGCCCGCACTATGACGCCGCCCGCCAGGCCCAAGCCGCGTACGCCCAGACGATCGACTTCGGCGACCCGACCGCCGCCGGCCAGGCCATACTCAAGCTCGCCGACCTCCCCGACCCGCCCCTGCGGGTGTTCTTCGGCACCCAGAACCTCTCGATGCTCCAGCAGGTCTACGCCGACCGGCTCAAGACCTGGGCCGACTGGCTCGACCTCTCGGCGCAGGCCCACGCGACGCCGGCCCTCTGATCTGTCGGCCCATCACCCCTTCCCGCGCGGGCGGGGGTGATGGGCGCCCACGCCCTGATGAACGCCGAGCGGTCCGCGGCTGCGCGCCGGGACCGACCTGAAGAAGCAGTTTGTGGAAGGGAGCCGTCATGCGAGATAGTGGCCGCCGCGCATTGGTGGTCGGGCTCGGGATCGCGGGAATCGCGACCGCGCTCCGGCTACGGCAGATCGGCTGGGAGCCGGTGCTGATCGAGCGGGCGCCTGTGCGCCGCTCGGGAGGGTACTTCGTCATGCTGTTCGGCACCGGCGTGGCCTCCGCTCGCCGTTTGGGTGTGCTGGAGGCCATCGGTGACCGCGGCAGCCCTTTGCTCACCGCGTACGAGGTGAATCGGGCGGGACGCCGAACCCCGGGCATGAACCCGTCAACCCTGCCGGGCAAACCCCTGCAACTGCTGCGCGGCGACATCGAGCAGGGGCTGTTCTCCGCGTTGCCGGACGACGTGGAGATCCGTTACTCCACCGTGCCCACCCGCATCACCCAGGACGACACGGCCGCCGAGGTCACGTTGCACGACACCGCCTCAGGCGCCGTCGTCACCGAGCGCTTCGACCTGGTGGTGGGCGCCGACGGCCTGCGCTCCACCGTGCGGAGCCTGGCCTTCGGACCGCAGGAGTACCTGCACCCGCTCAACTACATGATCGCCGTCACCCTGCTCGACAGGCCGATCGAGGGCTTCACGCAGCACGAGGGCCTGATCCTGGCCGAGCCTGGACGCTCGGCATGGACCTTCCCCTACGACAACCACCCGCCGAGCCTGCTGTTCTCCTACCGCACCGGCGACATCGACGCCGAGTTCGCCCGCCCGCCGATCGAGTCGCTCCGCGCCGCCTTCGGCCCCGAGGCCACCGGACGCCTCCTGGAGACCTTGTTCACCCGGTTCGAGCAGGCCCCGGACTTCCTGTTCGACTCCGTGCAGCAGGTCAGGATGCCCCGCTGGCACCGCGGCCGCGTCGCCCTGGTCGGCGACGCCGCCTGGTGCGTGACCTTGTACGCGGGCATGGGCGCCTCCAGCGCCATGGCCGGGGGCGAACTGCTGGGCACCATGCTGCGACGGCACCCTGACGACCTGCCCAGCGCGCTGCGGGCGTGGGAGGCCAGGATGCGGCCGTTCATCCAAGCAGAGCAGGACAGCGCGCTGACCATGCGCAGGCTTTTCACGCCCCACGACCGCAAGGAACAGATCATCCGGGCCGCGATGCTGCGCCTCACGCACGCTCCTGTCATCGGCCCGGCAATAGGCAAGATCTTGAACGGCACCGACATGAGAAACAAGCAACTGGACATCGCCGCCGTATGACTCTGGTGTGCCCCGGGTTCGGTGGAGCCGCCGGCCCGCCGGGCGATCGAGCTCATCCGCGAGGCGGCGCCCCCCAAAGACGGTTCGCAGCCGTCGCGGTGATGGCCGGCGAAGGAATGAGGAGTTCTACGATCAGCACTGAGCCCGTCAAACTCTGGACCGGGCGGCTCCACTACGCGCTGTCCCGGAACCGAGCACCCATCCGGCCCCGATCGCATGATGGCGGTCAGTCCATCCGGGTGGCGAGTTCGAGCCGTTCGTGCCCCGTCGGCGGGGTGACGTCCGGCAAGTCGAAGGTGACCTCGTGAATCTTGCCGGTGAAGGGGAACGGGCCCTTGCCGGCGTAGTCGTCGCAGACGGTTGAGGCGCAGTCCATGCCGACATCCATGCATTCGGTGCACAGTCCGCCTGCTGCCAGCCGTTCGGCCGTCGGCATCCTGGCCAGGCCTCCGTTCACGCTCGGCCAGCCGAAGCCCACGTCGTCGAGCAGGATCAGCAGGATGTTCGGCGCCCCGTGCGGAGCCTTGTGCGGCTTCGGGAAGTCTGGGGTCGACTCGGTCGCGTACAGTACATGCCGATCTTCGCATCGGCGTAGTCCCACTCCGGCTCGGGCAGATGATGTCTGTCCAGGTGGATGGGAAAACGCGGTGATCTGTCGCGCATCAATCAAACTCCGATCGGCCGGGCCACGGCGGCAGCAGATAGAACGCCACACTGGCCCATGCCGGCCGCCGCCACGCCAGACGTACACCCATGTCGGCGGGCTCTCTCCCGGCGAACCTACCCAGGTGCCTGACATGCTGCGCCCGGCAAGCAGCGTGCACAGGCGGTCGAGGAGGCTGCGGCGGTGCGGACGCGTAGGATGCACCGCCGCTCGCTGAGGTCGCACCAATCCGCCCAGCATGGATCGTGCTTCCCTGCGTGGTCTCGATCACGATCGGCACCCCGTCCGGAATGCGTCCGCGAAGAGCATTGAGCAGGCCGGGGACCGGCGGCAGATCACCAGGCGTCTGCACGCGGATGTGCAGTTCCCGGGAGACGACGTCGACGCCGGCGATCGACGAGTTCGGCACACCGGAGATCCATTCGGCGGCCACGGCCTTGGCCCGCGCGCTCCAGGCGGTCAGCAGCCAGCTCAGCACGGTGTTGGCCGACAACGGTATGACCACGACGACCAGCAGCAGCGCCAGAACGAGCCGGGTGCGGCGGTGACTCCGGCCGGACACGGCGGCGGCCTCAGCCCTGTACCCCGTGGCCGTGAACACCACGATGCCGCCGAGTACGAGAGCCAGCAGATTGGACAGGAACAGCACGAGCGCACCGAGTGCCAGCCAGCCCGCGCCACGGCCGAGACACACCCCCACCACGGCCAGCGGCGGGACCAGGGAGATCGAGATCGCCACGCCGGGCAGCACCGCGGAGACGTCGCGGCGCGCGTACGCCACATCGGGTCGCCGGGCGACGATGCGGGTGGCGCGCGTCATCGTGCCCGTCTGCCCCTGCGGCTCATCAGCGCGCCGATCAGGATCCCGATGGCGACGCACACCACCAGCGTGATCCACAACGGCGCCGTCACCACGACCATGAACAACTGGATCGCCGTGTCCTGCCTGTTCTGCAGGATGAACACGATCGCCAGCACCAGCAGGACGAGTGCCAGCCACACGCGTGGCGGCACGCCCTTGAGCGGGTTCGCCGGCCTCTGCTGGCCTGGACCCATGTCAGCCGATCCGCCGGCCGCATCGACACCGCCACAGTACGGAGCGTCCTCGTCGCGGCCAGGACCTTCACCTCACGCATGAGCACGCCACGTTGGACGACGGCCACCGCTGCCCCCGCCTTCGGCGATGAAGTGGTGTTTCGAGCCATCTCGGGTCGCGGCGGGATGCACGAACGCATGCTCGCGTACGTGACGGATCCGCCGGCCCTCGTACATGGAGGAGCGCTCGCCGTCGGACGGTACGGCGGGACCGGTCGACCGGTCCCGCCGTCCGTTCTCAACGGTTCAACTGCTCCATCAGTCCGACGATCTGGGGGTCGTCGGACTGGAGGCGGCCGTGGAATCCCACGTTCTCCAGCGGGTAGTGGTTGATCATGACGAGGAGCTCGTCCGTGTTGGCGATGCCCTGATAGGCCTCAGCCACTGAGTCCTGGATCCGCTTGACCAGTACCCTCCTCGCGTCGAGATCACGGAGTTCCGGCACCTCCAGGAAACAGACCGGCCGGATGTCCTCGGCCTCCGAGAGACCGTCCTGGGCGACGTTCACGCCAGGGTGCTCGCGCACGAAGATCCGCACGTCAGGAACGTGATACGTGTCGGAGAGCGCCTCGGTGACCTGCCGCATCAGCTCGCGCTTGGCGTCGGGCCGGATTCCTTGTGGGCCTTCGATGAAGATCAGGGGCACGGTGGCCACCTTTCCCGGTTGAGTGCCTCCCGCTGTCGGGAAGTCTGTGGTTGAACAATAGAACTAGATGATTGGAAAAAACAACTAATCGCGTGGACTGTTGAATCGGCGCGGTAGGATCGACGGCATGGTAGGGAGGCGCAAATACGATGACGGGTGCGCGGTTGCGCACGGGCTCGACCTGGTCGGCGAGCGCTGGGCCCTGTTGATCGTGCGCGAGTTGCTGCTCGGCCCCAAGCGATTCACTCACCTGAAAGCGGGGCTGCCCGGCGCCAGCCCGGATGTGCTGTCCCAGCGGCTCCGCCAGCTCCAGGAAAGCGGTGTCGTCCGCCACCGCCGGCTCCCCCCGCCGGCGGGCGTTCCCGTCTACGAACTGACCGAGTGGGGCATGGGGCTCGAGCCGGTGGTGACCGGGCTGGGGCGTTGGGCAGGAGGTTCTTCCTCACTGCCGCTCGACGCCCCGATCGGCGTCGACTCGCTCATCCTGTCGTTGAAAGCGTTGTTCGATCCCGGGCCGGTCGGCGATGTCGAGATCAGAGCAACGGTACGGCTTGGCGGGGACGAGTTTCGCGTCACGGCCGCCGGCGGCGAGATCGCCATCGCCCGTGGCGGGGTAGAACATCCCGACATCACCCTCGATACCGACGCGGCCACGTTCGCCTCGCTGCTCAGAGGGGTGCGTTCTCCCGAAGAAGCGGTGGTCGGCGGTGACCTCCGTGTCGACGGCGACGTGGAGGCGGCGGTGGGGTTTCTTGCCCTCTTCCGCCGGGCCGTCCCGCCCCCCGGCCCCGAGGCGACGAGGGCGGAGTAGTTCGCCGGGCGTTTCCCCTCCGGCGAACCGCCTTCCCGTCCGCGACCGCTGCCGGGGCCTTCACGATCTCGGCGCTGACGTTGCCCCTCGTGGTGGTAGGGCCGTTCGCCGGCATGCTGGCCGATCGGAGCGCCAGACCGGCTGGTCTGCTCGGCGGACCAGCCGGCCGGGGGAACGCGGCGTTCCATGGCTCACGATGCCGGGATCGGCGTTCGCCAGGTGAATGGCTCGCTCTCGTGGGGGAGGACCGGACCGGGAACCCCTCCCTTGGGGGAGTCAGGCTGCTAGGCATCGCGGGCACCCTCGGTGTCATGAGGATCACGTATGCAGCGATGACCTGGACGGGTTTGTACGTGGCGTCGAAGATCGGGTACGCCCTCGACGGGCGACTCGGCGTCACCGGTGGACCGCGTGTCTCGCCGGACAGTTATCTGGATTACGGGCCGGGGGAGGTGGCGTTGGCTCAGTGGGCCAATGCCGGATCTGGGCTGCTGATCGTGGCGATTCTGCTGGCCGGGCTGGTCCGGTTCGAGGGACGCTGGCCGTACAGGGTGGTGCTGACCTTGCACTGGATATGTACGGTCTTGACGGCCGTCTGGGGGGTGGGGATGCTGAGCACCGCTCTGATCGGTGATCGGGGTGGTGCGGTTTTCGGCGGGTACTGCACGGTTTGGGCTGTGCTGATGTTCCTCGCAACCCGTGACCTACGTCGGCGGTACGCGCGCCCCCTGAACCCGGTCAGTAGCCGCCGATGACGGTGGGATACAGGGGACATCGCCACAGGGTGCCTTTGCCCAGCTTGAGCGGGCTGTGAAGCTCTCCGGTCGATTCGGCGTGAACCCGATCGACGCACCGTGACCGCAGGCCGTGGTTGGCGCTGCACCCGCGTGGCCGCAGAGACAGGCATGGCTCGTACCCCCGGATCGTCACTGTCGAAAGGGCTATGGACAAATTATGTAGATCGGTCTATTTTTGCCAGAGCGGCTTCTCGGCAAGCCAGAGCGCTGCTCTGTGATCATAAAATATGTAGATTGGTCTAGATAGGACACTTGATGCAGAAGATGACTACAGCACCGGACACCCTGGTATTCGGTGCGACCGGCTTCCTCGGCAAATGGACAGTGCTGCATCTGCTCGAGCGGGGCCGCAAGGTCGCCGCAGTGGTCCGCGACTCCGCCGGGAACAAGCTGCCTGGCTGGCTCATGGATCACGGGATGTCGACCGAGCGGCTCACGGTCCTGGGCGGTGACCTCACAAGCGGGCCGGGCGTTGGGCTGAGCCACACGGACGACGAGCGGCTCTCAGGCGTACGAGATGTGTTCAACACCGCGGCCATCTACCGGTTCGGGCTCCGGCGTGAGGAAGCCAGGGCGGTCAACGTAGAGGGCGCAGTCAACGTGCTGCGCTGGGCCGCCACCCGGCCCGACCTGCGCAGGCTCGTCCATGTGACGGGTTACCGGGTGGGGCTCGATCCGCGGCCGCGTTATCCGCTGCCGGAAGCGGAGTTGGTGGAGCTCTATCGCGACAAGGGAGCGTATGAAGGTTCTAAGATCGAGGGAGACGCGGCAGTACGGGTCGTCGCCGCGCAGCTGGGGACCCCGCTGACCGTGGTCAATCCGAGCAGCGTGATCGGCCACTCGCTGACGGGAGAGGCCGATCAGTACATCGGTCTGGCCGAGCTGGTCCGCGATCTGTGGCAGGGCAAGCTGCCCGTCGTGCCGGGGACCGCGCGCACCTTCGTGCCCGTGGTGGCCGTGGACCATTTCGCGAAGTTCATGGCCTCGATCCCCGAGCACGACCCGGAGCCGGGAGGCCTGCACTGGGTCCTCGACGAGAACACCCCGGACCTGCCCGACATGCTCCGGCTACTCGCCGGCCACCTCGGCGTGCGTGCGCCGAGAACCCTCATACCCGTGAGCCTGATCCGCCGCCTGCCGACCGCACTCACCGGAGCCAACCCCGAGACCCTGACCTTTCTGACCGAGGACCGCTACGACACGACCTCGGCCGACAAGGTCGCCGAAGCCGCGGGACTCCGCCGGCCTCCCGTACAGACCGCGCTGCGCCGCTGGGCCGACCGCCTGGTAGCGGACGAATTCGGGTCAGCCGCGGCCGTGCTTCCAGGCGGCTTTCACGACGTCAGTGGATCCCGCACGTATGTCGCTGGTGACCGTACTTCGCCCGGCTTCGTCCTCCTGCACGGCATCCCCCTCGATGGTGAGTCCTGGCGGCCCGTGCTCAACGAGCTCGACGCGTCCGCCCTCGTCGCCGACCTGCCTGGCTTGGGCCGTTCGGCCCCCACGGAGTCGACCCCGCTGGAGTGGCTCACCGATCTGCTCGCCCCCGTACGCACCCGGCCCGTCATCGTCGCCCATTCGGCGGCCGCGGCACCGGCGCTCCGATACGCCGCCGCCCACCCCGACCGCGTCGCGGGTCTGCTGCTCATCTCTCCCTACTTCCTCCAGAAGCCGGCTTCAGCAATGTTGCGCACGCCGCTACTCGCCACGCCGCTCCTCAAGAAGGCATCCGCCGAGCGACTCACGTCCTCGCTCCTCGGCTCGGGCAGTGATACCGCCTCCAGCGCGGCTCGCACCGCGATCCAAAGCGCCGCCGCCCAGCTGCGCAGACCCCGCGTCGCCCGCCGCACGGCCACGTGGCTTCGGGCCGCGAACCAACCCGCCGAACGCGCCGCGCTCCAAGCCCTTCTCAGGGAAACCACCGCGGTATCCGTCCCGCTCCACCTCGTCGCCGGGCAGCTGGACCCGCTGATCGGCGATCCGGGCCAGGCCGCCGTCACGACCGTCCCCACCGCCGGCCATCACCCCCACCTCACCCACCCGTCCGCCATCGTCACGATCATGAGCGGCCGACCGGCGCCGCAGATCTCGTGGTGAGGACCGTGAGCGTGACGACCATGGTCATCCGCAGGTGAGGGAGAACCCGGCGGTCCGCAGGTAGTTGCCGGCGCTGAGCAGTGCGCTCCGCCGGCTACTCCATCGCTCCTGAGCCGCCGGCTCTTGCCGCTGCGCTGTCAACTCCCCCTTGCGCTGCGGCCGAGGCGAGGGTTGTCCAGGATGACCAGCGGGTCCCGGCTGTCACGGGCGCAGGATGACCTTGCCGACGGTACGGCGGGCCACCAGGTGTGCCAGCGCCTCGGCGGCGGTGCTGCCGGGCAGGCGCAGGTGGGCGCCGAGCCAGTAACCCCCCCACCGCGATGTTGTGCTCGCCCAGCAGGCCGGGGTCGACCGGCGACGGATCCACCCCGCTGGAGGTCCCGTAGGTGTGGGCGATGCTGGGGCGGTCGACGTCAGGCGATCTTGGGCGTGCAGCGCATGCTGACGTACACGCAGGGAGTGCCGTTGGTCAGGGTGGAGAACACCACCGGGATGTAGGCTTCGCCGAAAGGCCCGCCGGAGGCGGCGAACACCGTCTGCGACACCGGCGTCAGGTTCGCCTCCAGAGGTGTGGAGAAGCCCTTCATGCCGTCCACGAACTCATACCGGATGTGTGCGGCTCCGTCGTCTTCTTGGGTGATGGTGGTGAGGACGCCCTCGCGCCTGTAGGCGCCCACCAACTCCGTCATGTCCACCTTGGGCGGGGTCGCCGCCGGAGCGAAGGGAGGCGGTATGCGCACCCCGGCCAGCTCGTCCAGCAGGTCGGCGACCAGGTCGACGTACAGCCGGCTGACGTCACCGCCGTTGGCCAGCAGGACGACGGCCACGCCCGCGTGCGGGATGACACGCAGGTAGGAGTGCTGGGTGACGGCGCTGCCGTCGTGGCCGTAGCCAGGAATGCCGTTCCAGTCGTGCAGTGTCCACCCCAGGCCCCAGCCGTCGGCCGACATCGACCACTTGTCCGGGCTGTCGACCTCGCGGCGCTGCATCGCGGCGACGGTGTCGGCGGACAGGACGCGGGTGCCGTCGGCGGCGAGGCCGCCGTCCAGGTGCATCTTGGCGAACCGGGCGACATCGCCGGCCGAGACGATGACCCTGCCGTACGGCCCAGCCGAGCGCGGCATCACGTCCCAGTGCGGTGCCGGCTCGGGGTCCTGTCCGGGTGCGCCCTGGTGGCCCATCGCCACCCGGAAGCGCAGCGCCTCCTCAGGCAGCGTTAGCGAGTGCTCCAGCCCGAGCGGGGTGAAGAGCAGGTCTTTGAGCGCCTGATCCCAGGTCTTGCCGGTCAGTACCTCGATGACGCGGCCCAGCACGACGTAGCCGAGGCCGCCGTAGGAGATCGCCGTTCCTGGCGGGCAGTCCAGTGCCACCTGCCTGGCCGCCTGGACGTACTTGGCCAGGCAGTCGTCACCACGCCCGCTGTCGTAGTTGAAGTCGTTGGTTACCCCGCCGGTGTGCGACAGCAGCTGCCGGATGGTGATCGTCTTGGTGGCCCGTGGATCGGGGGTGGCGAACTCCGGCAGCACGCTGACGACCGGCGCGTCCAGGTCCAGGGCGCCGGAGTCGACCAGCCGCATCACCAGCGTGGCGGTGTAGGCCTTGGCCAGCGAGCCGGCCAGGAACACCGAGTCGGTCGTCACTTCCACCCCTGTGCCCCGGTGCAACACGCCGCTGGCCAGTTCGTGAATGTTTCCACCGGTCAGCACGGCCAGGGAAGCTCCCGGCACGTGGTGGGCGTCGCGCAGCTCATCGAGCCTGGCCTGCCAACGGTCACCATCGAATCGTGGTGAAGACATGAAGAGGTCCCTCCGAAAACTTTCTTTCCGCACATCGCTCTGCTCACCGCACACTGTACGGTGCTCGAACGCTGGTCGTAAACCCGTACACTGTGCGGAGAGGATGGTCATGAGACACGAGGAGAGAGCGCATGCCAGCCGACAAGCAGGTGTTCCCATCGGTGTGGACTCGTGTGCGGCGGCAACGGCGGGAGCAGCCGGCGCTGAGCCGGGAGCAGATCGTGTCCGCGGCGCTTCAGTTGCTGGACACCGAGGGCATCGACGCCCTGAGCATGCGTAAGCTCGGTGCCCTCCTGAACGCCGGGGCCACCTCGATGTACACCCATGTGACCAACAAGAACGAGCTGATCGAACTCGTCGTGGACGAGGTCTACGGCGAGGTCCAGGTGCCGAGCACAGGCGACGCGGCGGGCTGGCGGGCGGCCATCACCGGTTGCGCCCGCAGCATGCGCTCAACGCTTCTGCGCCACTCCTGGATCGTCTCCGTGCTCGGGGAGGCAGGCCTGGCCTACCTGGGGCCGAACATGCTGCGGCTGACCGAGGCCATGCTCGCGGTGTTCGAGGAGGCGGGCTTCTCACTCGAAGCGGCAGACCAGGCCCTGAACACCGTTGTGGCCTACGTCATCGGGATCTCGACCAGCGAGGCCGCGTGGCTGAGCACGCTCGCCCGCACTGGTCGAAGCGAGCAGGCGTGGGCTGACCGCCTGTGGCCGGCCGCCGAACAAGCCGTCAAGGAATACCCGCGGCTGCGAGAACTCTACGCCGCCCAGCGCAGCCAGAACCCGGGCGGCATCCGCGACGACGACTTCGACACCGGGCTGGACTGCGTCCTGCATGGTTTGGTCACCCGCCTCGCTCCCACCGCCGTTCGCGGCGACGACTGAGACCGCCACCATCCGCAAACCCAGCCGACGAGCGCACCGCGAGGGCCGAGTGGCAGGCGCCGTTATTGACGTCCCCCGTCTACCGCCTCCCTCTTCCCCGCGTCCAGGCGCTCCCGTCGCCGCCTGGACATCGGGGCCGGTATGAGGAGGTGGCCGGGGGACGGAGCAGCCAGGTGGGGCAGAGCTCGAACGGGTCAGTCCACGGAGAACGGCACCATCCGGCGCATGAAGGCGTCCCAGCCGCGATCGCCCGCGAGGCGCCGGGCCGGTGGCGCCAACCGGGCCTGGGGCCCGATCTTGTACCGGCGCTTCGGGTGGCGTGCGGCGACCGCTTCGGCGATCACCTTGGCCACGTCCTGGGCGCTCAGCACGCCGCGGGCCCCGTCCCGGCGGGCCCGCTCGATCATCCTGGCCACGCTCTGCTTGAACTCCTTGTAGGGGCCCTCGCCGCCGATCGGAGTGGAAGACGCCAGCTCGACGATCATCGCCATCTTCCTGGACGGAGGTCGCGCCCGAGACGACGCGCAGGGCGAACGGGCGTAGGTTGCCGTGCCGTGCCGAACCGACCGCCTGAGAGCTCTGCCACGGCGGCCAGCAAGCCGTCCACCTCGATTGCCGGGACGATCCGGATCTGTGAGGTGGCGGCGCCCGCCTGGCCCCGCGGACCAAGCTCGGGCCAGGCGGGCGTCGCCGGCATCGGGGCTAGGCGCCGCGGGCGGCGTCGTAGCGGGCGATGACGTCGTTCCAGTTGATCAGGCCCCACAGCTTCTCGACGTAGTCGGGGCGCACGTTGCGGTACTGCAGGTAGTAGGCGTGCTCCCAGGCGTCGAACACCAGCAGCGGGGTGGTGTTCATGCCGACGTTGCCGTGGTGGTCGTAGACCTGCTCGACGACCAGGCGGCGGCCGAGCGGCTCCCAGGCCAGCACGCCCCAGCCGGAGCCCTGGACGGTGGCGGTGGCGGTGGTGAGCTGCTTCTTGAACGCGTCGAAGGAGCCGAAGTGCTCGGTGATCGCGTCGCCCAGCTCGCCGTCGGGGCGGTCGCCGCCGTCGGGGGACAGGTTCTGCCAGAAGATCGTGTGCAGGACGTGGCCGGACAGGTTGAAGGCGTACGTCTTCTCCAGGCCGACCAGGCCGCCGAACTCGCCCTTGTCCCTGGCCTCCGACAACCGGTCCAGGGTGTCGTTGGCGCCCTTGACATAGGCGGCGTGGTGCTTGGCGTGGTGCAGCTCAAGAATCTCGCCGGTGATCGCGGGCTCCAGGGCCGCGTAGTCGTAGGGCATGTCCGGAAGGGTGTACTGACCCATGACGTCTATCCTCCAAAGCTCCTACTTGCACAGTCCTCGCAATAACCATAGCGCTGCAACTAGCTCACGTCTCGGACGTGGCCAGCCCGAACAGCGTCACCCCGCCGTGCTCGATGCTGATGATCTGCTCGCGTGCCTGGGGCTCGAGCGCCTGTCGCCCCGTAGCCCGGCCCTCCACCGGTCTCACCGTCTTCTGCGGCACCGGCGGTTCCCTGCGCCCCCGTGACCTCGCCACAGCCGTGATGGCTCCGCGTGGCGGTTTCAGGGCTCGGTGTTGACCTGCTGGCTCTGCGTTCCGGTGGCGCCGCGGCGCCAGTGCGGCGGTTCGCTCTGCCGCGGGCCCGGCTCCACCGCGACCGCGGTGGTGTAGCGTCCAGGCGGCACCTCGTGCGAGAACGGTCCGCACGTAAGCGCCTGACCTGCTGCCAAGACACCGAGTTCGCACGTGCGGAGGGTTTTCGCCAGCGGTGCGCGGGATTTGACGTTGTGCAGCCAGATGTAGGCGACCGCGCCGTCGACCGCGCGGACCGTTCGCAGGTCGAGGGATGCGACCACGGCGCCGTCGGTCACCGCGACACACGGTTGCATCGACACCGGCACGCGCGCCGTCACGAGGGGCGTGCGGCACCGCGTGGGTATGTCTGGTACGGCATCGCCCGAGGCCCAGATGAACGCCCCGCCGGCCGTGACGAGTGCCAGCGCCGTGCCGACGACCGCCGCGACCTTCCAGAGAGCGCGTGGCCTCGGCTCCTGGCCATGGGCTTCGTCCGCCACGGCTGGATCGCTGGGCACGGGTTGGCCGGCGGTCGGGGCATGCTGCTGGATCTGGCCGTCGAGTTCGTGCCAGCGCTGCTCCCACTCGGCCGTGTCCGTCACGCCGCAGGCGCGTACGTAATCGAGGGTCGCCGCCAGGCTGGGCAGCCGGAGCCCTTTCGCGGCTTCTGAGAGCTTGCTCGGTGAGCAACCGACCCGCGAGCCCATGATCCGGTAGGTCGGCTGCCCTGCCGCGACCCGCAGCTGGCGTAAGTCATGTGCGAAGTGTTCGACCAACCCGCTGTCAGGATCGAGTTTCCGTTCTGGCCTGCCCATTCGCCCTGCCTCGTTGATCAAACATCTGATCGGTGGTGATCAATCAAAGCGTGACAAGGATGAGCCGTACTGGGCAAGTCAGCCGTCTGAGGAGGCACACGAGTGAAGAGGATGTTCGCGGCAGTGGTTGCGGTCGCCATGGGGAGTTGCGGTGTTGCGGCGCCGGCACACGCCGCCACGGGGGTGGCCTTCCGCGCATATTCCGGCGCGAGCCAGAGCGCGCACCAGGCCCATTTCGAGAGCCTGCGCAGCCGGGGTTACCGGCCGATCACGGTGAGCGTCTCGGAAGGGCCGAGATACGCGGCTGTCTGGGTCAAGGGCGGAGGCGGAGCCTGGGTCTCGCGGAGCGGGATGTCCGAAGCGGGCTTCAAGGCGCGGTTCGACGACTACCTCGCGCAGGGGTACCAGCCGATATCGGTGTCCGCGACGGGTCCGGCTGGCCGTGCGACGTTCGCCGCACTGTGGGAGAAGCGCTCCGAACGGTTCTTCTCCCGCATGGGGCTCACCGGGGCAGAGTTCGCCGCCCACAACCGGAAGGCCCACGCGGATGGGTACGTACCGGTCTCGATTGATATGTACGGTACGCCGTCGGACCCCCGGTACGTCGCGGTCTGGCGGCAGAGCCAGGGAGGCGGGTGGTACTACTCGTACGGAAAGTCGTCCGCCGGGCACAGGAAGTTCTTCGACGAGCGCACCGCCGAGGGGTTTCGCCCGACGGCGGTCGCGGTGGGCCCGGGAGGGGCGCGGTTCGCCGCGATCTACCGCAAGGACGGTGTCCGGCCCTGGTACCACCACATCGACACCTCCGGCTCCGCCTACCAGCGCAGGTTCGACAGCCTGGTGGCGCGCGGTCTGCGCCCGGTGCAGGTGAATGTCGAGGACGGCGTGTACGCCTCGGTCTGGATCCGCTGACCATCGGGACAAGAACGCGGCTGGTGCCGAGACGGGAGAGGAGACGCGGGTTGTGGCAGGTCGGGGATGCCGATCGCCTGCTCCTGCTGAACCGCGCCGCCGCGCGGGGCGTGGTGGTGGTCAGCCCCTGCCTGACAGGGCCACGTGGGCGACGGCCTGGCGTTCGGCCTCCAGGCGTTCCGCGGTCTCCCGTTCGGCCACCACTTTCCTGTCGTAGGCGGCGCGAGCGGCCGCGATGGCGTTCTGGTGCTCCTCGGTCCAGATGACGAGGGCGCTGATGGTGCTGTGCAGGGTCGCGCCCATCGGGGTCAGCTCGTAGTCCACACGTGGCGGGACGGTGGGATGCACGGTCCGGCTCACCAGCCCGTCGCGTTCCAGATGCCGCAGCGTACGGGTCAGCATGCGCTGGCTGACCCCATCGATCGCGCGGCTCAGCTCGCTGAAGCGCAGGCTCCGCTTGTCGAGCAGCGCGATGATCAGAAGCGACCACTTGTCGGCGATGCGGTCGAGAATATGCCGCACCTCACACTCCGCGCGCTGGTCCCACTGGAGAACGTCCTCGTCGATGCCGGTATCACCGCAGTAACCGAGGGACTTGAAAGTGCCGTCTTCCATGCTCATCGATAGTGCCTGACGATGCTGTCACTTACAAGAAGGAACCAAGAGGGCATTGGGGAACCGTCTGCGGATCGGTTCTCCGATGCAGAGAGGTTGGGCTCCGATGTCGGATTCCGTCAGCGGGCCCGCACGCATGACAGCGCGTGCGTGGGGCGTGTTGCTGGTGTTGTGCGCCGCGATCTTCCTGGAGGGGATCGACGTGGCGATGCTGAACGTGGCGCTGCCGTCGATCCGCGCCGACCTGGGGTTGTCCACCGGGATGCTCAGCGGCGTGGTCAGCGCCTACGTGCTCGGCTACGGCGGGTTCATGTTGCTGGGCGGCCGCGCCGCCGACCTGCTGGGACACCGGCGGATGTTCGTGGTGTGGCTGAGCGTCTTCCTGCTCTTCTCCGGGCTCGGCGGGTTCGCCACCGAAGGCTGGATGTTGCTGGCCGCGCGGTTCGTCACGGGGGTGGCAGCCGCGTTCATGGCGCCGGCCGGGCTGGCGCTGATCACCTCCAACTTCCCCGAGGGCCGCCTACGCACCAAGGCGCTGGGCGTGTACGCGGGGACGGCGGCGGGCGGGTTCTCGCTCGGGCTGGTCGCCGGCGGCGTGCTCACCTCGTTCGGCTGGCGGTGGGTGTTCTTCGCGCCGGTCATCCTGTCCGCGCTGATCCTGGTGGCGGCGCTGGTCCTGCTGCGCGACACCGGCGGCAAGCGGGCTCGGGGCAGCTTCGACCTGGCGGGGTCGCTGTCCATCACCGGGGCCATGTTGCTCCTGGTGTACGGCGTGGTCCGGCTGGAGCACCCCGGTGACGGGCCTCTCCTGACGGTTGCGACGTTCGTCGCAGGGCTGGCGCTGCTCGGGCTGTTCGTCGCGATCGAACGGCGATCGTCGTCACCGCTGGTGCGGCTGGGGATCCTGCGCAAGGCGTCGCTCGTGCGCGTCAACCTGGCGGCTCTGCTGTTCCTGGTGGCGTTCGCCGGCTTCCAGTTCCTGGCCACCCTGTACTTCCAGGAGGTGCGCGGCTGGAGCACGATGCAGACCGGCCTGGCCATGCTGGTGATCGGGATCGACACGGTGCTCGCGCCCACGCTGACGCCACGCCTGGTCAACCGCTTCGGAAACGCGCGAGTCCTGTTCGGCGGCATCGTGCTCGCGGCGGTCGCGTACGCGCTGTTTCTGCCCGTCGGCATGGACTGGGCCTACACCGCCATGCTGCCGGCGTTGCTCCTGCTCGGTCTGGCTTTCGCGCTGGCGTACGGCCCGCTGACCATGGCCGCGACCGAGGGCGTCGAGGAGGAGGAGCACGGTCTGGCGGGCGGTCTGCTCTACACGGCCATGCAGTTCGGCATGGCGCTCGGGCTGTCGGCCGTCACCGCGGTCAGCGTCTCCGCCGGAACCGGTCTGGACGCGCTGCGGACCGCGCTGGTGGTCCCGCTGGTGGCGGCGCTGCTCGGCGCGGCAGTCATGGCCTTCGGCCTGCGGACCCGTGTCGCCTCCCCCGAACCGGCCCAAGAGTCCGCCCCCGCCACCGTTTGAGCAGCAGGGAGACGATGTTGAGCAACCACGTGACGTCGTTCGCCGAGATCAAGGGCCAGTTCGACGCCTACATCGGCGACATCGTGTACGCGACCATGACCACGGTCGACCAGAAGGGACGGCCCCGCGCACGAGTACTGATCCCCGTCTGGGAGAACGTCGACGGGCGGCCGCTGGGCTGGCTCGCCACCTACAGGACACCGGTCAAGGCCGCCCACCTGGCGGGCAACCCGCACAGCACGTTCTCCTACTGGACGCCCCGGCAGAACGCGGTGAGCGTCGACACCGTCGCCACCTGGGCCGACGACCTGGAGACCAAGTACCACGTGTGGGGCCTCTATCGGCGTACGAGCCCGCAGGGGGCCGGCTACGACCTGGGCAACTTCTGGCGCGACCCGGGCGACCCCAAGCTGCACGTGCTGCGGCTGGAGCCGTGGCGCGTACAAGTGATCAGGGGCAGCGACCTGCACAGCAGAATCTGGTACGCGCCGGGGAAACGCTGAACGACCTGGAGACATCGCCGAGCCGTCCTGTTCCAGAAATCCGGGACAGGGCGGCGATGATCTACGGGCAGCACCTCCATGGCGCCCTTGACTCCGTCCACGGGCGATGTTCGCCGGCCGCGGTATGAGCTGCACATCGGCCGTTCTTGTGGAGCTGCTCTGCGAGCTTCGGCCGGTACGGCGGTCAGCTGCGGAGGCGTGGCCGGTTGGACTTCGCGTGCCATCCAGCCGGAGGGTCCTCACCGACCAGCCCGTCCACGGCCTCGCGGAGCAGGTCGGCATGCCCGGTGTGCCGTCCGTACTCCTCGATCAGGTCGCAGAGCAGCCGGCGCAGGCTCAGATGGCGCCCGTCGGCGTAGGCGAGGTGGACGAGCTGGTCGAGTCCGCCGGTGGCCAGGGCCGCGTCGAGCCTCGCCCGGGACCGTTCGACGGTGGCGTCCCAGAGCGCGTAGAGGTCCTCGGGGGTGTCGTCGGCGGCCGAGTTGAGGTCCCAGTCGGGGTCGGTGTTCCAGTCTGCGGTGTCCCACGGCGCGTCGAGCGGAGCGCCGCTGAGTTTGGTGCTGAACATCTGCTCTTCGGCGCATGCGAGGTGCTTGAGCAGGCCGCCCAGCGTGAGCGAGGAGGCGCCGACGCGGGTCTGCAGCCCGGCCGCGTCGAGGTTGTCGGTCTTCCAGCGAAAGGTTGTGCGCAGGCGGTCGAGCGCACCGAGGAGGTGCTCGGCCTCGGTGCCGGCGAAGGGCGGTTCCCACCAGTAATCGCTGTTGGTCATGTCGCGACGGTAGACCCCGTTCCGGACGTTCTGCGTCCGGAAGGCGTCGGAGCCTGTTGCCGGTCAGGAAGCAGCGGGCACGGGACTTGGCTCTGCGGGCTGTCGTGCGTACACCTCGATCTCGAACTTCATGCGTGGATCGGCCAGGCCGCACACGAGCATCGTCGCGGCAGGGCGGATGTCGCCGAAGCAGCGGCGCAGCGTCGGCCAGCACGGCTGGAAGTCCTCACGGTCGGGTAGCAGGTATCTGACCCGGACGACGTCGGCGAACGAGCAGCCCGCTTCGTCCAGTGCCGATCCAACGTTGCGCAGGGCCTGCTCGGCCTGCTCGACCACGTTGGCGGAGATTGTCATGGTCGTGTAGTCGAACCCGGTCGTCCCGGACACGTGCACCCAGTCGCCGTCGATCACCGCCCTCGCGTAGCCGATCTCCTCTTCGAAGGTGGATCCACTCAAGATCACGTGTCGCTCTGTCATGTGGCGAAAGGTAGGCAACCAGCAGCGATATGTCCAATACCTATCCGAGACTTATCTGATATTCCTGAAGATATGGATCGTCCTGAGCTCAGCCTTCAGCAGCTTCACGCCTTCGTGGTCCTCTCCGAGGAGCTCCACTTCGGGCGCGCAGCGGATCGGCTGGGCATCGCGCAACCGCCGCTCAGCCAGCAGATCCGCCGCCTGGAAGCGAAGGTTGGGCACCCGCTGTTCACCCGAGGACCCGGCGCGGTCACTCTCACCGCGGCAGGACAGCAACTCCTGCCCGTTGCTCGGCGTGCACTCGACGAGATTGCCGTCGGCCTGGACGCGGCCCGACGTACTGGCAGTGGCGAGGCCGGTCGCATCCGGATCGGCTTCTCCGCATCGCTCGCGCTGACCGTCCTGCCGGGCTTGTTGCGCGCCTACCGCGACCGGTTTCCCCAGGTGGATATGGAGATCCGTGAGATGACCACAGCGCCGCAGGTGTCCGCTCTGCACGAGCATGTGATCGACGTCGGGCTCCTGCGCGAGCCGCCGGGCGAGCCAGGGCTGGAGACCGAGACGATCTTGTCCGAGGAGTTCATCGCGGTCCTGCCGGCCGCCCACCACCTTGCGGCCCAGCGCGTCCTCCCGATCGAAGCACTCGCGGACGAACCGTTCGTGTTGCTGCCCCGTAGTGCCGGACCGATCTTTCATGATCGGATCCTCGACTTGTGCCGCAGCGCGGGTTTCGAACCCCGCCTCGGCCAGCAGGCGGTCGAATGGCAGACGGTCTGCGCGCTCGTCGAGGCAGGACTGGGCGTGTCACTCGCCCCGGCGAGCATCCGCCGGATCCGCCTCAACGGTGTCGCATACCGCCGGATCGAACCGAACAGCGCGCGCACCACCGTCGCAGTGGCCTGGCGTCGCGACGACCAGAACCCCTTGGTCACACGATTCCTTGAGGCCGCCCGCGGCGAACCCTGAATCCTTTCCTCCCTCTCCGCGCATCGACCGACGCATCGGAGTCATGCGTTGAGACGATGATCCGCGCGGCGGCGGTGGTCACCCCTTCCAGCACGTCGGGCGTGACCACACGCACCAGCGGCACGCCCCGCGTCGTCTCGGTGCCGAACGACGGAACGGTGAGTCCAGCGGCATCGCGATCCGCCGCAGCTCCACCCCGGTGATCTTCATGCGTTCCTCTGCACCACGTAGTAGGTCTTGCGATGGAAGCCTGTCACCGTGGCGCCCTCCTCCATGAGACCGCCCAGAACGTCGCGCATGGCGTGCCGCCACGCCTTGGCGGCACCGGTGTCCACCCCGCGCAGCCGCTCGATGTCCTCGGGGACCGCGACCAGCACCACGCGCCCGTCGGTACGGCCCTCGACCGGGCGGCCGCCGTCGTCGCCCAGCCCGACCACGGCGTCCTCCGGCACCGCCGGCAGACACGGCACCCGCCGGACCGCCGCCTCGACCCGCGGCTCGGTCAGCGGCCACACGGCCAGGATCCGGTCGGACTCGTCGCCCTGGTTGATGGCATCGGCCATCACGCCGTAGAAGTTCGGGAGGTACTCCGCCGGCCGCGCGCCCAGCTTGGCCAGGTTGAAGTGCGCGTTGCGGCGGACCAGCGGGTCGTAGGTCCAGGTGATCCGGGAGATCCCGCGGTCCAGCGCCCACTGCCGCTGGTTCAGCTTCAGTTCGAAGCCGATGCCCCGTCCCGCTGCCGCGCCCGTGTTGTGCGAGTGCAGGGTCGAGTCCTGCCCGAAGAAGCCCACCGACGCCCCGACCATCCGGTCGCCGTCGAAGGCGCCGGAGACGTAGTTGCCCGCGTGGGTCAGCGCCCGCATCAGCCCGGCGGTGATCGGCCGGCTGTCCGGCTCGAATCCCCAGATCCGCTCGAACAACTCGTCGACCTGCTCGAACTGCTCGTTCGCATGGAGTTCCCTGATCACGGTCGAGGTCGTCATGGTCGAGGAGTCGCAACCGGTGGTTTCCGACACGTGCACGCGGTCGCTGTCGACGACGGCCCTGGCGTACCCGATCTGTTCCTCGAAGGTCGATCCGCTGAGGATCGCGCGTCGCTCCGTCACCCGACGAACGCTAGGAGGACCAGGGGTGATACGTCCAATACGCGCCGGTCGATGGAATGATATCGGTAAACGTATGGACCGCCCCGAGCTTCTCTGCCAGAACCTGGTCTGACCGGTCAGGACATGACAGGATGCAGCCGGTCCGGACGGCACGAGGCGCCTCGTCGATCGCCCTCACCCTCTCTCTTAGACTGACACCGCCCGGACCCGGCTCTGGCCGGCCTCTGACCACTTCAACAGTTGATACTCCCGACTGTGGCAGGGCGTCAGAACTGCCAGGCGTCGTCGCGCAGGAGCACCGCCTTCCCGCCGGGCCCCAGCCCGGTGACCGTGACGTCCGGGCCGCCGACCATGAAGTCGACGTGCACGCGCGAGGTGTTCACGCCCGCCGCGTCCAGCCGTGCGGGATCGTCCGTACGCAGGTGGGCGGGCGCGCCAGGAGGCAGCCCGGCGCCCCAGGCCAGGTGGCAGGTGGCGTTCTCATCCAGAAGGGTCTCCAGGTAGGTGATGCCGCTCTCGCCCACCCGCGAGGAACGATCGACCAGAGCGAGCTCGCCCAGCCGGGCCGCTCCGGCGTCGGTGGCCTGGTGCGCGCGAACGACGTCAGCTCCGGTGCTCGCCCTGACACCGGTCACGACGCCATCGGCGAAGGTCAGCTCCAGGTCGCGGATGACGGTGCCGTCGAGGGACAGCGGCCGGGTGGCGCGGACCGTGCCGTCGACGCGCCGGTGGTCGGGGGTGGTGAACACCTCCTCGGTCGGCAGGTTGGCCTGGAACGGGCGGCCCTTGACGTCCTCCAGGCGGGCGGCGGTCCAGTGGGCGTCCGGGAGCAGGCCGATGGTCAGGTCGGTGCCGGGGCCCTCGAACCGCACGGCGTCCAGGCGCATCTCGGTGAGCTGTCGAGCGCGATCGAGCAGTTCGGCGATGCGCTGCCGCCACGCCGCGCGCGGATCGGGCTCGTCGAGACGGAGGATGTGGCGCAGGTGCCGCCACAGCCTGGCCTGGTCGGGTTCGCCGAAGACGGCACGGGCCCACTCGGGGGTGGCGTAGGGGACGATCGTCCAGCGGACCAGGTTGTTGAGCTGGAGCCGCTGCCGTGAGGTCAGCGACGGCATGCGGTCCAGCCCGACGCGTACCGGGTCCAGCCCGGCCAGGAGGTCGGGGGCGGTGGCGCCGCGGATGTTGACGATGATGCCGCCGTGCCGTCCCAGCTCGTCGTTGCGGCCGTCGAGCCACGAGGGCACCTCGGCCAGGCTCGCGGTGTCGGCGTGCCGGACGCGGGATCGTTTGGCGTACGGGTCGAAGTACCAGATGTCGGCGTAGCGGGCGCCTCTGGCGTAGGCGGCCTCGGCCAGGGCGCGGGCGAGCGGGGCGTGCTCGATCTCGGCGTTGATCAGCACCCGGTCGTCCGCCAGCAGGGGCACGGCCACGTCGAACACGACGTCGGCATAGCCGGACAGGTCAGCGGGAGGAATGGTCAAGGGGGGCTCCTTCGCGTTCGTTGTGGCGCATGGGCAGGAACAGCAGCGCCCCGGCGGCGGACACGGCGCCCGCGAGGGCGAAGCCGGCGGTCAGGCCGAACCGGTCGGCGAGGACGCCGAGGGCCAGGGCAGCGCTGAGGAATCCGACGTCGAAGAAGGCCGTCGTGGTGGCGACGGCGGATCCGCGCTCGCCGGCGGGCAGGCCGTGCACCGCCATCCTGAGGAAGGCGCCAGCCCGAGGCTCTGCCCGGCGCCGATCAGCGCGATCGCGCACCATGTCCCGACCGGCGAGAGCCAGACGGCAAGCAGGATCGATCCCGTCCCGGTCAGCAGGAGGGAGGCGACGGCCAGGCGCGCCGGGGCGGCCGTGGCGAGCAGGGGATGTCCGGCCAGCCGGACGGCGACGAGGACGCCGCCGTAGACCAGGAAATGGAGGCCGCCGGAGCCGCCGCCGAGCGCGGCGACGTGCAGCGGCAGGAAGGCGCTGATGGCGGTGTAGCCCCACACGGAGGCCAGGTAGCCGAAGCCGGGTCGTAGAGCGGACGTGTGGTACAGCTGGGCCCGCCCGGATCCGGGATCCGGGCTCGCGCTCTCCGTGTCCGGGCTCATGGTCCTCGGCAGGGTGAGGCCGAGCGCCGCCGACCCCAGCGCCGCGGCCGCGGCCGTGATCCAGACGGCGGCGAACCCGGATGCGGCGTACAGCGTCTCGGCGATGACGGGCCCCGCGAGCAGTCCGGCGTTGACGGCGACGGAGAAGTGGTTGATCGCCGCGCCGGGCCGCCGGTGGTCGCCGGCCAGAGCGGCGAGGCCGACGTAGGCCAGCGCCTCACCGGCGCCGGCGACGCCGCGCAGGACGAAGAAGAGCGGTAACTGTCCGGCGGCGAGCAGCGCGAGGGACGTGCCGGACAGCAGCAGCGCGCCCGCGCACAGGGCCGTGCGGCGTCCGGCCCTGTCGGCCACCCGTCCGGCCAGTGGGCGGGCGAGCACCCCGGCCGCCGCGGTGACGGCCAGCGAGACGCCCACCATGCCCGCCTGCTGGCCCAGCGGGCCGGTGAGGTATCGCGGAACCGCCGGGATGAGCAGTCCGATCGACAGGAACGCGCCGGCCGCGCAGAGGAGCAGGCGGCCGATCATCATTCGTCACGCAGTTCGAGCAGGAGCGCGGTCATGCTGACCTTGACGCCGTCGTGCGGCGGTCCGGCCTTGTCGTGCAGGAGCGCCACGGCCTGGTCGATCAGGCCGACGATCTCCTCCCAGACGGGCCTGGCCAGCCATACCTCGGCGTCCATGGACGTGCGCTGGCGATCGGTCTCAGCCAGTCGCCTGGCCAGGTCAGTGCTCATCGCCTGGTGGAGGAGTTGCCGTCCCTCGGACCGGTCGAGGCGCTCGCCGCTGGACGGGTCGTAGCGGTAGCGCCGTTGCGGGCGGCCCTTGCCTGCCCGCGGCCGCTCGTCCGTCTGCTGGAGGAAGCCCGCTCTGGCCAGCTGGCGCAGGTGGTAGCTGGCCGAGGCGTGCGCGATGCCCAGTTCGTCGGCGACCTCGGTGGCCGACATCGACGCGCCGGTGAGCAGCGACACGATGCGGATGCGCAGCGGGTTGGCCAGGGCGCGCAGGGGGACAAGGTCATCCCGATTTTCCAAAGACACCTTGGGATAATAAGTTCTCCAACAACCATGGGGAAAGAGGTGGGTTCACGGATGTTGCTGACGATCCTCGGCGGATGCGGTGCGTGGCCGGCGGCGGGCCAGGCCTGCAGCGGTTACCTCGTGGAGCACGACGGGTTCAGGCTGCTCGTCGACCTTGGGTATGCGACGGTGCCGCGGCTGCTGGAACGGGTCAGCGCCGATCAGATCGATGCGGTGTTCGTCAGCCACGGACATCCCGACCACTGCGCCGACCTCAACCCGCTGTTGCGGGCACGCACAATGCGCGATGATCCGCCGGCGCCGTTGCCGGTGTACTCGCTGCCCGGCGCCCTGGATGCGGTGCTCGCGCTGGACCGCCCAGGGGTGCTGGCCAGCGCCTATGTCCCGCACGAGTTCACCGTCGGCAGCAGATTCGACATCGGCCCGTTCCGCGCACAGACTCGTCTGCTGCCGCACTCGGTACCCAATGCCGGCATACGGCTGACAGCGGGCGGACGGGTGCTCGCGTACGCCGGCGACAGCGGCCCGGGTCCCGACAGGGTGGAACTGGCCCGTGGCGCTGACCTGCTACTGGCCGAGGCTACCTACGTGAACCAGGTCCCGGAGGGGTCCCGACGTCACCTGACAAGCGCCCGCCAGGCAGGCCGGCAAGCCCTGGAAGCCGATGCCCGGCGCCTGTTGCTGACGCACCTGCAGCCAGGCACGGACACCTCAGCCGCGCGAGCCGCCGCTGGGGCCACGTACGACGGTGAGATCGGCATCGCCACGCCCGGTCTCGTCTTCGACCTTTCGTGAGCCACGGTTCCATCGATCGCCTGCGGCGTCCTCCTCGATCACCGGCAGCAGCAGCGCGTTCTTGCGCGCGGCGGGCAGAGCGCTGCGTCATGGGTGGCGATGCTGCGATCGCCAGGTCGGACGCCACGGCCTCCGCCGGCATCAGTTCAGGAACGAGCCTTCACGTGCCGGGGACGGCTTGGCGAGCGGACCCGCACCGGCCGGCCGCCTCGGCGATCAGCCTGTCCTGCATGGCCACCGGCAGGGACCGGTCGCCGGACAAGCGGCGCGCAGGTCATCAGGCGCGCGCATCGATCAGCCCCTTTCCGTCGCGCCTGCGATCACTTGACGGCGTCCGTCTGGGAAAGGTACCTTCGCCGTAAGTGGAGAAAATTTCTCCGATTACTGGAGGTTCCATGAGCGTTCTCAGCCGGCCCGCTTTCCCGATGCCCAGGTCGTGCCCCCTGTCGCCCCCTCCGGAGTACGCCCGGCTGCGTGCCGAGTGCCCGGTTTCGAAGGTCGTCCTTCCCGATGGCCGGACGACGTGGGTGATTACCTCGTATGCGCTGGCTCGCGAGTTCCTCGCCGACCCACGCGCGAGCAAGGACACCACACGTCCCGGCTATCCGAGTCCCGCTCCCGGTTTCCGGGCGGCCACGCAGGGTCTGGCCAGGGGGTTCGTCTTTCAGGATCCGCCAGAGCACACCCGGCACCGGCGCATGGTGGCTGACGAGTTCGCGGTCAAGCGGGTGCAGGCCATGCGGGCATACGTGCAAGAGGTGGTGGATGAGCGCATCGACGTGCTGATGGCAGGCGAGCGGCCGGCCGACCTCGTCCGGGAGCTGGCCCTGCCGGTGCCGTCGCTGGTGATCTGCGAGCTGCTCGGCGTCCCGTACGACGACCGGGAGTTCTTCCACAGCCGTACCGCAGCGGCCGTCTCGCGGTCGAGCCCGCCCGAAGAGCGCGTGGGCGTGCTCGGCCAACTGCGGGACTATCTGTCCGAACTCGTGGACCGCAAGGAACGCGAGCCCGCCGACGACCTGATCAGCCGCCTGATCGACAAATACCGGCGGTCGGGCGACTACGACCGCGAGCGGATCGTGGTCACCGCCACGATGCTGCTGGTGGCCGGCCACGAGACCACCGCGAACATGATCGCGCTCGGCACGGTGGCGCTGCTGGAGCATCCCGACCGGCTCGCCGAACTGGAGTCCGATTCGGCGATCATGCCGAAGGCGATCGAGGAGCTGCTGCGTTACTTCAGCATCGCCGACGTCGGCACCGCCCGGGTGGCGACGGCCGACATCGTGCTGGGCGACGCCGTCATCGGCGAGGGAGAGGGAGTGATCGCCCTGGGCGCCGCAGCCAACCATGACCCCGCCGCCTTCGACCACCCCGGCGAGCTCGACTTCCACCGCAGCGGCGCGCCGCACATGGCCTTCGGCTACGGCATCCACCAGTGCCTGGGCCAAAACCTCGCCCGGCTGGAGCTCGAGGTGGTGTTCACCGCGCTGTTCTCCCGGATTCCCGGGCTGCGGCTGGCGGTGCCGGCGCGTGAGCTGCCCTTCAAGGACGAGGCGAACATCTACGGCATCCACGAGGTACCGGTCACATGGTGAGGGACAGCGCGATGCGCGTGCGGATAGAAGAGGACAGATGCATCGGTGCCGGGCAGTGCGTTCTGGCCGCGCCGCAGGTGTTCGACCAGCGGGAGGAGGACGGGGTGGTAGTGCTCCTCGACCCGACGCCGCCCATCGAGAAGTCCAGGGCCGTACGCGAGGCGGCCACACTCTGCCCCGCGCTGGCCATTGCGCTGGAGAAGGACTGAACGCCATGCCCGGTGTGGTCATCGTCGGCGCCTCGGCCGCAGGGCTGTCCGCGGCTGAAGCCTTGCGCGAGGCGGGCTGCGACAGGCCGATCACTCTGATCGGCGCCGAGCCCCACCTCCCCTACGACCGGCCGCCGCTGTCGAAGCAGGTGCTCCTGGGCCAGTGGGACGCCGACCGGACCGTCCTACGCACCTGCGACCAGCTCGCCGGCCTCGACCTGCGGTTGTCCACCGAAGCGGTGGCCCTGGATCCGGACAGCCGCGAGATCACCCTCGTGGACGGGGAGCACATCGGCTACGAGCACCTCATCATCGCTACCGGCGCACAACCCAGGCGCGTGCCGGGCGACGGCCTGGAGGGTGTGCACTACCTCCGCACCCTGGACGACGCCCTGGCCCTGCGCGATCGGCTGACAGCGGAATCCAGGCTGGTGGCGATCGGCGCCGGGTTCGTCGGTTCGGAAATCGCCGCCGCAGCGCGGGCCATAGGGGCGCACGTCACACTGATCGGCCAGGGCCCCGCCCCGATGTCCGAAGTCCTCGGACCCGTGCTCGGCGGGCTGATGGCCCGCACGCACGCCGACCACGGCGTCACCCTGCTCATGCGCGCCGAGGTCGCCGCCCTACTCCCGGAAGGCAACCGGGTCGGCGGCGTCGTATTGACCGATGGACGCACCGTGCCCGCCGATCTGGTAGTCGTGGGCATCGGCTCGGTGCCCTCCAGCGGCTGGCTGACCGGCAGCGGCCTGCCGGTCGACAGCGGCGTCCTTTGCGACCGCTACGGCAGCGCAGGCCCCGGTGTGTCCGCGGCCGGTGACGTAGCTGCCTGGTACCAACCCGTCCTCGGCTCCCAGGTCCGGATCGAACACCGGACGTCCGCCACCCAGCAGGCGAGGTGCGTGGCACACAACCTGCTCGGCGGCCGTACCGAACCTGGCATTCCGTATTTCTGGACCGACCAGTACGGCCTGCGCCTGCAGGTCTGGGGCTACCCGACCGGCGATGCCGCGTTCGCCGTCGTGGAAGGAGACCTCGAAGACCGCCGCTTCCTGGCCGTTTACGGTCGGGCCGGCCGCGTGATCGGGGTTGCAGGCATGGGCCTGCCACGTCAATTCCGCGAGGCCCGCGCTCTCATCGGCACCCCAATGCTCACAAAGAAAGGATGATCGATATGAAAGCCCTGGTAGCAAGGGCCTACGGCCCGCCGCACACCCTCAGGATCGAGGACCTGCCGATCCCGGAGCCGGGACCCGGCCAGATCCAGGTCAAAGTGTCCGCGGCCTCGCTCAACCCCGCCGACCTCATGATGACCAGCGGAGACATCAGGGAAGCATTCGAAACCCGCTTCCCCTACGTCCCGGGATCGGACTTCGCCGGTACGGTCACAAAGCTCGGCACCGGAGTCGTCGCCTTCGCCGCAGGTGACGAGGTCTTCGGCTTCGGCGTCCCGCCCTCCTACGCCGAGCGATTCGGCCTGCCCGCGGTCACCTCGGGTGGCTTGGCCGAGTACGCGACCTTCCAAGCCAACGGCCCTTTCGTTGCGCACAGGCCCGCCGGCCTGGCCCCCGAGACGGCGGCGGCGCTCGCGAGCACCGGCATGACAGCCGCCGCCGCCATCCAGGACGGCGACTTCCAGCCGGGGGAGACAGTCCTGGTCATCGGCGCGACAGGAGGTGTGGGCAGCATCGTCGTCCAACTTCTGGTCAAGGAGCGCGAGGCGGAGGTCGTCGCCACCGCACTCCCCGAATACGCCGGCTATGCCCGCACTCTGGGCGCGACGCACACGATCGACTATCTGACCACCGACGTCGTCACCGCGACCCGCAGACTCCACCCGGACGGCGTGGACGCCATCGTCAACCTCGTCCTCGACGGAGACCGGCTGGCAGAGGCTGTCAAGGCGCTCAGACCAGGCGGTCGGGTGATCAGCACCACGTTCAGCTCGCTCGGCAGCGGAGACGTCACGGTGAAGATCGTCGACGGTCCCCCAAGCCTGCGTGCCGACACCTTCCCCACCCTCGCCGCTCGCGTTCTCGACGGCACGCTGGTGGACATGATCAGCCGCAGGTACCAGTTTGACCAGGCAGCCCAAGCCCTCGCCGACCTCGCCGCCGCCCCGAACACCCGGGGAAAATGGGTCATCTCAATGACGTGAGGGCCCGCCATCGGCCAGCCCGAATGGTCGTCGTGCCGACGGTGTTTCGGTGAGTGAAGCCGCTCCAGGGGTGCCGATCAAGCTTGGAACGCGGCATAGCGGCATGGTGGCGGCATCCTTCCGGGTCCGCCCCCCACGACCCTCCTGTCTGCGGTTTTGCAGAAAAATCTCTGGCTTTCGGGGCGAGGGCCGAACGTTTTCCGACAGATGATCTTTCGCTCGCTTTTACGGATGGGTTGATGGGATGACCACGACCATGATCTTGATAGCCGATTGAGGAGTGACATGGGAGTCGAGCGAACGGATTCCGGCGTGTCGCGGCGTCAGGCGTTGCGCGCCTCACTGACCGCGGCCTCCGCCCTGGCGGCGACCCAGACGGTCGCGACACCGGCCCGGGCAGGCACGGAGGCGGCCCACGCGGGCGCGGACTCCGGGGTCAGTGCGGTCGTCCCCGGTCCGCGTGGCCAGTTCGCCCGCAACGTGGAGGTCGTCGGCTACACCGACATGGATCACCGGCCGGCCTTCAAGCTCGCCATCCGCCGCGTGGGCGATCGGTGGTATCTCTACACAGGTCACTTCTGGCACTCGGGCTGGAGCGTCGTGGACGTCACCGATCCGCGGCGGCCGGAGGTGGTGGCGTTCGTGCCTGGGCCTAAGGACACCTGGACCCTGCAGGTCGATCTGCACGGCGACATCATGGTGACCGCACTGGAGCAGATCTTCCCCAATTTCGGCGGTGACCCGGAGGCCTCCTTCGAGGAGGGCATCTACATCTGGGACATCAAGGACCCCGTACGCCCGCGACGGCTCGGCCACTACACGACCGGCGGCACCGGGACGCACCGCAACCTCTATCCGGGTGGACGCTACGTGCACGTGGCGGCGGGCGCGAAGGGATTCCGCGGCAACATCTACTCCATCGTCGACATCGCTAACCCGTCCCGGCCCAGGGAGGTGGGGCGTTGGTGGGTGCCGGGACAGCGGGACGGCGAGAAGGGCACGCCCGCCCCCGAGTTGCCGCACACACACGGCTTCTGCTGCGCCAACGGCGCGGACGTGTCCCTGCACGGGCCCCCGTACGTCACCGGCGACCTGGCCTACCTGCCCTACGGCGCGGCCGGGCTGGTCGTGCTGGACATCTCCGACGTGACCCAGCCGAAGCCGGTCGGCGGCCTGAACTTCAGCCCGCCCTTCCACTCCCGCTTCGGTGTGCACGGCGTGCTCCCGATCCCGGACAGGAAGATCGCCTTCGCGAACTCCGAGGACGTCTCCTACGGCAAGGGCGCCGCCCCGCACGCCTCCATCGTGGACATCTCCGATCCGGCCAACCCCTGGCTGTTGTCCCTGCTGCCCACCCCCGAACCGCCACCCGGAGCGCCGTACGAGGACTTCTCCGGCAGGGGCGGCTGGAGCGGGCCGCACAACATCAACCACCACCAGCACCACCCCGACGTGCAGAAACAAGGCGACCTGTGCTACGTCGCGCACTTCAACGCCGGGCTGCGGATCTATGACGTCTCCAACACCCGCCTGCCGCGCGAGGTCGGCTACTTCGTGCCTCCAGACCCCGTCCGCAGGTACGGCCCGATGCCTGAGGGGGAGTTGGTGGCCCAGACGGAGGACGTCGTGGTGGACACCCGCGGCAACATCTACGTCTCCGACAAGAACCAGGGCATTCACATCCTCCGCTATACCGGCCGCGGCAGGGGCTGACGGAGCAGATCGAGGAACCGCGGTTATCGGGTTTCTTCCGCGAAGGAGGTGTTTCCGGCCTCTGGGCCGGCGGGGTCCCAGGTCACATGAGGCGAACCCGGCAGCGCAGTGGTGTCGAGGTACCTGGGCTCGAGGACGCGCTCGGTGAACTTCCAGCCATCCGGGGTGCGCTGGTAGCGGTCGTGGAACAGGCCGTACATGAGGACCGACCTGCCGTCGCGCTGGCGACCGATCTCGAAGATGGATTCCCGGCCGGTCGCGGTGTCACCATCTGAACAGCGACGCGAAACGGTCATAGTCGCCGATCATTGCCGCGTCGGCGTGGTCGTCCCGCAGCCGGTGGAGCGTCGAGCCCGCATCTCAAGCTTCAGTCAACGGGGGTGTCAAGCCAGGAGCCGTTGAGCATGACGGTACGGCCGCTGAACTCCGCCAGAGAATTCCATGCGAGTATCCGCTTGGGGCAGAGGCGGATGTACAGGAACATGTCCGGAGTATTGCGTGGGTCTGTCGATACCTCTGCGTACGCCTCGGCCGAGGCGACGTCGATGTCGGGTACGTCGAGCAGGATCGTGTAGGCGTCGATCAGGACGACGTCAGCGGTGTCTCCGATCGCCAACCGCGCCGTCGGCCTCGCCCGCAGGTTCGAGACCGTGCGACTGCGGCGGAAGGTCGCGGAAGTCAAGGTCGAGCCGTTCCAGACGTAGGCGACCGGGATCAGATGTGCCCCGTGACCGTCGCTGGCGGTGGCCAGCCACATCTGGAATCCGCTGCTCAGACGGTCAAGGATGTCGGCTCGTCGCTGTGGGAGGTCACGCGCTGGCGGCAGGGTTGCTGAGGACATGTCTACTCCTTCATAGAGGCTCACATTCTGAAGACGAACGGGCGAGGGACAGCTTCGACGCTGCCCACGAAATGTGCAGTGCCGGGCTGTCCCGCCCTCCGACAGGGTGGAACGCGACATGGCCACAAATGCACCGGGGACTCCGTCGATCAGTGCCAGGGATGCGTGGAGAGCGCGGCCGGAGAGGGTCTCGGCGACCGCGGAGCGGCGCGAACGGCACAGCGAAGATGTCATGCAGCACGAAGGCCAGGCGCTCGTTGGGAGCCAAGGTGTCCAGCACCACCAGCAGTGCGAGGCCGACCGAGTCGGACACGATCGCCTGATGCTCGGGATCGACCCTTGTGTCGTCTCTGCGTTGAGCCAGGTGCAGCGCGGGCACGTCCAAAGGTTCTTCGCTTCGGGCGGTGCGTGAGCGCAGCATGGCCAGCGCTACGCGGGCGACGACAGTGGTGAGCCACCCGCGCAGGTTCTCCACCTCGCTGGTGTAGGACCGGTTGAGCCGGAGCCAGGTTCCTGGACGGCGTCGTCGGCCTCGGCCGCGAGCCGAGGATCTGGTGGGCCACCGCCCGCGGATGCCTCCGGTGCTCCTCGAACCGGTCGGTCAGAAAGTCGTGCTCGTTCATCGGTCACATTCCTCCGGCGCGGCAAGTCATTGTCTATGACTCGCGAAACGTCGCGGGTGTGACCAGCAGAGTGACGACCGCGCTGGGCGGTGAGCCCTTGGTGCCGTTCATCGGCTGGCGTAGCTGTCCCATCGGAGGAAGAATCATGTCCGCACGCACCTCGTCTTGGCTGCGCACCGCCTTTTACTGGGTTCTAGCCGCAGAGTTCTTCGTCGGCTTCGCCACCAAGTTCTGGCCTGGCCCGACCTTCTTTGGCCCGGCGTACGCGGTGAAGTTCGTCGATTGGGGGTTTCCTCCCTGGTTCAGATTCGTCGTTGGCGCCATCGAGCTGATCTGCGCGATCTTGCTGGTCATCCCATCCGAACGGTCCAGATTCATCGGCGCCGCAGGGCTGGTCTTCCTCCTTACCGCCGCGGTCACTACGCACCTCATCGATGATGCGCCCCTGTACGAAGAGGTCTCGGCCCCCATTCACCTGGTGCTCACGGCCATGGCCGCCCTGGCGAACTGGCCGTCTGACTGGAAGGACCTCATACGCCCGCAACGGGATAGCAGTGCCGCGCCGTCACGCGTACGAGGCGTGGAGCACAGCAACCGATGATCGGCGCCATCGACTCCATCAACCCGCGCGTATCCGTTCCACCGTGTACTGGGCCGCCACCCTGATCATCGCGGCCGAGTCGTTCGTGGGCGGCTTCTGGGACTGCTGCGGACCGCCTACGTCCGCTCGGGAACCTTGGCCGCATGCAGGCCCTCGGCTACCCCGCATACTTCCTGCTCATCATCGGATCTTGGAAGGTCCTGTCCGTCCCGGCCATACTCCCGCCGGGATTCACCCGGTTGAAGGAATGGGCCTACGCCGGTGCATTCTTCAACTTCTCCGGCGCGGTCTTCTCCCACCTTGCGTCCGGCTCGGAGTGGTACCCGTCGGCTACACCTTCCTGTTCACCCTCTGCACACTCATCTCCTGGGTGCCACGCCCCAGCAACCGGGTCCTGGGCAACCTGTATCCGCACCTGGGATTGCGCCAATCTCCGACGCCATCCTGCACACACACTCCAAAGAGCGCGCTTCGGCCACCCACCGGGTCGGTTGTCTCTAGTCGAGGCTGAAGCGCGCCCCCGGTGCGCCGAGGTCCAACCCCTGCCATTCCGCCATTCGCCGCCGGTACAGCTCGGCGACCCGCGGCCGGTCGATCCGCTCGCGGGCCTGCGATGACGCGATCGCGGACTATCTGGTGAGGCTGGTCGGCTCCCTGAGCCACGTCAGCTTCTGCGGGTTCGCCACCGCGTGGATCCGGCTCACCTGCCCGTTCTCAACCATCAGGCTCACCGCGGCCACTTGGCCGTCGGTCTCGATCCGGCCGGCGGGCGCGCCGTTGAGCCAGACGGCCGACACCGTCCGGTTCGGGCGCGCGAGGGACTCCGCTACGAGTTCGGGCCCATGGATCGGAGCTCGGGCTGCGGACGCGAGCCCGCCGCCGTCGACGATCAGGACCACGTCTGGCGCCAGGACCTCCATCAGCTCCTTCACCTGCCCGGTGCGCACCGCGGCCAGGAACCGTTCCACCACGATTTGTTGCTCCGACCGGCTCACCCGTACCCGGGGCTGACGGGCAGCGACACGGTCGCGGGCCCGCCGGGCGATCTGCCGCACCGTGGCCGCGGACTTCTCGACGGCCTCGGCGATCTCGCCATAGGGCATATCGAAGACTTCGCGGAGTACGAACACCGCACGTTCCGTCGGAGCGAGCGTTTCCAGTACAGTCAACATCGCGATCGAGACCTTATCCACAAGGTCGATGTCCTCGGCGACGTCAGGGCTGGTCAGCAGCGGTTCCGGAAGCCACTCGCCGACGTAGTCCTCGCGGATGCGCGACAGCGTGCGCAGGCGGTTGAGCGCTTGCCGGGTGACGAGCCGGACGAGGTAGGCCCGCGGGGCGCTCACCTGCGCGTGGTGGACACCGGCCCACCGCAGCCAGGACTCCTGCAGGACATCCTCCGCGTCGGTCGCCGATCCGAGCATCTCGTAGGCGACGGTGAACAGCAGGCTGCGGTGGGTGAGGAACGGGTCCTCGGTCATCGTGTCCCCGGTCACGCCGTCGACGCCGCGCCGGAATCCTCCGGGACCTTGGCCAGCGGAATCTCGCAAGCTTCGGAGAAGCCCTGCGAGGTGACCCCGTTCGCCACGTTGGCTCTGGTCGCCAGGTTGACGTAGGCGATGTGCGTGGTGAGCTCGACCATCGCCGCGGGGCCGAGCCGCTCCAGCAGACTCGCGTACTGCTCGTCGGTGACGGTCGGCGGTGTGTTCGACATGGCCTCGGCGTACCCCATCACGTCCCGCTCCAGCGGGGTGAACACATCCGAGGTCCGCCAGCGCGGTACCTGGCTGGCCTTGGCCAGGTCCAGATCGTCGTTCTGTGCCTGGAAGTAGCCGACGTCGAGACACCAACTGCAACCGATCAGTGCCGCGACGGCCATGTGCGCGAACGACTTGAGACTCGCGTCGGCCGCATTCCACGCGCCCGCTTTGCCGCCGAACTCCAGGTTGTCACGAGCGAGTGCGGGGTTGTTCCACAACACCTCGACGTTCTCGGGCACGCTGCCGAATTGCCTGATCATGTTTTCCCTGAGGTCGGCGGGAAGCTCGGCCTTAGGAACGCGTAGCGCCATGATGTTCTCCTCTTAGGTGTGCGTTCTGGCTGTTCGACATGAAGACACCGCCGGGGCCGCCGAATGTGACAGCTTGTGATCTGCCGCCGCTGCGGCACCTGTGGCCCTCCTCGCGCCATAACCCGTTCCGCTCAGCCGCTCGGTGGAGGGGCTGAGCGTGACTTTTCGTTCCACTGCTGCATCAGGGCCTG
The DNA here is from genome assembly GCF_055586745.1 of Nonomuraea sp. NPDC049378. Taxonomy (NCBI): domain Bacteria; kingdom Bacillati; phylum Actinomycetota; class Actinomycetes; order Streptosporangiales; family Streptosporangiaceae; genus Nonomuraea; species Nonomuraea sp. NPDC049378. Next base: position 81,254 of record NZ_JBVJHP010000034.1, read on the forward strand.
CGATGCCGGGCTTGCGAAAGGCGACCGAGGTGCTGGCGGGGGCGCCACCAGGCCGATTCTGTTCTGCGGTGATGTCGAATGCTGTCGAGCCCGTTCGTAGCCGAGGTGACACCGTCTCACTGTTGGTCGAGCCGGCTCCTGTCAACCGAGCTCAGGCGATCGGCGGCATCGGGGTCTGCTTCGCCGATGCGGTTCAGCAGGCGGTGCAGCAGGGCGCGGAGAGCCTCGAAGTCCTCGGGGCTTGTCAGTTCGGCCCACCGTTCCTCGATTCGGTCCCCTGCGCCGGCCGCCAGCGGCTGGACCGCTCTTCCCCGTTCGGTGAGCACGATCAGCCGCGACCTGGCGTCGCGGGGATTCGGGAGGCGTTCCAGGTAGCCCGCCCGTTCCAGCTGGTCGACCGATTGCGCCATGGTCTGTTTCCGCACACCGGCGCGAAGGGCCAGGTCACGGACCTGGATTCCCTCCGGCGGGACGAACGGGAACACCTTGGCATCCCCGGAGCGGATGTCGCCGAAGCCCGCCTCGGCAAGGGCCGCCTCAATGCCGGCGGCGTACTCGCGGTGGAGCAGGCGGAGCAGCAGCGAGAGTCGCAGCCGCTTCGTGGAGGAATCTCCGTTCATATTGACAGGCACCTGTCTAAATCTCATAGTGGTCAGATACCTGTCTAATATGCAGTCTTTCAGGGGAGCCTGCCATGCCCACCGCACATGTCCTGGACTCGACGATCTTCTACCGGGAGGTCGGCGCCGGGCCGACCACGACGGTCTTCCTGCACGGCAACCCCACGTCGTCGTATCTGTGGCGGCACATCCTGCCCGTCGCCGGAGCGTTCAGCCGGTGCCTGGCCCCCGATCTGATCGGCATGGGGGAGTCCGGCAAGCCCGACATCGCCTACAGCTTCGCTGACCACGCCGAGTACCTCGACGCCTGGTTCGACGCCCTCGACCTCGACCGGGTCGTGCTGGTCGGCCATGACTGGGGCGGCGCGCTCGCCTTCGACTGGGCCGCCCGCCACCCCGGACGGGTGCGCGGCATCGCGTTCACCGAGACGATCGTGAAACCGATGTCGTGGGAGGAGTTCCCAGCTGGTGCCCGCCCGCTGTTCGAATCGATGCGCACGCCCGGGGTCGGTGAGGAACTGGTGCTGGACCAGAACGCTTTCATCGAGCAGGCGTTGCCGCGCACCGTCCCCGGGCTGAGCGAGGAGGACCTGGCGGTCTACGGCCGGCCGTACCCGACCCGGCAGTCCCGGGTTCCGTTGCTGCAATGGCCGCGGGCGATGCCGCTGGACGGGGAGCCCACCGAGGTCGTCGCCAGAATCGATGCCTACGGCCAGTGGCTGGCGGCAAGCGCGGACGTACCCAAACTCCTGGTCGCCTTCGACCCCGGCCCGGGCCTGATGATGAGCGCGCAGATCATCGACTGGTGCGCCGCCAACATGTCCGCTCTGCAGATCGAGACGCACGGAACGGCCGGCCACCACACCCCCGAGGACCAGCCAGAGGCCATCGCCGCCTCGCTCGTCGCATGGCTGGACAAGCACGACCTGCTTGCCGACGGAGAGGGCTGAGGGCGATGCGAGCGATCCGGCAGTATGCGTTCGGCGGCCCCGAGGAACTCCGGTTGGAGGAGGTGCCCGACCTCCATCCGGCCGGTGACCAGGTGCGGATCCGGGTCGAGTCGGCAGGTGTCCACCTGCTGGACACCATCATCCGCCAAGGCGGAGGCGGGCCGCGGGTCGCGCCCCGCCTTCCCATGACACCGGGCCGGGAGGTCGCCGGAACGATCGACGAGGTCGGCGCCGGCGCCGACGCCGCTCTCCTCGGTCGACGCGTCGTGGCTGATCTCGGTCTGGCCAGCGGCGGATACGCCGAACTGGCGCTGGCCCCAGCGGTGGCCGTCCACGTCTTGCCGGACGACGTCGACGCCGACTGCGCCGTGGCCATGGTCGGCACCGGCCGGACGACCATGGCGATCCTCGAACTCGCAGCGCCGACCGCCGCCGACGTCGTCCTGGTCACCGCGGCCGCCGGCGGAATCGGAACCCTGCTGGTCCAGGCATGCCGTTCGGCTGGCGCAACGGTCGTCGGCGTCGCGGGCGGTCCCGACAAGGTTGCGCTCGCCCGTCGGACCGGCGCGGACCACGCCGTCGACTACACCTGCCCCGACTGGCCCCACGAGGTACGCCAAGCGGTGGGGGGCAGCCCGGTGACGCTCGCCCTCGACGGGGTCGGCGGCCAGATCGGCCGAAGCGCCCTGGAACTGCTCGGCGTCACCGGGCGCCTGGTGATGTTCGGCTCGTCCTCGGGATCCCTGACCGAACTGTCGACCGGCGACCTGTTCAGCCGGGGCATCAGCGCCGCCTCCGCCATCGGCGCACGCATCCTCCAACGCCCGGGCGGCACCCGGACACTCGAGCGCGACGCCCTTGAAGCGCTCACCCACAGACGACTCGTCCCGGTGATCGGCCAGCGGTTCGCCCTCACCGACGCGCCCGCCGCCCACATCGCCCTGCAATCCCGCGCCACCACCGGAAAAACGGTCCTGCGCCCATGACCCCGCCACACCCCTCACCGAAACAGCAATGGCCGACGGCCGCGGCCGGGACCGGGCGTTCCGGGTCGTCGAAGAAGGGATCAGCATGGAACAACGTCGCCCGCTGGGCTATTGGCTGAAGCTCCTCGACCAGCTCATCGAGGAAAACCTCAACCGAGTGCTCGCGGCGATGGGGCTCCACCGTCGCCACTGGCAGACGATGAACCTGCTCGCCCCAGGGCCCGACTTCGACCGCGCGGGCCAGCGCGGGCCAGCTACGAGAGAGGCGATCGCACAGAGGCTTCGGCCATTCTGGTCCGGGAGTTCGGTCGACGTGGACCAGACGATCGAAGATCTGCAGCGGCGTAGCTGGATCACCGGCCGGGAGCCCTACAGCCTCACCCCCGAGGGGGAGGCCGCGCACGCCGCCCTGGCGCGGAAGGTCGAGCAGGCAGGTCGTCAGATGAGGGATGGAGTGACCGCGGAAAGGTATGCCGGCACCATCGAGGTGCTCCGTCACATGGTATTGAACGCCGAGAAGATGCGGCGAACCACGATCTGAACGCTCCCACCGCTAAGGCTCAGCCGTTGACGACCAGGTCGTCACGCCGGTTTCCTTGAGGATGCTCACCCCGATGCGGTTCGCGAACGCGTCCACCGTGGCGTGACACTCCAGGTACGCGACTCCACCGAAGTCGGGGGCACACAAGTCTCCCGGCGCAGTAGCAGGCTGCTGAAGCGGTATTCGCTCTCGCTCACCCAGAGCGTCGTCTCCGGATCGGCTTCGGTCAACCGATCGCGCACGACGCTCCACATGCCCGCGCCGACGATCTCGCGGTCGAAGTGAACGACGCTCTCTTTCGGGATCCCGTGCAGGTCTGCCGGATCCCGGCGTGTGATTTCGGTATGTGTGCCGGGTCGGCGAGCAACTGGGCCACCTTCTCCCGCGGCAGTGCGATCTCGATCGAGTTGGTGTACTTCATGGCGCGCATTCCTTCCAGGTGTGGGACAACATGCTGTAGTGCTGCTCGTCCCGCTCCTCGACGGAGGGGTCTGACACCCGTCTCGCGACTGACCATTCTCATCGGCGGTTCGAGCGCCAAGGATGCCGGTCAGCCCACCGCAGCGGGATGTCAGGTTGGGCCGGGTGCGTAGAACTTGGTGGTGGCCTCGACTGCGGCCGCGACGTGCTCTGGTTCGCCACCGGCGGCCAGGTGAGCCTCGCCCCAGGCCGCGGCGCTGTGCCGGATGAACTCGCGTCCTTCGGGCGACTGGCGGGCTGGACCGTCCGCATCCGGTGGGCCGCCATCACCACCGTCCGGACGGGCGGCGACGCGACCATACGAGAAAGCCCGGGCGGGTGCCCGGGCTTGTCGGTGACGGCGGTCAGTGCCGCGGCTGGACGGCCCGGGGGTCGGCTGGCCTCCTGGTCGCGGGCAGGGCCCACAGCGCCAGGCAGCCGACCAGGATCCCGCCCACCCAGGCGGTCCAGGCAGCGGCGGCGAGCCCGGTGAAGGAAACCACCCACGGCGCGGCGATCGCCAGCACCGCCCAGATGACGTTGGTCCACTGGCTGACCGCCGATGAAGGTTGCGCCAGTGCCCACAGCGCTGTGCAGACGATCAGCGCCCCCATCGCCACCAGAGCCGTCGCCGCACCGGGGTCGGTGTCCGTCCAGACGGGCGCCAGCGCCAGGTACAAGCCGACCGCGATGTTGGTCCAGTCCTGCCAGCGTGTCCATGGCTTCATGGGTTCCTCCTTTGGAATGAAGCCGATCTTTCGCCGGGTTCCTCGGTTAGAAGCACCTCGGTACTTCGAACGCTAGAAATCCCGGCAAGTTTCCGAATCCGTCAAGTGACGCGGCAGGTGACCAGTGTGTTCTCCCTTTCTCACCACGCGAGTGACCCAGGTCACGTTGAAATAAGGGATCGATTACTTATAAGTCAGAACATCAGCACCCGAAGGCCAGGCCGGCCACCCAAGTCCGCCGCGATGGACACCAAGAACGTGCTGGTCGAGTCGGTACTGGAACTGTTCGCCAGGCACAGCTTCGGCGGCACCTCCGTACGCGCGATCACCGAAGCGGCCGGGCTGAGCGAGAGCGTCCTCTACCGCCACTTCGACAACAAGCAGCAGATCTTCGACAAGGTGCTGCACCGGGCGGGGCCGGCCTGTTCGAGAGCGCACGCGACACAGCGGACCCCGAGCCGGCCCGATGGTCATCTAGGGTTGCCCGGACTCGTCACCAACCTCGCCGTCGCGATGGCCTACGGCCGCGACGGCGAGTTGTTCGTATTCGCCACCGGCCTCGACCAGCGCATCTTCGTCAACCGCAGGCCCGCCGACGCCTGGCTGGGCTGGAAGCAGCCCTCCGCCTCCGACAAGACCACATGCACCGTGGCCGCCGGCCTGGGGCCGGGCGGCAACGTCCTGGTCTTCTACACCGGGCTGGACGGCAAGCTCACGCCGAGAGTCTCGAGTTCATGACGGCCGACAGCCGACGCCCACCGCAACGGCTGCCCGATAGCCGGAAGGCGGTAACTCCAGCACCGGCACCCAGGACTGCGGCCGGTGAGGCACCTCACGGCCGCGGCCACTGTCGCCGGACCGGAGCGCGGGACGGGTGAGAGAGATGGGGCCGATGAGACGGCGAGCAGCTTGGATTCCCCTTGTGTCAAACACGATGCAGTAATAATGCACCGGTCACATGACGGATTCGTGAGTGGATCCGCCCTTTTAGCCTGGCTACCGCCGTGTACGGAGAGCGAAGTCAGGAGTAGGAAATGAAAGCATTGGCCGCGGCCGCGCTTCTTGTCACTGCCGCTGTGGGGACCGCTGTTGTGGGGGTCGCCCCAGTGGTGCCCGCATATGCCGACGGCGCAGGGAGTTCGACTGGCAGCGTCATCGAGAGCAACGCTCAGCAAGCCAATAAGGTCTACGTTTGGCGCGCCAGAGGATGCACCGGGCCATGGGCGTCGATCTACATGCAGGACGCGGACCTGCGGAACAACTTCTTCACGGACGGGACCTCCGTCTACAATCGGATCAGCGGGTTCGCCAACGAGAACGACTATTACCTCGCCGTTTACGATGGGCTTAACTACCAAGGTGACAGTGACTATTTTCCGCGTAGATACACGGCCTGCGATATCTATACGTGGGATAATAGGATCTCGTCACTCAAGCTGCTGTGATGTGTGCACGGCTGCTTATCTGGACAGGCGTTTCCGCTCTCGTTGTAGCTGGTTGCGGCGTCCCCCCGGCACGACATTCCTCCGCCGGAGGAACGCGCGGCATGGAGGTCGGCATCGCGGTGGAGCCCTACTTCCGTACGCTACATCTGCCGTTTGACGCCTACCGGCCCAATTCCGCTGATCTGGTTCTCACCGACCGTGCGGCCGACGTCTTGACTAAGAGATGCATGGCGGCCAGGCGAGAAACGTGGCGCGAAATCACGGAAACCGATGTTGGCGATGTTCGCTATATCACCCACCGGAGGCGATACGGTCTCGCAGAAGATGAGGTGGCACGGCGCGTCGGCTATCACCTGCCGCAGGATCCGGGCGTGCTGTTTGTGCGAAGGTTGCGAGCGGAGCGTGACAGCGACCTTCGCCCCACGGCCCGCGTCGCCGCCTATGGAAAAGACGGCAAGGGCGGATGTGTTAAGGAGGCGCTGGATTACGTGAACCGGTTCGCGCTCACCGAGGACCGGGCATTCGTGCACCGGCTCGGAACCCAAACATTTGACAGCGCCTGGACACGTCCTGCCGCAGAACGGGCGGTCGAACAGTGGAGCAGTTGCATGGCGATGGCGGGTTTCGCATACAAGGGCCCCGGAGAAGCGGGAATCATTTCCCAATGGGGCGGCCCAGCGAGCAAGCCCACCCCGCAGGAGATCGCCACAGCGACAGCTGATGTCAAGTGCAAGAAGGCGACCAATCTGGTGCCGATTCTGGTCCGCGTGGAGTCGAAGCTTCAGGAGCAGGTTCTGCGTCAGGAGAAGGAGAAGTTCGCCGCCATCGCCGCGCGAATCGGCCAGATGAGGAGTCGGTTGACATCGATCGTCCAGGGCTCATCCTCCGGGGTCACGTTATGAGCTGTGTCTGGGTAAGTTTCGCGGTTCACATGGGGGAACAGACGTTCGGCCTGCTTGGTGTCGTTATGGATTTGGTGTGCCCCGGTTGAGTGGCCAATGCTGTTTAGATGCTGATCTTGCTGGTTGAAGCGCCCCGGGTTCGGTGGAGACTCAAGGAAGCTCGGAAGATCCTTTACGGCGCTTCCGCTCCGAACCAGCCGATGGCTCCGTCGAAACCGAAAGCTGAACCGCTCACGGTGGTTCCGTTAGGCCTGTCGCTCTCGGAGGTCGTCGAGCGCTAGAAGGAGCTTCAGGACCAGCACCCCGGATGCTGAGGTGCGGCGAGCCCAGCTCAGCAGCCCCGGCTGAAGGAGATCCGCGCCAACCTCATCGACCGCCTCGCCGAGGCCGAAGAACACGCTCTGGACCTCGACACTCTCCGGCTGCTGCACCGCCACGAACGAGCCCAGCGCGATGAACTCGGCATCGATTGGTCGTATCGAAGACGATCTGCAGTTCGGTCCTGGCGAGGTTCTGGCCGAGGCACTGGTGCGGGCCGTATCCGAAGGCGAGGTGGTGGCGGGCTCCGCGCTCGATGTCCAGTTCGGCCGGGTTC
>NZ_JBVJHP010000035.1:0-86308 GCF_055586745.1 Nonomuraea sp. NPDC049378
ACGACGTGCGCGGGACAGGCGTCAAGGAACCGCTCCCTTGTCGGTGGTCGCAACGCGTGGACGGCCCGGCCATCTCCCTCCTAACGCTGGGGAACCGGGGGAAACAGCGGGGGGAGGGCCGTCGCGGCCGGGGCAGGCCCCGGCCGCGACGACGGGGGCGGTCACATCCGGGCTTCCTCCCGCAGAAGGGCGGCGAGGGTGCCGGGGTCGGCGGCCGTGACGCCCTTGGCGGCGAACCAGGTGGCGACGTTGCGCGCGTCGCGGTCGAGGAACGACGGGCCCGCCGGATGCGCGATCACGTCCACGATCTGCGGAAGGTCGATGATGACCAGCCTGCCCTCGTGCACCAGGAGGTTGTACGGCGACAGGTCCCCGTGGGCCAGCCCTTCCCTGGCCAGGGTGACCATGGCCGCGACCAGCTGCTCCCACAGGTCGCCCAGGTCGTCGGTCACCTGGGCCAGCCGCGGCGCCGCGAAGCCGTCCCGCGTGCCGACGAACTCCTCCAGGATCTCCGTCCCGACGATCTGCACCGGATACGGCACCGGCACCCCGAGCTGCCACAACCGGCACAGGGCCGCGAACTCCGCCACCGCCCACTGGGCGGCGATCACCTGCTTGCCGAAGGCGGTGCGGTTGGCCATGGCCCGGTTCATCCGGCTCTCGCGGGTGCTGCGTCCCTCCAGATAGCCGGCGTCGCGGTGGAAGAGACGGTGGTCGGCGGATCGATAGCGCTTGGCGGCCAGCAGGCACTCGCGGTCGGTGCCGGGCACGCCACGCGAGATCAGGTGGACGTCGGCTTCCTTGCCGGTCTTGAGCACGCCGTGCTCGGTGTCGACGGCGGCCAGATCGGTGACCAGCCAGTCAGGGTAGGGCCTGGGGCCCTTCTCGGTCGGCGTGCTCTGGTCCCAGGTGGACCAGCGATCACCTTCGGGAGGGCCGTCATCGAGACCGGAGGAGGTGCCCGGTGAGATGCTCGAAGAGGTGCTCTCCAGCCAGGCGATGTCGTCGGCGTCGAGGGCGTACCTGCCGCGGCGGCGGTGTTGCGAGTGCTTGGGCACGGTGGGATTGCTCCAGAAGTGAGGCCCACCGGCTCGTCGCGGTCAGGTCAGCGAACGCCCGGTGGGAAGGGGTGAGGACGCGGAAAACGGCACGCGAACAATCGTCATCACGGTCTCACCCTCCCTTCGCGTCGCAGCGATCGACTCCGCCCGAGTATTCCGGTCCACCCCGAGCGCCGCAACCGAATAAACGGCCTGTCGCGATGCGGGCGGATGCCGCCGGCATGTGCGGGCGGAGCCCGATATCGCGGTGCGGTACGGCCGGACGGACGTGTACCTTGCGGGCATGCGACGGTGCGGTGAGTGCGCGCAGTGGGAGCCGGCCGGCGCCCATGGTTGTGCCCGGTGCGCGAGGCTGGTCGACGAGATCGTGGAGGAGGGCTGGGGGGCCTTTCTGGAGCGCGAGTTCGGCACTCCGGAGCCGCCCGGCGAGCGGCTCATCGCCGAGATGGTCGTGGACGAACCGGACCGGCATGAGTGGCGCGTGGTGGACGCCGCGTACGACCGCCTGACCTGCCCGGAGTGCGGCGGCCGGCTCAGCAGGGGCCCGGCCGGATGCGCCCCCTGCGACCTGGCCAACGGTTTCCGCTACGCGGCCATCGAGATCGACCGCCCGGACGTGCCGCCGGGCAACGAGCACGCGCTGCGGGTCAACGTGGCCGTGACGCGCCGCCCGTACGGGATCTCGGCGTCGGAGGTGCTGCTGCGGCGCCTTTCGCTGCCCGTGCTCCTGGACGGCCGGCTGCCCACCGTCGAGCAGGCTCAGGCCACCAAGGCCATGGTGGGCAGGGGCGCTTCCGAGGCGGAGCTGGTCGCGGTCATCTTCGGTGACTGGGGAACGGACCCCTAGGCGGGCGGCCATGGCAAGGTGAGATCGAGATCCACCTCGAATCCCACGTTGAGCTGCAGGCGCTCGCGATGGATGCCTGTGGGGACATACACCTTGACCGCAGGCTCAAGCTCGAAGGTGTAGACGACGGGCGCGCCGTCTTCCTGTTCGACGCGCCAGAAGTGCTTGATGCCGGCGTTGGAGTATTTGATCGGTTTGGTGGTCCGATCCCTCTCCACGGATTCCTCCGACACCACTTCAGCCACGAGGTGCACATCGTCCGGTCGGAAGGATGTGGTCGACGCGCTGATCGCGGGCTTCTTGACCAGGAGGATGTCTGGTTCAGGACGCTGACGCATGCCCAGCGTGACCGTCATCTCGCGAACGACCGCCAGATGCGCCGGCGGCCTGAGCTCCGTCTCGAACAGCCGGAGTGTGAGCATGTGGAGGGCCGTCTGCGGTGGCCTCATGACGAGTGACCCGTCGATCAGCTCGACGTGCCGGGGCGCGTCAGGGGGAAGGTGATCGAGCATGTCGGCGGTCCAGCCACCGGGAGGGCCTGGGTAGAACCACTCCGGGAGGGCCGTGGTCATCGGAAGTCCCTCCTCGCCCGGCGCGTACACGTGTCACGACGAGCGATGGTCAGGGCTCGTTCCTGCGCTCCTCCATCGTGCGGCGGTAGAGGTCGTCGATCTCGTCCAGCGGGTCGGGGTCGCGGCGCCGGGCCTCGATCTCCAGGTCGGTGCGGGAGGTCAGGTCGGCGATGCCGGACGCGGTGTGGTGGACCTGGTCATTGAGCAGGCCGGTACGGATGCGGGCGCACGTGGCCGTCAGCGTGGCCTGGTGCTGCCTGAGCCGGTCGAGGGTGACGTGGTCGACGTAGGGGGACACGCGCTGCTGCTGGGCGAACATCGCCAGCTGCTCGTCGTGCGTGTCGACGTGCTTCGTCAGGTCGGCCATGATCCTCGGCAGGTCGCCCAGGCCCCACCCCTGGCGCTGGGCCTGGTCGACGGCCTGGCGGGTGAGGGTCATCTCGCGGCGCAGGTCGAGCCGGAGGCGCTCGGTCTCGGCGGCCTGGCCCGTGCCCATCGCGTTGACGTGCGTGGTGATCCGGGTCGTGGCCTCCCTGGCCTTGACGGCGGCCTTCTTGCCCAGCTTGACCAGCACGTAGATGCCGACGCCGCCCAGCAACAGGAGGAACGCCAGGATCACCAGGGCGATGAGAAGGATTTCGCTGATCTCCGCCACCTCCTGTCGGGGTTGTTGATGTGAAGGATAGTCCGGCCGGGCGGGTCTGGGGTGCCTGGCCGGAGCGGCTCTTGATCGATCAGTTTGGCCTGTGTTTCAGTTCACCATCGGCATCGGTCGCCGGGCGGCGGGTCACGCCTGCCGGCGACGCGACCAGAGGCGTTGTGCGGCAGAAGGGAACAGGGCGGTGCTTGAGGACAAGGTTGTGATCGTCACTGGTGGTGCGAGGGGGATGGGGGCGGCGACAGCGCGGCGGTGTGCCGCGGCGGGGGCGCGGGTGGTCCTCACGGACGTGCTGGTCGAGGAGGGTACGGCGACGGCCAAGGAATTAGACGCCCGGTTCGTCGCCCACGATGTGCGGGACCAGGATCAGTGGGCGGCGGTGGTCGCCCGGACGGTCGACGAGCACGGGCGGCTCGACGGGCTTGTGAACAACGCCGGCATCGCCACCATGCTGATGATCGAGCAGCAGTCGGCCGAGGAGTTCGAGAACGTGCTGCGGGTCAACCTGCTCGGCGTCTTCCTTGGTCTCAAGGCGGTGGTGGGGCCCATGCGGGAGTCGGGCGGCGGTGCGATCGTGAACCTGTCGTCGGTCGCCGGCCTCAGCGCCCTGCCCGGCACGGGCGGCTACGGCGCCTCGAAATGGGGGGTGCGCGGGCTGACCAAGATCGCGGCGTTGGAGTTCGGGCGGCACCGCATCCGGGTCAACTCCGTGCATCCCGGGATGATCGTCACAACGATGACCGAGCCGCTCGGCGCGGTGTCCGGCGACGGCACCTTCCCGCTGGCCCCGGCCGGGCGCTGGGGGGAGCCGGAGGAGGTCGCGGAGACGATCGCCTTCCTGCTGTCCGACGCGGCCTCGTACGTGACGGGGGCCGAGCTGGCCGTCGACGGAGGGCTGACGGCGGGGGAGGCCGCGCTGCTGCTCCGCCCTGACAGAAGCCGCATGGAGGGTAACCGGCAGGACGAGGGCCCGCGGGACGGGACCGGGCCGGACGAGGAACAGCCGGAAGGGAAGCGGTAGGCCGATGCCGTACGCCGACGTCGGGGAGGATGTCCGGCTCTTCTACACCGATGACGGTGACGGGCCGCCGCTGCTGCTCGTACACGGGTGGGGCGCCGACTCGCACCAGTGGTCGTGGCACATCGACGCGCTGGCCGCCCGGCACCGCGTGATCGCCGTCGATCTGCGCGGCCACGGTTACTCGTCGGTTCCTGAGACCGGCAACACCCCCCGCGCGATGGCCGGGGACCTGCACGCCCTGCTCGGCGACCACCTCGGCATCCCGCAGGCGACCGTGGCCGGGCACTCGATGGGGGCCCAGGTGGTGTCCATCCTCGCCGTCGAACATCCCGGGCGGGTACGCGGGATCGTCGCCGTCGACCCCGGCTACGGCATGACGGAGGACGTCGCCGCCGGCTTCCCCCAGATGATCGCGGGCCTGCGTGGCGAGCACGCGCACGCGGTCGCCGAGCAGATCGACGAGTGGTGCACGAACGCCGCCACCCCCGCCGTCATCAGGCGCTGGCACAAGCGCCGGTTGCACGCCATGCCGCCGCACGTGCTGGCGGAGGCGTTCGAGGCGATGTTCACCGGTCCGGGCGCGATCGGGGTGCGGCCGGCCTCCGACGATTACCTGGCGCGCAGGCGGTGCCCGGTGTTGTCGATCTGGTCGGATCCGGGCCGGGCGCGCTGGGAGGCCGGGCTGCTGAGCGATCCGGCCTCGAAGGTGGTGTGCTGGGAGGGTTCGAGCCACCGGCTGCACGAGGAACGGGCCGCCGAGTTCGTCCGCCTGGTGGAGGGGTGGGTGGCCCGCCTGCGCACATGACCGGCCGGTGGCCGGCCCGGTGAGCGGTCCGGTGAGCGGCCCGGTGAGCGGCCCGGTGAGCGGCCCGGTGAGTGGCCCGGGGCCAGGTCGGGTGGCGTGCTCAGGCCGGGGGCGGCCTCACGCCGGGGGGCGGCTTCGGGCCGGGGGCGCTCCTCCGGCCGCCCGTCCGCGGGCGCGGCGGCGGCGTACTTTCCTGATCAGCCACCAGCTCAGGACGGCGAGCAGCAGCAGCGCGACGATCACGAGGACGGGCAGGAAGATCGCGACGAGGCTCATGCCGAGCGCGCCCGCGTCCTCCGCCGTGCTCACGACCGGCGCGCCGGTCCCGGCCGTGCCGACGTTGATCACCGGCCGGGCGGTGGTCTTGACCACGTGGACGGCCAGCGCCATCACGATGCCCAGCAGCCATCCGGCCCACGGGTGCTCGGCCATCCAGGTCGACCGGTCGAGTTCGGCGGCGGCGCTGGTGGCGGAGAACACCACGCCGCCCGACGCCGGGCGGACCACGGTCTGGATGGCGTCGTTGACGCTGTCGACGGCGGGGACCTTGTCGAGGACCGTCTCCGCGATCAGCAGCACCGCGATCACGGCGAGCACGCCCCAGTTGGACAGCCAGGCGTAGCCGTCGGGGAGCTTCACGGCGTCGGTGACGTTGGCGAGCACGCCCACGACGAGGAGCGGGATGTAGGCGTTGAGCCCGGCGGCCGTGGACAGGCCCAGACCGGTCAGAGCGGCGAGCATGCCCCTAGTCTGCCCGGGCCGCGTCGTCCATGAGGCCCGCCAGGGCGGGACCGGTGAACTCGGCCACCGCCCGCTCGTACTTCTCCATCCCCCAGGACCAGAAGTCGAAGTCGATGCTCGCGTTCGCGCTGTCCTGGATGGAGGCCCAGAGTGTCCAGCCGTACTTGGACATGAGGCCGAGCAGGCGGGCGCGGGCGATCTTGTGGCGGAGCGGGCGGCCGTAGTAAGCGGTGACGAGCGCCTCCAGGTGGCCGGACGGCAGGTCGGACTCGCTCCAGACGTTGCCGAGCTCGAAACAGGGGTCGTTGTTGCCGGCGTACTCGTAGTCGATCAGCCAGAGGCGCCGGCCGTCGTCGAGGATGTTGCCGGGCAGGAGGTCGTTGTTACACGGAACCGTGCCTTCATCCCGTATAGCCAGACATTTCCGGATCTCGGCAACGATGGGCATGAACTCGAGGTATCTGGCCGGAAGCCGGAAGCCGCGTTCCTGAACGATCTCCAGATAGCGCCGCTGCACGTCGAACATGTCGAAGTCGCTCACGAACCGCGGCCCGGCGTGCAGCCGCCGGCACACCTCCGCCACCCTCGGCAGGTTGGCCGGATCGTGCAGATCCGCCTCGGTGAACGTGCGCGCCTCGAGGTAGCCCACGACCAGCACCCCCTGGCCGGGCAGGTACGCGTGCACCGGCGCGCCGACCCCGGCGCGCGCCGCGGCCAGCGAGTTGGCGTGCTCGGCGTCCCTGTCGATGGCCAGCAGCGCGCCGTCGCTGGCCGACACGCGCACGACATACGTGCCGCCGGGCGTGGTCACCTTATAGTTGCGATTGGTCAACCCCCCTGGCAGCTCCTCCACGGCTCGTGGCACGCCGGACAGCAGGGGGATGCGATCGAGGACCTGGGCAACGGCCATGGTCGATGCTAGCTCCACCGGCCTAAACGGTCTAGACCTTTTATGGTACGGCGGTTAGCCTCGCGACCATGAGCGACTCGGCCCGCATCGTGATCATCGGTGGTGGGGTGGGCGGCACGTCCGTCGCCTACCACCTCACCCAACTAGGCGAACGCGACGTCGTCCTGCTGGATCGGGACGAGCTCACCAGCGGCTCCACCTTCCACTCCGCGGGCCTGGTCGGCCAGCTGCGCGCCGACCCGACGCTGACCCGGATGAACCAGTACTCCGTCGAGCTCTACCGCACCCTCGACGCCGGCTGGACGGAGTGCGGCGGCATCAAGCTGGCCTCCACGCCCGAGCGCATGGCGGAGATCCGCCGCCAGATCGGCTGGGCGCGCACGTTCGGGCTGCCGCTGCGGGAGATCTCGGTGGCGGAGGCCGTCGAGCTGTTCCCCCTCATGGACCCTGAAGGGGTCGTGGGGGCCGCGTACCTGCCCACGGACGGGCAGGTGGACCCCTCCCAGCTCTGCTACGCGCTGGCCGCGCGCGCACGCGAGGGCGGGGCGAGGCTGCGCACCAAGACACGCGCCCTCGGCATCACCACCGCACGGGGCCGGGTCACCGGCGTGCGCACCGACCAGGGCGACATCGACTGCGAGATCGTGGTCAACTGCGGCGGCATGTTCGCCGCCGAGATCGGGCGCATGGCCGGCGTGCGCGTCCCGATCGTGCCGATGTCCCACCAGTACGTGGTGACCGACGCCTTCCACGACCACCAGGGCCTGCCCACGCTGCGCGACCCCGACCTGCTCGTCTACTACCGGCAGGAGGTGCAGGGCCTGGTCATGGGCGGCTACGAGCGCACGTGCGCGCCCTGGACGGCCGGTCACGACACCTTCGACGCGGTGCCGCCCGACTTCAACGGCCGCCTCCTGCCCGAGGACTGGGCGAGATTCGAGGAGATCTCCGACAACTCCAGGATCCGCGTGCCGGCGATGGCCGACGTCGGCATCCGCAAGCTGATCAACGGGCCAGAGGCCTTCACCCCGGACAACGAGTTCTGCCTGGGGGAGACGGAGGTGGGCGGGTTCTTCGTCGCGGCCGGGTTCTGCGCCCACGGCATCGCCGGCGCCGGCGGCATCGGCAAGGTGATGGCGGAGTGGATCGTCGAGGGCGAGCCCGCCATGGACGTCCGGCACATGGACATCCGCCGTTTCGGCCGCCACTACCGCTCGCCGTCGTACACGATCAAGCGCGCGGTCGAGAACTACGAGACGTACTACGACATCCGCTACCCCGGCCACGAGCGGTCGGCCGGACGGCCGCTGCGGGTCTCGCCCGCGTACGCGTGGCACCAGCGCCACGGGGCCGTCTTCGGCGAGAAGGCGGGCTGGGAGCGGGTCAACCACTACGCGGCCAACGAAGCCGGCGGGGACGGCGGCGAGCGCCCCGCGGGCTGGGCGGGCCGCGAGTGGTCGCCGGCGACCGGGGCCGAGCACCGGGCCACGCGCACGGCCGCGGGGCTGTTCGACGAGAGCTCGTTCGCCAAGATCGAGGTCACCGGTCCCGGCGCGGCCACCCTGCTGGAGTGGGTGTGCGACAACCGGGTCGCCCGCGAGGTCGGCGCCGTCACCTACACCCAGGCGCTCAACCGGCGCGGCGGCATCGAGTGCGACTTCACCGTCACCCGGCGCGGCGAGGAGGAGTTCCTCATCGTCACCGGCACCGCGTGCGGCACCCACGACCTCGGCTGGCTGCGCAAGCAGGCCGCGCTCACGGGCTCGGCCGCCAGGATCGCCGACGTCACCGGCCAGTACGCCTGCCTCGCCCTGTGGGGGCCGCGCGCCCGCGACATCCTGTCCGGCCTCACCCCCGACCCGCTCGACTTCCCGTTCATGTCGTCACGGGAGCTCACCGTGGGCGACGTGCCGGTGCTGGCGCTGCGGGTGACGTTCGTGGGGGAGCACGGCTGGGAGCTCTACTGCTCCAGCGAGTACGGGCTCGCCCTGTGGCAGGCGCTGTGGGAGGCGGGCGAACCGCACGGGATGGCGGCCTGCGGCTACCGCGCCATCGACAGCCTCCGGCTCGAGAAGGGCTACCGGGTGTGGGGCGCCGACATCGGGCCGGAGACCACGCCGTACGAGGCGGGGCTGGGGTTCTGCGTCAAGCCGGACAAGGACTTCCTCGGCAGGGACGCCCTCGACCCCGCCCCCGGGAGGCGGCTGCGCTGTGTGACGCTGAGCGACCCGAAGGCGGTCGCGCTCGGCAACGAGCCGGTCCGGGTGGACGGCCAGGTGCTGGCCCGCGTCACCTCCGGCGGGTACGGCTACACCGCCAGGCAGTCGATCGCGTACGCGTACCTGCCGGTCGAGCCGGGGGCCGGGGTGGAGATCGAGGTCGAGGGCGCCTGGGTGCCGGGCACCGTGGTCAGGACCCCGCTGGTTCCGTGACGCCGCTGCGCACCGAGATCCGCACCCGGTCGGGGCGGAACAGGTCGCGGGCGAACTCCACGGGCATGCCGCCCTCCGCGTACGCCGTGCGCTCGATCAGCATGAGCGGCGCGCCCGGCGTCGTGCCCAGTTCCGCGGCCTCGACTGGACGGGCGATCACCGGGTCGAGCCGCTCGACGGCCGTGCGCGGCGCCAGGTCGTAGCGGCCGGCGAGCAGCGCGTAGAGGGAGCCGGTCAGGTCCTCGTCGAGCAGGCCGGGCAGGTCGGGGAAGTAGGAGCGTTCGAGCGCCACCGGCGACCGGCCCCTGGCCGACCGCGCCGAGCGCACCCTGGCCACCTCGTGCACCGGCGAGCCGGGAGCGACCCGCAGCGCCGTGGCCACCGCGGCGGGCGCGGGCACCGTCGCCGCCACCAGGATGCGCGCCTCGGCCCGGAGGTGCGCCCGCCGCATCTGCTCGGTGAACCCCGTCAGCCCGGTCAGGTCGCACTCGATGCGCGGCTCGGCCACGAACGCGCCGCCCGTCCTGCCGGGCGTCCTGATGAGCACGCCGTCGCGTTCGAGCGTGGCCAGCGCCTGCCTGAGCGTCATCCGGCTCACGCCGAGCCGCCCGGCCAGCTCGCGCTCGCCGGGCAGCCGGTCGCCCGGCGCCAGCTCGCCGCTGGAGATCGACTCGAGCAACCACCGCTCGATCTGCACGTGCGCGGGGACGCCGGTGCCGCGCTCCAGCTGAGGCGGTGTCCCGACCACACGCGCATCGTAGCCCGGTCAGCCCTCGACGGTCTCCCGCGGCCTGGGAGAGGGCAGGGGCAGCGGCAGGCCCGGCAAGCCGTCGATGCTGGTGGCGATGTGCTCCTTGCGCGAGAAGTAGGCGTTGAGCGACTCGTCGTCCTCCCGGGCGAACCGCTTCGCGTGCAGGTCGCGGTCCTGCTCGTAGGACATGAGGGGAACCGCGAAGCCGCAGGTGTCGCGGATCAGCTCGGCGTGGACGACCACGATCGCGCGCAGCCCGTGCACGCCGGCGTCGACCGTCGGGAAGCGGGCGGCCAGCTCGGCCCACCGGGGGTCGTGCCTGAAGACGGGCTCACCGCGCCCGTGCACCCGCACGATGGTCGGAGGACCCTGGAAGGCGCACCACATCAAGGTGATCCGGCCGTTCTCGCGCAGGTGGGCGACGGTCTCCGCGTTGCTGCCGGCGAAGTCGAGGTAGGCCACCGTCAGCTCGTCGAGTACCGTCAGCGAACCGCTCACTCCCTTGGGGGAGAGGTTGACCGTGCCGTCGCCGGCGAGCGGCGCGGTCGCCGTGAAGAACACGGGCTGCGCCTCGATGAACGTCCGCAAACGGTCGGTGATGCTGTCGTACGTCTTGCCCACGGTGTCCCCATCCCTGGTGTAGGAGCGCGGCGCGCGACCACGAGCCGCCGAAGCGCCATTCTCGCCGACCGGCCGTCAGGGGCGTCACCCGGACAGGCGCCTGAGCCGCTCCACGGCCTCACCGAACTCGCTGACCAGGTCGTAGACCACCTGCCTGGCCGGTTTGACCTGGTCGAGCTGGCCCACGACCTGCCCTACGTAGTAGTTGACCAGTTCCACCGCCCCCGGCTCGCCCTTCTCCGCCGCCGCCGCGATGCGCGCCATGGCCCCCTCGGCCACCAGCAGCTGCAGCGGCATCCCCAGCGGGCCGGGGCTCTCCTGGCTGGAGTCCCACTCGTCGGTCCAGGCCGACCGGAGCTGCCTGGCCGGCTTGCCCGTACGGGACCTGGACCTGACCGTGTCCAGCGACGAGGCCGCCAGGAACTTGCGCTTGACCGCGGGCGGCGTCTCCGCCTCCTCCGTCGTGAGCCAGACCGAGCCGCACCACACGCCGTCCGCGCCGAGCGCCATGGCCGCGGCCATCTGCCGCCCCGACGCGATGCCGCCCGCCGCCAGCACGGGCACCGGCCCCACCGCGTCCACGACCTGCGGCACCAGCACCATGGTGGAGATCTCGCCGGTGTGCCCGCCCGCCTCGGTGCCCTGTGCCACGATGAGGTCCGCGCCCGCCGCGACCTGCCTGCGCGCGTGCTCGACCGTGCCGACCAGCGCGGCCACCGGCACGCCCGCCTCCCTGGCTCTGGCCACCATCTCGGGCGGCGGCGGGCCCAGAGCGCTGGCGATCAGCCCGATCCGGTGTTCGAGCGCGACGTCGATCAGCCCTGTCGCCCCCGACGCCGTCACCCGCCGGCCGAACTCGTCGGCCACCGCCGTCATCGGCTGCGGTGCCGCGCCCACGCCGTATTTGGACAGCAGGTGGGTGACGAAGTCGCGGTGCCGCTCGGGGATGAAGTCCATGAGGTGCGCGCGCCGGTCGAGCGCGGAGGCGTCGACCTTGCCCGGCACGAGCACGTCGACGCCGTACGGCCGGCCGCCCACCCGCTCGTCGATCCAGGTGAGCTCGGTGTCGAGCCGGTCGGGCGAGTACGCGATCGCGCCCAGCACCCCGAAGCCGCCCGCGTTCGTCACCGCGGCCACCACGTCGCGGCAGTGGCTGAACGCGAACAGGGGGAACTCGATGCCCAGGCGTTCGCAGATGGCGGTTCGCATGATGTGACGCTAACCGTCAGAACGATGTTCGGTCCAGATCAGGATCCGCTGTCGGCCATGACGACGTCGGGGGCGTGCCAGCCTAACTCGGCCGTGTAACCGCGTACCCGCCTGGCCGGCACCCCGGCCACCACGCTGTGGTCGGGGAACTCGCCGCGCACCACCGCCCCGGCGGCCACCACGCACTGGCGGCCGAGTGTCGTGCCGGGCAGGACGATCGCGCCGGCGCCCAGCCACGAGCCCGAGCCGATCGAGACCGGGCTGTTGCGCGGCCACTGCCTGCCGATCGGCACGTCGGGGTCGTCGTAGACGTGGTTCTGGTCGGTGATGTAGACGTACGGGCCGGTGAAGACGTCGTCGCCCACGTCGATCGACTGGTGGGCCACGATGTGCGTGCCCCGGCCGATCGAGCAGCCGCCGCCGATGCGCAGGATCGATCCCGGGCCGAGGTCCACGCCCGGGCCCATGCCGCACGAGAGCGACACCCGTTCGCCGATCAGGGTGTGGTCGCCGATCTCGATCCACTGCTCGCCGAAGATCGCGCCAGGGGGGAACGCGATGCTGACCCCGTCGCCGAGCCGGCGGAACCGGTGGCCCGCCGGACTGGCCGGAGTGATCGCGCCCGCGCGGCGGATCGCCCGGTAGACACGGTGAATCAGCGCGCCCGTTGCCCGCCGTACGAGTGACATAGAGTCCAAAGTTACCCTCAGGTCATGCCGTTCGCCCATGTGAGGGGCGTTGTTTGATATCCTGAGAGCCCGTGGACACTTCGACCACACCTCGAGCCACGGGAGCCCCTTTGCGCAGCGCATCGCAAACCAAGCATCTGTTCGTCACCGGCGGTGTCGCCTCCAGTCTCGGCAAGGGCCTCACGGCATCCAGCCTCGGTCGCCTGCTCAAAGGGCGCGGTCTCAGGGTCACCATGCAGAAGCTCGACCCCTATCTCAACGTCGACCCCGGCACGATGAACCCGTTCCAGCACGGCGAGGTCTTCGTCACCGACGACGGCGCGGAGACCGACCTCGACGTCGGCCACTACGAGCGGTTCCTCGACACCGACCTGCACGGTTCGGCCAACGTCACCACCGGGCAGGTCTACTCCAACGTCATCGCCAAGGAGCGGCGGGGCGAATACCTGGGCGACACCGTCCAGGTCATCCCGCACATCACCAACGAGATCAAGGACCGGATCAGGGGCATGGCCGGTCCCGAGGTGGACGTCGTCATCACCGAGGTCGGCGGCACGGTGGGCGACATCGAGTCGCTGCCCTTCCTGGAGGCCGTGCGGCAGATCAGGCACGAGGTGGGGCGCGACAACGTCTTCTTCCTGCACGTCTCGCTGCTGCCGTACATCGGGCCCTCTGGAGAGCTCAAGACCAAGCCGACGCAGCACAGCGTGGCCGCGCTGCGCAGCATCGGCATCCAGCCGGACGCGATCGTGCTGCGCTCCGACCGGCCCGTGCAGACGTCGATCAAGCGCAAGATCAGCCTGATGTGCGACGTCGACGAGGACGCCGTCGTCTCCTGCGTGGACGCGGCCTCGATCTACGACATCCCCAAGGTGCTCCACTCCGAGGGCCTCGACGCGTACGTGGTGCGCCGGCTCGGCCTGCCCTTCCGTGACGTCGACTGGAAGGAGTGGGAGCAGCTCCTGCGCCGCGTGCACCGCCCGGCGAGGGAAGCCACTGTCGCCCTTGTGGGGAAATATATTGATTTGCCGGACGCGTACCTCTCGGTGACCGAGGCCCTGCGGGCCGGCGGGTTCGCCAACGACGCGCGGGTCAACATCCGGTGGGTCAAGAGCGACGACTGCGAGACCCCCGAGGGCGCCGCGCGCGAGCTCGACGGCGTCGACGGCGTGCTGATCCCCGGCGGGTTCGGCGTGCGCGGCATCGAGGGGAAGATCGGCGCCATCCGCCACGCCCGCGAGGGCAAGATCCCGCTGCTCGGCATCTGCCTCGGCATGCAGGGCATGGTCATCGAGGCCGCCCGCAACATGGCGGGCGTCGAGGACGCCAACTCCACGGAGTTCGACCCCGACACCAAGCACCCGGTCATCTCCACCATGGCCGACCAGGAGGACGTCGTCGCCGGCGAGCGTGACATGGGCGGCACGATGCGGCTGGGCAGCTACACCGCCAAGCTCGCCGAGGGCACCCTCGCCCGGCAGCTCTACGGCGGCGTGGCCAAGGCCGACGAGCGCCACCGCCACCGCTACGAAGTCAACAACGCCTACCGCGAGCAGCTGGAGAAGGTCGGCCTCGTCTTCTCCGGCGTGTCGCCCGACGGCCGCCTGGTCGAGTACACCGAGCTGCCCCCCGACATCCACCCGTTCTTCATCGGCACCCAGGCGCATCCGGAGTTCCGCTCCCGGCCCACCCGGGCCAACCCGATGTTCAAAGGTCTCATCGGCGCGGCCCTGGCCTACGCCGACGGCCGCGTGGGCGCGACGACGGTGGGCCAGTGACCGCCGGCGGCGACGGTTCGCCCGACCGGCTCGTGCCGGGCGTGATCAGGGACACGCCCGAGTCGTGGGACGTGCTCGAGACGAAGCAGCGGTTCGAGGGCCACGTCATCAAGGTGGTCACCGACACCGTCAGGATGCCGCGCGACGAGGCGGCCGAGCGTGACTACGTGATCCATCCCGGGGCCGTCGCCGTGCTCGCGCTCGACGACCAGGACCGCGTCCTGCTCATCAGGCAATACCGTCACCCCACCCGCCGCCTGATGTGGGAACTGCCCGCCGGCATCCGCGACGTGCCGGGCGAGCCGCTGGTCGACGCGGCCGCGCGCGAGCTCGCCGAGGAGGCCGGCTACCGCGCCGCCACCTGGCACACGCTCGTCGACCTGCGCACCTCTCCCGGCATGAGCGACGAGCGCATCAGGGTGTTCCTGGCCCGCGACCTGACCAAGATCCCCGACGAGGAGAACGGCTTCGTGCACCGGCACGAAGAAATCGACATGCCGGTTGAATGGGTCCCTCTGCCCGACGCGGTAGAAAAGGCGCTCATGGGAATGATCCACAATTCCCCGGCCGTGGCCGGTATCCTCGCCGCGTACGCGGCTTCGGTTGAGGGACTCGCCCTGTTGCGCCCCGCCGACGCCCCGGAGGCGTGACGGAAGGACCGATCGTGGAGGCCGTGCTCTCCAGCTACCTCGCCCATCTGGCGGTGGAGCAGGGCGTGGCTGCCAACACGCTCGCGTCCTACCGTCGTGACCTGCGGCGCTACTACGAGCACCTGCGGGCGCGCGGGCGCCTGGAGCTCCACGAGGTGGGCGAGGCGGACGTCCTGGCCTTCCTCGCCGCGCTGCGCGAGGGCGACGGGGAACACCCGGCGCTCGTCGCCAGCTCCGCCGCCCGCGCCCTGTCGGCCGTGCGCGGGCTGCACCGTTTCGCTCTGCGCGAAGGCGTCACGGCCCACAACCCCGCCCACGAGGTACGCCCGCCGCGCCCGATGCGCAGGCTCCCGAAGGCCATCGCCGTCGACGAGGTCGAGCGGCTGATCGCCGCCTCGGGCCCGGACGGAGCGCCTCTCACGCTGCGCAACCGCGCCCTGCTGGAGGTCCTGTACGGCACGGGCGCCCGCATCTCGGAGGCCGTCGGGCTGGCCGTGGACGACCTCGAGGACGAGCAGGTGCGCCTGCGCGGGAAGGGCGGCCGCACCCGCGTCGTGCCGCTGGGGCGCTATGCCCGCTCCGCCCTCGACGCCTACCTCGTCCGCGCCCGGCCCGGCCTGCTGGCCCACGGGCGCGGCACGCCGGCCGTCTTCCTGAACGCCAGGGGAGGCCGTCTGACCAGGCAGGGAGCGTGGGAGGTGCTGCACGCGGCCGCCGAACGAGCCGGGCTAAAACAGATATCTCCCCATGTTCTCCGACATTCCTTCGCAACTCATCTCTTGGACGGCGGCGCGGACGTTAGGGTGGTCCAGGAATTGCTCGGCCACGCCTCGGTGACGACCACCCAGGTCTACACCCTGGTCACGGTCGACAAGCTCCGCGAGGTCTACGCCGCGGCGCATCCACGGGCCCGGCAGTGATCTATAGTCTTTGCGGTGTGCGGCACCCTCGGCGTGCCGCCTTGCCGCGTTAAGTGGTGACGCCATAGTGTCCGTCCGGACGGTCCGGTTCGGGATCGTCAGGGAGGTTCGAGCTGGTGACTGTGACGACCAAGGGTTCGACCCCGGGGACCCCCGACAACCCCTGGGGCGACACGAAGACCAACGCGCCTTCCAACGGCGTCAACCTCGGGCCCACGCAGCGGCCCAGACCCGTGTTCCCCGAGCCGGTGGTGCCCGACGTGCACGGCCCGGCGCGCGTGGTCGCGATGGTCAACCAGAAGGGCGGGGTCGGCAAGACCACGACCACCATCAACCTGGGCGCGGCCCTCGTCGAATACGGGCTCAAGGTGCTGCTGGTCGACTTCGACCCGCAGGGCGCGCTCTCCGTCGGCCTGGGCATCAACCCGCTCCAGCTCGACCTGACCGTCTACAACCTGCTGATGGAGCGTGGCGTCACCGCCGAGGACGTCCTGCTCGAGACCGGCGTCGAGGGGCTCGACCTGCTGCCGAGCAACATCGACCTGTCGGCCGCCGAAGTGCAGCTCGTCACCGAGGTCGCCCGCGAGCAGGTGCTCGGCCGCGTGATCAAGCCGCTGCTGCCGCACTACGACGTGTGCCTCATCGACTGCCAGCCGTCGCTCGGCCTGCTCACCATCAACGCGCTCACGTGCGCCCATGGCGTCATGGTGCCGCTGGAGTGCGAGTTCTTCGCGCTGCGTGGCGTCGCCCTGCTGATGGACACCATCTCCAAGGTCCAGGAGCGGCTCAACGAAGACCTCGAGATCGAGGGCCTGCTCGCCACCATGTACGACGCCCGCACCCTGCACGGCCGCGAGGTGCTGGCCCGCGTGGTCGACGCGTTCGGCGACAAGGTGTTCCACACCGTCATCAACCGCACGGTGCGTTTCCCCGACGCGACCGTCGCCGGCGAGCCGATCACCACCTTCGACCCCTCGTCCCTCGGCGCCAACGCCTACCGTGAGCTGGCGCGCGAAGTGCTCTCGCGCTGGCCCGCGCCTGCCACAATGGCCAGGTGACCGCAGAGCAGACCGAGCCCCAAGGGTTCCAGGTTCACCTGGACGTCTTCGAGGGTCCCTTCGATCTGCTTCTCGGCCTCATCGCCAAGCACAAGCTCGACATCACCGAGGTCTCGCTCTCCAAGGTCACCGACGAGTTCATCGCCTACATCCGCTCCCGCGGCCCCGAGTGGGACCTCGACCAGACCAGCCACTTCCTGCTGGTCGCGGCCACGCTGCTCGACCTCAAGGCGGCCCGGCTGCTGCCGTCGGGCGAGGTGGAGGACGAGGAAGACCTGGCCCTGCTGGAGGCCAGAGACCTGCTGTTCGCGCGGCTGCTGCAGTACAAAGCGTACAAAGAGGTCGCCAAGATCTTCGCCGGGCGGATGGCCGAGGAGTCCCTGCGCTTTCCCCGTACGGCGCCGCTCGAGCCGCAGTTCGCCGACCTGCTGCCCGAGCTCATCCTGGGCATCGGGCCCGAAGAGCTCGCCAAGATCGCCGCCAGGGCCTTCACGCCCAAGCTGCCGCCCACGGTCAGCGTGGGGCACATCTACCAGCCGCTGGCGAGCGTCAAGGAGCAGGCGGCCATCCTGGTCATGCACCTGCGGCGCCTCCGGCGGGCCACCTTCAGGGCGCTGGTGGCCGACTGCGAGGGCACCTTCGAGGTCATCGCCCGCTTCCTGGCCGTGCTGGAGCTGTTCCGGGAGTCGGCGGTCACGTTCGAGCAGGTCGAGCCGCTGGGCGACCTGCACGTCACCTGGACGGGCGCCGACGACGGCGACGTCGCGGTGGGGGACGACTACGAGGAATCCGCGGAGAAACCATCCCATGACTGACAACCCACTGCCTAACCCCCGCAAGTCTCCCGACTCGGAGCCGCCGCTGCCCGCCTGGATGACCCTCCCCGGCTCCCTCGTCCAGCCCGGCGCCCCGGAGGCGGAGACCTCCTCGCCCGACGACCCGCCCCCGCCCCACGAGGACCCGCCCCAGGACGACCCGCCCCAGGACGACCCGCCGTCCCGCGCGGAGACGTCCGTCGCGGACGACACGCGCGTCGAGGGAGGCACGCTGTCTCGTGCGGAGACGTCCGCTGCGGACGACACGCTGCCTGCGGAGGCGCGGGCCGCGGACGACACCCCGGGCCCGGGCGAGCCGGAGGCCCACAGGGGCAGGTCCGTCCCTGGGGGGACGCTATCCCAGGACGACACGACGTCCAGGGCTGGGACGCGGCCGGACGAGGACCTGGGACGTGACGAGGACCTGGGTCCGGACGAAGATGTGGCGCAGGACAGGGAGCGGGTGCCGCAAGAGGAGCCGGTGGCTGGTGCTGACGGGCCGGCCTTCGCCGCTGACAGGACGGCTGAGGGCGACGGGCCGGTGACCGGCGCCCGCCGTGACCAGGCGGCGGACGGCACGAACACCACACCGGCCACGGGAAAGGGCGCCCTGGCACCCGGCGACGGGCCAGACGTGGACGCCGCTGCCGGACGCGCGGTGGGAGCCGAGCCGGGGGAGGGGCCGAGGCTCGAGGCGGCGCTGGAGGCTATCCTGCTTGTCGTTGACGAGCCGGTCGCCGAGGTGACCCTGGCTCAGGTGCTCGAACGGCCCACCCACGAGGTCGCCGCGGCGCTGCGTGGGCTGGCGGCGGAATACACCGTCGCCGGACGGGGTTTCGACTTGAGAGAAGTGGCGGGTGGTTGGCGTTTCTACACGCGTGCCGACTGCGCGCCGCTGGTCGAAAGGTTCGTACGCGACGGCCAGCAGACGCGGCTGACCCAGGCCGCGCTCGAAACACTCGCGGTCGTGGCCTACCGGCAACCGGTGAGCCGTTCCCGCGTCGCCGCCGTACGCGGCGTCAACAGCGACGGTGTCATGCGCACACTCGTCGCCAGGGGGCTGGTCGAAGAGGCCGGCACCGACCCGGAGAGCCAAGCGGTGCTCTACCGGACAAGCTCATACTTCCTTGAACGTCTGGGACTACGGGATCTGAGCGAGCTCCCCGAACTCGCGCCCTTCCTCCCCGACGACGTGGAAAACCTCGAGGAGACAACAAAGTGATCAACAGGCGCAGCACCCCGTCCGGTGATGGACGCGGTCGTGGACGCACAGGCGGCTCCGGCCGTGGTGGGCGTCCCGCCTTCCGCTCCGACGACGCCCGTGGCGACTCCCGGCGTGACGACGACTTCCGCGGTGGGACCGGCCGAAGAGACTCCAGAGGCGGGTCTCGCCGTGACGACTTCCGGGGCGACGACCGTGGCCGCGGTCGCGACTCCGCACGCGACTCCCGGCCCTCCCCCGACTCCCTCCGCGCCGACCGGGGCGGCACCCGCGCCCGGTACGGCGGGCCCGCCGGGCGCGACGACGCCGGCGGCGGCCGCTACGCGCGCGGAGCCGGCCGCGACGACCGCTTCACGGGCGGCGACCGCGACGACCGTTACAACCCCGACGACCGTTACCAGAGCGAGGGCCGCGAGGATCGCCACGGACGTGGTGAGCGTCCTCGTGGCGACCGGGGAGGCTACCGTTCCGAGCGTCGTGACGAGCGCGCCGGCGGTTACCGTTCCGAGCGCGGCGGTGGTTTCCGTTCCGAGCGGCGTGATGAGCGTGGCGGCGGTTACCGGTCCGAGCGGCGTGACGAGCGTGGCGGCGGTTACCGGTCCGAGCGCGGCGACAGGTTCGAGCGTCGTGATGAGCGTGGCGGCGGTTACCGGTCCGAGCGCGGCGACAGGTTCGAGCGTCGTGATGAGCGTGGCGGCGGTTACCGTTCCGAGCGTCGGGACGAGCGCGGTGGCGGTTTCCGTTCCGAGCGCGGCGACAGGTTCGAGCGTGGTTACGGGTCCGAGCGGCGTGACGAGCGCGGCACCGGTTACCGTTCGGAACCGGGCGGCAGGTCCGACCGGGGTGGCTACGGAGGCGAGCGGCGTGATGAGCGCGGCGGGTTCCGGGCCGACAGGAGCGGGCGCCGTGAGGCCGGTTCCCGGAGCGCCGAGTCCACCAGGTCCCGTTACGGCAGGCGCGACGGCGATGCCCGCACCGGGCGCGACACCGGCCGCACCGGGCGTGACACCGGGCGCACCGGGCGTCCCCGGCGGGACGACGTCCAGACGATCGGGGGCAGGCGCGGCGGCGGGAACGGCTACGGCAGCCCCCAGCACGACCGGGTGAAGGCGGCCCGCCAGCCCCTGCGCGACCGTGACTTCTACCCCGAGGGCTACTCCGACGAGCGCGACACCACCGAGGTCCCTGACGGCGTGCGGCTGCAGAAGGTGCTCGCCCAGGCGGGCGTCGCCAGCCGCAGGGCGTGCGAGGAGATGATCGGCGAGGGCCGGGTCACGGTGAACGGCCAGGTCGTACGGAGGTTCGGCGCCAAGGTCGATCCCGCGACGCAGGTCATCCACGTCGACGGCAAGCGCATCCCCACCGCCCCCGACCTGGTCTACTACGCCCTCAACAAGCCCATCGGCGTCGTCTCCACGATGGACGACCCGCAGGGCCGCCCGTGCCTGGCCGACTACGTCGAGGAGCTGGCGCCGAGGCTGTTCCACGTGGGCAGGCTCGACACCGAGACCGAGGGCCTGCTGCTGCTCACCAACGACGGCGAGCTGGCCAACAGGCTGACGCATCCGAGCTATGGGGTGCAGAAGAAATACTGGGCCAAGGTGCCCGGGCCGATCCCGCGTGACCTGGGCCGCAGGCTCAAGCAGGGCATCGAGCTGGAGGACGGCATGGTCAAGGCCGACAGCTTCACCGTCGTGCAGGAGCACGGGCAGCAGGCGCTGGTCGAGGTCGTGCTGCACGAGGGACGCAGGCACGTCGTGCGGCGCATGCTGGAGGTGGCGGGCCACCGGGTGATCGACCTTGCCAGAATCGAGTTCGGTCCGGTGAAGCTGGGCCGTACGAAGCCGGGCACCATCCGGGCGCTCAGCCTGAAGGAAGTCGGCGAGCTCTACGCCGCCGTGAAGCTGTAACCTGGCCGGAAGAAGGAGCCCGTGCGATCCTCGCGCGGGCTCTCCCGGTTAGGGAAGGGGACTGACCACATGGTGCGCGCGATTCGTGGGGCGATCCAGGTGGACGCCGACGACCGTGGCTCGATCATCGAAGGGACGACCGAGCTGGTCAGCGCGATCATGGAGCGTAACGAGCTGACCCCGGATGACGTGATCAGCGTGCTGTTCACGGCCACGCCCGATCTGACGGCCGAGTTTCCCGCGCTCGCGGCGCGGAAGCTGGGTTTCCACGAGGTGCCGCTGATCTGCTGCACCGAGATCGCCGTGCCGGGTGCGCTGCCCCGCGTGGTGCGGCTCATGGCCCACGTGGAGACCGACCGGCCGAGAGCCGAGATCCAGCATGTTTACCTGCGTGGCGCGGTGGCGCTGCGGCAGGACATCGCGCAGTGAGCGACCGGGCATCACATAACGAGATACTGGCTATCCCAATGGCCCGATAAATCAGGACACCAGATGGATCTTCGCACCGTGCTCGTCGTCGGCACCGGTCTCATCGGCACCTCCGCGGCGCTGGCGCTGCGCAAGCGCGGTGTGCGCGTGCTGCTCGCCGACCGCGATCAGGGAGCCGTACGGCTGGCACGGGAGCTCGGGGCGGGCGAGGAGTGGCGGCCCGGCGGCCCGCACCTCGCCCCGCCCGGCGGCCAGGCCCTCGAGGAAGCAGTCCCGCAGGAGGGCCGGGCCACTGAGCAGGCCGACCTGGCGATCATCGCGGTGCCTCCCGCCCACGTGGCGACCGAGCTGCTCGAGCTGCAGCGGCTCCAGGCGGCCAGGTTCTACACCGACGTCGCCAGCGTCAAGGCGGAGCCCATCCACCGGGCCGCGCAGCTCGGCTGCGACCTGTCCGCCTACGTCGCCTCCCATCCGCTCGCCGGCCGCGAGAAGTCCGGCCCGGGGGCGGCCAGGGACGACCTTTTCCTGGGCCGGCCGTGGGCGCTGTGCCCCACGGAGGAGGCCGACCCCGAGGCGAAGGCGGCCGTGCTGCGCCTGATCGAGTTGTGCGGCGCCAACGCGGTCGAGGTCAGCGCCACCGACCACGACCGCGCCGTCGCCGTCGTCTCCCACGCCCCCCACGTCGCGGCCTCCGCCGTGGCCGCGCGCCTGGCCGACGCCACCGACGTCGCTCTCGGCCTGGCCGGGCAGGGCGTGCGCGACGTCACCCGGATCGCGGGCAGCGACCCCGGGCTCTGGCTCGGCATCCTGTCGGGCAACGCCTCCCCGGTCGCCGAGGTGCTCGAAGCCGTCGCGCACGACCTGGCCGACGCGGCGAGCGCGCTGCGGGCCCTGGCCGAGGGCGACGGCACCGCGACCGGCGAGATCACCCAGCTGCTCAAGCGGGGTGTCGTCGGCCACGATCGTATCCCCGGCAAGCACGGCGGCCCCGCCTCCTCCTACGCCGTCGTCCAGGTCGTCATCGGCGACCGCCCCGGCCAGCTGGCCCGGCTGTTCCAGGTGTGCGACGAGGTCGGCGTCAACGTCGAGGACGTGCGCCTCGAGCACGCCCCTGGGCTGCCGCTGGGCATCGCCGAGCTGTCGGTGGAGCCCGACGCGGCCGCCACGCTCTCCGAGGCCCTGCGCGAACGCGGCTGGCAGGTCCCCTAGCGTCATCCGCCGGGGATCCGTCGGCGATGTCCAGCGAGGGATTCCGGGATCGCTTCGCCGAAGGTCGGAGGCCGGCGTTCGGTGACGCGGGCGGCTATCGGGGGCGGGTCCCCAGGCGCTGAGAGATGCGCAGGAGATAGCCGTCCGGGTCCCGCACCGCGAACCGGCGCACGCCCACGGCGTCGACGGCGCGCTCGTACCAGCGCTCTTCCAGCGCGAGCCACATGTCGTGGCCGGCGGCGAGCAGCGTGGCACGGCCTCGCTGAGACGACCTTGGACGGCGAACCCCGAACTGCCGCTACCGAATGGGCACCGCGGTGCCCGAGACCTTGACACGGGAGTCGCCGGGAACGGTGGTACACGTCAAGAGGCTGGGCCGCCCCATGTCGACGCCCTGGTGAAGGGTGAGAACGGCGCCATCTTCGAGACGTCCCAGCGTACGCAGGTAGCCGGTGAAGGCGGCGGCCGCGGCACCGGTGGCGGGGTCCTCGACCACGCCGCCGGGCGGAAACGGGTTGCGGACGTGGAAGACGGCGGGGGATGCGTGCCAGAAAAGGTGGATGGTAATCCATCCCGAGTCAGACATGATCTTGCTGAGGGCATCGAAGTCGTAGTCGAGATCGGCCAGACGGCCCCGGCTGGACGCGGCCAGGACGAGATGGTCGTTGCCGGCGGAGGCGACGTGCACCGGGTAGTCGGGGTCCAGATCGTCGGCCGACCAACCCAGTGCGGCCAGCACGGGCCGTGTCTCCTCTTCGGAGGCTTGGCGGGTGGAGGTCGGCGGACTGGTCAAGGTGGCGATGAGCCCTCCGGCCGGATCCGCGGCGATCTCCACCGGGACCGGGCCCGCCTGGGTAGCGAGGTTCACGGCTCCGGGACCGATCCGCTCGCCGAGCGCGATCGAGGCAGCGATCGTCGCATGGCCGCAGAAGGCGACCTCGCTCAGCGGGCTGAAGTACTGGATCCGGTACTGGCGCTCATCCGTGGTGGGGTGCAAGAAGGCCGTCTCGGAGTAGCCGAGTTCGGCGGCGATGGCGAGCATGTCCGCGTCCGACAACTCCCGGGCGTCCAAGACCACTCCGGCGGGGTTGCCGCCGGTGGGAGTGGTGGTGAAAGCGGCGTACCTCAATATTTCAGTCATGTGGTCATCATGACGTATGCGGGCCGACCCGTTTCGGCGACCGATCCCGGCCGCCGCCGCGGCGGGCGGGCCCCCAGCCCCGCCCGCCGCGTCCCCGGGACTCAGCGTTTGGTGACGGCCTCGCTGACGGCGTTCGGGCCGTCGTACTCGCGGTCGGGCATGGCCTCCAGGGCTTCGACGATGTCCTTGCTCGCGTTGTGGTCGCGCGCGGCCTTGATCAGATCGGCCTTGCCTGCCGGGTAGTCGACACCACCCAGGTGTTTCTGCAGGTCGATCGGGTTAGGTGCGGTACTCATGCCCGCCTGCTGCCCCCGTTCCGTGAGACGTAACCGCACGCCCGCGCTCAGCCGCCGGCCCGCTCCAGCCGCCGCCGTGCCCGCTCCACGGCGCGCGGCAACCCCCGCCGCTCCGCCAGCGCCCCTGGAAGGCGCGGTACGGCCGCACGCAGTCCCTCCCACCCGGCGGGTCCCGCACGCAGGGCGTCGAGCGCCCGCCGCGCCACCACCGGCCACGGGCGGCGCAACACCGCGGTGAGTACGGCGTTGCGCAGAGCCAGCGCCCGCCTGCCACGCGGGTCCTTGGCCGGCGACGGGTGGTGGTGGGCCACGACGTCGTCCACGTACGCCAGCCCCCACCCCTTCGCGGCCAGGTCGACCGCCAGGCGCTCCTCCTCGCCGAAGAAGAAGATCACGTCGTCGAAGCCGCCCGCCTCCAGGAACGCCTCCCTGCGCACCACCGCCCCGCACGCCAGGAACCCGAGGACGCTCGGCCCCGGCAGATCCGGCTCGATGCCGAGCGGCGAGTGACGCATCAGCTCCGACACCGGATCCAGCCGCTCCTCGGGGCCCACCAGCACGCGCGCGCCGAGCACGGCCAGCCGGGGATGGGCGTCCAGCACGTCGGCGGCCAGCTCCAGCGCGCCGGGCGCCCACCAGGAGTCGTCGTCGGCGAAGGCCACGTACGGCGTCTCGGCCATCCGCACGCCGATGTTGCGGGCGGGCGCGCCCAGGTTCGTGTCCTGCTCCACGAGCCGGACGTCGGGGAAGTGCCGGCTGACGAACCCCGCCGTCCCGTCGGTCGAGCCGTTGTCCACCAGGATCACCGGGCGCGGATGCTTCGGGAGCGAACGGACCAGCGCCCGCAGCCGATCCTTGCTGGCCACGACGACGGTGACCCGTGCGTTGTCCGTCCCTGTCACACCCGGTCACTTACCGGAGCGGTGGGCGTTAGTCCTGATCAGGGCCGCAGCGGGCGGCCGGGCGGGGCGGGTGCGCCGGGTGCGCCGGATGATGGTGCGGGCGCAAACCCTGGTCGCGGTGGCCGAAGAGCCAGAGCTGTCTCTAACGTACACAGTGTCTCAGGCACCGTCAGTCCTGGAGGAAGCGATCATGAGTAGGTTGCGCGTTCACAACTTCACGATCTCGCTGGACGGCTTCGGCACCGGCGAGGGTCAGGCTCCTGGCGCCCCGTTCGGTCACGCCGGTGAGCGCCTGCACGACTGGATGTTCGCCACCCGGTACTGGCACGGGATGGGCGGGGGCGGCGGCGGGAGCGCCGGCGCCGACAACGCCTTCGCGACGATGCACGGTCACGGCATCGGCGCCGAGATCATGGGCGCGGGCAAGTTCGGCCCGCCCGGCTGGCAGGACGACCCCGGCTACAAGGGCGCGTGGGGTGCCGACCCGCCGTTCCGCACGCCGGTCTTCGTGCTCACCCACCGGCCGCGGCCGTCGATCGAGATGGAGGGCGGCACCACGTTCCACTTCCTCGACGCCTCGCCCGCGCAGGCACTCGACAAGGCCCGCGAGGCGGCCGGAGGCCAGGACGTGCGCCTCGGCGGCGGGCCGTCCGTCATACGCGACTTCCTCAGAGAAGGGCTGGTCGATCACCTGCACGTCGTCCAGATACCGATCCTGCTCGGCCGTGGCGTCCGGCTCTGGGACGGCCTGGAGTCGCTGGAGGAGGCGTACGACATCGAAGCGGTCTCCACGCCGTCCGGCGTCACGCACCTGACGTTCACCGCGAAGAGCCGGTGACCGCCGGCACGGCCGGGCCGTAGGCCCCTGGCAGGCGAATGAGGGCCAAGCCAGCCCTCCAGGTCGTCGCCGCCGCCCCACGTGCCGGTCAGGGTGCCGCTCGGCCCGCTCGAAAGCTGGATCGCCGACCGAGCCGGAGGCTGTAGCCTCTTCAAGTCGGGTGGAACAACGTGAAGAGGGAGAGACCGTGACCGGTCTGGTCGTCGCCATGGACGGCCCTTCGGGGTCGGGCAAGTCGAGCGTCTCGCGCGGAGTGGCCCGCGCGCTGGGCCTGCGTTACCTCGACACCGGGGCGATGTACCGCGCGATGACCTGGTGGATGCTCCGGCAGGGTGTCGATCTGGCTGACCCCGGCGCGATCGCGGCCCGCTGCGGCGAGCCGCTGATCGTCTCCGGCACCGACCCTGACAGCCCGGCGATCCATGTCGACGAGGTCGACGTCGCGGGGCCGATCAGGGAGGCCGACGTCACCGGAGCCGTCTCCGCCGTCGCCGCCGTCCCCGAGGTGCGCGCCCGCCTGGTCGCGCGGCAGCGGGAGATCATCGGCGACGGCGGCTTCGTGGTCGAGGGACGCGACATCGGCACGGTCGTCTGCCCCGGCGCCGCCGTCAAGATCTACCTGACGGCCAGCGCCGAGGCGCGTGCCCTGCGGCGCAGCGCGGAGCTGGCCGGCTCGACCGTCCGGGCGCAGCAGGAGGCCATGGCCAGGCGTGACACTCTCGACTCGACACGTCAGGCCGACCCACTCTCGATGGCGGATGGCGCCGTCGAGCTCGACACCACCGCGATGAGCCTCGACGAGGTCATCGCGGAGGTGCTGAGACTGGTCGCCGAGCAGGCGGGCCCGGGCGGGCCCGGCGGCGACCGCATTCGCGAGCGCACCTGACGAGCAGGTGCGGTACTCACTAAGGACGAAACATCGTGTCAACGGGGGATTGGGTCGAGGCCGACCTCGACGATCTTGAGATAACCGAGCACGGCGACGCCGCGCCGCTGCCGGTCGTCGCCATCGTGGGGCGGCCGAACGTCGGCAAGTCCACGCTGGTCAACCGCATCATCGGCCGCCGCGAGGCGGTCGTCGAGGATGTGCCGGGGGTCACCCGCGACCGCGTCACCTACGAAGCCAACTGGCGCGGCCGCCGCTTCACCGTGGTCGACACCGGAGGGTGGGACCCCGACGCGACCGGGATGAACCTGCGCATCGCCGAGCAGGCCCAGATCGCGGCCGAACTGGCCGACGTGATCGTGTTCGTGGTCGACACCACCGTCGGCGCGACCGACGCCGACGAGACCGTGGGCTCGGTGCTGCGGCAGTCGGGCAAGCCGGTCATCCTGGCCGCCAACAAGGTCGACAACCAGCAGCTGGAGCTGGAGGCCGCCGCGCTGTGGTCGCTCGGGCTCGGCGAGCCCTATCCCGTCTCCGCCCTGCACGGCCGCTCCAGCGGCGACCTGCTCGACGTGGTGCTCGACGCGCTCCCGGAGACGCCCGAGGTGACGTTCGGGGCCGAGCGCGGGCCCGCCCGCGTCGCGCTGCTCGGCAAGCCCAACGTCGGCAAGTCCTCGCTGCTCAACAAGCTGGCGGGGGAGGAGCGCGTCCTGGTCGACCCGATGGCCGGCACCACCCGCGATCCGGTCGACGAGCTGGTCGAGCTGGGCGGCCGCACCTGGCGTTTCGTCGACACGGCCGGCATCCGGCGGCGCGACCGCGAGCTGCAGGGCGCCGACTTCTACGCCGCCATGCGCACGCGCGCGGCGCTGGAGCGCACCGAGGTGGCGATCGTGCTGATCGACGCCAGCCAGCCGCTCACCGAGCAGGACCTCCGCATCATCGGCCTGGTCATCGAGTCGGGGCGGGCGATGGTGGTCGCCTTCAACAAGTGGGACCTGGTCGACGAGGACCGCCGCTACTACCTGGAGAAGGAGATCGACCGCCAGCTCGTACGCACTCCGTGGGCGCTGCGCGTCAACATCTCCGCCAAGACGGGGCGGCACGTCGACCGGCTGGTCCCCGCGCTGGAGAAGGCCCTCGACTCGTGGTCCACGCGGGTGCCGACGGCCCGGCTCAACGCGTTCCTGACCGAGCTGGTGCAGCAGACGCCGCCGCCGGTTCGGGGCGGCAAGCAGCCGAAGATCCTCTTCGCCACGCAGGCGTCGGTGGAGCCGCCCAAGTTCGTGCTGTTCACCTCGGGCTGGCTCGAAGACACCTACCGCCGCTTCGTCGAGCGCCGCATCCGCGAGGAGTTCGGCTTCGCCGGGTCGCCGATCGAGGTCACGATGAAGATCCGGGAGAAGCGCTCGAAGAAGGACCGGTAGCGGACCGGGGGCGGCAAAGGTTTTGCCGTTCCCTCCGCGGGCTCGTAGGATCGACCGCAAACGTCGACGGAGACGAGTAGCCGAGGGCCCGCACGGGCCGAGAGAGCCGCCGGCAGCTGTGAAGGCGGTCCCGTGCACCTCTGGTGAAGACACTCCCGAGTGCGGGGAGGAAATGCCCCGCCGCCTGACCAGCGTCACCGGGTCCTCGAGGCCGCCTCGACCAGGGGCGGCGAAAGTGCGGTGGCACCGGGAGCTCCCTTCTCCCCCGCACTCCCAAGGGATCATGCATTTCCTCGTGAGGAGCTGTGATGATCTCTCGTGTCATGTCGGCGGAGCTCGCTGAGCACGCCGGGCAACGAGTGACGATCGCCGGCTGGGTCCATCGCCGCCGGCAACTGAAGTCCGTGTCCTTCCTCGTCGTCAGAGACCGCACCGGCCTCGCCCAGGCGGTGACCGCGCACGACCTGCCGGGCGAGGAGAGCGTCGTCGAGGTCACCGGCACCGTGACGGCCAGCCCGCAGGCCCCCGGAGGGTTCGAGCTGGTCGCGCCGGAGATCGAGGTGCTGGCGGAGCCGTGCGCGGCGCCGCCGTTCGACCTCTACCGGCCGGAGCCGGGCGCGACGCTCCCGACGATCCTCGACCACGCGCCCGTCGCGCTGCGGCACCCCCGCCTCAGGGCGCCGCTGGAGATCGCGGCCGCGAGCGTGGCCGGGTTCCGCGAGACGCTCGACGGGCTCGGCTTCACCGAGATCCACACCCCGAAGATCGTCGGCTCGGCCACCGAGTCCGGCGCGAACGTCTTCGGCATCGACTACTTCGGCCGGCCCGCCTACCTGGCGCAGTCGCCGCAGTTCTACAAGCAGGCGATGGTCGGGGTGTTCGAGCGGGTCTACGAGGTCGGGCCCGTCTTCCGCGCCGAGCCGCACGACACCGTACGCCACCTGGCCCAGTACACCAGCCTCGACGCGGAGCTCGGCTTCGTCCGCGACCACCGTGACGTGATGGCGGTGCTGCGCGAGGCGGTGGCGGGCATGCTGGGGTCGGTACGCCGCCGCGCCGGCTCCGCGGCCGCCCTGCTCGGCGTCACGCTGCCCGAGGTGCCCGCCGAGATCCCGGCCATCCACTTCACCGAGGCGCAGCGGATGACGTCCTCCGAGGAGCCCGACCTGTCACCCGCGCAGGAACGCCGGCTGTCGGAGTGGGCGCTGCGGGAACACGGGTCGGAGTTCCTCTTCGTCACCGGCTACCCGATGGCCAAGCGGCCCTTCTACACCCATCCCGACCCCGCCAGGCCGGGCTACTCCAACGGCTTCGACCTGTTGTTCCGAGGGCTGGAACTGGTCACGGGCGGGCAGCGGCTGCACGCGTACGCGGACTACGTCGCCGCGCTGGCCGCCCGGGGTGAGGGGACGGAGGCGTACGAAGGGTATTTGCAGGCCTTCAAGCACGGGATGCCGCCGCACGGTGGGTTCGCGCTGGGGCTTGAACGGTGGACGGCGCGGCTGACCGGCGCCGCCAACATCCGCCAGACCACCGCCTTCCCCCGCGACCTGCACCGCCTCTCCCCGTAACGCGCCCGCCGCCGTCGCCCGGGCCCCTCAGCGGGCCCGGGCGACGGACGGCATGAGCAGCGCGACGCCCGCGCCGAGCACGCAGATGAACGCCGTGACCAGGAACATCTCGGTGTACTCGACGTGCAGCGCCGCCTGCACCTTCGCGGTGTAGTCGGCCAGCCGCCGCTGGTAGGTCGCGGCGTCCACGCCGAACGGGAGCGGCGTGTCCAGGTGGGCGGTCAGCGACTGGAACCGGTAGAAGCCCCACGCCGACACGGCCGCGATGCCGATCAGCATGCCCATCATCCTGGCCACCACGACCGCCGCCGAGGCGACGCCGTGCTGGGCCGCCGGGCTCACCCGCAACACCGCCGACGACACCGGCGCGATCACCAGCCCCAGGCCCAGGCCGGCGACGACGAGGTGGAGGTCCATCAGCGGGCCCGCGCTCTCCAGGTCGAGCGGCCAGCGGCTCATCAGCCAGTAGCCGGCCGCCGCCAGCGCCATGCCCGCCACCGCCACGGCGCGGTCACCCGTCCTGCGCGCCAGGAGCCCCCCGAGCAGCGCGCCCACCGTCAGCGCGGCCAGGAACCTGGCCAGGATCAGTGACGCCCCCAACGCGTCGGCGCCGAGCAGCGTCTGGGCGGTGAACTGGACGAACACCATGGTCACGAGCAGCGCGGCCCCGGCCAGGAAACTCACCGCGAGGGTGGCGAGCAGCGGGCCCTTGCGGGCGCCGGACAGGTCGAGCAGGCGGACGGGGGAGCGGATCTCCCACCAGACGAAGATCACGGCCGCCAGCGCGCCGGCGGCGATCACGGGCAGCCCCCACGGGGGGAGCACGGCCCTGGCGGGGTCGGGGTTGTACAGGCCGACCACCAGCAGCCCGAGCGCCAGCGCCAGCAGCCCGCCACCGACCACGTCCACCCGGCCGGCGCCCGCGGCGACGAGCCGCCCTCGGGGGGTGCCGGTGAGGGCGTCGGCTCGCGCGGGGGTCGATCGCCCTGCGGTGGTGTCCGCGGGGTCGTCGCCCGCTTCGGTCGTGTGCGGGGGGAGCGACCGTCCTGCGGCCGTGCCCGCGCGGAGCCGTCCCGATTCTGTGGCGTCCGCCGAGGCGGTGCTGGACGTCCGGGCAGAGCGTACGGGGCGGCCAGGGACCGTGAGGTGCACGGCGACGGCGGCGAGGGCGGCGAGGGGCAGGTTGATCCAGAAGATGGCGTGCCAGCCGCCCAGCTCCACCCCTGCCACCACGGTGCTGGGGACCAGCGCCAGCACCCCGCCGTACAGCGGCCCGAGCGCGCTGCCCAGTTCCTGGGCCGCACCCACCGCCCCCAGGGCCAGGGGCCGCTCGTGCTCGTCCCACAGGTCACCGATGAGCGCCATCGTGATCGGCAGCAGCGCCCC
Source organism: Nonomuraea sp. NPDC049378 (assembly GCF_055586745.1). Lineage (NCBI taxonomy): Bacteria > Bacillati > Actinomycetota > Actinomycetes > Streptosporangiales > Streptosporangiaceae > Nonomuraea > Nonomuraea sp. NPDC049378. The sequence goes on from NZ_JBVJHP010000035.1 coordinate 30,756, forward strand.
GCCCGCCACCCCCTGGACGGCGCGCCCGGCCACCACCATGACCTCCCCGGCCGCCAGCGCCGTCAGCACCGAGCCGAGGGCGAACGCCGCCAGGCACGCGTGGATCAGCGGCCGCCGGCCGTAGCGGTCGGAGAGCTGGCCGAGCAGCGGCATCGCGGCGACGTACCCCAGCAGGAAGCCCGTCACGACCGGCGTGGCCCGCTCCAGGTGGTTCAGCGGGATGCCGACGTCCTCGGCGATGTCGATCAGGACCGTCACCACGACGTACGCGTCGAGCGCGGCCAGCAGCACCACCGCGCCGCCCGCGCCGAGCACGACCCGGCGGGCGCGCCTCATTTCGCGGCGGGCGGGGTGATCGTGACCGGTGCGTCGTAGTCGCTGAACGACACCGTCACCGTGCCGCCCTGCAACGGCAGGTTGGCCCGGGTGAGCCGGCTGGAACCCTGGTCGACCCAGACCTTGCCGTTGACGCCCTGCGTGACGCCGGGGACGATCTGGCCGACGACCTGCCCGGGGAACGTCGTGGCGACGCGGTAGGCGCCGTCCTCCACGCCTTCGACCTTCGGATCCGTGGCCGAGGCGAGCAACTGGGCGATGCCCTTGGTCGGCTCGAGGATCACCGAGGGGTCGTAGAACTGCGCCAGCTGCTGCCGGGTCATCTTCTGGAAGCCACCCGTCGGGCCCTTGAAGTGCACGGTCTCCCCGACCAGGGCGAAGCTGACCTCCTGCAGGGTGCCCAGCACGTCAAGCGTGATCGTGCCGTCGGCGTCGCCGGCGGCGGTGAGCCGGCCGTCGGCCTGCTTGACCGGCACCTTCGGCTCGCCCTCGGTCGCGATCGAGAAGGTGGCCGACTTGACGGCCTTCATGGCCTCGGAGGCCTTCTTCATCAGCTCGGGCCCCGCGGGCAACTCGCCGGCGTCCCCGCCGGACGAGCACGCCGCCGCCAGCGCCAGCACGGCCACGATCAGTAGCTTTCTGAGCATGAGCGGATCGTAGCGAGCGGTACGGAGGTCCGCGCACCCTCGCCGATATCGGTTGGGTGTCAGCGCAGCTTCTTCAGCTGCTCCACGATGGGCGCGTAGGCCGCCTCGATCGTTTCGAGCTGATCGTCGGTGAGCCGGTCGACGAAGTGCTCGCGCACGCCGGCCACGTGGAACGGCGCCACCCGCTGGATCGTCTCCCACCCCTCGTCGGTCAGCACCGCGAACGTGCCCCGCCGATCGTCGTGACAGTCTTCCCTGGTGACCAGGCCCTTGGCCTCCATGCGGGAGATCTGGTGCGACAGCCGGCTGCGTGACTGGATCGTCGCGTCGGCCAGGTCGCTCATGCGCATGCGCCGCCCGGGGCTCTCGGAGAGGTTGACCAGGATCTCGTAGTCGTTGACCGTGAGCGAGAACTCCTGGAGCTCGCGGTCGAGCCGGTGCATGAGCAACCTGTGCAGCGCCAGGTGCGTGCGCCAGGCACGCTGTTCGGCGGGAGAAAGCCAGCGAGGCGCGCTCATGATCTCCAATCTAGCGCACGTAAAGTCGTACTTCATGAAGGGGGAGAGCCTGCGCACCGTGCTCGTGGCGGCCGCGGCCAACCTCGCCATCGCTCTGGCGAAACTCGTCGCGGGCCTGGTGGGCGGCTCGGCGGCCATGTTGTCGGAGGCGGCGCACTCGGCCGCCGACACGGTGACCGAGCTGCTGTTGCTGGTGGCGGTGCGCCGTTCGGGCAGGCCCGCCGACCGGCGGCATCCGTTCGGGCACGGCAAGGCGGGCTTCGTCTGGGCGCTGATGGCGGCGGTCACGACCCTGGTGGGCGGGGCCGGGTTCTCCATCACGAACGGCCTGCACGAGATCGGTCACGGCGAGGACCTGTCGAACCTCACACCGGCGTACATCGTGCTGGCGGCCTCGTTCGTGTTCGAGGGCATCTCGTTCGCGCGGGGGCTCGCGCAGTTGCGCGCCGAGGCCGCCCGGCGCCGGGTCGGCGTGGTACGCCTGGCCCGCATGACGTCCGACACCGCGTTGAAGGCCGTGCTGTTCGAGGACGCGGCAGCGCTGTGCGGGCTGCTGGTCGCGGCCACCGGGCTGGTCGCCTCGCAGCTCACCGGCTCGGCGCTGTGGGACGGCGCGGCCTCGGTCGTGATCGGCCTGCTCCTGCTGGTCGTGGCGCTCACCCTGATCCGGGCGAACATGTCGCTGCTCATCGGCCAGGCCGCGACCCAGCGGACCGAGACGGGCATCCGGGCGGTGCTGCTGGCGCAGCCGGAGGTGGAGGACGTGGTCGAGTTGCTGACGATGATGATCGGCCCGGGGGAGATCCTGGTCGCCGCGAAGATCGATTTCAGGGACGAGTCGAGCGCGGCGGGCGTGGAGCGGGCCTGCGAGGAGGTGGACCGCCGGCTGCGAGACCAGATCTCCGGGGTCAAGCACGTCTTCCTCGACCCGACCCCGACCCGCCGCTGAGGTCGCCCCGCCGCTCAGCTGAACGCCATGACGATCGCGACGCCGACGACGTGCATCAGCACGACCGCGACGAGCAGCGACACGAACACGAACTTGGCGGGCCCGTGCTCGAAGGTCTTGCCCTCTTCGAGCGGCTTACGCTGCGCCATGCGGTCGGCGATGCGCTCCTCAAGGGGCTTACGGTAGAACATGCGTCCAGTCTATTGGGGGAGGGGCGCCCTCCTCGCTGGGGCGTCTGTGATGACCGCCACCCTGATGTCCGGCCCGACGCTCCACTCCAGCAGATGCCGGCCCGACAGGTCGTCCTCGCAGGCCCGCAGCTTGTCCATGGTCAGCTCGCCGCGCTTGATCAGGGCCTCTTTCCGCGTCCAGTGCCTGATCAGCTCGTCGTTGCCGGTGACCAGCGAGCGCTCGCGCGGGTTGAGCACCCGGTCGGCCAGCAACGTGTCCAGCGGCCCCGGCGGCACGTGCTCGGCGTCCACGCCGACCTTGCCCGGCCCGGCGGCCGCGCACACGTAACCGCGGGTGTGGCTGAAGCTGACCCCCAGCTCCGGGGCCTGCTCGATGGAGGGCCTGCCGTGCCCTGGGCCGTGCAGATGGCAGTGTTGCAGCAGCGTCAGCTCGCGCGGCTCGACGCCGAGCACGGCGGCGGCGCAGACGCGTACGAGGAGGTGCGCGGCGACGAAGCAGTCACGGTCAGCCTCGAACCTGAACCGCGCCGCCCGCTCGCGTTCCACCTCGGTCAGCCAGTCATCAGGGGCTCGCACCTCGTCGGGGCGGCCGCCCATCGCCAAAGGGCCGATCGTCAGTCCTTCTTCTCGTCGCCGTCGAGGGTGTACTGGTCCTCCGAGGACGCGCCGAGCACGGTCACGTCGTGGATCTTCCAGGTGCCCTTCTCCTTCACAAGAGAGATCTTAAGGTGCGAGTCCTTGACCGAGCGGATCGCTTCCGAGGTGTTCACCTGCTGATCGACGACCACGATGGCGTGCGCGGTGGCCTCGTCCACGTCGGCGAGGTAGACCTCCCGCACCGTGGCCTGCGAGGTCGCCTTGAGCTTGACGATGACCTGCGCCATCGCGCCGCCGAACGCCGCGTCGTAGGTGCTCAGGAAGTCGCCCGTGGCCTGGGCGGCCAGGGCTGAGCGGGTGGTCTGCAGGTCCTGGTAGTCGTAGCTGAGCAGGGCCTTGCCGAACGCGCCCGCGGCTCCCGACACCTCCAGGCGCAGCGCCCGCTCGGCTTCGAGCGCGGCGCGGGCGTCGCGGGCCTGGGCGGCGGAGATGCCCTGCAGGACGGCCGTGGCGGCGATCGCGGCCACCACCATGGCCGCCAGCGTCCACCACACGCGGGCCCTGGAGAGGCGCCCGGCCACGGCGGCGTCCCGCCGCCCGCCGTCTCCCGCCTCCACCTGCTCCTGAGCATCGGGCTCGCCGTCCGCGGCTTCCGCGGCGCCCCGCCGGGCGGGCTCGCCATCCACCGCGGTCACGGCCTCGGACGGCGCGGTCCCGGATGCTGCGGGTTCGGTCTCCGTGCGGGCCTCGTCGGTGCGGAGGGCTGCGGAGAGGTCCTGCTCGGTGGTCATCGTGACTCCTCACGGCGGCGGGCGGCCCGACCTGCCGCGATCCAGCCCACCATGCCGCCGGAGGCCACAACGGCGAGGAAGATCGCGGCGATCAGGGGGGCGGTGTTCGGCGGGTCAGGGGACGTGGCGCCGGTGGCGGCCACGTCACTGGACGATGGGGCGGGCCGCGGGCTCCCGCCCGGCCTGACGGTGTCCCCGGCGCCCGGCCGTCCGGAGGCGCCAGGTCGTACGGTGCTGTCCGGCCGTTCGGCGGTGCCCGGTCGTGCGGAAGGGTCCGGCCGGCCGGGGTTGTCCGGCCGAGCCGAGCCGTCCGGCCGTGCGGCGGCGTCCAGGCGATCTCGCTCGGACCGGTCACGGCCGGAGCGGGCGCCGTCCCCGGAGGTGTCGGAGACGGGCGCGCGATCCGGGCAGGCACGCAGCTCCGGCACGGTGGGCGGCCCGGCCGCCCGCGCGTACTCCTCGGCGGGCTGCGGCCCGCCGGGGACGCTGAAGATGAACGACGCCCTGCCGTACACGGTGTCGCCGCGCCGGTCGCTGATGTCGTCGGCCAGGCTCAACGCGGTCGGCATGATGCTCAGCAGGTGGTGCACGTTGCGTTCGGTCTCGGGGGAGAAGACCGGCTCGTGCGGCAGCCCCGCCGCGGTCAGCAGGCACGAGAACCCCGGCCTCGACCGCCGGACGGCTTCGTCGAGCTGCCCGAACACGCCCGGCCCCCGGTCGAGGAAGGTGTTCAGGTCGGCGCGGGAGGCGCGCAGGGTGGCCGTCACGGTGCTGAGGTCGGTGATGCCGGAGGCCAGCTCGCCCCGCTTGCCGGCCAGCGTGTGGGTGAGCCGGGTGAGCTGCACCGCCAGCTCGTCGAGCACCTCGGTGTTGTCGGCGAGGGTGCCGGTCAGGGTGTGGGCGTCGTCGATGATGCGCCTGATGGCCGGCGCCCGGCCGTCGAGGGCGACGGCCAGCTCGTGGGTGATCGCCTCGGCGTCCTCGGGCGGCACCGCGTTGAGCAGCTTGCCGACGCCTTCGAACAACTTCTTGTAGTCGAGCGGCACCGACGTCCTGGCCAGCGTGATCGTGTCACCGGCCGCGAGCCGCGGGCCGCCCGCCCCTGTGGCGGGCGGCGAGAGCTCCACGTACGGCTCCCCGATGGCGGACCTGCGCCGCACCTCGGCCGAGACGCCCTTCGGCAGCCGGACCTCCCGGTCGATGTCGAGACCGACGACGATCTTGCCAGGCGCCAGCCGCACGTCGCCGATCTTGCCGACCCGGACGCCCAGGTAGGCCACGTCGAAGCCGCGGACGAGACCGGGCGACGAGACGAACTCGGCCGACACCCGGTACGGCCGCTCGATGGCGTCGAGCCGGATGATCGTGCTGAACGCCCACACCGTCATGACGACGCCCAGAACGACGAAGAACCCGAGGTTCAGGTAGATCCGCCTGCTCATCGCGGCGGCTCCAGGAGCAGGCGGAAGTCCTCGATCCTGTTCGGCAGCGCCGGCCGGTCGGCGTCGCGCCGCTGGGGCAGCAGCACGCCCTTGAGCCACAGGTAGATCAGCACCTGCCCGTTCACCGTGATCGGCGGGGCGTCGATGAACTTCTGCAGCTCGGCCACCAGCGCCTTCAGGTCCTCCCCGCCGCGCTGCATCGCCGAGGAGATGGCCGCCAGCTCCCGCAGCAGCGTGCGCAACCGCGCGGCGTGCCGCGGGTAGACGGTGAGGTTGGCCTCCTTGGCCAGTTTGGTCAGCGCGACGATGGTCTTCTTCACGTGCCTGCGCCCGTGCGCGATGCGCGCGGTGGCCGAGGCGAGGGTGCCAGGCAGCCGGTCCAGCTCGGTGCTGCCCTTGGCGAGGTCGTCGCCCAGCCGGGCCAGGGCGTCGATGCTGGTGCCCAGGTCGCGGCGGGCGGCGGCGTAGGCGTCGGTGACCTCGGCCGTCTGCTTGATCAGCTTGTTGACGTCGTCGCCCTGCCCGGCGAACGCGGTCGAGGCCGCGTCCAGGACGGCGTTCACGTCCTGCGCGCCGAGCGCCTCGATGAGCGGCCCGGCCTTGGCGGTGACCTGCTCGATGTCCGGCTCGACCGAGGTGTCGGCGATGGTGGCGCCGTTCTTCAGGTACGGCCCCGTGGAGAGGTCCTTGCCCTCGGGCGGGGCGAGCAGCACGTAGTTCTCGCCCAGCACGGACGTCTTGGCCACGGTGGCCGTGCTGCCCTCCGGCAGCCGGTGCTCCGACGTGATCGACATGGTGACCCTGGCCCGGTAGCCCTGCAGCCGGATGCCGGTGACGGTGCCCACCCGTACGTCGGAGATCTGCACGCTGTGCCCCGCCACCAGGCTCTGCACGTCGTCGAAGACCGCGTGCAGGGTCAGGTCGCCGGTGGTCGCGCCGAGCGTCTGCAGCGAGCACGACGACGTCGTGAGCGCCAGCACGAGCAGCCCGGCCGGCGCGGCGGCCCTCATCGCGGCCTCCTCTGGTAGGGGCAGTTGCTCAGCCCGGCGGGCAGGCACGGCACGTCGCCCAGGTTCAGCGAGTCGAACAGGGGCGTCAGCCAGGCCCTGGTCAGCGCGTTGAGCACGACGCGGATCTTCAGCACGTGCTGTTTCCTGTCCCACGAGTCGATGATCACGTCGGCGAAGTCGGCCGCGCCCTTGACCGCCTGCGCCGCGGACGCGCTGTTGGCCCTGACCGTCAGGACCAGCTCGGCCAGGGTGCTCGCGGCCTGCGGGAGCCGTTGCGCGTACTGCTCGATGATCACGTCGCCGCGGCGCACGAAGCCGGCCATGCCGGCGACGAACCCGCGCAGCCGGCGCCGTTCCTCCGCCAGGATCGAGCTCGCCTCGGCGAAGGAGTCGATCGCGCCCGTCACCTGGCGTTCCCGCTTGTTGAGGCCGGCGGCCAGCCGGTTCAGCCCTTCGGCCAGCGCGACGAGCTGCTGGTCCTGCTCGGCCAGGACGCCGGTGAGCTTGGAGGTGTCGGAGACGGCGTCGCCGATGGTCCTGCCGCGCCCCCTCACCCCGTCGGCCAGGTCGCCGGCCACGTCGCCGAGTTTCTCGTCGTCGAGCGCGTCGGTCAGCTTGGTGAACGCGTCGAGCGCGTCGTCGATCTCCACCGGCAGTTCGGTGCGCTTCAGCGGGATCGTCGTCCCCGGCTGGATGCGCCGGTCGCCGGGCTTCCAGGGGGGATAGAGCACGACGTTGCGCTCGCCGAGCGTGTTCTGCGGCGCGACCACGGCCCTGACGTCCGCGGGGAGCGGTACGTGGCGGTCGACGCGGAGCGTGACGCGTACGCGGTCGCCCTCGATGCGGATGTCGTCGACGTACCCGGCGTCGAGCCCCATCACCTTCACCCGCGCCTCCTCGTAGAGGGAGGGCGCCTTGCTGAAGATCGCCACCAGCCGGTACGGCTCCGCGCCCAGCACGGAACAACCGGACGCCAGCAGCGCCCAGGCCAGCAGCGCCGTGACCAGCCGGGTCATCGGGCGGCCCTCCTGTCCTTGGCGATGGCGGCGAGCACCTCCGGGTCGATGGGGCCGAGGCCCGTGGCGATGGCTTCGAGCCACGGGCCCTGGCCGCCCATCGTGGACAGGCCGGAGAACGTCGGGCCCGCCCACGCCAGCAGGGAGTTGAGCTGCTTGTTGTCGTCGCCGAGCTTGGTGGTGATGGCGGCGTTGTCGTCGAGGACCCGCACGAGGCTCTTCTCGTGCCGCTCGATCAGGCGGGTCGTGCTGCGTACCAGGTCGCTGCCGTCGCCGAGCAGCGTGCGCAGCTCGGCGCGGCGGTGGCGCAGCTCGGCCAGCATGACCTCGATGGCGTCGACGAGCCGGGCGAGCTGCTCGTCCTTCCTCTCGACCACCTTCATGATCTTGGTGCCGTTGTCGAGCAGCCGCCGCAGTTGCGGCTGGCTCTTGCTGATGGTCTCCGACAGGTCGCCGACGTTCTCGAGCAGGCGGGTGACGCGGCCGCGCTTGATGGCGTCGATCTTGCCGAGCTCGGTGAGCAGGTCGTCCACGGCGTCGGTGTCGAGCCGTTCGACGAGCCGGGTGGCGTCGTTGATGGCGTCGTTGATCAGGGTGGGCACGCCGGTCCGCGTCACGGGGACGCGCCGCTGGGCCTCGGGCAGCTGGTCGAGGTAGGGAGGCGAGACAGGGCCCGTCAGCTTGACGTAGCGGCCGCCGAGCAGGTTGGACAGCGCGATGTCGGCGCGGGTGCCGCGGCCGAGGCGGACGTCGCTGTCGACCTTCCAGGTGACGACCACGTGACCGCGCGTGTAGTCGGGGCGCACCTCCGTGACCTGGCCGACGCGCACGCCCGCCACCCGTACGTCGTTGCCGGTGCGCACGCCGCCGGAGTCCACGAAGATGCCGGACATGTGGTAGCCGCTCTCCAGCAGCCCCAGGTTGCCGACCAGGAACGTCGCGACGAGCAGCGCGGCGAGCGTGGCCACCGACACCAGGCCGACGGCGATCTTGTTGCGGTCGCGGAAGGACTTGAGCGCCATCATCCGCCCACCAGCAGTTTCCGGAGGTCCTTGGTGCTCTGCACCCGGGTGTTGCGCAGCGGCGGCGGCTTCTTCATCGGGTACGGGCAGGGCGCGGGCCCCAGCGCCACGCACGGGACCGCGGTGACGAAGTAGCGGCCGCGCTCGACGGTGGAACGGGCGCGGGTGAACAGCGGCGGGAAGGTGCGGACCGTCCTGCCGAGGTCGTCCACGTTCCTCCTGATGCCTCCGGTCAGGCCGGACAGGTTGTCGACCAGGGCGCCGAGCTCGTCGGCGTTCCTGCCGAGCACCTCGTTGGAGGTGTGCACGGTCGCCGACAGCTCCACCAGCGCGTCGTCGATGAGCTCGCGGTTGTCGGCGAACGCCTCCGTCAGCGTGACGAGGTTGTCGACGAGCTGCTCGAGCTGCTTGTCGCGCCTGGCGACCACGCCGGTGACGGTGGCGTAGTCCCGCAGGAGCTGCTCGATGGTCTTCTTGCGCGCGTTGACCGTGGTGGTGATGGCGTTGACGTTGTCGAGCAGTCTCGGGATGTTCCTGTCGTTGCCCTTCAGCGACCTGGCGGCGGCGGTGAGCAGCTGGTTGATCTGGTCGGGGTCGAGGCTCCGGGTGAGCGGGCCGAGATCGCTGACCAGCTCGCCGATGTCCACGAGGGAGGAGGTGCGGGCGATGCGCGACCCGGGCGGCAACATGCCGGGCGCGCTGCCGGGCAGCAGGTAGATCACCCGCTGGCCGATGGCGTTGCGCCAGCGGACGGCGGCCTCGGTGTCGGCGGGCACCCTGACCGCGTCCTGTACCTCCATGGTCACCTCGGCCCGGCCGTCGACCACCCTGATGGTGTCCACCTGGCCGACGGGCGCGCCGGCGATCTTGACCTGGTCGCCTTCGACCAGCCCTGACACGTCGTCGAAGGTGGCGACGAGCCGGTAGCCGCCGCCCGTGCCGACCCGCGCGATCTGCACGCTGATCACCACGATCAGCGTCACGGTCAGGCCGACGAAGAGCACGAACTTGGCGAACGTCCACCAGCGGCGGGTGCGCTCCATCAGCGCCTCCCGTCGGTGGGGCCGCAGACGCCGACGATCAGCTCGCAGACGTCGGTCGCGACGAACGCCTCCACCTGGAGCTGGCGGGTGCCGCCCGGGCCCGGCGCCTCGATCAGCTCGTTGAGCAGGTCGACCAGCCGGTTCAGGCCACGCACGCCGTCGCCGGCCAGCCCGAGCTGGGCGTAGATGAGCGCGGCGACCCGCTCGCCGGAATGCACCCCGGCCCGCAGGTTGCGCCGGTGCTTGGCCAGCCCGTGCGCGGTCTGGCCGCTGACCGAGGTGACCTCCTGCAGCAGCGCGCGCGCCTTGCCGGCCCGCTCCAGCAGATCGGGGGTGATCACGTTGACGTCGGACGCGATCGCGACGATCTCGTCGCCCCTGTCCGACAGCGTGGTGCCGAGCAGGGCGCCGTCGCGCAGGAACCGCCTGGCCCGGTCCCGGTGCCGGTGCGCGACGCCGACGAGGTCGCCGGCGTCGCCGATCAGCTCGCGCAGGTGCTCGCCCTTCCCGTCGAGTCCCTTGGCCAGGGTGTGCACGATGACCGTGACCTCGCGAGGGTCGACGGCGTCCAGGCCGCGGTAGGCGGCGCCGAGCGTGTCCGACAGGTCGAGCGGGCCCTCGGTGTCGGTGATGACCGCGCCGCTGCTCAGGTAGGGGCCGGTGGTCTCGCCGGATCCGGGCTTGAGGTTGACGTACTTGGGGCCGAACACCGACGTCGGCTCGACGGAGGCGACCGTGGACGCGGGCACCTTGACGCCGGGCTCCACGTGCATGGTCACCACGGCGTCACCCTTCGCGTCGAGCGCCACGCCCGTCACGTCGCCGACCGTGATGCCGCGGATCTTGACGGGGGAGTTGGTGTCCAGGCCCTGCCCGGCCCGGGCGAACACGGCGTCGATCCTGGTGCCGCTGATCTCGGCGGCGGTGCGTACGACGTACAGCGTGGCCCCGGCGAGCACCACGAGGACGGCGAGCGCGACGCCGGCCCGGGCGGGGAGGGAGAGTTCGGATCGGCTCACCGGCTCACCCCGTCAGCGGGATGTTGCCCCCGCCGCCCCAGAACAGGTACGACAGCAGCAGGTTGAGCAGCACGATCGTGACGATCGACTGGCGGATGGCGCGCCCCGCCGCCACGCCCACGCCCACCGGCCCTCCGGTGGCGTGGAAGCCGTAGAAGCAGTGGATCACGATGACGGCGAAGGCGAACACGCCCACCTTGGCGACGCTGAACACGATGTCGCTGACCGGCAGGTACAGGTAGAAGTAGTAGTCGTAGACCCCGGGCGCCAGCCCGAACAACACCGTGCACATCAGCCGGGTGGCGAAGAAGCTGGCGAACAACGCGATGAGATAGATCGGCATCAGCGCCAGCAGCGCCGCCACCACGCGGGTGCAGACGAGGTAGGTGAAGGCGTTGATGCCCATCACCTCCAGCGCGTCGATCTCCTCCGAGATGCGCATCGCGCCCAGCTCCGCCGTGAACGACGAGCCCACCTGCGCCGCCAGCGCCGTGGCGGCGATGATCGGGGTGATCTCGCGGACGTTGGCGAACGAGCCCACCAGGCCCATGAACGACTCGGCGCCGATCGCCTGCAGCCCCTGGTAGCCCTGCAGGCCGACGGTCGCGCCCACGACGAACGCCATCGTGAACACCACGAAGATCATGCCGCCGCCGATGACCGTCGCCCCGACGCCGACGACGACGTCGCTGACCTGCCTGACGACGACCTTGGCGTACTTCAGCCGCAACACCACGTCGCGTACGGAGTAGAAGAGCACCTTCCACACGAACAGCGGCCAGTCGGCCAGCGTCGCGAACCGCTCGGCGACGTCCCGGCCACGTAAGGCGAGCCTGAGACCTGCCGTGCGCGTCATGGCCATCAGAGCGACCTCGGGGGGTAGGCCAGGAAATAGACGGCCGAGATCACGTAGTTGAACGTGAACACCAGCATGAAGGTCACCACGGTCGACTGGTTGACCGCCCGGCCCACGCCGACCGGGCTGGTCGCGCAGGTCATGCCCTTGTAGCAGGCGACGGCCGCCGCGACGAACCCGAAGATCCACGCCTTGAACAGGGTGACGTACAGGTCGGAGGCGACGACCAGCGACAGCGCGCCGTCGAAGTACGCGCCCGGCGTGACGCCCTGCACGATGACGTTGAAGAAGTAGCCGCCGCCCGCGCCCGCCAGGATGACCAGCGGGCACAGGCACACCGCGATCGTGCTGGCCGCCCACATGCGCGGAGTGACCAGCCGGTGGATCGGGTTGACCGACATGACCTCCATCGCGCTCAGCTCGTCGCGGATGTTGCGCGCGCCGATGTCGGACGTCATCGCGCTGCCCCCGGCGCCGGCGATCAGCAGCGCGCTGGCCAGCGGCGCCACCTCGCGGATGAGGCCGACGAAGACGGCGCTGCCGGTGGCCGAGCCCGCGCCCAGCTGCCAGGCCAGCTCGCCCACCTGGAGCGCCACGGTCGCGCCGAGCGGCAGGGAGACGAGCAGCACGGGCACGCTGGTGACGCGGGCCAGGAACCAGCACTGGTCGACGAACTCCCACCACCAGCGGCGCACGTCCCAGCTGCGGCGCAGCCCCTCCAGGACGATGACGAACAGGTCACCGACCTGGCCGAGCACCGACCCGGCCCTACGTCCGACGAACCCGGACAAGGCCATCAGCTGACCACCTCCGCCGCCTACGGATCAGTCACCCTACTGACGGGCTGTCCAGCAGTCGATGCTCTGCCGGTAATTTGAGGAAAAGGTATGAGACGCAGCTCACACCTTGTCAGCTCCGCACGAAACGTGACCGGCCCGTTACGCCAGGGTGGCCATCCAGGACTCGATCTCGTCCGGGTGGCGGGGGAGCCCGCCGGACAGCAGGGTGGCGCCGCCGGCGGTGACGACCAGGTCGTCCTCGATGCGGATGCCGATGCCGCGCAGCTCCTCGGGCAGCGTCAGGTCGTCGGGCTGGAAGTAAAGGCCGGGCTCCACGGTGAGCACGTGGCCCTCCTCCAGCACGCCGTCCAGATAGACCTCCGCCCGCGCCCGCGCGCAGTCGTGCACGTCGAGACCGAGCATGTGGCCGCTGCTGCACAGCGTGTAACGCCGGTAGAGGCCGCTGTCCATGAGCGAGTCGGTGGAACCCTTCAGCAGGCCCCAGTCGCGCAGGCCGTCACAGATGACGCGCATGGCCGCCAGGTGGAAGTCGCGGAAGCGGGCGCCCGGCCTGAGCGTGGCGATGGCCACCGTCTGCGCTTCGTACACCAGCTCGTACGCCTGCCGCTGGATCGGGCTGAAGCGCCCCGACAGCGGGATCGTCCGGGTGACGTCGGCGGTGTAGAGCGTGTCGGCCTCGACGCCCGCGTCCATCAGCAGCAGGTCGCCGGGCGACAGCCGGCCGTCGTTGCGGATCCAGTGCAGCACGCAGGCGTGCGACCCGGCGGCCACGATGCTGTCGTAGCCGGTCGCGTTGCCCTCCAGCCGTGCCCGCAGCCCGAACACGCCCTCCAGGTAACGCTCGCCGCGCGGGTGCCCGAGCGCCTGCGGCAGCGCGCGGACCACGTCCTCGAATCCGCGTGCCGTCGCGTCCACGGCGTGCCGCAGCTCGCCCAGCTCCCACTCGTCCTTGACCAGCCGCATCTCCGACAGGAAGGACGCCAGCTCGGCGTCGCCGTCACCAGCCGCCCCCCGCACGTCCACTGAGGCATGCACTGAGGCATCCACTGAGGCGTCCACTGAGGGGTCCACGCCGCGCAGCACCCTGGCCGGGCGGCCCTCCAGCTCCAGATCGCGGATGTGCGCGCAGCGCAGCTGGTAGAGCTCCTCGGCCTCCGCCAGGTCCGGCCTGGGACCGGCCCAGAACTCGCCGTAGCGGCGGTCGCGGTAGAACTCCTGGCCCTCCTCGCGCGGCGCGCGCGGCCTGACGTACAACACCGCCTCGCCGGACGGCTCGATCACCAGCACGTCGTCGGACTCTCCCGCGCCCGTCAGGTAGGAGTACGCGCTGTGCGGCCTGAACCGGTAGTCGCTGTCGTTGCTGCGCACCTTGAGCGTGCCCGACGGGATCACGAGCCGCTCGCCGGGGAAGCGCGCGGCCAGCGCGGCGCGGCGCTTGGCCGCCCACGGCGCGATCGGCCGCGCGCGCACGTCGTCCCGCCTGGCCGGCCCCCAGCCGGTCCGCATGAACGTGGCCAGCTCGTCGGTGACGGGCAGGTCGTGGCTTCCGATGTTGAGCGGCTCGTTCATGCGGCGGTCCCCTTCGTGCCGGACGTGCTCTATGGCAGGCAGCCTACGTGAGCGCTTGACTCCTTCCTCAGGGGGCAGTTTGCCTTGACGCAGGGGTTGGAACACTGAGGTGCAGAGGTGATGCAGATGCTCATCGGGACGATCCTTCGCGACAAGGGCAGTGAGGTCACGACCGTGGCCCCGGCGGCGACCGTGCGGGAGCTGCTCGCCAAGCTCGCCGAGCACAACATCGGAGCCGTCGTGGTCTCCGGCGACGGGGCCGTCATCGAGGGCATCGTCTCCGAGCGCGACGTCGTACGCCGCCTCCACGACCGTGGCGCCATGGTGCTGGACCTCCCCGTGTCCGCGATCATGACAACCGAGGTCCACACGGTCGGCCCCGGCGAGAACGTCGAGTCGCTGCGGCGCACCATGACCACCGAGCGGGTCCGGCACATGCCCGTGGTCGACGGCGGCCGGCTCGTGGGCATCGTCAGCATCGGCGACGTGGTCAAGAGCGCGATCGAGGAGCTGGAGACGGAGAAGGCGTCGCTCGTCGACTATCTGCATCGTTGACAATGATGGGACGCTTGGTCCGTGATGTACGGGCCTCCTCCTCCACCTGAGTATCCCCGGGCGACGAGCAGTCCGACGATCATCTTGCTCGTGTCGGGGCTCGCCGCCCTTCTCGGGTTCCTGCTGGGGGTGTTCGTGGGGTTCGGCGCGAGCACGCCGGCGGAGGCGCCCCCGTCCAGGATCACGGTGACGACCGAGGTGACGGGTGCGCCCGAGCCCACGGCGCCCACCCAGACGGGGCCCACCCAGACGGCCCCGTCGCAGCCGGTGCCTTCCGAGACGGCGCCCTCGCAGCCCGTTCCCTCGCAGCCCGTTCCCTCTCAGACACAGCCCGCGCCAACCGGGCCCGCGCAGACAGGGCCCGTGCAGACGGGCGGCGCGAGCACCGCGCCGGCCGGCAATCCCGCGTCCCTGCGGACCCTCGTCGTGGGCAGGGACGTCCAGCCGGGCACCTACGGAACGTCCGGGCCGGCGGCCGGGTTCACCATGTGTTACTGGGCCCGCATGAGGAGCGCGGACGGCGACGTGATCGCGACCGGCATGCCGACGGGCGCCGCCACGGTCACCATCGAGGCCACGGACAAGGCGTTCCAGACCGGCGGATGCGCGGAGTGGACTCCTGCATGACGCCTTTATGCGTCAAAGTCTGGACAACAGAGCAGAAACGCGCAATTCTGGCGGGCAAGAGAAGGGAGGCATGCCTGAGCGTGCTGGCGTGACGTCCTACGGTATGGGCCACGCCACTCCGGTGTCCCTGGCCCGGACACGCAGCGGAGAGTGCGGAACAGCGCGCATCGCCACTTGTCCCGAACCGTGTCGTTCGCGAGGAGTGTCCATGCGTCTTCCCGCCCTGATCTCCACCGCCGCCCTGGTGGCCGCACTGTCCCTCCCCCTACCCGCCACCGCGTCGACCCCGGCTGTGAACCCGGCGGCGACACCCGCCGGCGGCCTTCCCGCGCCGGTCCCGTGCGACGGCTGCTGGCAGCCCGCACCGAGGACGAGCTGGCAGTGGCAGCTCTCCTCACTTCCCGCCAAGCCCTATCCGAACGTGCAGATGTTCGACATCGACGGCTTCGACGCCGCCGAGGACGGCACGATCGTCGCGTCGCTCAAGGCCGGCAGGCCGGACCGCGGCCTCGTCTGCTACATCAGCGCCGGCACGTTCGAGGACTGGCGCCCCGACGCGGGGCGCTTCCCCGAGGAGGTGCTCGGCTCGCCCCTCGAGGAGTGGGAGGGCGAGCGGTGGCTGGACATCCGCGCGTACGCCGGTCCCCTCGGCGAGATCATGAAGACCAGACTCGACATGTGCAAGGCCGCCGGATTCGACGCGGTGGAGCCCGACAACGTCGACGCGTACAGCAACGACAGCGGCTTCCCGCTCAGGGCGGCCGACCAGCTGGCCTACAACGCCTGGTTCGCCAACGAGGCCCACAAGAGAGGGCTGTCCGTCGCGCTGAAGAACGACGTGGCGCAGATCCCGCGGCTCCTGCCGTACTTCGACTTCGCGGTGAACGAGGAGTGCTGGCAGTACACCGAGTGCACCACCGCCCAGAACGGCGGCGACCACGGCTACGACCAGTTCGTCAAGGCGGGCAAGGCGGTGTTCCAGGTCGAGTACAACCTCGCGCCCGCCGCCTTCTGCTCCCGGTCCAACGCTCAGAACTTCAACTCGCTCAAGAAGAAGTACGAGCTCGGCGCCTACCGCGTACCCTGCCGTGGCGCGTGACTTCGACCTGCTGGTCGTGGGCGACGCCAACCCCGACGTGGTGCTCTCAGGGGCGCCGCGCGGGCTGGCGTACGGCCAGCGCGAGCAACTCGTCTCCGGCGGCGACCTGGTCCTCGGCGGGTCCGGCGCGATCACCGCGTGCGGGGCGGCCAGGCTGGGCCTGCGCACCGCGTTCGCCGGTCGCGTGGGCGACGACGCGGCCGGGCGCTTCGCCCTGAACGTCATGGCCGAGCGCGGGGTGGACGTCTCCCACTGCGTGATCGGTCCCCGGCCGACCGCCATGACCGTCGTGCTGGCCGACGGCACGGACCGGGCCATCCTCACCTCGCCAGGCTGCCTGCCCGACCTGACCGTGGACGACGTGCCGCGCGGCCTGGCCAGGCACGTGCACGTGTCGTCCTATTTCCTGCAACCCGCGCTGGCGGCCGGCCTGCCCGGCTTCCTGGCGGGGGAGCGGCGGGGCGGCGCCACCACCTCCCTGGACACCAACGACGACCCGGCGGGCGCATGGGACGGCGTCGGCGAGGTGCTGGGCGAGGTGGACGTGTTCCTGCCCAACGCCGCCGAGGCCGTGAACATCGCCCGGAACCTCGCCCGGAACCTCGCCGCGCGCTCGTCCGCCGGCGCAGGACCGTCCGGTACGGGTCCGGAGAGCGTGGAGGCCGCCGCGGCGCGGCTGGGCGCGCTCGGGCCCGCCGTGGTCGTCAAGAACGGCGGCGACGGCGCGCTGGCATGGGAGCGGGGGCGGTTGACCCGCGCGCCCGCCGTGCGCGTGGAGCCGGTCGACACCGTCGGCGCCGGCGACAGCTTCGACGCCGGGTTCGTCGCTGCCCGGCTGCGCGGGATGAGCCTGCCCGAATGCCTGCGCGTGGCCGTGACCTGCGGCTCCCTTTCGACCCAGGCGGCCGGGGGCACCGCCGCCCAACCCACGTGGGAAGAACTATGAAGATCGTCTTTCTCGGCGCAGGCAGCGTCGAGTTCACCCAGGGCCTGCTGGCGGACCTGGTCGCCTTCCCCGACCTGGGGGAGTTCGAGGTGGCGCTGCACGACATCCACGCCGAGCGGCTCAACACCGCCGAGGCCGCCGCCCGCGCCATCGCCGCCGGCCGCCCCGTCACGATCACCGCCGACCGCGACCTGCGGCGGGCGCTCGAAGGCGCCGACTTCGCGATCAACATGATCCAGGTCGGCATGATCGACGCCACCCGCGTCGACTTCGAGGTGCCCGCCCGACACGGCCTGCGCCAGACCATCGCCGACACCATCGGCGTGGGCGGCATCTTCCGCGCCCTGCGCACGTTCCCCGCGCTGGAGCGGATCGGGCAGGCCATGGCCGAGATCTGCCCGGACGCGTGGCTGCTCAACTACACCAACCCGATGGCCATGAACGTGTGGTACCTGGCCGCCGCCACCCCCGTGCGCAACGTGGTCGGGTTGTGCCACTCCATCTACTGGACGGCCCACGACCTGGCCGAGCTCGTCGGGGTGCCGTACGACGACGTGTCGTACCTCGCGGCGGGCGTCAACCACCAGTCGTGGATGTTGCGCTTCGAGTCCGGCGGCGAGGACCTCTACCCGCGGCTGGACGAGGCCATCGCCCGCGACCCCGGGCTGCTGCGCCGGGTGCGCGTGGACATGTACCGCAGGCTCGGCTACTACCCGACCGAGACCAGCGAGCACTCGGCCGAGTACGTGCCCTGGTACCTGCACGACGAGGCCGAGATCGAGCGCCTGCGCATCCCCGTCGGCGCCTACGTCGGCATCAGCGAGGAGAACGTGCGCCAGTACGAGGCCACCCGCGACGCGCTCAGAGCGGGCCGGCCGATCACCGTGGAGGGGACCATGGAATACGCCCCGCAGATCATCCACAGCATCGCCACCGGAACCACCCGGACCGTCTACGGCAACGTCCAGAACAGGGGCCTGGTCGGCAACCTGCCGGCGGACTGCGTGGTCGAGGTGCCGTGCGTCGCCGACGCGCTCGGCGTGCGGCCGCTCGCGGTCGGCGACCTGCCCGCCCAGTGCGCGGCGCTCAACCGCGCCTACGTCAACGTCAACGAGCTCACCGTGCGCGCCGTCACCGAGGGCCGCCGCGACCACGTGCGGCACGCCATGATGGCCGATCCCAACACGGCCGCCTCCCTCACCGTCGAACGGATCGACGCCCTGTGCGAGGCGCTCTTCGAGGCCCACGGCGACCTGCTCCCCGCATCGCTCAGGAGGCGGTCATGAAGGTTCACGGCGCGGCGGCGCTGCTCCTCGTCGCGGGTCTGCTGGCCGGCTGCGGCTCGTCCTCCCCGGACGAGGCCGGCGGGCCGGTCGAGATCACCTGGTGGCACGGCCAGGTCGAGACCCAGGCGAAGGTCATCGAGGAGCTGGCGGCCGACTACAACGAGGCCCACCCGGACGTGAAGATCACTCCCGCGGTGGGCACCACGAACGTGGACGACATGCTGCAGAAGGTCCAGGCGGTGCTGGCCGGCGGCAAGGCGCCCGACATCGCCTACATGTACGGCACCTGGATGCCGCACCTGGCCAAGAACCCCAAGGTGTACGACCTGACCGCCACCGTGAAGGCGCCGGAGTTCGGCTGGGACGACTTCTGGCCGTCGGAGCGGGCCGTGTCGGAGGTGGACGGCAAGGTCGTCGGCGTGCCCGCGGTGGTCGACAACCTGGGCGTCATCTACAACAAGAAGCTCTTCGACGCGGCCGGTCTGGAGTACCCGGACGAGGACTGGACCTGGGACGACTTCCGCGCCGCCGCCAGGAAGCTGACCAGGGACGGCGTGTACGGCACCGCGTACCCCGTCACCGGGACCGAGGACACCGTGTGGCGGTTCTGGCCGATGATCTGGCAGCAGGGCGGCGCCATCGTGACGCCCGACGGCAGGAAGCCGGCGTTCAACACCCCGCAGGCGGCGCAGGCGCTCGGCTTGTGGAGCGCCATGGCTCGCCAGGATAAGTCCGTCTATCTCGATCAGAACGGCGAGAAGTTCCTGCCGCTGTTCCAGAGCGGCAAGGTCGGCATGATCATCGCCGGTCCGTGGGCGCTGCTCGACATCATCGACCACAAGATCGAGTACGGCGTCCAGGTGCTGCCCGGCTACAACGGCAACCACGAGACCATCGCCGGGCCGGACAACTGGGTCGTGTTCGACAACGGCTCGCGCCGTGCCAAGGCCGCCGCCGGCTTCCTCACCTGGCTCACCCGGCCCGAGCAGGACGCCCGGTGGACGCTCGGCCTCGGGAACCTGCCGATCCGCAAGGCCACGACCGAGCTGCCGGCGTACGAGAAGTTCGTCAAGGACATCCCCGACATGGACGTGTTCACCGCGAACCTCGACAACGCCAAGCAGGCCAGGCCGCACCTGCCCGCGTACCCGGAGTTCTCCGAGAAGGTCGGCGACGCGATCAGCGAGGCCCTGGTCGGCGGCACGCCCCCGCAGGAGGCGCTGGCCACGGCCGCCACCGAGGCCGGCACGGTGCTCGGGCGGGCCCGATGACGGTGCTCGCCGCGCGGGCGGGCGGCCGGCGGCACCGGGCCCGCCGCCTGCTGCCCGACCTGACCGGGTGGGGCTTCGTCCTGCCCGCCACGCTGGTGATCGTCGGACTGAGCCTGTTCCCCGCGGTGTGGGCGCTGCTGCTCTCCTTGCGGGACGGCGACCTGCTCACCGGCGGCGACTACGTCGGGCTGCGGAACTACGGCGACATGCTCGGCGACACCGAGCTGGCCGCGGCGGCCGGGCACACGGCGGTCTACACGGTGCTGTTCGTGCCCGGATCGGTGGTGCTCGGGCTGGCCCTGGCACTGGCGCTGAACCTGAAGATCCGGCTCATCGGCTTCTACCGCACCTGCTTCTTCGTCCCCTACGTCGTCTCGGCCGCCGCCACGGGCATCCTCGCGAACTTCGTGTTCGACCCCGACTTCGGCATCGTCAACGCCGGGCTGAAGGCCGTCGGCCTGCCCGCCATGGGGTTCCTGCAGGACCCGGACCAGGCCATGCTCACGCTCGTCCTGATCTCGATCTGGGGCGGCGTCGGCATGCCCGCCGTGGTCTACCTCGCCGCGCTCCAGGACATCCCGCGCGAGCTGGTCGGGGCGGCCAGGGTCGACGGCGGCGTGGGCCGGCACGTGCTGCGCCACGTGGTGCTGCCGCAGCTGCGCCCGGCGACCGTCTTCCTGCTGATCTGGCAGACGATCACCGCGCTGCAGCTGTTCGACCTCGTCTACACCACGACGAAGGGCCAGCCGCTCGACTCCACGACCACGATCGTGTTCTACCTCTACCGGCAGGCCTTCCAGCTGTTCCACTCCGGCTACGGCACGGCCATCGCCTACGTCCTGTTCCTTGTGACGCTCGCGATCTCGGGCGCCGTCCTCTGGAGGAGCGCGCGATGAGACGGCGCCACCTCGCCCACCTGTTCCTGATGCCGGCCGCGCTGCTGTTCGTGGCGCCGCTGGTCTGGATGGTGCTGACCGCGTTCATGCCGGACAGCGACATCAACACCTACCCGCCCAAGCTCTGGCCCGAGCACTTCACCACGGCCGGGTTCGCCCGCATCTTCACCGAGGACGACTATCCGCTCTGGCTGGCCAACACGGTGATCGTGGCCGTGGCGGCCGTCGCCGGGCACGTGGTGCTCTGCTCGCTGGCCGGCTACGGCTTCGCCCGGATCGGCTTCCGCGGCCGCGGGCTCACCTTCGGCGCTCTCATGGCGACCATCATGGTGCCCACCCAGGTGCTGATGATCCCCACGTTCCTGCTGTTCAAGAACCTGGGCCTGATCGACACCCTCGGCGCGGCCATCGTCCCGTGGCTGGCGTCGGCGTTCGGCGTGTTCCTCATGCGGCAGTTCTTCCTGTCGCTGCCCAAGGAACTGGAGGAGGCCGCGACCATCGACGGGTGCTCCCGGCTCGGCGTGTTCTTCCGGGTGGTGCTGCCGCTGGCCCGCCCCGCGCTGGCCACGCTCGTCGTGTTCACGCTGCTCGGCTCCTGGAACGACCTCCTGTGGCCCCTCATCGCCATCTCCTCCGAGGACAGCTACACGCTGCAGCTCGGCCTGGCCACCTTCTCCGGGGCCCGGCACACCGAGTGGTCGGCCCTCATGGCCGGCAACGTCGTGGCCGTGCTGCCGCTGGTCGCCGCCTTCGTGCTGGCGCAGCGCCACTTCGTGGCGACCATGAGCTTCAGCGGCCTCAAGGGCTGAACGTGAGAGGTTGGCACGGGTAGGGCGTGCGTAGGAGGATGCGCACAGCCCACGAAGGAGGAAGTCATGTCGGTGTTGAAGAGCCTGGTCGACAGCGTGCGCGGCGGTGCGATCGAGGTGGTCGACCTCACCGCGCCCCTGTCGTCGCGAACGCCGATCCTCCAGCTGCCCGAGCCGTTCAGCAACACGATCCGGTTCTCCCTCGAGGAGATCAGCCACTACGACGACCGCGGCCCCGCGTGGTACTGGAACGACATCCACACGGGCGAGCACACCGGCACGCACTTCGACGCGCCCGTGCACTGGATCACCGGTCGCGACGGCGAGGACGTCTCCCAGGTGCCGCCACGCAGCCTGATCGCGCCCGCCGTCGTGCTCGACTTCGCCGACGAGGCGGCGAAGGATCCCGACTTCCTGCTGCGGATCGACCACGTCAAGGAGTGGGAGCGCGCCAACGGCCCGCTCCCCGACGGCGGCTGGCTGCTCTACCGCACCGGCTGGGACACCCGCTCGGGCGACCAGGACGACTTCCTGAACGGCTCCCACACGCCCGGCATCTCCGTCGAGTGCGCCGAGTGGCTGGCCGCCGAGACGCCGATCGCCGGGCTCGGCGTCGAGACCGTCGGCACCGACGCGGGCGCCGCCCACTCCTTCACCCCGCCCTTCCCCTGCCACTCCTTCCTGCTCGGCGCCGGCAAATACGGGCTCACCCAGCTGCGCAACCTCGACCGCCTGCCCGTGACCGGCGCCGTGGTGCTCGCGCCGCCGCTGCCCATCGTGGGCGGCTCCGGCAGCCCGGTGCGCGTGCTCGCCCTGGTCGAACGTTGATCGTCGCGGAGGCCGTGGGCCGGGCCCTGGCCGCCTGCGGGGTCGAGACCGCCTTCGGGGTGGTCGGCAGCGGCAACTTCCACGTCACCAACGCCCTCGTGGCCCACGGCGTGCGTTACATCGCCGCCCGCCACGAGGGCGGGGCCGCCACCATGGCCGACGCGTACGCCCGCATGAGCGGGCGCGTCCCGGTGGTGTCGGTGCACCAGGGGCCGGGGCTGACGAACGCGATGACCGGCATCACCGAGGCGGCCAAGAGCCGCACGCCGCTGATCGTGCTCGCCGGGGAGGCCACCGACGTGCACTCCAACTTCCACGTCGACCAGGACGCGCTGGCCACGGCGGTGGGGGCGGCGCCGATGCGGGTCACCTCGGCGGGCACCGCGGTGGCCCAGGTCGCCGAGGCCTTCCGGGTGGCCGTGGAGGAGCGGCGTACGGTCCTGCTGAACCTGCCGCTCCCCGTCCAGGCCGCCCCCTTCGACCCTCCTTCGACCTGGGATGACGCCGTACGGCCTGTCACCGCGTCCACATCGGCGGGCCGGCCCGGGGACGGCGAGGCGCTCGACGACCTGGCGCGGCTGCTGGGCGCGGCCCGGCGGCCGGTGTTCATCGCCGGGCGCGGAGCCCGGCACGCGCGTGGCGAGCTGGAAGGGCTGGCCGGCCGGGTGGGCGCGCTGCTGGCGACCTCCGCGGTGGCCAAGGGCCTGTTCCGCGGCAGCCCCTGGGACCTCGACGTGAGCGGCGGCTTCGCCACCCCGCTCGCCACCGAGCTGATCAGGGGCGCCGACCTCGTCGTCGGATGGGGATGCGCGCTCAACACGTGGACCACCGGCCACGGCGGCCTCATCTCGCCGGGGACGAAGGTGGTGAAGGTCGATCTCGACCCGGGCGTCTTCACGGCGTACACGTCTCCCGACCTCGGCGTGGTCGGCGACGTGGCCGCCGTGGCGCGAGCCGTGACCGCCCGCGTCGCCGGAGCCGGCGGTTACCGCTCGCCCGAGATCGGGCGGCGCATCCGGGCCGAGGGGCGCTGGCGGGACGTCCCGTACGACGACGAGAGCGCGGGCGGCCGGATCGACCCGAGGACGCTCACCATCGGGCTGGACGACCTGCTGCCGCAGGAGCGGATCGTCTCTCCCGATTCCGGAAATTTCATGGGATACCCCTCAATGTTGATCGATGTCCCTGACGAGTTCGGGTTCTGCTTCACCCAGGCGTTCCAGTCGATCGGGCTGGGCCTCGCGACGGCGATCGGCGCGGCGGTGGCCCGCCCCGACCGGCTGCCGGTGGCGGCGCTCGGCGACGGCGGCGCCCTCATGGGCCTCGCCGACCTCGAGACCGTCGTCCGGCTGGGCCTGCCCATGGTGATCGTGGTCTACGACGACGAGGCGTACGGCGCCGAGGTCCACCACTTCGGCCCTCACGGGCACCCGCTCGGCACGGTCACCTTCCCGCCCGCCGACTTCGCCGCCATCGCCAGGGGGCACGGGCTCGACGCGGTCACGGTCACCGGGCAGGCCGACCTGGCGGGCGTGGCCGCCTGGCTCGACGGCCCCCGGGAACGTCCGCTGCTGGTCCACGCCAGGATCACCCGCGACCACGCCTCCTGGTGGCTGGAGAACGCCTTCACGTCCCACTGACCTTCATGCCTCCCGTGGGCGGTCAGGGGGACCCTCCCACGGCTGCGCGGGCGGGTCAGAGCTTGCGGAAGGTGCGGGACTCCTCGGCCGAGGCGAGGACGTCGGCGAGTGGTGCGTCCGCGCCGGCCGCCACCGCCGCCGCGATCGCGCCCTCCACGAACGGGACGTCCGCCACGACGATGTGCCCGTCCTCCTCCAGCAGGCGGGCGG
The DNA here is from genome assembly GCF_055586745.1 of Nonomuraea sp. NPDC049378. Classification (NCBI taxonomy): domain Bacteria; kingdom Bacillati; phylum Actinomycetota; class Actinomycetes; order Streptosporangiales; family Streptosporangiaceae; genus Nonomuraea; species Nonomuraea sp. NPDC049378. Next base: position 54,729 of record NZ_JBVJHP010000035.1, read on the forward strand.
TCAGCACCGAGCTGCCCAGGTCGGGGATGAGCACCACCCCGTCCCCCTGGTCGACGCCGCGCACCGCCTCCTCGACGAGGTCCACGCTCGTGCCGAGACCGCCGTCCTCCGTGCCCCCGGCCGCCGCCACGGGCACCCCGGCACCCGCGATCCCCTTGGCCAGCGCCACGGCCTCCGCGGCCAGCCCGGCACTGTGCGAGACCAGCACCAGCCCCACCATCACGCCACCCCACCGGCGGCGCACGCCCGTGCCCGCCGCGTCACGCCTCCACAGCGCCCGGCCGCGGCACCTCCCGCGTTCATGATCGCAGGGCCGGTCCCGGCGTCTTCCGTGCGGCCCGTCATGACGCCACGCTCGCCAGGGCCGCCATGAACAGCGCCGACGACGCCGCCCCCGGATCCTCGTGTCCGATGCTGCGCTCGCCCAGGTAGCTGGCACGGCCCTTGCGCGCCTGCATCGGGATCGTGGCCTCGGCCCCCTCCGCGGCGGCCCGTGCCGCCTGCTCGAACGCCTCGCGGACCCCCACCCCATCGCGTACGGCCAGCGCCAGGGCCCGCGAGGCCGGCGCCAGCGCGTCCACCATGGTCTTGTCGCCCGGCGCGGCCTTGCCCAGCCGCTCGACCGCCACGACGCCCGCCTCGAACGCCGCCGAGAAGCCGGCCAGCGTCACCGGCGACTCCAGCACCTTGCCCATCTGCCGGAACACCGACCCGTACAGCGGCCCGGAAGCGCCGCCGACGCGGCGGATCAGCGCCGTGCCCGCCGAGGTCAGCACCTGCACCGGCGACTCGGGCGGCCATTCGGTGAGTGCCTTGCAGACCTCGGTGAGCCCGCGGTCGAGGTTGGTGCCGTGGTCGGCGTCGCCGATCGCCGCGTCGAGCCGGGTCAGGCGGTCGCGGTCGCGGCGTACGAGCCGGGCCGTCTCCTCGAACCAGGCCACGAACAGGTCGGTGTCCATCGGATGCGCGCGGGGTGCCCCGCCCGCCTCAGCCGGCGGGGGAGCCCGCGCTCCCTCCCTTCAAGAGGTGTCCTGGCGGATCGGGTCGTCGCGCGCTGCGCTCCGGCGCGGACCGGAGACGTCACCATCGCAGGCCAGGCGTGTCGACTGGGGCGTCCCACAGGCGGGTCAGCGTGTCGTCGAGCCGGCAGACGGTGACGGAGAAGCCCTGCATGTCGAGGCTCGTCACATAGTTGCCGACCAGCGACCGTGAGATCCGCGCTCCCTTGCCCTGGACGTACGCCGCCACCTCCGCGAAGACCACGTACAGCTCCATGAGGGGCGTGCCGCCCATGCCGTTGACCATGACGAGCAGGTCGCCCTGCAACGGCAGGTCGCCGTGGATCGCGTCCATGGCGGTGGCCGCCAGCTCGCGGGCCGGCGCCATCGGCACCCTGGCCCTGCCGGGCTCGCCGTGGATGCCGATGCCCAGCTCCACGTCCGTCTCCGGCAGGTCGAACGTCGGCTTGCCCGCGTGCGGCGTCGTGCACGAGGTCAGCGCGATGCCGAAGGACCTGCTGCGTTCGTCGACCGCGCCGGCCACGGCGGCCACGTCGTTCAGCGGCGCGCCCTCCTCGGCCAGCGCCCCCGCGATCTTCTCGACGAACAGGGTCGCGCCGGTGCCGCGGCGGCCCGCCGTGTAGAGGGAGTCCTGGACTGCCACGTCGTCGTCGACCAGCACGCTGGCCACCTCGACGTCCTCGGCCAGCTCGGCGGCCATCTCGAAGTTGAGCACGTCGCCGGTGTAGTTCTTGACGATGTGCAGCACGCCGGCGCCGCCGTCCACGGCCCTGGTCGCCTCGATGATCTGGTCGGGCACCGGTGAGGTGAAGATCTCGCCGGGGCAGGCCGCGTCGAGCATGCCGTACCCGACGAAACCGGCGTGCAGCGGCTCATGCCCCGACCCGCCGCCCGACACCAGGCCGACCTTCCCCGGGCGCGGGCCATCGGCCCGGTAGACCACCTGGTCGCGGATCCGCAGCGTGGGATGGGCCGCGGCCATGCCCTTCAGCGCGTCCTCGACGACGGAGTCCGCCGCGTTGATGAGCTTCTTCATGGTGTGTACATCTGCCCGTTTTGACCACCACGCAAGCGTCGGAGCTGGACGGAGGCCGCCCACGCGAGCACGGGCGCCCGGGCCGCGGCCAGGAGGGGCGCCACCCGCGCCCCGGGTCCCGACTACCGTGAGACCCGCCCGAACAGCTACCTTCTGGTCATGGCTGAGATCGTGTACCCGCCGGTGATCGCCGCCGCGCGGACCCTCTTTCGTGTGCTCGACATCCGCTTCCACATGGAGGGGACCGAACACGTGCCGCAGACGGGGGGAGCTGTGCTGGTGAGCAACCACATCAGCTACCTCGACTTCATCTTCGCCGGGTTCGCCGCGCTGCCGTCGAAGCGGCTGGTGCGCTTCATGGCCAAGCAGGACGTGTTCGAGCACCGGATCTCCGGCCCGCTGATGCGGGGCATGCACCACATCCCCGTCGACCGGGGGGCGGGTGCGGGCTCGTACGCGACGGCGCTGCGCATGCTCAAGGCCGGTGAGATCGTGGGCGTCTTCGCGGAGGCCACGATCAGCCGGTCGTTCACCGTCAAAGAGATCAAGAACGGCGCGATCCGGATGGCCCAGGCGACCAACGTGCCGGTGATCCCGGTGGCGCTGTGGGGCAGCCAGCGGTTGTGGACCAAGGGGCGGCCGAAGAAGCTCCTGCAGCGGCATGTGCCGCTCACCATCCTGGTGGGCGAGCCGATGCACCCCAAACGCGGCGAGAACGTCAACGATCACGTGACGGACCTGCACACGCGGTTGTCGGAGCTGGTCGACCGCGCGCAGCGCACCTATCCGGAGGTGCCGCAGGGCGTGTGGTGGCAGCCCGCCCATCTCGGCGGCACCGCGCCGACCCCCGAGGAGGCGGCGGCCATGGACGCGGCCGAGGCGGAGGCCCGGGTCAAGAAGGACTGACCGCCGACGCGCGAGACCCCCGCCCGGTGATCGGAGCGGGGGCGTCAGATGGCTGCTTGGTAGGCGCTGGCGCGCATGCCCGCCAATAAACCCGCCGTCTGCTCCAGGGTGTAGCGGCGCACGGGGTCGTGGTGGAGCAGCCCTTCGATCAGCGGGCGCATCACGCCCGCCCGTCGCGGCGGCGGATAGGGGCCGCTGCGGGCCATGCCGAGCACGGTCGCCGCGTCCTGCCCCGGATAGGGAGGCTGGCCCTCGACGGCGCTGTAGAGGGTGGCGCCGAAGGACCACATGTCGGCCTCCTTGCTGGCCGGGCCGCCGTGCAGCCGCTCGGGCGCCATGAACGCGGGCGTGCCGCGCAGGCGCCGCGACGTCGTCATGCGGATGTCGCCCTCGGCGGTCGCTATGCCGAAGTCGGTCAGCACCACCCGGTCACCGGTCAGCATGACGTTGGCCGGCTTCACGTCGCGGTGCAGCACGCCGGCCTGGTGGGCGGTGCGCAGCGCGGCGAGCAGGTGCTGGCCGATGGCCGCCACCGACTGCGCGGGCAGCGTGCCCACCTGGGAGAGCAACTGGTGCAACGAGAGCCCGTCGAGATATTCCATCACGATCCAGAGCTTGCCGCCCTCCTCGATCAGGTCGTGCACCGTGACGATGTTGGGGTGCGTCAGCCCGGCAGCCATCCTGGCCTCACGCAGCACCCGGCGGCGCACCATCTCGGCCTCGCCGGCCAAGGTCAGCTCCTTAAGCGCCACCGTACGGTGGAGGAGCTGATCGAACGCGCGCCAGACGACGCCCATACCCCCACGACCGGCCTCCTCGTTCAGGAGGTACCGTCCGCCGATCTCCCGCATACCATCCCCTCAAGCTCGGGGACAATCATGTCACCTCAACACAGGCCTTTGGGTGCCTAACGTGATCTGGATATGTCGGAATGTGCGGGTGTGCTGGTCAACGGCCTGGAAATTCGATCCGACACAGCGCGCCACACCAGCCCGACCGCTGCCAGACACACGCAGGCGGCGCCCACCAGGACAGCCCCGACGCCCGCGAGCTCGGCCACGACGCCGCCCAGCGCCGCTCCGAGGGGCATCCCGCCCATGCCGACGAGCCGGTAGGCCGAATTGACCCGTCCGAGCAGCTCCGCAGGGATCAGCCGCTGCCGGGTCGAGATCACCAGGACGTTGCCCGCCGCGCCCACCAGGCCCCACAGGACGGCGGTCGGGTAGAGCGCCCAGGGGGAGGGGACGAGCACGGGCACCAGGAGCATCAGGCTGCTGATGAGCCACGCGCCCACGAGTGTCCCGACCTCCCCGAAAAGCCCCGCCGCGCGACCCGACAGCAGCCCTCCGAAGATCGCGCCCACGGCGAACGCCGTCGTCATCAGGCCGTATTCGCCCGGCTCCAGCCCCATCATCGAGCCGTCGCCGACCGCCCACAGGACGAACACCCCGAAGTAGCCGGCGTTGGCGAGGTTGAGCAGGCCCGCCGAGATCGCCAGGCTCCGCAGGATCTTGTGGGCCCACAGATAGCGCAGCGCCTCGCCGATGTCATGCCGCAGCGGCCGCTTCGCGGGCGTGGGGAGCGCCAGGTAGGCCCCCCGCATGCCGAGCAGGAGCAGGCCCGCGGCGGCGTAGAGCAGGGCGGGGGCGCCGAAGAGGGCGGCGGGCGCCACCGTGACGAGCAGGCCCGCCAGCGGGGCGCCCGCGAATTCGTTGCCGATCATCTGGGCGCTGGACACCCGGCCGTTCGCCCTGGTCAGGTGGTGGCTCGGCACGGTCATGGGCAGGATCGACTGCGCCGAGGTGTCGGCGAACACCTCGGTGACGCCGGCCAGCAGCAGCGCGGCCAGCATGACCGGCAGGCTCAGCCGGCCGAGCACCGCCGCAACGGTCACGGCGGCGAGGATGGCGGCGCGGGCGGCGTTGGCGACGACCATGATGCGGCGGCGGTCGAAGCGGTCGGCGATCGCGCCGGCGTGCAGCGCCAGCAGCAGCCACGGCGCCGTCGCCGCGGCCCCGACCAGCGACACCAGCACGGGGGAGCGGGTCATCGACACGGCCAGCAGCGGGGCGCCGACCTTCATCAGGCCGTCGGCCAGGTTGGACAGCGCGGTGGACGACCACAGATATCCGAACGAACGCCCAAGACCCGCCATGGTTCACTCCGGTAGGGTGTAAGGAAAAGTGTGCATGGAAATCTTTGCAAAGATAGGCTTGCATGGTGACGAGAGGCAAGAGCTATTCCGCCCGCACGCTCGACGCGAACGCGCTGAAGTCGTTCGCTCACCCGCTGCGCCTGCGGATCTACGAGCTGCTCGACGAGCACGGGCCGTCGACGGCCACCAAGCTCTCCGCCCTGATCGGGCACAACACCGGCGCGACGAGCTACCACCTGAGAGAGCTGGCCAGGCACGGCATGATCGAAGTGGCGCCCGAGATGGGGCGCGGCAAGGAGAAATACTGGCGCATCACGCCCGGCGGCTTCTCCTTCGGCGACCCGCCCGCCGATCCCGAGGCGGCGAGCGCGATGGAGTTCCTGCTCGACGACCTCGTCCGCCAGCGCGGTGCGGAGCTGGCCCGGTGGCGGCAGCAGGAGGCGGCGGCGCCCGAGGAGTGGGTGCGGGCGAGCGCCTTCGGGCGGCGGTCGCTCCAGCTCACGCCGGAGGAGACCATGAGGCTGAAGGACGAGGTGTACGCCGTCCTGGAGCGCTATCGGGCGCTGTCCGACGGTAAGGCCGACGCGTCACCGGACACCTCGTCGGAGCCGGCGTCGGGCCGCGTGGTCGTGCACTTCGACGTGCTCCCGCTGGGGGCGGGCGAGGAGGGCGCATGACGCGGGCGCCGTCCTCCCCATGGGGACGACGGCGCCCGCGCGCAGATCAGGCGAGGAGGCGGAGCGCGCGCTCGGCCAGCCCCTCCGGCGCCGTCTTCGGCGAGCCGCTCGTGAAGGGCGGCTGCGGATCGTACTCGATCACCAGCTGCACGCTCTGCGCGGTCTGCTCATCCGTGGCCTGCGCCAGCAGCGTCAGCGCCATGTCGATCCCCGCGGACACCCCGGCCGCGGTCACGATCTTGCCTTCCGTGACCACACGCTCGCTGACCGGCTGGGCGCCGACCTGCTTGAGGTAGTCGAGCAGGGCCCAGTGCGTGGTCGCCTTCAGCCCCTCCAGCAGCCCCGCCGCGCCCAGGAGGAGCGAGCCGCTGCACACCGAGGTCGTCCACATGGTGTGCTCGTGCGCCTGCCGGATCCAGCCGGTCAGCGCGGTGTCGCCCATCACGTCCAGGGTGCCGAGGCCGCCGGGGACGACGATCACGTCGGGCCGGGGCATGTCGGCGTAGGAGGCCGTGGCGGCCAGCGTGAGCGTGCCCTGGTCGTCGGTGACGGGGCCGGGCTCCTCCGCGACGAACGTGACCGTCCAGCCCGGCGCGAAGGCCATCACGGTGTACGGTCCGACCGCGTCCAGCGCGGTGAAACGGGGATAGAGCGGGATGGCCACCTGCATGGTCAACTCTCCTTCGACTGGAACCGGCGACGGTGGTCGCCGGGTGAGATCCGCCAGTGGCGGCGGAAGACGCGGTAGAGCGTCTCCGGCGTCCCGAGCCCCGACTCCCTGGCCACCGTGGCCAGCGGGTGACCGGTCACCTCCAGGAGCCGCCTGGCGGCGTCGGCCCGGCTGCGCTCGACGTACCGGCCGGGTGAAAGGCCCGTCTGCTCGGTGAAGACGCGGGAGAAGTGGCGCTCGGACATGCCGGCGAGTGCGGCGAGCGCGGCCACGCTGAGGTCGGCCGCGGGGTTGGCGTCGATGTGGGCCTGCAGTTCCCTGATCGGCTCGCTGCGCGGCGTCATGGCCCGCATCGGCGTGCTGAACTGGCTCTGCCCCCCCGGCCGGTGCAGGTACACCACGAGCCCGCGGGCGACGTCGCGGGCCAGCTCGTGGCCGTGGTCCCTGGCCACCAGCGCCAGCGCGAGGTCCACGCCGGACAGGACGCCCGCGGACGTCCAGACGTGGCCGTCCTCGATGTAGAGCGGATCGGGGTCCACCTCGACGCACGCGTAGCGGGCCGCGAGCTCGTCCGCGGCCAGCCAGTGCGTGGTGGCCCGCCGGTGGTCCAGCAGCCCGGCCTCGGCCAGCACGAACGCGCCGTTGCAGACGGAGGCGACCCGCCGGGCGGAGCCGGCCAGCCGCGCGACCTGCGCGACCAGCTCGCCGTCCGCGATCTGCTCGGGCACCGACCACCCGCCCGCCACCAGCAGCGTGTCGACCGGCCCCTCGACCTCGCCGAGCGGCGCGGCCACGACGGTGACGCCGTTTCCCGCCGGCACGGAGCCGCCGCCCACGGCCACCACCTCGACCCGGTAGGCGCCGCGCGCGATCAGGGCCGCGGTCGCGAACACGTCGGCGGGCCCGGCCATGTCGAGCAGCTGGAAGCCGGGAAAGACCACCACCAGGATGCGTCGCTGCATGCCTTCATGCTGGTCGCGCGGGCACGGTGGCGTCAACGACACATCCATTGCAGATCACGCCATCCGTCCGGCTCCCGCACGACGAACGCCCCCGGCACACGCGGTGGCCGGGGGCGTTCTGGGGACGATCAGCCCATGTGCGGATAGCGGTGGTCGGTCGGCGGGACGAACGTCTCCTTGATCGTGCGGACGTTCGCCCAGCGGATCAGGTTGAAGATCGAGCCCGCCTTGTCGTTGGTGCCCGAGGCGCGCGCGCCGCCGAACGGCTGCTGGCCGACGATGGAGCCCGTCGGCTTGTCGTTGACGTAGAAGTTGCCCGCCGCGAAGCGCAGCCGGTCGCCGGCCGCCTTGATGGCGTAGCGGTCCTGGGCGATGACCGCCCCGGTCAGCGCGTACGGGGCGATGCCCTCCATCTGGTCGAGCACCGCGTCGAAGTCGCCGTCGTCGTAGACGTGCACGCCGAGGATCGGCCCGAAGTACTCCTTGACGAAGATCTCGTCCGCCGGGTCGGCGCACTCCATGATGGTCGGCTTCACGAAATAGCCGACGGAGTCGTCGTACGAGCCGGTCAGCACGTCGATGGTCGACGACGCCCTGGCCCGGTCGATGGCCTCCTTGTGCTTGGCGAAGGCCCGCCCGTCGATGACCGCGCCCATGAACGTCGACAGGTCGCTCGCCACGTCGCCCACGCTCAGCGACTCGGCCACGGAGACGAAGTCGTCGCGCATGCGGTTCCAGACCGAGCGCGGCACGTACGCCCGCGAGGCGGCCGAGCACTTCTGCCCCTGGTATTCGAAGGCGCCCCTGATCAGCGCCGTCGAGACCACCTCAGGGTCGGCCGACGGGTGGGCGAGCACGAAGTCCTTGCCGCCGGTCTCGCCGACGATGCGCGGATAGCCGTGGTAGGAGGCGATGTTGGCCCCGATCGTGCGCCACAGGTGCTGGAACGTGCCGGTCGAGCCGGTGAAGTGGATGCCCGCCAGCGCGGGGTGGGCGAGCGCCACCTCGGAGACCGCCTGGCCGTTGCCGGTGACGAGGTTGATCACGCCCGGCGGGAGCCCCGCGGCCTCCAGCAGCCGCATCGTGTAGTGGGCCGCGAGCTGCTGGGTGGGCGACGGCTTCCAGACGACGACATTGCCCATCAGGGCGGCCGACGTCGGCAGGTTTCCCGCGATGGCGGTGAAGTTGAACGGCGTGATCGCCAGCACGAAGCCTTCGAGCGGGCGGTACTCCATCCGGTTCCACACGCCGGGCGAGGAGTTCGGCTGCTGGGCGTAGAGCTGCCGCGCGTAGGACACGTTGAACCGCAGGAAGTCGATCAGCTCGCAGGCGGCGTCGATCTCCGCCTGCTGCACCGACTTCGACTGGCCCAGGATGGTCGCCCCGTTGATCGTGGCCCGCCACGGCCCCGCCAGCAGGTCGGCGGCCTTCAGGAAGATCGCGGCCCGCTCGTCGAACGGCAGCGCCTGCCAGGCGGGCGCCGCCCGCAACGCGCTGTCGACGGCGTCCTGCACGTCCTGAGCCGTAGCGTCGTTGGTACGGCCCAGGACGTGGGCGTGGTTGTGCGGCTGCACCACGTCGATGGGGGCGCCGCCGCCGAGGCGCTGCTCGCCTCCGATGGTCATGGTCAGGTCGATCTGCGACCCGGCCAGCTCCTTGATGCGGTCCTCCAGCGTGGTCCGCTCGGCGCTGCCGGGCGCGTAGCCGTACACCCGCTCGTTGGCGGGGACGGGGACGTTGCTGATGGCATCCATTACTTACCCCCAAGGGCGCGAAGGAAGAAGGCGACGTTGGCCGGGCGCTCCGCGAGACGGCGCATGAAATAGCCGTACCAGTCGTCGCCGTAGGGCACGTACACGCGGACCGTGTGGCCGGCCCCCGCCAGGGCCTCCTGCAGGTCGGTCCTGATTCCGTAGAGCATCTGGAACTCGTGGTCGCCGATCGTCCGCCCGAACCGGTCGGCGAGCAGCTCCGTGATCGCGATCATGCGATCGTCGTGCGTCGCCACCATGGGGTAACCCTTCCCCGCCATGAGGATGCGCAGGCATCGTACGTACGCTTTGTCCACGGTGGTCCTGCCCTGGTGGGCGACAGAGGCGGGCTCGCGGTAGGCGCCCTTGACCAGGCGTACCCGGGAACCCTCCGAGGAGAGGTCGAGGCAGTCCTGCTCGCTGCGGAACAGGTAGGCCTGGATCGCCACGCCCGTCGAAGGATGGTCCTCGCGCAGCTTGCGCAGGACGGCCAGGGTGGAGTCGACGGTGGTGTGGTCCTCCATGTCGAGCGTGACGGCCGAGCCGGTGACCGCGGCGGCGGCGCAGATCTCGCGAGCGTGCTCCAGCGCCATGGTCTCGTCGAGCCGCTGCCCGAGCGCCGACAACTTCACCGACACCTCGCCCCTCGCGCCGAGTTCCAGCGGCCTGATCGCGCGGAGCAGGGTGAGATAGGCGTCCGTGGTGGCGGCCGCGGCCCGCGCGTCGCGCGTCTCCTCGCCGAGATGGTCGACGGTCACGGCGAGCCCGGTGTCGCGCAGCCGTTCGACCGTGTCGCGAGCCTCCTCGACACCCTCCCCGGCGACGAACCTCCCGACCACTCTCCTGGTGAGCGGGAAGCCCGACACGCCGCGGCGGACGGCACCGCTCCTGGAGGCGGTGAGCAGCAGTTGACGGAGCATGCGTCCAGTCTAAAAACCCAGCTCAGCGGGGGCCATCGACGCGCGTAACGCCGGATGTGGCAGGCTGTCATACACATGCACAAATCGGCAGACCTGCAAGAGATCGTCGACGAGATCGCCGCCAGGCTGGGGGCGTCGGCGACGCTGGAGGACCGCTCGTTCCGGCTGCTGGCCTACGGCGCGCAGCACGGCGCCATCGACACGGTCCGCCAGGAGTCGATCCTGCGCAGGCGCGCGACGGGCGAGGTGCGCGACTACTTCGAGCGCTACGGCATCGCCGGGGCCGACGGCCCGGTCAGGATCCCCGCGGACGCCGAGCTGCAGGTCCTGGCGAGGGTCTGCTGGCCGCTGCGCCACCGCGGCGTCACCTACGGCTACCTGTGGCTGCTCGACTCGGGCGAGCTGGGCGACGCGCCCCTGCACGCCGTCGCGCCGCTCGTCGCCAGGGCGGCCGCCGTGCTCGCCCAGGAGGCCAGGAGCCGGCAGGACATCGGGCGCGGGCTGCTCGGCCTGTTCTCGCCCGATCCCGAGGAGCGTGCCGAGGCCGCCATCGAGGTTCCAGGGCCGGTCGCGGCCGTCGCCGTACGCGAGTCGGACGAGCGCGTGGCCGCCCTCTGGACGTTGCCGCGCGGCGTGCTCGCCCGCGCCGGCTCACCCGTCGCCCTGCTCGCCCCCGCGCACCTCGCGGGCGAGGTCGCGCAGACCCTCCAGAGCGCGTACGGCACCGCGGCCGGCATCGGGGGGCCACGGAACGACCCGGGCGAGGCCTGGCTGAGCTGGCGCGAGGCCCGCCATGCCCTGCGCATCGCCGAGCACTTCCCCCGCCACGCGCCCGTCGCCCGGTGGGAGGACCTCGGCGTGCACCGCCTGCTGGCCCGGCTCGGCCCGTCGGACCTGCGCGAGCTGGCGGCCGAGACCGCGGCACTCGACGGGGAGCTGGCCCACACCGTGGAGGCCTATCTCGACCACGGCGGCCACGCCCAGAAGACCGCCGCCGAGCTCGGCATCCACCGCCAGACGCTCTACTACCGGCTGGGCAAGGCCGAGCGCCTCACTCACAAGGACCTGTCGGACGGCGACGACCGCCTGGCCGTGCACCTCGGTCTCAAGGCCGCCAGGCTGAGCGGTCAGGACGCCCGGTAGACCTTCACCCAGTCGACGTACATCGACACGGTGCGGGGCGTGGAGGAGTCGCGGCAGCGGGGCTCGCACACCACGTCGTTCTGCAGCGCCAGGCCCATGCGGCGGCCGCTGGGCACGTGCGCGCCGCGGTAGTCCCAGTACTTCTCGCCGTCCAGCCAGACCGTCAGCCGGCCGGGCAGCCAGTCGACCGCCACCGTGTGCCACTTGGTGAAGTCGGCCTTCAGCGTCTTGCGCGCCCGGCTGTGCCCCTCGTGCACGAAGATGCCGCCGCCCTGCCGCTTCGGGTCGACGATCTCGGCGAAGTCGACCTCGGCGTAGCCGCCGCCCTCACCCTGCCGTGTCGGCCACAGCAGCGCCACCGGCGTGTACCCGGCGCCCGCCTCGGCCTTGAACCTGACCTCCCACCGGCCGTACTCCTGCGCGAGCCGGGTGGCCACGCCGCCCGACAGGTCCTTGCCGCCGTACATGCCGCCCTTGAGGCGCAGCACGCCGTTCGAGACGGACGCGGCCTTGCCGGTGCGGGGGTTCCGCTCGGCCCCGGGGGAGTGGTAGATCATCCACTTCTTGGTGTTGATCGACGAGCCGTCGAAGTTCTCCACGAGGACCGGGTCGCCCCAGCCCGTCGTCTGTGCCTGCGCGGTCTGGGGGAGGGCGGCGACGCATGCGAGCGCCGCGGCCGCCAAGATCGGACTGCGTTGGGACATGCGCTCCATCGAAGCAAAGATTTCACTCTGATAACACCCCATCCGTCACATCAGCCAGTTTCGTCACAAGGACCAGCAGACCGGTCACAGAGCTCCGGACATGGTGCCGGCAGGCGGCTTGCGCCGCCTGCCGGAGTGATGGGGGCGTCAGGCGCAGGCCGCCTCGTAGACGCGTACCAGCTCCTGGCTGACCCGCTCCCAGGAGTAGCGCGAGCGCGCCCGGTCGGCCCCCGCGTAGCCGAGCGCGGTCCGCAACGTCGGGTCCCACAGCAGCTCGCGGGCCAGGCGCGCGGTGCGCGCCGGCTGGTCGGGCGGGACCAGCAGGCCGGTGACGCCGTCGACGATGGAGTCCAGGTGTGCGCCGACGGCCGAGGCGATCACCGGCACGCCGCAGGCCATCGCCTCCAGGGCGACGATCCCCGTGACGGCCTCCCGCGGCACCGACACCACGGCGTCCGCGCTGCGCATCAGCTTCGGTACGGAGGTCCGCTTCACCTGGCCGAGGAGCGTGACCCGGTCGGCCACGCCGAGCTGCTCGGCCAGGTCCCGCAGGCGCTGCGCGTCCTGGTCGGTCTCCAGCTCCTCGGGTTCGGGGCCGCCGGCGATGACCAGCTCCACGTCGCCGAGACCCTGCAGCGCCCGCACGATGGTGTGCGCGCCGCGTTCGGTCGAGAGGGGGCCGACGTGCAGGAGCCGCTTGCGCGAGCCCTTCGTGGCGACCGCGCCGCGACGCTGGAAACGTTCGGTGTCGATGCCGTAGGGGACGATGGCGATGTTGTGGCGGGGGACCCCGAGCCGGATCAGCGCCGACTCCTCGTCGCCCGAGCCGGCGATGACCGCCTTGGCCCGGCGGCCCAGCGCCCGCTCCAGCTTCTGGTGGGCGGCGTCGACCGTGTGGAACGTCTGCGTGACCGGCACGTCAAGCCCCTTGGCGCCCGCCACGGCGGCCAGGCCGCTGGTCCACGAGTGGGCATGGATGATGTCGGGCCTGTCCTGGCGCCAGCGCTTCATCAGGTGGGCCCCGACGTCGTTGAGGTAGGGAACGACGTCGTCCGCGGAAAGATCACGGGCCGGTCCCACGTCGATGTGCTCCAGCGTGACTCCCGGGGCCACCCGCGTCCTGGGCTTGCCCTCGGCGTCGTCACGGCGGGCGTAGATCGTGACGTGGTGTTCGCGCCCCAGCTCACGTGCCACCGACAGGATGCGGTGCTGCTGGTTTCCGTTGGACGAAGCGACGATCGCGATATTCATGGCACACCCCAGCGTGGAAAAGCTTCAAAGGTGTGCCTGCGTCTTAGGCACGTCGTTCTGCACCGACCATACCCAGCTTTGGCGGAAACGCAAACCCCTACAGATCAGACACCTCGGAGCGCGAACACCACGATTTCATCCCACACCTGGCCCTCCGAGAACGCGTGCCGGTCCGCCTCCACCGCCTTGACCACGGTGGACGGCGACTGGCCCGCGCACCGGCCGAGCACGTCGGCCAGCCGCTCGTCGCCGTACGGCTCGCCCTCGGCGTTCCTGGAGGAGACCAGGCCCTCCGAATAGAGCACCAGCGTCTCGCCAGGGGGGACCGTCAACGTCTCGACCTGCGTCTCCGCCTCTGCCGCGATGCCCAGCGGCACGCCGCCGCCCGCGACGAAGCGCACCGTGCCGTCGTTGCGCACCCGCGCCGCCGGATGGTGCCCCGCCGACGACAGCCGGATCGTACGGCCCTGCACGAACCCCGCCACGGCCATCACGAACAGCCCGGAGCCCTGGGCGACCAGCGCCTCGTTGACCTTCCGCATCACCAGGTCGGGGTCGGACTCCCAGACGCTCAGCACCCGCAGGCCGCCCCGGACCATGGCGGTGACCGACGCGGCCTCCTCGCCCTTGCCCGCCGCGCCGCCGAACGCGAACCCCCACCCGCCGGCGACCGGGAACACGTCGTAGAACTCCGCGCCCACCGACGCCCCCGGGTGGTAGACGGCCGCCGCCTCGTAGCCGGGGATGTCGGGCAGGTTGCGCGGCGCGACGCTCGCCGACAGCGCGTCGGCCGCCCGCGCGCGGCTCTGGAAACTGCTCTGCGCGCGCACCGCCAGGCCCAGCTGCAGCCCCACCTCCTGCATGACGGCCAGGTCGGCCAGCGCGAACGGCTGCCTGTCGTGCGTGCGTACGAGCGTCAGCACGCCGTCCCGGCCGCCGATCGGGACGCTCAGCAGCGAGCTCGCGCCCATCGCCGTCAGCACCGGCCCGTCGGCGCAGAAACCGAGCAGCGTCTCGTCCTCCACCATCTCGTGCACCACGCCGGAGCCCCGGTCGAGAACCTGCAGCACCACCTGGCTGGTCGCCGGGTCGGCGGACTCCACCTGGCGGGCCAGCTCACCCAGAGGCTGGTCCTTCGGCGCCATCACGGCCGAACGGCGCGGCACCCCGTCGCGCACCACGTCGGCGATCACCCAGTCGGCCCACTCGGCCGCCAGCAGCCGCGTCGCCCGCGGGAGCGCGACCGGACGCCGCAGCGCCTCCTCGTCCAGCAGCAACGTGGCCATCTTGACCAGCAGGTCCTGCCGCCTGGCCGCCGCCAGCAGCAGCGCCCCGTCGGACTGCTCGGGCCTGCGCGCGCCCGGCTCGGGCACCTGCACCTCGATCGGCAGCGCGATCGCCGCCACCATCTGCTGCGGCTCGCCCGGCATGGTCAGCCTGATCATCGCCAGCTGCACGGTGTGCGTGCGCCCCTGGTGCGCCAGCCGGGTCTCGAACGCCGACGGCTGCCCGGTCTGCAGCACCGACGTCAGGTGCGACCGGAACGCCGCCCGCCGCGACACGTCCACCAGCAGCGGGAACGACCGGCCCACGAGGTAGCCGTCGGGGCTGCCCAGCATCCGTGAGGTCTCCGGGTTGATCCGCCGCACCACGCCGCCGCCGTCGAGCACGATGACGGGCACGGGGAAGGCCCTGAACACCTGGCGCAGCAACTTCAGCTCGCGCTGCGCGCCGCCGTCCTTCTTCGCCCCTCCCCGCTTCGGGGACTTGCGCAACTGCTCCCTGGCCTCGGCCAGCAGCTCGGCGGCGGTGTCGAGCTCCGCGAGCGCCGCGTCCAGCGTGGGCGCGAGGTCCGAAGGATAGGCGGCCCTCGCCGCACGCAGCGATGAGACGCGCCCGGCCAGCGCGTCCAGCGCGTGTTCGAAGTCCGGCGTGGTCATGGTCTGACGCTACGCCACGCGGGATAATGCTAGCCATAAGGGGTAGAGGCTTGTTGCTATGGAATCCACCGCGATGCTCACCCCCGGACTCGCCCGTGACCTGGCGGCATTGGGCCGCCTCGGGGAGGACACCTCGACAGAGAGCGTGCTGCGCGGCCTGACGACCGCGCTGACCGCGGGAGTCCCCGGCTGCTCCGGAGCCTCCGCCGAGCACTGGCGCGATCACCGGGTCCTGGTCTCCGGCTCGCACAGCGAGCTCATCATGCTCGTCGAAGGCGAGCACGAGCTGGGGGAGGGGCCGTCTACCGAGGCCAGGCAGAGCGGCGGACGGGCCACCGTCTCCGACGTGCTCACCGAGACCCGCTGGCCGCGCTACGACGCGCTGGCCACCCGCTGGGGCGTGCGCTCGGTGCTCGCCGTCCCCATCGACGTGGCGCCCGCCGTGCTGGTCGTCGGCCTCTACTCGGTGCGCCCCGGCGCGTTCTCGCCGCAGGGCGCCCACTCGCTCTCCGACATGCTCACCGAGCAGGTCGGGGTGGCCATGGCGAACCTGTCGGAATTCGACGAGGTGCGTACGGACGCCGCCCAGCTGCAGGAGGCCCTCGCCGGCCGGTCGGTGATCGACCAGGCCAAGGGCATCATCATGCAGACCAGCGGATGCACGGCCGAGGCCGCCTTCGAGGAACTGCGCAGGATCTCGCAGCACCACCAGGTCAAGGTGGCCGACCTGGCCAGGCTCCTGGTCGAGGAGCACCAGCGCAAGTCGAAGGGCTGAGCCTCACCCGATGGCGGCCAGGGCGTCGTCGAGCGTGTCGTAGATCGGCAGGCGCTGGGCCAGCCCTGTGATCCACATCACCTTCGACTTGGAGTATTCGACCCCGATCAGCGCGAACTTCGCGCCCGAGGTGAGACTCGTCTGCCAGTGGTGCACGATCAGGCCGAGCGCGCGCGAGTCCATGAACGTCACTCCGGCCAGATCGAGGATCAGGCCGGTGCCCGCCAGCGACAGGTAGTCGGCGAACTGCTCGCGCGTCGTGGCGTCGAGCACGCCGTCGACCCGCACCACGGTGACCGAGTCGACGGTCGATGACGTCAGGCTCAGAGCCGCCGCGGGCCCGTCGCCGTTTTCCGGCATTGTCACGGAGCAACCCTACTGTCACCACGCCAGGGAGGAATACTTCCGGCGGCACGGGGGACACTTCTCGCGAGGTCCAGCAGAGGGCTTCCGTCTCGATAGTTGAGCGAGGCGTGCCTCTGCCTGGGCTTCTTTGCTTGGGGGGAGACCGCCTGCGAGCCGTACGAGGAGCAGCCATGGCTGTGCAGGAGTACATCCTCGAGGAGATGAGCGCGGAAGAGCTCCTGGCCGAGATGGTCAGGGAAAGCACCTCCAGCAGCCACCGCGAGCGGCTGCGCGAACGCATCGTCGAAATGCACCGTCCGCTCGCCATGGAGATCGCCAGACGATACCGCTACCGGGGCGAACCACTGGAGGACCTTCTCCAAGCCGCATATGTTGGCCTGATGAAAGCCGTCAACGGCTTCGACCCCAGCCTCGGGCACGCGTTCAGGGGCTACGCGGTCGTGACCATGACCGGTGAGGTCAAACGGCACTTCCGCGACCGCACCTGGGCCATCCGGGTGCCGCGCCTCTACCAGGAACGCCGCTCCGAGCTCAACAGGCTCGTCGCCGATCTCAGCCAGGACCTCGGCAGGTCGCCCACCGTCGCCGAACTGGCGGCGAAGATGAACATCACCGAAGAGGACGTCCTGCTCACCCTCGACGCCTCCGCCGCCTACAGCACCCTGTCGCTCGACGCCCCGCTCGGCTCCGACGACGACGCGGCCTCGCTCGGCGACGTCATCCCCGAGGACGACGACACGCTGAGCACCATGGTCGACAGGGAGGCCGTCAAGCCGCTCATCGACGCCCTGCCCTCCCGGGAGAAGCACATCCTGCTGCTGCGCTTCTTCGGCAACATGACGCAGGCCGAGATCGCCGCCGAGTTCGGGATCTCGCAGATGCACGTGTCACGCATCCTGCGCAAGGTGCTCGATCAACTACGCGCCGAACTCGTCGGCTGAACAGGGGCGGTCGCCGGGTGAACGAGGACGTGGAGCCCCAGCCGGGCCACACGGGCCCGCCCCCTGGCGCGCCCGTGAAACGACTACGCTTCCGGCTGCCGGACCTGCCGCAGGTCCGGCAGTTCGCCGAAGAGGAGGCCCGCGAGGCGGGCATGGCGGAGGACGCCGTCGCCGACTTCGTCATCGCGATCAACGAGATCGCCACCAACGCCGTCACCCACGGCGGCGACCAGGCTGTCCTGCGCACCTGGGCGGCCGGCGGTGACCTGGTCGTCGAGGTTCACGACAAGGGCCCGTGGAAACCGGGGCCCCTGCCGGGGGGCGTGGGCGGCATGGGGCTCTGGGTGGCCCGCCTGCTCGCCTCGGAGCTGACCGTGCACACCGGAGAGGCCGGCAGCACCGTCGTCATGCGCTTCCCCGGCAAGGCGTGACCCGGGGGAGGGGCTCCCCGGAACACGTGACCAGGAGACGGAACTCCGGGCAATGCGTGATCAGGAGAAGGGGCTCCGGCGCGGCGCACCCCGCGCGGCGCGACACCGCGCGCCGCCACATCACCCGGGCGGCGCGCGGACCGCGCGTCGTCAGCGCCTGGCGCGGCCACGCCAGCCGCCGTAGCCGCGCACGCTCGCTGTGCCGATGCCTGCCTGGTGCAGAGCCAGCAGGGTCAGTCCCAGCAGGACGAACGTCATACCGGAGACCCCTCCGGGGATGTTCACGCCCAGCAGGTCGAGCAGTAAGCCCAGCCCGAAGACGATCGCCGCGACTATCGCGAGCATGCCAGGTCACCTCATCCCGTGGCTGTGGCTCTGGCCGGGCGCCTGGCCGGGCGCATGGACTGGCGCCTGACCGGAGCCCACCGGCGCCTGGCCGGGGGATCCCGACAGGGCGAGCAGGTGCTCCAGGACGTTCCGGTAGTCGCGCAGCGCCAGCCGCAGCTGCTCGGTGTCCTGCGCACCGGTGCCCTTCCAGCCGTCCCGCAGGGCGCCCGTGCGGCTCGTGAGGCTGCTGGTGAACGACTCCACCACCTCGCCGAGCAGACCGTCGGCGCGCCGTAGGGCCTCGCCGGGGTCGTCCACGAACGACGCCTGCAGGTCGCGCCAGCGCGCCTGCACCTGAGTGGGGTCCTGGTCGAACAGGACGACGTCATGGGGAGCCGCGTGCGCCGGGACCTCCTCGGGTGCGGCCTGGACGTCGACCGGGCCGGGCTCCGGCTCGGCCCGCAGGTCGCCGCCGGTCCTCGCGTACGGGTCCCGGTAGGCGGCGTCCTCATCCGGCTCGGCCGATGGGTCCGCGCCGGGAACGGCGGGGTCGTACTCGTCGGCGGAGCGCTCCAGCCCTTCATGGCGGCCGTCGGCGCGCCCCGTGCTCTCGGGACGGCCGGCGATCGGCCCTCCGGCCTCCTCCCCGGGCCTGCGGTCCGCGGCCGCCCGGCCGTCGTCACGGTCGTCGCCGCGTACCTCGTCAGCGCGCTGCGACGGCACCTTCAGCTCGTCGTGGCTGTTCTTCATCACTCTCACCGTCCTCGCGTGGTCTCGTGCAGCAGCTCCTCGAACAGGGCCCGGTAGTGGACCATGGCCTGCCGGAGCTCCTCCGTGGACGCCTGCTTCTTGGCCGCCCGCCCGCTGATCCCGTGAGCCGTCCGGTAGTGGTCGAGGGTCTCCGCGTGCCCCACGGACAGGTCGGACAACCGCTGCTCGAAGTCATCCGTCGGGTAACCCCGCTCCGCCATGACCGCGGTGACCAGCTGGTCCGCCTCGGTCACCGCGAAACCCGGCGCGTCCACGAAGCGCTCCTGCACCTCGGTCCACCGGTTGGCGTACGTCTCCCGCGACTCCTCCGGCAGGGGACGGATGTCGAGCTCGGAATGCCGCTGCTCGCGGTCGAGCAGCTCCTGCTCGGCGTCGCGGCGGTTGTCGTGGTCTGCGACTATGCGCTCGTACTCGGGGCCGAAACGCTCACGGAGGTGGTTACGGCGCTTCTGCTGCTGCACGACGTAGGCAACTGCGGCGAGCGCCAC
This sequence comes from Nonomuraea sp. NPDC049378, assembly GCF_055586745.1. Lineage (NCBI taxonomy): Bacteria > Bacillati > Actinomycetota > Actinomycetes > Streptosporangiales > Streptosporangiaceae > Nonomuraea > Nonomuraea sp. NPDC049378. Next base: position 73,962 of record NZ_JBVJHP010000035.1, read on the forward strand.
CACCGCGATGACGACGACGGCCACCCAGATGTAGGTGGTCATGATGTTCGCCTCCGGTCTCTTTGTCGAGACCGGCCGACTTCCCGGGAGAGCCGTGCCGAAACTTTTGCCCTCAGCTTGCTTCGAGCGCCTTCCGCGCCGCGGCCAGCACCGACGCGACATGTGAGCCCGCTGGTGACGCGGGGACCTCGCTGAATCCCGCATCGGGGTCGTACCGCACGTCCAGCCCCTCGTCCACCAGCCGCTGCGCCCAGCGCAGCGCCGTGTTCAGCCGGTCGGACGCCGGCGGCTTCCCCTGCGCCGCCGCCGACAGATTGCGCAGATTGGTGGCGGGCCCTGACTGGACGTGCGCGCGGGCCAGCTTCCACGGGACGGCGGCGCGATGGTCGAGCATCGGCTTGGCCAGCCCGGCGGCCCGCTTGGCCTGCAACACCCCGGACGTGCTGACACCGAAGTGAGCGGCCAGCTCCTGCACGCTCCTCCCCTCGGCGACCAGCCTGGCCAGCTCATCCCGATCAATGGTCGGCTTACGCCCCACCCGGCCCCCTCCGCTCCCGCTTTCCGTGTACGCGTGCACCTTCGATGTGCGCTAAGGTTATGACGTCCCGCCCCGCAGGGGGCGGCCGACACAACCGGGACGTAGCGCAGCTTGGTAGCGCACTTGACTGGGGGTCAAGGGGTCGCAGGTTCAAATCCTGTCGTCCCGACCAGATCGACGCTGGTCGAAGAGGGTGTCATCCATCAGGATGGCACCCTTTCGCATGGGTGAGTGACTAACGCGCGAAGAGATCATATATCGCCAAGTACGCCATCAAGCGTGCCGAAGCCTCCGGCGCCATCGACCACCGCGGGACGGCGGTCACCGAAGCTGTCTACCGAAAGCAGATCCGCCCCGTACTCCGGAAAGGAACTGCGGCGATGGATAGGCGCGGCCCTACAACTCGCTCATGTAACGGTCCCCGGCCCGCTGCCGCTACGCGGTGAGTCGACGGCGTACGAGGTGGCAGGCGGGGGATAGGCCGCAAGATGGTCAGCGTGGCGGGAGAAGAGGCATGGCAGGGGCGATGCCTTCCGCTGCTCCAGGTTCGACCAGGCGGACGCAGGCCGGGCAGGCCCACGCGGCTGTGGGCAGAAAAGGCAGGCAGCACCCCAGGGTCGGCAACGGGCGCACCGTCTCCCCGCACAGGCTCACCTTCTGGTTTGCCTGTACCGCATGCTGTACAGCCACTTCTCGCTGATCGGACAGGCCGAGGCGGTAGCCGTCGAATCGCGTGATGGGTCGTACCTCGTCATTGTGGATCAGCAGGTCATCCCAGTGAATTGCCCAGCGCTTCACCTCTCCGGGCATCTCGTGCGCATCTCCGTCCAGCGCGAGCACGGCCAGAGTGCCGTTACGCAGCTCCGCTTCAACGGTCCCGTGGCGTCCGAGGAGGAAGGAAGCCCACGCTCGTGTTGATGTCGGGCTGTGGAGCATCCCCATGATCTCGGCGCGACAGCCGACTCTGGTGGACGGGGTGCTCACAGTGCCTGCTCCGCTGCTTCCTGCTCCTTCAACTGCTCGGTGAGCTGGGCGATGTCGTCCGCGTCGGTCGTCTGGGACAGGCCGTGATCTATCTCGCGCTGGGATAGACGACGATCGTTCCGGGTGGCCCAGATGCGACCGGCAGAGCTACGCCAAATGCACCAACCGGGAAATGCCGCTTGGAGGTCTTCGAGAATCACCGGGGTTGACATGGGATCAGCCTGCTTACCTGCGCGTGACAAACCCACCGCGTTACCAAGACGTCCAGGACGTTATGGCATTACGCTCCAGACGTCCCTGACGTCCTCCAGCGCGAGGTGTACCGTGGCCAACGTCCCCCTACGCAGAGCCATGCTGAACGCCCAGGTCACAAACCAGAACTTGGCCGACCGATGCGGCGTGGACGTCAAGACGGTGGAACGGTGGCTGCAGGACGAAACGCGCGTTCCGCACATGCGACACCAATGGGCCGCCGCAGAGGCACTAGGAGTTGAGATCGCCGTGCTATGGCCAGATGCAATTCGCAATACGGTGAAAACCGGGCCGGACAAGGAAGTCTTGACCGTTTATCCCTATCGCTCTGCATGTCCGAAATCAATCTGGCGCAATCTCATCAATTCGGCGCGCAACGAAATCGTGTTCGCCGGTTACACGAACTACTTCCTGTGGCTGGAACACCCTAACCTCGCGAAGGTGCTCAAACGGAAGGCCCAGCAGGGCTGCAAGATCCGGTTCCTCGTCGGCGATCCGGAGAACGATGTCACTCGGCGACGTGAGGAGGTGGAGAACGTTCCGCTGACCGTCTCCACGCGCATCCGGATCACGTTGTCGGAAGCCGAGCAGCTACGAGACGTTCCCGGCGTCGAAGCCCGGTTCGGTGATGAGCACATCGCCATGAGCGTGTTCCGGTTCGACTCGGAAATGCTCGTCACGCCTCATCTGGCCAAGCTGGTCGGGCACGACTCGCCTATGCTGCACCTGCGGCGGTATCAGGATGACGGCCTGTTCGACCGCTTCGCCTACCATGCCTCTGAGCTGTGGAGCAACGGCCGAGACGTGTGGCAGCAGCACCAGCCCACGGGCCAGATTCTGGGTGACTGACAGAGTGACAACCGGCCCGGACGGCCCTGGATCCGAGGGGATCGCACGGGACGGTATCACCAGGTGGGGGCGGGTATCGATCGTGATCCCGCCCCTTCGTGATGTGCCTGGGGGCAAGGGGTCGCAGGTTCAAATCCTGTCGTCCCGACCAGATCGACGCTGGTCGAGCAGGGTGTCACTCGTAAGGGTGGCACCCTTGCGCATGGGTGAGTGACCACGAAGCGGCGAGTGTGCCCAGCGCCGCACGTACGGGGCGGATCTGCTTGCGGGCGTTCCAGGGATTCAGGGCGCGAGCTCGGCGGCGGGGCCCGCGATGCCCGCCGCGTATCGCACCGGCCGTGGAGCCGGTGGAGCCGCACGGTCCTGCGGCAAGCTGACGCATCCTGACCTGGGCATCCCGGCCTCCCGCGAGATCCGCGCCCGCGGGGACCGGCCTCACCGAGCTGCCGGTGTCACGGGTCTCGTGTCACAGGTGCCGTTTCAACCAGTCCCAGGTCACCTGGTCGCGCTCCTTGACCGGCGGGCAGTGTCCATGGCCGCCGGTGATCTTGACCTCGCCGTCGGCGGATGAGGCGGCGAGCCGCTTGATGTCGCCGACCGGCGCGAAGGGGTCATCCGCCGTGGCCACCACCAGGATCGGGGTGTCAGTTCGCTGTTTGCCCACGTAGCCCTGGTTGACCAGCGACGTCCTTTTGACGAGCTGCGCCAGCCGTTCGGTGTCCCCGACCGGGACGTCGAGGCGGGCGGCCAGCGCCGCCCGCGGCTGCGGCGGGAGGTTGTCGATGAACTCGAGGCCGGCGTCGAGCGCCTGATGCACCGGGCCGCAGACGGACACCACGGCCTTGACCTGCTCGTCGGTGAAGGCGAGACGTCCCACCGTGTTTCCTCCGTAGGACACACCCACGGCTCCTATGCGCTCGGCGTCGATGAGGTCGTGCTCGCGCAGCCTGTCCACAACGGCGCTGTGCAGGCGGTCCATGGCGGGGTGGTCGGCGGGCCAGTCCTTGCTGTCGCCGAATCCCGCGTTGTCGAACGAGACCATGGCGATCCCGGCGGGAGCGAGGTGCCTGTCGAACAACGGCCGGTTCTGGGTCTTGGCGACGTCGATGCCGCCCGTGGAGAGCACGACGGGAAACGGGCCGTCGCCCTTGGGGAGGTGGAGGAACGCCTCGAACGTTCCGCCTTCCAAGGGCACCCGCAGTCGCTCGAAGCCCGAGTTCCCGAGACGGGCGGCCTTCTCATAGGCGTCCTTCGCCCTCCTGTACGCGTCCTCCTCGTGCGCCGACTCCCGGTGCTGGGGGTAGGCGGCCACCGTGAAGTAGATCGATGCCGCGCGATACCAGTCCCGCGCGGCACGGGAATCGCCGCCGGCTCGGGCGGCGTCGGCCTTGCCCAGCGCCTCCCTCCCCACCGTGGTCCACTCCGTGATCCAGTTGCCGGGACCGGGCTCGATCACGGTGTCGAACCACTGCGCGTTCTCCCGCTCGTCCGTCGACTCCTGGATGCGCCGCAGGACCGCCTGCATCACGGCGGGGTCGCCGCCATTCGCAGCCCAGTCCTCCAGGCGGATCTCGCGGAACCACTTCTCCTCGTCGATCTCGACCGCTTCGACGGGGGCGGCCGACCTGGAGGAGCCGGTCGAGGACTCCGCCCTGCCTTCTCCGGCGGGCGTCCCGGCCGCTCCGCACCCCGCGACGGCCAACGTCACCACAGCCACCGAGGCCGCCATCGTCGACAGCCGTACCTGATGTCGCATGTCTTCTCCTCGCAGCCGCCGGACCTGACGTTCCACTCCTGTGTGCTTGTGCTGCACTCAAGCGCGGTCACGTGTGGCTCGTGCGGTTGCCTGTGTGAAGCCTTCATGAAGGCGGGCGGCAAGGGGCGCGAGGCCCGAACCTGCCCCACCTCACCGGCCAGCCCGATCACACCCGGCAGCGCAGGAAATCGACCTCTACCTATGCTGACCGGCTCAACTCCCGGTGACGATCGCGCTCTTGCCGCACCGGCGCCATCCGCTCGTGAAATCCGCCGTCGGGGGATCGGACGATGATCCCTGTCTCCATGCCGTGCTCGGCCACGTCGCGGTCCGACTGCTGGAGTGCGAGGCAGATCCACCGGGTGACGACGAAGGCGACGACCGGCCCGATGACCACGGCGTATCGGAAGAAGATCGTCACGGCGTTGAGAGTGAGCTGGAACTGGTGGGCGAGCTGGTCGTTGGCCGCGGCTGCCCACAGCAGGCCGTAGAACGTGATCCCGGCGGCGGCGATGGCCGTCTTCACGGGCGTGTCGCGCGACCGGTCGAGCAGGTTTCGCGCGGGTGTCTCACGGACCGTGCGGCGCGCGCTCTCAGGCCGACCCAGCGCGTCGCGGCGGCCGCGTCGCGCGAGGAGGAAACGCTCGGCAAGCGGATACGTGGCCAGCGCGGTGAAGAAGACCCCGGGGACCACCACCGTGGGGACGAGGACCGCGAGGCTGAGCGTGTACTCCCCGAGGGTGAGCTCCCACGCGGGCATGATCCGCAGGGCGCCGTCGAGGAACCCCATGTACCAATCGGGCACCGAGCCCGCCGAGATCTGCGTCGGCCTGGCCGGACCGTACAGCCAGATCGGGGCGATCTGGAACCCGAACCCGAGGATGATCAGCATGCCGAACGTCGCGACCGCCATCAGCGGGCGGGCGCTTCGCCGCACCGGCAGCGAGGTGACGAACCGCGAGTGGCCGTGCCGCCGCACCAGCAGTTCACGGACGACCAGCAGCCCGGCCATGACGGCCGCGAGCAGCAGGTGCACGACGTACATGACCGGAATGACCCTGTCGCCGGGAAAGTCGGAGCCGAACAGCAGCGACGTCACCCAGGTCCCCACCACCGGGATGGACTGCATGACCGACATGATCAACCACAGGCTCCCGCTCGACAGCATGTCGTCGGGCAGGGCGTTGCCGGTCTCGCCTGCGAACATGCCCAACGCCAGCAGCGCCACCCAGATCAGCCACTGCCGGCTGCGCGGGCGGCGGAACGCGCCGGTGAGGAACATGCGCAGCAACTGCAACACGACGGCCGCCACGAAGACGAGCGCCGACCAGTGGTGCATCTGGCGGATGAGCAGCCCGCCGCGCACCTCCAGGCTCAGATGCATGGTCGAGTCGAACGCCCTGCTGACGAGGAGCCCGCGCAGCGGGCCGTAGGAACCGTCATAGGTCACCTGGGACATGCCGGGGTCGTAGAACAGCATGAGCATCGCCCCGGTCACCAGCAGAACGACGAATGACCAGACGGCGATCTCCGCGAACATGAACGACCAGTGGGAGAACTGGAACGAGCGGCGTATGGCCGGCAACGAACGCATCTTGGGCCCCCTAAGCTTGCCTGCACACAAGACGCGATCGGGCCGGCCGGTGTGACGTCGGGAAGGGCCTTTGTGACCGTGAGTTCCGTCACTGCGGAGGGCCGGAACCAGGGCCGGTCGCGCGTGACGGGCGCCGGCCACTGCCCGGCGCGCCCTTCCGACCTTCCGGAACGCTCTGCGTACGTCGGGGCGTCGATGGAGGCGAAGACGAGACCATGACGGGGCTGCTGTCTCCTCTCCTTCATTGTTCGGGAAATACGATGAATGCAGGCGCGACAGCCGCAGGTCGTACATTCATTTGCGCCGTCCTGACCGGTCGCTCCAGCATGTCTTTCGAGGTCGCCCGGGTCAGAAATCTGCAAGTGGCGTGCAAGCCCTTTCGATAATCTTGTAGCCGGAACTGTCGCGTTCGAACGTTCATCTCGTGCGGACGAAATCGCGGAACCGGATCTGGGGGAATGGGTGGAGCTGTCTCGCTGGCGGACCGTCGCTTCTGTGCTTCTGCCATGGCTCACCGCCAAACTCGTGTTCAAACCGAAGGTCGGCCCGCTCAGAAATGACCGGATGCTGGATCGGCTCGCATTCTGGCGGTCGGTGGCCGGCATGGTCGCGGTCATGATTGCGACCTACGGATACCAGGACGTTCTTTTCGTTTCGGGAAACATGTTCCTGAAGGCGCTCCAGACCGGGGCGTACGCCCTGCTGCTGCCGCCGCTGGCGTTTCTCGTGATGCTCGTCGTGACCCGCCCCGGCCGCCGCCTGCAACTCATGCGTGGCGCGAGGCGTCTCCTCGGACGCGGGGCGCTCGCACTGGCCATCTTCTTTCTGCCGTTCCTGCTGCTGAGTCTCGGCGACGGCCACGTCGACATCACCAACCCCGACCCGAGGGCGGCACTGTTCTTCATCCTCGTCGTGCCCCTGCTGATTCTCTGGTTCGTGTGTTTCTGGTGCTGCACGGTCTACTGGGCCGCGCGTACCGGCTTGTGGACCGGCGAGATCCACCCGCTGCTCGCGCCGGTCGGCACAACGGCTCTCATGTTGCTGATCAACGGCCTGGAGCTCTTCGAAGGCGACACCAAAGGCGTGCCTCACGGGCTCTGGCTGACGCTGAACCTCTGCGGGACGGTCACGTCCCTGATGCTGGCCGCCCTGGAATATCGACACCTCCGGTCCGTCGGCTACCGGTTCCGCAGCGGGCCGGAGCCGGTGACCGGAGGCGAACCGGAACCGGAACCGGCCGTGACGGGTCCGGCGCCGCTGCGGGCCGGCGACGTGGCGGGGTGACGGATGGGGTGGGGGCGGTGGCCTGTCGCCGGCCGTCCTGGTCGTCGCTCCCTCGCTACGGATCTACAGGACCTTCCGGGCGCCCGGCAGGGCGCGGACCACGTACGCCGCCGCCCAGCACAGCGGCAGCGCGATGGCGGTGAGCAGCGCGGCCTTCGCGATCGAGGGCGCCTCCACGCCGCTCAGGGCGTGGTTGAGGGCGACGATCACGGCCGGGTGGGTGACGTAGACGGTGAAGGCGTGCGCCGACAGGAACCGGCGCAGCCGGCCCTGGCGGCCGAGGCGTTCCCTGAACAGCACCACGAGGCCGAGGATGATGCCGACGGCGAAAGCCGACTCCGAGACGGCCATCAGCAGGGACGGCAGGGTTCCGTGGCCCAGGCTCGTCTCTCCGAAGGCGCCCACGACGAGGACGAGCGCGACCGCGGCGCCGGCCGCGGTGGCGAACCCGGCCCGGCCGGCCGCTCCGGGCAGGCTCTCCAGCCAGCCGCGCCGGGCGGCGATCAGCCCGACGACGAACAGCGCCGCGTACTGCGGCAGGTAGCCGAACGACGGCAGCCCCAGCACGGTGACGCCCATCGGCGCCACCATGCGCCACACGTACGTCACCAGGGACAGCCCGATGGCGAACCCGGCGATCGCGGCGGCGCCGGGCGCCCGGCCGGTGGCCGTGGCCGTCTCGGGTGCGCGCCGGCCCTGGCCGGCCAGGCGCCGCCACAGGACGTAGAGCGCGCTGAACACGAGCAGCACCTCGACGAACCACAACGGACCCGGTGTGTAGTGGAGCAGGTAGAACTTCCAGTAGGGCAGGTCGGTTCCCTGCCGGGCGGCGGCCTCCGCGGCGGCGGTGTACCTGCCGATGGTCACGAGGGGACGGATCAGCAGCAGCCACAGCAGCAGCGGGACTCCCAGGCGCAGCAGCCGCTCTCTCAGGAACTGCCCGGCCCCCTTGCGGTCGTAGGAGCGCGGCACGAACAGTCCTGAGACGAGGAAGAAGGCCCCCATGAAGAACGCCTGGTTGACCACGAGCAGCAGGTCCAGCAGCCCTCCTGAGGAGTCGGCCGGCTCCGTGTAGTACCAGCCCTGGACGTTGCTGTAAGCGATCACGGAATGGTGGATCACCACGAGTGCCATCAGGGCGGTGCGTAGGTTGTCGACATGGAGAAGCCGCGGGGCGGTGGTGGGCGGCGCGGCCTGCTGGTTGCCGGGCTGCGTCATCGGTCCGCCGTCCCTCCGGGCCGTGTGGCGCGAGCGGCGTGCTCGGGCGGGCCGGTCTCCCTCGTGGATAACCCGGTCCACGACGTGACGGGGAGGGCCGGTGGTGTCTGGTGGATCTCTGCTCGCGGCATGAGGTGTCCCCCTGAAGAAGTTTGTGTTACTTGTTGTATAGCAGATAGAGTAGCGACGTGCGGCTGACCCTTGACCTTGACAGCGAGATCCCGATCTACCAGCAGATCCGGGACAGGATCGTGGAGGGGATCGCCAGACGGCAGGCGCACGAAGGCGATCCGTTGCCTTCCACGCGGCAACTGGCCGCCGATTTCGGCATCAACTTCCACACCGTGAACAAGGCGTACGACCTGCTGCGACAGCAGGGCGTCATCCGGATCAACCGCAAGAGCGGCGCGGTCGTACGGCGTGACGCCACGACCGGGCCACCAGAGGCGGCTTTCATCGACGACTGGGAGGAACGCGTGCGCGTGCTGCTGGCGGAGGCCACCGTCCAGGGCATGGACCGGCAGGAGGTGCTGCGCCGGACCGAGGCGCTGCTGACGGGTTTCGAGGAGCACACGTGATCATGATCCTGTGCACCGGCCTGATCGCCACCGCGCTGGTCACGGCCCTGGTGCTGGCGCTTCCCGCGCTGGCCAGGCCCACCCTTCCGTTCGGAGTGCGCGTCGGCGTCCAACGGGTGGACGACCCGGCCGTCATCACCGCGCGTCGCTCCTACGCACGCCTGACCGTGGCGGCGGGCGCGCTCGTCGCGGTGGTCTCGATCCCGGTGCTGCTGATCACGCGGTCCGCCGCCGCGATCGGCGTCACCACGTCGGTGCTGGCGGTCCTGGACGTGCTGCTGTTCCACCGCGCCCATCGCATGATCCGCACCGCCAAGCTCACCGGGGGGTGGACCGCCGAGCGGCGCCAGGGCGTCGCCGTGGACACCACCTTCCGTACCGACCCGGTCCGTGTGCCGTGGCCGTGGGCCCTTCCCGCCCTGGCCGTCGTCCTCCTCACCGCGGGCATCGGCTGGGCGTGTCACGGCACGCTGCCGGCCACGCTGCCGTCGCTTCTCGGGTACGCCACCGAAGCCGCGCGGCGCGAGCCCACGACCGTGCTGAGCGCGTTCCAGCCGGTGATCTTCCAGCTCGTCCTCACCGTGATCGCCGTCGCCATGGTCCTGGTCGTGCTGCGCGCCCGCCCCGACCTCGACGCCGCCAGGCCCAGGGGCTCGGCCCGCCGCTACCGCACCTACCTGCGCGGGATGGCGGTGATGTCGCTGCTGAGCGCGGCCTGCCTCAACCTGAGCCTGCTGTTCGCGGCCCTGCACCTGTGGGAGATCGTCACCCCCTCGATCGTCTGGCAGGTGACCATCTATGCCCCGCTCGCCGTGCTGGCGGGCGGCTGGCTGATGTGGGAGGTCAAGGTGGGCCAGGCCGGGCACCGGCTGCCCCTTCTGCCGGGTGAGGAACTGGAGGACTCCGGGCTCGGGCAGCGCGACGACGATCAGCACTGGCACCTGGCCGGCTCGGTCTACGTCAACCGCCGCGACCCCGCCCTGCTCGTGCACGACCGTCTCGGCTCCTCGTCGTGGACCCTCAACCTCGGCCATCCGATCGCCTGGCTCCTGCTCGGCAGCCTCGCCGTCGCCCTGGTCGTGGTGGCGGGGGTGCTGCTGGCGGGTGCCGTGTGATCCGCCCCTCCCGAGGGAACAGACGCCGTTGACGCGAGGAGCAACCGTCCGGGACGGCTCAGGGGAGGACACTCGCAGGGGTACGCGCGGCGTGATGCAGGCGGGCGGCGTCCTGGCTGGGGGGCATGCCGAACTGGCGGCGGTATTCCCGGCTGAACTGTGACGGGTTGTCATAGCCGACCCGGTGGCAGACTCCCGTGACGTCGTTCGGGTGGACGGCGAGCAGCAGCCGGGCCTCCTGCAGCCGGATCTGCTTCTGGAACTGGATGGGGCTCATCGCGGTCACCGCATGGAAGTTGCGGTAGAAGGCCGACACGCTCATGCCGGACAGCCTCGCCACGTCCTCGACCCGGAAGCGCTGCGCGTAGTGCTCGCGGATCCAGCGCACGGCGCGGGAAACGTGGCTGAGACCGCTGTCGGCGAGTCCGAGCTGGCGAACCGTGGCACCCTGCTCACCGGTGATCACGCGCCACAGGATCTCGCGCTTGATCAGCGGGGCCAGCACGGCCCGGTCGCGAGGCTCGTCGAGCAGGCGCAGCAGCCGGACCACCGCGTCGAGCAACTCGGCCGGAGCGTCGCTGACGGCGATCCCCGGCGACGCGCCGCCACCGATGGGAGGAAGGTCGCCGGGCCCTGCCGCCAGCAGCAACTCGGCGACGGCGGACGGTTCCAGGGTGAGCCCGAAGCCCAACGCCGGCTGCTCGGGGTTCGCCTGAAGGAACTGGCCGGTGATCGGCAGGTCGACCGACGCGACCAGGTACTGTCCGGCGCCGTACTCGAAGATCCGGTCGCCCAGCGCGAGGCGCTTGGCGCCCTGGGCGATGACCGCCAGCACCGTGCCGGACATCGTGAGCGCCGGCGGTTCCGAACGGTCGATCTTCGAGACGAGGACATCGTCGATGGCGGTGGTCCAGTCGGGCCGGGCGTGCCGGGCCAGCTGGTCGCGGAGTTCTTCGAGCCGCATGTGGCCATTGCAGCACGATTCCGGGGCCTGGTTCCCGTACGCGAGAGGATCGTGCACGTACGGGCGAGGATCGTTCTAACGTTCCCGCAGGTCAAGCCGGTTGAATGAGATCACCGCATTCCACCGCCGCCACGGCCGGGGCACCGATCGGCTCGTCCGGGACCTGCCCCCCGCCGCATGGCGCCGCCTTGTTCGGGCACGGACACGTACGCAGGAGGAACACACCATGAAGGTCGCCGTCATCACGGGCGCCAGCTCCGGCATCGGACAGAGCGCCGCCATCGAGATCGCCAGGCGCGGAACCGGAGTGATCTTGACCTACGGCGCCAACGCGCGAGCGGGGCTGGAAACGGCCGCCGTCATCGAGAAGGAGGGCGGCAAGGCCGTCGCGCTGCCGCTGGACCTCGGCGATGCCGGAACCTTCGCGGCCTTCCGCGATACGGTGGCCGGCGTGCTGCGCGACACCTGGCAGCGCGACACCTTCGACCACCTGGTGAACAACGCCGGTCACGCCGAGACGTCGTTGATCGAGGACACGACCGAGGAGACGTTCGACAGGCTCATGCGGGTCCTGCTCAAGGGGCCGTACTTCCTCACGCAGCGGCTGCTGCCCCTGCTGGCGGACGGCGGGGCCATCGTCAACACGAGCAGCAGCTCGACGGGTACGGCGGGATTGGAGCCCGGCTACTCGGCCTACGCGTCGATGAAGGGCGGGCTTGACGTGCTGACCCGGTACATGGCCAAGGAATTCGCCACGAGAGGCATCCGCGTCAACGCCGTCTCACCCGGTCCGACCCGCACCCGGCTCGGCGGCGACGCCTTCACCCGGTTCCCCGAGGTCGTCGCGGCCCTCGCCGCGAAAACCGCGTTCGGCCGGACCGGCGAACCCGACGACATCGGCGCCATGATCGCCACACTCGTCTCCGACGAGAGCCGCTGGGTCACCGCCCAGAACATCACGATCTCGGGCGGCTTCCACCTCTAGACGCCTCGGCCGGGCGGTCCTCGACGCGCCTGGAGCCAAGGGGACACAGGTTGACATCCTGTCGATCCGGTGGCCGGGCGAGCCCCGTCACCTGGAGCGTTCCGCACGGTGACGGGTACTCCACCGCGGGCAGGGACCTGAGGCGCTGGGGACGTCGGGGGGGGGGGGGGGGGGGGGGGGGGCCCCGCAAGGGGCCCCCCTCTTGCTGTGTCTGTGCCACAGACGAAGGT
>NZ_JBVJHP010000036.1:0-79763 GCF_055586745.1 Nonomuraea sp. NPDC049378
GGGGTGCGATCGGTGCGGTGGTGCTGGTCGACACGCGCCGCCTGGCCGACAGTTTCCCCGCCATCGACTACTTCGAGGAGGCGCAACTGCCGTTCATCGTGGGAGTGAACGGCTGGGACGGCCAGTACGCCCACAGCGACGCCGAGGTCCGCGACGCCCTGACCCTGGCCCCGCACATCCCGATGGTGCGCCTGGACGCCAGGTCGAAGGACTCCGTGAAGGCCACGCTGATCAACCTGGTCGAACACGCGCTCACGGTTCGGATGGCCGTGCCCGGCTGGAGCGGCTAGCAGAGCGGCTAGGCTGGAGCCTTAGACGTACCTTCGCTTCGAGGACTGGCCAACCACGTGTTCGAGACGCTATCCGACCGGTTGACATCGGTCTTCTCCTCCCTCCGATCCAAGGGGCGGCTGTCCGATGCCGACATCGACGCCACCACCCGCGAGATCCGCATCGCGCTGCTCGAGGCCGACGTCGCCCTCCCTGTGGTCAAGGCGTTCGTCGCCCAGGTCAAAGAGCGCGCCCGCGGCGCAGAGGTCTCCCAGGCGCTGAACCCGGCGCAGCAGGTCGTCAAGATCGTCAATGACGAGCTGATCGGGATCCTCGGCGGTGAGACCCGCAGGCTCCGTCTCGCCAAGACTCCCCCGACCGTCATCATGCTCGCCGGCCTCCAGGGCGCGGGCAAGACCACGCTGGCGGGCAAGCTGGCCCGATGGCTGCGCGAACAGGGGCACGCGCCCATGCTGGTCGCCGCCGACCTCCAGCGCCCCAACGCCGTCCAGCAGCTCCAGGTGGTGGGCGAGCGCGCCGAGGTCGCCGTCTACGCGCCCGAGCCCGGCAACGGCGTCGGCGACCCGATCGGCGTCGCCCGCACCTCCATCGACGAGGCCAGGCGCCTGCAGCACGACATCGTCATCATCGACACCGCGGGCCGGCTCGGCATCGACCAGGAGATGATGCGCCAGGCCGCCGACATCCGCGACGCGGTCCAGCCCGACGAGGTCCTGTTCGTGGTCGACGCCATGATCGGCCAGGACGCCGTCACGACGGCGCAGGCGTTCATGGAGGGCGTCGGCTTCGACGGCGTCGTGCTGACCAAGCTCGACGGCGACGCCCGCGGCGGCGCGGCGCTCTCGGTCAGGCACATCACCGGCCGGCCCATCATGTTCGCCTCGACGGGCGAGAAGCTGGAAGACTTCGACGCCTTCCACCCCGACCGGATGGCCTCCCGCATCCTCGACATGGGTGACATCCTCACCCTGATCGAGCAGGCCCAGAAGACGTTCGACGAGGAGCAGGCCGCCAAGATGGCGGGCAAGCTCACCTCGGGCGAGAACTTCACGCTCGAAGACTTCCTCGAGCAGATGCAGATGGTCCAGAAGATGGGGCCGATCAAGAACCTGCTCGGCATGATGCCCGGCATGGGGCAGATGCGCGACCAGATCAACTCCATCGACGACCGCGACCTCGACCGCATCGCGGCCATCATCCGCTCGATGACCCCGGCCGAGCGCCAGGACCCCAAGATCATCAACGGTTCCCGCCGCGCCCGCATCGCCACCGGCTCCGGCGTCACCGTCAGCGCCGTCAACAACCTGGTGACCCGCTTCTTCGAGGCCCAGAAGATGATGAAGCGGATGGCCGGCGGCATGGGCATGCCCGGCATGCCGGGCGGGGGCGGCCGCGGCAAGGGCGGCAAGTCCCAGAAGAAGGCCAAGAAGGGGCGGCGCGTCAGCGGCGACCCGCGCAAGGCCGCCATGGGCAAGCCCTCCGCCGAGACGCCCGCCGAGCCCAAGCAGGGCGGCGTGCTGGGCAACCTCGGTGGCAAGCTGCCCCCGGGGGTGGAGTTGCCACCCGGCTTCGACCCCTCCAAGCTCCGGCTCCCCGGCCAGAAATAACCCCGCTCCCGCTGGTGCGCACCCGGGCCCGGCGGGCCCATCACCGCGCCTCCGCCCGGCCCGCTCGCCACACCTTCGAGCGCCTGGCCGGCGCGTCCTGGGCCGGGTTGCCGCCCTGGCCGGGTTGCCCGGCACGCCTCCGGCCGGCCCGGTCATCCCGACTGCCGGGCCTGGCCGCCCGCCTCGCCCACCCACCGCGTCGACCGGCGCACCTCCTGCCGGCCGACCGATCGGCGGCGGTCCGGGCTTCGCCCGTTGCCCGGGCCGTCCGCGGTTGCCCGAGGCCCGTCCACCGGTCGCTCGGAATGAGGGTGTGGTGAAGGGCGCGGGGTGGGGGGCATACCAGGGCCGATGGGGCCGTAGCGGAAGGGAGGCCGGGAGCTTGCCGACCCTTTGCGGCGACGTGCCGCCGGCGGTCGTGGGCAGTGTCGTCGATCTGGCAGAATGACATGTTGGAACACCGTGACCAGGCGGGTGCCCTCTCACCTCCCGCAGGACACGCCTGTCCCTGGAGCGTCGTCCCGTCGTGCCCCACTCGGCGAGGCGCCGTTCACCCACATGCGAATGCAGGAGAGACCACACCCGTGGCAGTCAAGATCAAGCTCAAGCGGCTCGGCATGATCCGCAACGCTCAATACCGCATCGTCGTCGCCGACAGCCGCACCAAGCGTGACGGCCGGGCGATCGAGGAGATCGGCCTTTACCACCCGAAGGAAAACCCTTCGCGCATCGTGATCAACGCTGAGCGTGCGGCCTACTGGCTGGGCGTCGGCGCGCAGCCGACCGAGCCGGTGCTCAAGCTCCTCAAGCTCACCGGCGACTGGCAGAAGTTCAAGGGCGAGCCCGCCCCCGAGCCTCTCAAGGTTGCTGAGCCCGCGCCTGACCGTCACGCCCTTTACGAGGCCGCGGCCAAGGAGGCGCTGTCCGGTGGCGACACCGGCACGGCCGCCACCACGCCGCCGAAGAAGGCCAAGAAGAAGGAAGAGGCCGAGGCCCCCGCCGAGACCCAGGCCGAGGGCGAGGCCTGACGTGCTCGAGGAGGCTCTCGAGCACCTCGTTAAGGGCATCGTCGAACATCCAGACGATGTCCGGGTCCGCGCACGCCGCATCCGCAGCGGGCGCGTCCTGGAGGTCCGGGTGCACCCCGAGGACCTGGGGAAGGTCATCGGACGCGGCGGGCGCACCGCCAAGGCGCTGCGCACGGTCGTGAACGCCCTGGCCGACGGGAAGTACGTGCGAGTCGATCTGCTCGATCTGCACGAAGTAGTCCGTTAGCGTCAGGTTTGCGCGCCCTCATCGGTCCTTCCGATGGGGGCGCTCGCGTTGAGGAGGGCGAATTCACGTGCAGTTGGTCGTCGGCCGGATAGGCCGTCCGCACGGCGTACGCGGTGAGGTGACCGTGGAGGTGCGCACCGACGATCCCGAGCTGCGTTTCGCCCCCGGCACGTCGATCGCCACCGATCCCGCAGGCCGAGGGCCGCTCGTCGTCGAGAGCCGCCGCTGGCACAAAGGGCTGCTGCTGGTGTCGTTCGCCGGGGTCGCCGGCCGTGACGCGGCCGAAGATCTGCGCAACACCATGCTGGTCATCGACTCCGGCGAGGTGCCGCCGCCCGACGATCCCGACGAGTTCCACGACCACCAGCTCATCGGCCTGGCGGTCGAGACCGCTTCGGGCGAGCCCGTAGGCGAGATCACCGATGTGCTCCATCACGGCCAGGACCTTCTGGTCGTGCGCCGGCGCGGTGCCGACGACGCGCTGATCCCGTTCGTCAAGGCCCTCGTACCCGTGGTCGACGTGGAGGCCGGACGGCTGGTCGTCGATCCGCCGGAGGGCCTGTTGTGATGCGGATCGACATCGTCTCGATCTTTCCCGAGTACTTCGGGCCGCTCGACGTCTCGCTGATCGGCAAGGCGCGCGAGCGCGGCACGCTCGACGTACGCGTGCACCAGCTCCGCGACTGGGCCCACGACGTGCACAAGTCCGTGGACGACACCCCTTACGGCGGGGGCCCCGGCATGGTCATGAAACCCGAGGTGTGGGGCGAGGCCATCGACTCCGTGATCGGTGACGGCACGCCGCGGATGATCGTGCCGACCCCGAGCGGGCGGCCGTTCACCCAGGAGCTCGCGCAGGAGCTGGCGGGCGAGCCGTGGCTGCTGTTCGCGTGCGGGCGTTACGAGGGGATCGACTCGCGCGTCGTGGAGGAATACTCCGGGCGGCTGCGGGTCGACGAGGTCGGCATCGGCGACTACGTGCTGGCCGGCGGCGAGGTGGCGGTGCTGGTCATGGTGGAGGCCGTCGGCAGGCTGCTGCCAGGTGTGCTCGGCAACGCCCAGTCGGCCGTCGACGACTCCTTCGCCCCAGGGGCCATGCGCAACCTCGTCGAGGGGCCCGTCTACACCAAGCCTCCCGTCTGGCGGGGGCGCCAGGTGCCCGACGTGTTGCTGTCCGGACATCACGGAAAAATCGCGAGATGGCGGCGAGATGAGGCGCTGCGCCGTACCGTGCGAAACCGGCCTGAACTCGCGGCGGAGCTCGACCCCGAGACGCTCGACAAGCACGACAGGAGACTTCTCGAGGAGCTGTCGTTTCGCGTCGAGCCCGAAGATATGGCAAACTGAATCGCTGCCAACCTGTTGTGGTTGGTCTGTCATGCCCGGGAAACGGTCCTGGGTTTCATCACATCAGCAGGCGTGTCCGCCACGAGCCATGGCCGGGTGGACCTCCGCGTGCTCACGAGGACTTGAGGACAGCTCTCATGCACACGAAGATCCAGGAGCTCGAGAAGGCGACCCTGCGCAGCGACGTGCCGGATTTCCGCCCCGGTGACACGCTCGAGGTTCACGTACGCGTCGTCGAAGGCAACCGCTCCCGCATCCAGGTCTTCAAGGGCTTCGTGCTGCGCAGGCAGGGCAGCGGCGCCCGCGAGACCTTCACCGTTCGCAAGGTCAGCTATGGCGTCGGCGTCGAGCGCACCTTCCCTGTGCACAGCCCCGTCATCGAGAAGATCGTGCTCGTCTCCCGCGGCGACGTGCGCCGCGCGAAGCTCTACTACATGCGTGACCTGCGCGGTAAGGCCGCCCGTATCCGCGAGAAGCGCGAGACGACGCCCGCGAAGTAGGTCCTGCTCATTCCGAGGTCCGCGCTACGGCGCGGGCCTTTCGGCTTTACGGGGCCGTTTCCTTTATGTGGAGCGACTCGTGCGTGGGTGTAACGTCGGTCCAGGCTTGTCGAGCCAGGACATCATCTAGGCTCGTCAGCGATGACTAGCGAGAGCCAGGAGCACGGCGCGGCGCGCCGCCCTGTCGAGGACGAGGTGGACGTGGTCGCCGAAGAGACTCAGAAGCCGGCTAAGGGCGGAAAAAAGGAGAAGAAGGGGTCGTTCTGGAAAGAGCTTCCTGTTCTTGTCGTTGTCGCTCTGGTGCTGGCACTGATCATCAAGACCTTTGTGGTCCAGGCCTTCTATATTCCGTCGGAGTCGATGGAAAACACCCTGCTGACCAACGACAGGGTTCTCGTCAACAAGCTCGTCTACCACACGCGCGACATCGAGCGCGGCGACGTGGTGGTCTTCTCGGGCGTCGATTCCTGGGACGGCGAGTTCCAGATGGAGGAGCCGTCCAACCCGGTCGCGGCGTTCTTCCGCTGGGTCGGCACGGCGTTCGGCGTCATCCCCGGCGAGAAGGACTACATCAAGCGGGTCATCGGCATCGGCGGCGACCACGTCAAGTGCTGTGACTCCAAAGGCCGCATCACCGTCAACGGCACGCCCATCAACGAGGAGAGCTACCTCTATCCAGGCAACGTGCCCTCTGACAAGTTCTTCGACGTCACGGTGCCGTCCGGGCGGCTGTGGGTCATGGGCGACCACCGCTCGGTGTCACTCGACTCCCGCGCCCACACCGGCGACCCGGGCGGCGGATCCATTCCGGTGGGCCAGGTCATCGGACGGGCGTTCGTGATCGTGTGGCCGTTCGACCGCGCCTCCTCCATAGACATCCCCGAGACGTTCGCCCAACCCGCGCTCCACGCGCTCGGCGGGTCCGTACCGCTGGTCGCCGGGTTCGGGCTGGCCGTACCCTTGGTCCTGGTTCGGCGCAGGCTGCGGAGGAAACGCTGATGGCCGTCACCAAGAAGGCGGAGGGCGTGGGCAAAGAGAAGAAGAAGGGCAGTTTCCGCGAGACGGTGCTGCTGCTCGTTCTGGGGATCGGCATCGCGCTGCTGCTGCAGGCCTTCGTGGTCGGGTCGTTCTACATCCCGTCCGTGTCGATGGAGAACACCCTGCAGCTCAACGACCGGATCTTCGTCAACAAGCTTTCTGGCAAGCCTGAGCGCGGCGACATCGTGGTGTTCAAGGGCTGGAACGGCGAAGACACCATCAAGCGCGTCATCGGGGTCGGCGGCGACCACGTCAAGTGCTGCGACGCCGACAAGCGCATCACCATCAACGGCAAGCCGCTTGACGAGTCCTCCTACCTCTACCCGGACGATTACGCTTCCGGCGATAAGTTCGACGTCAAGGTGCCGGCCGGCAAGCTCTGGCTGATGGGCGACCACCGCAGCGCCTCGGCCGACTCCCGGGCGCACATGGAGGAGCCGGGTAGCGGTTTCATCTCGGAAGACGCGGTGATCGGCAAGGCTGTGGTGCGCTATTGGCCGCTGTCGCGGGGTTATCTCTTCTCCCAGCCTGAGGCTTTCGACAAGGTCAAGTAGATCCGCTTCCGGTCGCGGTTTGCGGCGAATGAGGCGTACGCTGCCTCTGTCATGACAGTTGCGTTCCGCCCTCGCCCCAGCGTCGTCCGGCGAGATTCCGGACTCTACGCCTACGAACGGGCGCTCGCCCGCCGCGGCCTCACCCCCATCGCGGGTGTCGACGAGGCCGGCCGTGGCGCGTGCGCCGGGCCGCTCGTGGTCGCGGCCGTCATCCTGCGCAAGCCGGTCGACGGCCTGGGAGACTCGAAACTGCTCGCTCCGGCGGTGCGCGAACGGCTCTACGACGCGATCGTGCGCGTCGCCCATGTAGGCATCGTGACCATCCCACCTGGGGAGATCGACGCCAAAGGTCTCCACAAATGCAACGTTTCGGGAATGCGGCGTGCTGTCGCACAGTTGTCCGATAACCCTGAGTACATCCTGACGGACGGCTTCCCGGTGCCCGGGTTGCCCGCGCCGTCGCTCGCCGTCTGGAAGGGGGACCAGGTGGCCGCGTGCGTGGCGGCTGCGTCGATCGTGGCCAAGGTGACGAGGGATCGCCTGATGGTCGCGCTGGACGAGCGCTTCCCGCAGTACGGCTTCGCCGAGCACAAGGGGTATGTCACACCAGGACACCGGCTGGCGCTGGAAACGCATGGTCCGTGTCCTGATCACCGTTACTCCTTCGTCACGGTGGCGAGGGGGATGGGTGAAAATGAAATGGGGGCCGGGGTTGCCTGACCAGGCGAACCGGGGGACCGGTACGACAGGAGGACCGCGATGAGCGCAGAGGATCTCGAAAAGTACGAAACCGAGATGGAGCTGCAGCTTTACCGCGAATACCGCGATGTCGTCGGTTTGTTCACATACGTGGTGGAGACTGAGCGGCGGTTCTATCTGACCAACTCGGTCGATCTCGATGTCCGCACTGCGGAGAACGGCGACGTCTTCTTCGACGTGAAGATGCAGGACGCTTGGGTGTGGGACATGTACCGGCCCGCCCGATTCGTGAAGAACGTACGGGTCGTCACGTTCAAGGACGTCAACGTCGAAGAGCTGGCCAAAGCAGACCTGGAGATGCCCAAGGAGGGCTTCTCCGGGTAACCGCGCGGTGAGAGGCGACGCCTCCGCAACCTCTCGCGCCACGGGAGCGTGGCCCCTCAACGCCCCCTGGGAACGGGGCGATCCTCGGGCTGAGCCGGCGTGGTCCTGACGTGCCGTGACCGGCATCCGTCCGGACGGCAGCGACCCGAAGGGCTGCAGCAGGGGTCTGTGGTTGTGTTGCTCGGGCGCGGCGGTGAAGCAGCCCGCGCTCGTCACGCCAGCGGGCTCGCTCAGGCCCTGGGATGCGCTTGCCGGTAGGCCGCCCGCAGACGCTCGATAGAGACGTGAGTGTAGATCTGCGTGGTGTTCAGCGACGCATGCCCGAGCAACTCCTGAACGCTACGCAGGTCCGCACCACCCTCCAGGAGGTGCGTCGCCGCGGTGTGCCGGAGACCGTGCGGCCCCATGTCCGGCGCCCCATCGACCTGGGCCAGTCGCGCGTGCACCACCCGCCGGACGGTTCCCGCATCGATGCGGCCCCCGCGCAAACCGAGAAAGAGCGCGGGCCCCGACCTGGCTCGGGCCCACAGCGGCCGTCCATGAATACACCATTTGTCCAGCGCTCGGAGAGCGGGCAGCCCGAACGGCACCGAACGCTCCTTACGCCCCTTGCCCAGAACCCTGATGACGTGCCGGTCACGGTCGACATCATCGACGTCCAGTGCGCACAGCTCGCTCACCCGCACACCTGTGGCGTACAACAACTCCAGCAACGCCTGATCGCGGAGTTCTTTCGGCTCCGCGGTGGCGGGGACGTCCATCACGGCCTGCGCCTGCTCCTGGTCGAGCACGGACGGCAGTGACCGGGGTGTCCTGGCGGTGCCCAGCAACAATCCGGGGTCCGTGGACAGCCAGCCGCGCCGATGACAGTAGGCGGTGAAGGTGCGGGCACAGGCGGTTCGGCGTGCCAGCGTGGCTCTGGACTTTCCCGCTTCGTGCTGGCCGGCCAGCCACCCCCTCAGAGCCCCGATGTCCAGGCCGACGAGGTGCCCGTCCATGTGATCGAGCAGAGAGGCGATGTCGGTCAGGTAAGCCCGGACCGTGTGTGGTGAGAGGTCACGCTCCAGCCGCAGATATCGGCCGAAGTCGGCCAGAACTTCGTCCCTGCTCGCCGACGTACCACCGTCCGTCCGGGCCATGTCTTCCACGTCACCATCATCTTTCGTGTCGGTCATGTCGCGGTGCCGAGCGCCGTCGTTGCGCTGTCATGATGCCGCGTTTCCCTTGCTTTGCGCTGGCTGAGGTGCCGCGCCCCTTCGGTTGCGCCGGTCGTGATGTCGTGCTCCCGTCGTCTCTTTCGTCCCGCCGGCCGAGTCCGTGTAGCGGTGACGGTTCCCCTCTCGCCGTCGCCGGCCGTGTCCGGGCGATGGCGACGGCTCCCTTCGCCGTCGCCGGTACGAGCTCCGTACTGCCCGCATCATCGCCTCATGCGCCGAGAGCAACCTCAACAACCGATTGTCATGATCCACAACTATGTCAGCAAAAAGTAGGAGTCACTGGTGCGTGGTCCTCTTCGCCTTCCGGTGGACACACGCCAGACTGTTGTGTGCGGCCATCGCGGTGCTCTCCCACGGTCTTGATGCAGGCCCTCCAAGGATCACGCGATGGCCGTCACCATGTCCGCCCCCGCCCGGTGACGCGGTGCGGGTCAGGGACCGTGACACGTCCGTCAGGCGTCCATCCTCCCCGCCGCCTGGTAGGGCACGGGCAGGTCGTCCGGAAACGGAGGATCGTCCGCCTGTCCGGCGGCTTCCGCGGTGGGTGGGGGTTGTAGGGCGGTTGACTCGGGAGCCTTGCGATAGCTCGTTGCCGGCTTGCGCAGGCGCCAGCCGTTGGCGGCGCGTTCTATGTAGCCTGCGGCTGCCAGGCCGCCCAGCGCGCTCAAGGTCACATCCAGGCTGACTCCCGCGGCAACCGCTATGGAGGCTGGACCGGCGCCGCCTCGGGCAGGGACCGCGTCCAGCACCCTCTTGGTGGAGTCGTTGAGTTTGTCCCTGGAGACAGCGGCCACCCGGCTCTGCGGAGCAAGATCGTCGCCTATCACGCCGACGAGGTCGATCATCTCCTCCGGGGTCGTCACACATACCGCTTTGCGCTCCCGAAGGAGCCGGTGACAGCCCGCCGACATGCTCGAAGTGATCGGGCCAGGCACCGCCCCCAAGTGCCTGTTGAGGGAGAGGGCATGGGCGGCCGTGTTGAGCGCGCCGCTGCGCAACGCCGCCTCCACCACCACGGTGCCTCTCGACAGGGCGGCGATCAGGCGGTTTCTGATGAGGAAACGTGCCCGGGTGGGATGGACGCCCGGTGGGCACTCGCTGATCACGACCCCCCGCTCCCTGACGGCCGCGAACAGGGTGTCATGGCTGCTCGGATAGCAGACGTCCACGCCGCAGGCCAGAACGGCCACCGTCGGTGCATCCGATGCCAGAGCTCCCTTGTGGGCCGCCCCGTCCACGCCGTAGGCGCCACCTGACACGACCGTCCAGCCTGATTCGCTGAGACCGACACCGAACTGGGCCGCGATGTGCGAACCGTATGACGTGGCGGCGCGGGCGCCGACCACGGCGACGGACTTGAGGCACGCGAAGCGGAGGTCGGCCGTGCCGTGCAACCACAGCCCGAGGGGGCGGCTCGGCCCCAGCTGGTCCAGCTGGGTAGGCCATTCCTGGCTGCCGGGAATGATCAACCTGGCTCCGGCCTTCTCGCCTGATTCCAGGTCGGCTGCGGGCTTGGCGGTCGCCAGGCGGGCGTACCAGGCGTTCAGGCGGCGGGTCAGGTCGGGCGGGCGCTCGTGCCGGGCCTCTTGGGCGGCGAAGTCGGATGGCAAGGCGCGTGCACGGATCGCCGCCGCCGCCTCCGACGCGCCGTACTGGGCGACGAGGCGGCCCATGACCGGGTCGCCCACGTCAGCGGCGCGCATGAGAGCAGCCCTGGCCACCAGCTCGTCTGTCTCCGGTCGCCCTGATCGCCGGGTCACGGCGACCGTAGCCCGCTCACCGTCCGCGGGGGGTCGAGGTGCTTGTGAGGATCCGGCGTCCGGCGTGCGAGGAGCCGGCGCAGCGGGGGTCTCCTGGCTGGGAGAGGTTTGTGTACTCACGTCCTGGACGGGTGAGGTCTGGCCGCTCACGTCCTGGACGGGTGAGGTCTGGCCGCTCGTGTCCTGGACGGGTGAGGTCTGGGCACTCGTGACCTGGATGTGGAACTGCTGGGCGGGCGGGACGGCTGGATTGGAGGCAGAGGGCCGAGGCGTCGTGGTCGCTGGGGCGGCGGGAGTGGATGGCATGGGGCTGACGGTGCCTTCGTGGAGTGGGATGGACGATGGGAGGGCCAACGGGGCGTTCGGAGACGGGGCAGAGCCGGCGCAGGGCGCGGACGCGGCGGGCGCGTGCGGAGGTCTTGGAGCCCAGGGGGAGGGCCTCTCGAGAACCTGGAAGTCCGAGCTGGAAGGGGCGCGGCGGCGATCGGGGCGCCGGCGGAAGGATCCGGCGGTGTCACGACGTGACTCCCAGCCAGAAACTGAGGGCGCCGGTGGTTTCGTCCTCCTCCGGGCGGTCCTTGCCTGCCAGATCGGCGAGGGTCCAGGCGACCCGGACCACCCGGTCGAGGCCGCGTGCGGTGAGGATGCCGGAGTCGAGGCAGGACGTCATGGGCCGCATGGCCGCCTCCCCTGGGCGGTAGTCGGCATGCAGCATGGAGGAGGGGATCTCGGCGTTGGTGCGCCAGGGGGTGCCGGCCAGGCGCTTGGCGGCTCGGTCGCGGGCCACCAGCACGCGTTCGGCCACCGTCCTGCTGGTCTCCACGAACTGGCGGTCGGCCAGGAGCTCGCGCCTTGACGAGCGGACGACCGTGACCTTCATGTCGATGCGGTCAAGGAGCGGGCCTGAGAGTCTGCCGAGATAGCGACGTCTGGTGGTGGGGGAACATCTGCACGTCTCGCTCTTTTCGTCGGCCTGGGCGCAGGGGCAGGGGTTCGCGGCCAGGACCAGCATGAACCGCGCCGGGAACGTGACCGATCCCGCGGATCTGGACACCGTCACCCGGCCGGACTCCAACGGTTGCCGCAGGGAGTCGAGGACATGGCGGGGAAACTCGGGAGCCTCGTCCATGAACAACAGGCCCCTGTGAGCGAGGGAGACCGCCCCCGGGCGCACGACCGTGCTGCCGCCGCCGATGATCGCGGCGGACGTCGCCGTGTGGTGCGGGGCGACGAACGGCGGCCTGCTCATCATGGGTGAGTCGGGCGGCAGCACACCCGCGACGGAATGGATGGCGGTGACCTCCAGGGCATGATCGAGCTCCAGATCCGGCAGCAGGGTGGGGAGGCGTTCGGCCAGCAGGGTTTTGCCGGTGCCGGGCGGGCCGAGCATCCACAGGTTGTGGCCGCCTGCCGCGCACACTTCGAGGGCTCGACGGGCCACCGGCTGGCCGACGACGTCAGACAGGTCGGCTGCGGGGACGGGGGCGGAGCTCTGAGGCTCCGCGATGTCGCCGGTCCGGGCCTCGGGCGGGTCGTCGCCGGTGCGCAGCCACTCGACCAGCTGGCGCAGGCCGGACACGGGGACGACCTTGACGTCGGGCACCAGGGCCGCCTCGGCCGAGTTGGCGGCGGGCACGACGACCGTGGCGCCACCGTGCCCGGCGGCGCCGAGCACCGAGGGGAGGACGCCGCGCACGGGTCTGATGCGGCCGTCGAGGCCGAGCTCACCCAGGAAGAACGGCTCCGCGATGCGCTCAGCAGGGATCACTCCCGCCGCGCCGAGGATCGCGACGGCTATGGCCAGATCGAACTGGGATCCGCGTTTGGGCAGGCTGGCGGGGAAGAGACTGACGATGATGCGGGCATCGGGCCAGGGATAACCGCTGTTGACGACCGCCGACCTGACTCGGTCGCGAGCCTCGCTGAGCGCGGTGTCGGGAAGGCCGATGAGGTGGATGCCGGCCAGTCCGTTGCCCACGTCGGCCTCGACCTCGACGGTGCGCCCGGCGACTCCGACGACGGCCACGCTGCGGGTGCGGGCCACGGCCATCAGATCGCCCCTCGCACGTGGCGCAGCGCGAAGTCGCCGGCGAAGCGCTCGATGGCGATCACGTCCACGCGCACGGTGTCGAAGGTGCGTTGCTGCGTGGCCAGCCATTTCGCCGCCAGCAGGTGAAGCCGGGCCAGCTTGGCCCGGCTCACGCCCTCCAGGGCTGTGCCGTGGGACGTGCCCGATCGTGTCTTGACCTCGACCACGATCAGGCGGGGGCCTTCTTCGGCGATGACGTCGATCTCGCCGTGACGGCAGCGCCAGTTACGCTCGATCACTTTCATCCCTTGTGCCTCCAGATAGGTCACGGCTAGCTGCTCGCCCTGTCTGCCGAGGTCGAGTCTCTTGTTTGCGGGCATGTGCCACCTCCGTCTGGCTGTCGGGCCCCGACTCTCGTGGATGGGGGTGGAGCGAGGTCGGCCGAACGGGGTTCTGGGGATGGCGGGGTGGGTTACCGGGAGGTTGTGGATAAGGGCCGAGCCGGTCATCAGTCGCCCGCGACGCTGCTTGCGGTGGCGGCCCTGTGGCGCGGCATGTCGGCGAGAGAGGGGGCGGGAACGCAGGCGTCGGCATACGGTCGTGGCGAGGTTGAGGAGAAGGAACCCGCCCAGTAGCGCGGCCAGGGCGATCGCGCTTACAAGCGGGGTGGCCGAAGCCGAACGCGCGAGAAACGGCGAGGGCGTGGTGGATGGCAGTGCCTTATGGACCGGTCGCGCGGCGGGAGCGGTGGCGAACGTCGCTGGTGGACCGGCAGTCGGCCGGTTCGCTGCGGGCGCTCGTGCAACGGGTGCGGTGGTTGCTGCCGCGGCGGGCGCTGGTCGAAGGGGGATCGCGGCCGATCTCGCCTGCGGTGGAGCGACGGTGACCGAACGTGCCGGCGCTGGTGGCGTGGTGGGAAGGTCGGACGGTGACGGGGAACCGTGGTGGCCTGAAGGATCAGGGCCTGCCGTGGAGTCCGCCTGCCAGAACGGGAGAAGGCGGATGGGGGCGTGGCCCAGGAGGAGGAGAGGGTCGAGGTAGCGGGTGTCGTGGAGGAGACCCCAATGGAGGCACGGCGCCTGACAGTGATCGGTCGAGGACTCGAGCACGCCCAGCTTGGCTCCCTGTTCGACGGACTGGCCCTGTGTCACCGATGACGTGACCGGTACGTACGTCGTGCGCAGGCCACCTGCGTGCTCGACCGTGACCACGCCCCGCCCGCCGACCGGACCGGCGAATCGGACCGTGCCCGCGCCTGCCGCCAGCACCGGGGCGGCTTCCTGGGCGGCCAGGTCGACACCGCGGTGACCTGCCAGCCAGGGCTCCGGGGGCGGAGCGAATCGACGGATGACGCGAGGGCGGCCGTCCAGCGGCCAGCGCCATGCGGGCGGTGAGGCCCTTGCCGCTGCGGGTGCTGGGACAGCGAGGACGGTGGCCGCGAGAACGACGGCCGTCAAGGCGGTGCGGGTGGTGGTGAGGGCCGTCAAGGCGCTGCGGGTGGTGGTGAGGGCTGTCTGGGCCGTGCTGGTGGAGGCGGCGGTTGTCAGCGCCGTGCGGGTGGTGGTGAGGGTCGTCGGGGCGGTGCCGGGGGACTGCGGGTGGTGGCGGGCCGGTGGGCAGGCGGGTCATGGCGCGAGTTTCGGCTACGGCGCCTTGGCGGCGGGTCGGTGAACGCCGCTCTGTGGAGGACGCTGGGTTGTCCACAGGCCGGGCGCTGATTTGGGGTGCGAGACCACGCTGATCGGCGGGTCGTTCAGGAGACCCGGGGCTTGGAGTTGAGGAGGTCGTCAAGAGAAGAGGAGAGTGCCGGGTCGGCGCCTGGCTCGCCCGAGGCCCTGAACCTGGTACGGCGCGGACGCAGTGGAGACGTCCAGATCCACAGGGTGCTCAGGGCGATGCCCGCGGCGCAGACCAGGATGACCGGACGCAGCCCGATCGCCTCCGCGAGAAGGCCTCCGAGCAGACCGCCGAGGGCGAGGACGCCCTGCACCGCGAACGTCATGGTCGCGTTGACCCGGCCGCGCAGTTCGGCGGTGGTCTCGCTCAGGGTGATCGCGCCCATGCAGGTGGCGAAGGCCACCACGATGCCGCCTGTGAGCGTGCCCGTCACGGCCAGGACCGACAGTTTCCACCACAGCGGGCCGGTCAGCAGTCCCACCGCGAGGATCTCCGAGGGGAAGAAGAGGACGGCGGCGAGCAGGACCCGGTTCTCGCCGTAGCGTTTGGACAGGCGGGCCGAGAGCCAGGCGCCCAGCAGGCCACCCGCCCCGCTCAACGCGATGAGGACACCGATCACGCCCTTGGGGATGCCGAGGGTGTTCACCATGTAGAGCATGTAGACGGCCGTGAACGCCATCGCGAAGAAGTTGATCGTGACGCCAGCGCCGAGCAGCGCGCGCAGGACCGGATGGGTGACGCTGACCTTCAGTCCTTCCTTGACGTCGCGCCACATCCCCCGGGAGGCGGCCGGTTCGTTCCGTTCCGGGGTGCGGATGGAGCGCAGCAGCAGGGCCGAGGCCAGGAACGACAGCGCCTCCGCCAGGACGGCCAGCGGTGCCGTGAGCACCTGCACCAGGAGCCCGGCCAGCCCTGGTCCGCTCACGGAGGCCACCGAGTAGGACGCCTGCAGGCCGGCCATCGCCTCGGTGCGCTGCCCGGAGGGGACGACGGCCGCCAGATGGGGGAAGTTCGCGGCTCTGAACAGCACTCCAGCCGTGCCGATCACGAGGGCCACGATGATCAGCCAGGCGACGTTCAGCACGCCCAGCAACCAGGCGACCGGCACGGTGGCGGCGGCCGCGCAGGAGACGAGCTCACACGCGATCATCAGGGGACGGTGCCGCGTGAGCCGGTCGGCGATCGCCCCCGACTGCAGCCCGAACAGCAGGGCGGGCACCGAGGCGGCCGCGGTCAGCAGGCCCATCTGTGAGGGCGATGCGGTCAGCAGGGTCACCGCGGTCAGGGGGATGGCCAGCTTGGACACCTCTGATCCGGTGATCGAGACCGTCCTGGCCGTCCAGAGCAGGCGGTAGTCGCGCTGCTTGCGCAGCGGAGCGGCGGCGGCTTCGAGCGGGGGGACGGGCCCGATGGTCGGGCTGCCCGCATCGGGCGGTCCGCCGGCTGGGTGCTCGACGGCACGCCCACGCCGAGTGTGAAAGGTTTCCTTCATAGATGTGAAGCTAATCCTTCAGAGTTGTGAAGGCAACCTTTCAGATATCCGCGGGCAGAGGTACCGTGGGCACATGACGCGGGAACCTGGTTGGCTCAGCGATCCGAAGGCGATGCGGGCGCTGGCGCATTCGGCGCGGCTGACGATCCTCACCCAACTGGCCGACGAGGGCAGCGCCACCGCCACCGAGGTGGCCGAGAACGCGGGCATCACACCCAGCGCCGCCAGCTATCACCTGCGCATGCTCGCCAAATACGGTTTCGTCGAGGACGCGCCGCCCCGCGGCGACGGCAGGGAACGACTGTGGAAGGTCGTGGACACCCCGATCGGCGTGGGTGTGAGTCCCGGCGACCCGCCGGAGGTGCGCGAGGCGAAGAAGTCGTTGATAGCGCTGTTCAACAAGGAGGCCCGCGAGGAGGCGGAACGCAGCTGGGCCAACCTCGACAACGACACGGAGGAGTGGCGCTACGCGAGCGGTTTCAGCCGCACCAGGATCAGGGTCGACGCCCAGGAACTCGGCCGGCTCAACGAGGAGATCAAGAAGCTGATCGAGCCGTACGTCGCCCGCTTCCGCAGCCAGGACGAAGCCCCGGGCGGGGCCAGGATCGCCGAGGCGCATATCAGCCTGTTCCCGGTCGCGAAGCGGGTCGCCCCCGGCCTGCCCACCGAGGACCACGACGCGCCCTGACAACCTCCGCAGGCCCACCGAGGGCGGCGACCGCGTCCCGACCGGGCACGCCCCGCGCGATCACGACGTGGCCGACCGGCACCATTCGACGAACCGGGCGAACCGCTGCTCGATGGACTCGGCTCTGTGCCTCAGCTGGATCGCCTGGTCGACCGCGAGCGCGTCGCCATACCACATCGCCAGGCCGGTCACTGCAGTCATGAAACCCGGCCTCCGCGTGACGGGGCCACCGCCGTGCGTCCCCTGTGCCGGTGGAATTTCGCCACCCTGATGGTGGGGTCAGGTCTACCGCGCCGGTCGTGCGGAGCGGGCAGACTGCTCGGGTGAGCATGATGCGCCGCATGGCCGAGCCCGTGGGCGGCCTGCTGCTGAACGCCGCCGCCGGCGTGGCGGCATGGGCGCTCCTCCTGCTGCTCGCCGGGTGCGCGGCGCTGGTCCCGATCGGCGGGCTCGGCGTGCGCCCGCTGGCCCGGGTGCGGTCGATGGTCCACGGGCTGGCGACGTTCCAGCTGGCCTGGGCGGCCCGCGCGCTCGGCCACGAGCCGGCGGCGCCGGAGAGCGCCCACGCGCGGGAGGGCGCTCACGCCCGCGAGACGGCCTGGCTGACGGTGCAGGCCGTGACCGGCCCGGGCGGCGTGCTCCTCGTGGGCGGGGTGCTGTCGGCCGACGCCGTCCTCTGGAGGCTGCAGACGGTGCGGCCGAGCAGCCAGCTCACGGTCGCCCTGTCTCTGGCGCTCGTCGCCATCGTCGCCGTCGCGGTGGCCGCCGTACCACTCCTGCACAAGGCGCAGGCGCGGCTGGCGGAGCTGCTGCTGCGCCCCGGTGACACGGACCGGATCAGGCAGCTGACCGAGTCGAGGGCCGCGGCGGTGAGCGCGCAGGCGGCCGAGCTGCGCAGGATCGAACGCGACCTGCACGACGGCGCGCAGGCCAGGCTGGTCTCGGTGCGCATGAACCTCGGCCTGGCCAGGCGGGCGAGCGATCCCGGTCAGGTTCGCGAGCTGGTGGAGGAGGCGTGGGAGTCGGCCGGGCAGGCCCTGACCGACCTGCGCGACCTGGTCAACGGCATCCACCCTCCCGTGCTGGCCGACCGGGGTCTGGCCGGGGCGCTTGAGGCCGCCGCGCTGCACGTCCCCCTCACGGTGGACGTCGACATCGACCTGCCCGCCCGGCCGGAGGCGCCCGTCGAGTCCGCGGTCTACTTCGCCGCCGCCGAGGCCCTGACGAACGCGGCCAAGCACAGCGGCGCCCGCCGCGCGTGGGTGCGGCTGTGCCACTCGGAAGGCGTCCTGCGGCTGGTGGTGGGCGACGACGGGAAGGGCGGCGCCGACGCGGGCGGCACCGGCATCGACGGCATCAGGCGCCGGTTGTCGGCGTTCGACGGGACGCTCGACGTCCGCAGCCCGGCCGGCGGGCCGAGCGAATTCATCGTGGAGATACCGTGCGCGTTGTCATCGCAGAAGATCTCGCCCTCCTGAGGGACGGGCTCGTCCGCCTGCTGTCGGCGTCCGGGTTCGAGGTGGTCGAGGCGGTCGGCAACGGGCCGATGCTGCTCAGCGCGCTGACCCGCCACCGGCCCGACGTCGCCGTGGTCGACGTACGGCTGCCGCCGACCCTGACCGACGAGGGGCTGCGCGTCGCGCTGGAGGCCCGCAGGCGACGGCCGGGGCTGCCGGTGCTGATCCTGTCGCAGTACGTCGAGCAGCTCTACGCCCGTGAGCTGCTGTCCGACCAGGCGGGTGCGGTCGGCTACCTGCTGAAGGACCGGATCGGCGACGTCGACCAGTTCGTCGAGGCGGTGCGCAGCGTGGCGGCCGGAGGCACGGCGATGGACTCCGAGGTGATCGGCCAGCTGCTCGCCCGCAGGAAGCGCGACGAGCCGCTGGGCCGCCTGACCCCCAGGGAGCGCGAGGTGCTCGCGCTCATGGCCGAGGGCCTGTCGAACGCCGCGATCGCCGCCCGCCTGCTCGTCACGGACAAGGCCATCGCCAAGCACACCAACAACATCTTCGCCAAGCTCGGCCTGCCGCCGAGCGACGATCACAACCGCCGGGTCATGGCGGTACTGGCCTACCTGAGGGCGGAACCGGGCTGACCCGCGTCGTTTGACCACATGCGGTCGGCCTGAGGCGGCGTGGGAGGTAGACTTTCCGGTGGCCTGTGGCACAGGCCGACTTCGCATGCCTCATTGCGGACCGCGCCGTCGGTCCGGGCCAGGCGCCCGGCTGGAGCGGTTTCGGGGCATCAGGGCGGCAGACACGCGCTGTCGCGTCACAACCGAGAATCGCGCCCATCCGCAGGGCGCCCAGACCTGGAGGACCAGCACATGGCCCCCGTCGTCACCATGCGACAGCTGCTCGAGAGCGGCGTTCACTTCGGTCACCAGACCCGGCGCTGGAACCCGAAGATGAAGCGCTTCATCTTCACCGAGCGCAACGGCATCTACATCATCGACCTGCAGAAGTCGCTGTCCTACATCGACCGCGCCTACGACTTCGTGAAGGAGACCGTCGCCCACGGCGGCACCATCCTGTTCATCGGCACGAAGAAGCAGGCTCAGGAGGCCATCTCCGAGCAGGCGGCCCGGGTCGGCATGCCCTACGTCAACCAGCGCTGGCTGGGCGGCATGCTCACCAACTTCTCCACCGTGCACAAGAGGCTGCAGCGCCTGAAGGAGCTCGAGGAGCTCGACTTCGACAACGTCGCCGCCTCGGGGCTCACCAAGAAGGAGCTCCTCATGCGCCGGCGCGAGAAGGACAAGCTCGAGCGCACGCTCGGCGGCATCCGTGACATGGGCCGCGTGCCCAGCGCGGTGTGGGTCGTCGACACCAAGAAGGAGCACATCGCGATCAGCGAGGCCAAGAAGCTCGGCATCCCTGTCGTCGCGATCCTCGACACCAACTGCGACCCCGACGAGGTCGACTACCCGATCCCGGGCAACGACGACGCCATCCGCGCCGTCGGGCTGCTGACCAGGGTCGTCGCCGACGGTGTCGCCGCCGGTCTGATGGCCCGCTCCGGCGCCGCCCGCGGTGACGAGAAGCCGGCCGCCGCCGAGCCGCTGGCCGAGTGGGAGCGCGAGCTCATCGAGCAGGGCACCGGCGAGCGTCCGGCGGACGAGGCCGACTCCGCCGCTCCGGAGGCCCCGGCCGAGGCCGCTCCCGCCGAGCCGGCCGCCGCGGCCGAGGCTCCCGCCGAGACCGCTCCCGCGGCCGAGGCCCCCGCCGAGGACAAGCCCGAGCAGCAGGCCTGACGGCTGATCGAGGGACGCGTCCCCGCCGACGGGGGCGCGTCCCGGCCTGGCGAAGCCGGGCCCGCACAGGTGATAGGCCGCGGCGAGGCTGGGCAGCATACCGGGCGAGGCAGCAGTAGGGCCGGGCCGGTGCGCGCCCCCGACCGAGGCAGAGTTCCTGTACGGCACGCGCCCGCCGTGCCGACCCCGGGGTGGGCCGCCGATCACGGCGCCCGCCCGATCCACGACGACGAAATTTCACAAGGAATAAGAGCAATGGCTTCCGTGAACATGGCCGACGTCAAGCGGCTTCGCGAGATCACCGCTGCCGGCATGATGGACTGCAAGAAGGCGCTCGAGGAGTCCGGTGGCGACTTCGACCGCGCCATCGAGCTGCTGCGCCTGAAGGGCGCCAAGGACGTGGGCAAGCGCGAGGCGCGCACCGCCTCCAACGGCCTCGTCGCGCTCAAGCAGGACGGCGACTCCGCCGCCGCGCTCCTGGAGCTCAACTGCGAGACCGACTTCGTGGCGAAGGGCGAGCGCTTCCAGGAGCTGGCCGCCCAGGTCGTGGCGCACATCCTCGAGAACAGGCCCGCCGACGTGCCGGCGCTGCTGGAGTCCTCGTTCGACGGCAAGACCGTCAAGGACCACCTCGACACCGCCAACGCCGCGCTCGGCGAGAAGATCGAGATCCGCCGGTTCGCGGTGCTGGAGGGCGGCTACGTCGGCGCCTACATGCACCGCACCGACCCGGCGCTGCCGCCCGCGGTCGGCGTGCTGGTCCAGCTCGACAAGCCCAACGCCGAGGTCGCCAAGGACGTCGCGCAGCACGCCGCGGCGATGGCCCCGCAATACCTCAAGGCGGCCTCCGTACCCGCCGAGGTCGTCGAGAAGGAGCGCAAGCTCTTCGAGGAGATGACCCGCGAGGAGGGCAAGCCCGAGGCCGCGATCGGCAAGATCGTCGAGGGCCGCGTCAACGGCTGGTACAAAGACTTCACCCTCCTCCAGCAGACCTTCGTCAAGGACGGCAAGAAGAGCGTGGGCAAGTACGCCGAGGAGAACGGCGTCGAGGTCCTCGGCTTTGTCCGTTTCAAGGTCGGTCAGGCTTAGGCTTAGGCAAGCCGCCAGCTCAACGAACCGCCGAACGAAGGAGGCCGCCGCCGTGCAGGAACACCGGGAGCCAGCCCACGAATCCCCACGGACGGCGGCTTCCTCGTCTCCACACCCGCCGAACCCGCTGCGGTGGAAACGGGTGATGCTGAAACTGTCGGGCGAGGCGTTCGCCGGCAGCGAGCCGCTGGGCATCGACCCGGTGATCGTCGACCACCTGGCCGACTCGATCACCGAGGCGGTCCAGGAGGGTGTGCAGGTCGCGGTCGTGGTCGGCGGCGGCAACATGTTCCGCGGCGCCACCCTCTCGCAAGGAGGCATCGACCGGGCCAGAGCCGACTACATGGGCATGCTCGGCACGGTCATCAACTGCCTGGCCCTGCAGGACTTCCTCGAACGGCGGGGCGTGGAGACACGCGTGCAGACGGCCATCACCATGCAGCAGGTGGCCGAGCCGTTCCTGCCACGCCGCGCGATCAGGCATCTCGAGAAGGGCCGCGTGGTCATCTTCGGCGCCGGGCTCGGGTCGCCCTTCTTCTCCACCGACACCGCGGCGTCCCAGCGGGCGCTCGAGATCGGCGCCGAGGCGCTGCTGAAGGGCACACAGGTGGACGGGATCTACGATTCCGACCCCCGCAAGAATCCGGATGCGGTCAGATTCGACCACCTTGACTACGGCGAGGTGCTGCTCCGCGACCTCGCGGTCATGGACGCCACCGCGATCAGCCTGTGCAAGGACAACGATCTGCCGATCGTGGTCTTCGACCTCATGGGCGAGGGCAACATCCTGCGCGCCGTCCGCGGTGAGAAGATCGGCACGCTGGTCAGTCCCGCAGGCAAATGAGCGAGCGAGCCCGACACCGCCAGCTAGAAGACAGGGAGCCGCTGTGATCGACGAAACCCTCCTCGAAGCCGAGGACAAAATGGACAAGGCCGTGTCTGTCGCGAAGGAGGACTTCGCGAGCATCCGTACGGGCCGGGTCACCCCTTCGATGTTCAACAAGATCAACGCCGAATATTACGGCACGCCGACGCCGATCCAGCAGCTGGCGTCGTTCCACGTGCCCGAGGCGCGCATGGTGCTCATCCAGCCCTACGACAAGAGCTCCATGTCCGCGATCGAGAGGGCCATCCGCGACTCCGACCTCGGCGTCAACCCGACCGACGACGGCCAGGTGATCCGCGTGACCTTCCCGGAGCTGTCCGAGGAGCGCCGCAAGGAATACATCAAGGTCGCCAGGAACAAGGGCGAGCACGCCAAGGTGTCGGTGCGCAACATCCGCCGGTCCGCCAAGGAGGTCCTCGACAAGATGATGAAGGATGGCGAGGCGGGCGAGGACGAGGTCAGGCGGGCCGAGAAGGAGCTCGACGACATCACCCAGAAGCACGTCGCGAAGATCGACGAGCTGCTCAAGGTCAAGGAAGCCGAACTGCTCGAAGTCTGAGCGGGGCGCCCGGCGGCGGGCCGCCTCCGGTGGGCCCCTGCCCATGGGGCGAAGGCAGCGGGCATGCACTCTGCGGCCCTCGCCCGGACGGCGGGGGCCGCGGCTTTGGAGAACACTGTGGAAAAAAGTACGGCTGGCACCAGCTCGAGCGGCGGCAGCCGTACCGGCAGAAACCTGCCTGCCGCGATCGCGGTGGGCGTCGTGCTGGGCGCGCTGGTCCTCGGCACCCTCTACACGGTCAAAGAGCTGTTCCTCGTGGTGGTCGCGGGCGCCGTCGGCGTCGGCACGGTGGAGCTGATCAGGGCGTTCGCCACCCGTGACATCAAGGTGCCGGTCGCGCCCGTGCTCGCCGGGCTGGTGGCCATGCAGGTGGCGGCCTACTGGGGCGGTTCGGTCTGGTTACTGGCCGCGTTCGCCGGGTTCGCGCTCGTCCTGCTGATCTGGCGGATGTTCGGTGACGGCACCGACGGCTACGTACGCGACGCGTCCGCGTCGGTGTTCACGCTCTTCTACCCCTGCCTGCTTGCCGCGTTCGTGCCGCTGCTGCTCAAGCCGGACGACGGCGACCACCGCGTGCTGATCTTCATCGCGGTGACCATCGCCAGCGACATCGGCGGCTACGTCGCCGGGGTGTTGTTCGGCCGTCACCAGATGACGGTCATCAGCCCGAAGAAGACCTGGGAGGGCTTCGCCGGGTCGCTCGTCGCGTGCGTGGCGGTCGGTGGCTGGCTGGTGACGTGGCTGCTCGGCGGCGAGCTCTGGCAGGGGGCGCTGATCGGCGGGCTCGCGGCGGTGCTGGCGACCGCGGGCGATCTGATCGAGTCGATGATCAAGCGGGATCTCGGCATCAAGGACCTGGGCACGATCCTGCCCGGCCACGGCGGTCTGATGGACCGGCTCGACTCGCTGGTGACGGTGCTGGTGCCGGCCTGGCTGCTGATGACGCTGTTCTTCTAGCGGTGTGTCTCCAGCGCCTGCGCCGTGACGGGGGTCAGCCAGAGCCACCGTACGGCCTCGCCCCCGAACGCGAACCCCGACATGTCAGGCATGTGGGGTGGGCTGTGCATCATCAGCACCCCCGAATACTGCGGCCCCAGCGGGAACGTCGCAGGCTCGTGATACCACTTCGCCGTGTGCCCGTGGCCGAGCCACGTGACCGAATGCCACGGATATTGCGACAACCACACCAGCAGCAGCGCCGCGTCCTTCGGGTCCTCCCGGGTGGCCACGGCCAGCTCGATCCTGGCGTACGCGCCCGGCTCGTCGATCCACTGCTCCACCGTGGGCATGCGCTGGCAGCTCATCCCGACCGTCGACAACACGGTGTAGTCGCGATCGCGGTGCGGTGGCCGCTCGGTGATGCCCACGGTCGGCAGCCGCTCGCCGCCGGCGTCCCAGTACCGGCCCGCCGGGCCGAGCGCGCGGTCCAGATGGCCCATCACGAACTGCTGGAACGACGGCCACGAACCCTCGCCGTGCCGCCAGCGCCAGTAGGACTCGGCGTTGGAGATGCGCGGGCGCAAACCTTCGAGCGCCTCCGACAGCGCCCACGCGAACGGCGACTCGCCCACCGCGTCGCGCGCGTAGCCGGGCATGCCCCGGTTCATGTCGGCCCAGCCGGGGATGACCGCCAGCAGGTCGTCGTCCTCGTAGAGGGCCACGCCGTCGCCCTCCTCGAACCACAGCGCGCTGAGCTGCCCGAGCGGACGGCGGCCCTCGGGGTGCAGCGTGCCGGCCCTCGGCATCAGCGGCGGCAGGCCGGCGTTGATCCTGGCCAGGTCGACCACGGGCGGGGCGGGGCGGTGGTTGGCCAGCCACACGGCGCCGTGGACCGTGCCGTCGGGTGAGCACAGGTAAGCTACCGAGGAGTCCTCATCACGCTCGACCACGAGCGTCCGGCTGCCGTACGGATTGCCCGCGGCGAGGACGACCTCGGCGCCGCTCTCGCCAGCTGCCGCCCGGAAAATCGCCATACGAGATGACTGTAGATCGGGCGGCAACCGCGACGCGAGCCCAACCGACACCAGGAATGCCACCTCCTATCCCAACGTTCATTACCCTGGCCGACAACCCCTCAAGCAAAGGCGGCAACGTGTCCCAGCCCCCAGGCCAGCTCACCTTCGTCGCGCCCCGGCGAGCCAAGCCCGCACGGCACCTGGCCGACCTGTCGATGGCCGATCGGCGGGCCGCGGTCACCGAGCTGGGCGAGAAGGCGTTCCGTGCCGACCAGCTCTCGCGCCACTACTTCGAGCGCCTGACCACCGACGTCGGCTCGATGACCGATCTGCCGGCCGCGTCCCGCGAGAAGCTGTCCGCGCTG
Source organism: Nonomuraea sp. NPDC049378 (assembly GCF_055586745.1). Lineage (NCBI taxonomy): Bacteria > Bacillati > Actinomycetota > Actinomycetes > Streptosporangiales > Streptosporangiaceae > Nonomuraea > Nonomuraea sp. NPDC049378. The sequence goes on from NZ_JBVJHP010000036.1 coordinate 24,666, forward strand.
CTGCCCGAGCTGCTCACGCCGGTCAGGGAGATGGCCACCGACGGCGGCACGACCCGTAAGACGTTGTGGCGGCTGTTCGACGGCGCGCTGGTCGAGTCGGTGCTGATGCGCTATCCCGACCGGGTGACGATGTGCGTGTCGTCGCAGGCCGGCTGCGGCATGAACTGCCCGTTCTGCGCCACCGGCCAGGCGGGCCTGACCCGCAACATGTCCACCGCCGAGATCGTCGAGCAGGTGGTCTCCGGCGCTCGGGCGCTGGCCGCCGGCGAGGTGCCGGGCGGCCCCGGCCGGGTGAGCAACGTCGTGTTCATGGGCATGGGCGAGCCGCTGGCCAACTACAAGCAGGTGATCGGCGCGGTGCGGCGGCTGGTGGAGCCCGCGCCGCACGGCCTCGGCATCTCCGCGCGCGGCGTCACCGTCTCCACGGTGGGGCTGGTGCCCGCCATCGGCAAGCTCGCCGACGAGGGGCTGCCGGTCACGCTGGCGTTGTCGCTGCACGCGCCCGACGACGAGCTGCGCGACACCCTCGTGCCGATCAACACGCGGTGGAAGGTGGCCGAGGTCCTCGACGCGGCGTGGGCGTACGCGGCGAGGACCAAGCGGCGGGTCTCGATCGAATACGCCCTGATCAAGGACATCAACGACCAGGAGTGGCGGGCCGACCTGCTCGGCAAGCTGGTGAAGAACAAACTGGTGCACGTCAACCTGATCCCGCTCAACCCCACGCCGGGCTCCAAGTGGACGGCGTCGCGGCCTGAGGACGAGCGGGCCTTCGTACGACGGCTGCAGTTCCACGGCGTGCCCGTGACGGTCCGCGACACCCGCGGGCGCGAGATCGACGGCGCGTGCGGGCAGCTCGCCGCCGCCGAGTGAGTGCGGGCACGTCCAGGGGCGCCGGCAGGAACACGCCGGCGGTGCCTAGCTCGTCCTGAGGCGGCGCCAGGCGTAGCCGGCCAGGGCGATCAGGCACCAGGCCAGGGAGAGGGCGGCCAGCTCGGGGAAGCGGCCGAGCAGGTCGCCGGCGTTCGCGGCCCGCATCCAGGGGATCAGCGGCACGGTCAGCCAGTAGAGGGGCGAGGTGCTGACCAGCAGCGTCGCCAGGAAGCCGAGCAGCAGCCCCGTGATCGAGACGGCGGGAGAGCGCACGATCGCCCGGCTGGTGAGCGCACCCAGCGCCGTTCCGGCCAGCGCGGCCAGGGCATACAGCGCGATCACGGCGGCCAGCACGGCGGGCGGCGGGGTGGCGCTCACGCCGAGCAGCAGGGCCCAGGCCAAGGCGATCGCGGCGAGCCCGGCACATGCCGCGAAGGCCGCGATGAGTCCCGCGGCCACCTCCCTGCCCCGGCCGCCCGCCTGGATGGCCGACATCTCGCGCTGCCGGTCAGGCTCGGTGTCGAGCAGGCTCCTCGCCGCCCACGCCAGCACCGCGACGATCAGCACGGCGCCGTCGGTGAGCACGGACGTCTCCTCGCCCTTCGGGGCGCGGCTGCCGTAGAGGATCGCCAGCAGGGCCAGGGCGGGCAGGAGCGCCTGGTAGACGCGGTGGGACCGGACGTAGGCGGCCAGGCGGAAGGCGGCCAGGGCGATCATCGGCTCTCCTCGATCTCGCGGGCCTGGTAACCCTCGCCGCGCATCCTGGCCACGAACCGCTGGACGTCGGCGGCCGGCAGCGTCACGGCCACGGTCGCGTGCCGGCGCTCGGACGGCCCGCCCGGGGGGCGCGAGCGCAGCGCGGCCGCGGCGGGCGGGGAATCCCGCGCGGTGGTGGCGACCCCGGTTGCGGCGGGCTCGGCTTCCGGCGCGGGGGTGTCCGGCGTGCCTTCCTTCAGCCGGCCGGCGACCATCGACCAGTGGCGGACACCGGGCAGGGCTCGCAGGCCGCCCTGGTGGTCGCTGGCGACGACGATGCCGCCCCCGGCGGCCACCTCGGCCGCGATCGCGGGCAGCGCCGCGCGCGTGCCGGCGTCGAGCCCGGCGAACGGCTCGTCGAGGAGCAGCAGCCCCGGCTCGGCCATCAGCGCCTGGACCAGCCCCACCTTGTGCGCGCTGCCCTTCGACAGCTCGCCCAGCGGGAGACCGAGCAGGTGGCCCATGGCAAGGCGCTCCGCCCACGGCTCCCAGCGGGCGCCGCCGCGCATCCGTGACATGTGCCGCAGGTAGTGCGTCACCGTGAAAGGCTGGCCCGCGGGGAAACGGTCGGGGGCGAAGCCGACGACCGCCGGGCGGCCGGTGATCGTGCCCGCGCTCGGCCTGGCCAGGCCCGCGAGGAGGCGGAGCAGGGTCGACTTGCCGGCTCCGTTCACCCCGGTCAGCTCGATCACGTCGCCGGGGGAGAGCTCGGCGCCGGCGTCTTCGATGATCAGCGGATCGCGCCGCCGGTAGCGGAAGGACACGTGGGAGAGACGCATGGTGCTGTAACGGTATAGGCGGGGGCGCATCGTCGTGATAAAAGACCGCATCAGTGAACACGCTGGAAATGTCAAAATAGAGGTCCCGGCGCCATCTCAAGAGGAGTAAGGCTTGAACCGCTTTCCGCGGGTCATGGGCATGCGTTCAGGCTATGACCCCGCCGAAGTCGACGCCCTGATCGGGCGGATCGAGTCGACCCTCGGCAGGGGCTCGCACACCATGGAGCCCGTCACCGCCGACGAGGTGCGCGGTGCGACGTTCCGCACCAAACGCGGCGGCTACCAGGAGACCGCCGTCGACTTCGCGCTCGAAGCGTTCGTGGTGGCCCTGGAGACGCAGGCCAAGCGGCCGGTACGCCTGGCCATGGCCGAGCCCACCGGCGAGATGGTGCGGGAGGAATGGTTCGAGACCCAGGCCGCACGCGTCGAGCGGGTGGCCTTCCGTCCCGGACGCATGGGCGCCGGCTACAACGAGGACGAGATCGACGCCTTCCTCGACCGGATCGTGGCCACTCTGCGCGGCACCACCGACTATCCGCTCACGGCGAAGGAGGTGCGGGAGGCCACGTTCTCCACCGTGATGTTCCGGTCCGGCTATCTGATCGCGGACGTCGACTCCTTCCTGGCCGACATCGCCGAAGTCCTCGACCAGCGTAACTAGGCGCTCTCCAGGCAGGTGCCTCATGACTCATAATGAGGTCCATGGCGGTATCGGTGCGGCCCGTCGGCCCTGACGACACCGAGGCAGTGGCCCGCGTGCTCAGCGAGAGCTGGGGCGGCACCACCGTGATCGCGCTGGGTCGCGGAGACCTGGTGGACGCGGTCGAGCTGCCCGGCTTCGTCGCGGAGAGCGGCGGCGAGGTGGCGGGCGTGCTCACCTACCTCGATCGTGACGGGTTCGTCGAGATCGTCACGGTCGACGCCGTGCTGCCCGGGCAGGGGGCCGGCCGGGCCCTGCTCGACGCCGTACGCGCCCTCGCGTCCGCACGCGGGATGGAGCGGCTCACGCTGATCACCACGAACGACAACACGCGTGCCCTGCGTTTCTACCAGCGTTACGGCTTCGACCTCGTCGCCCTGCACCGTAACGCGGCGGACGAGGCGCGCGAGCTCAAACCCGCCATCCCCGCGGAGTCCGACGGCATCCCGATCAGGCACTACCTGGAGCTGGAGCTGGCTCTCTGACCGCCTTCCTCCTGCTCTGCACCAGGGCGACGATCACGGAGGTCACGGGAGCGGCCAGGAACGCGCCGGTGATGCCCGCGATCACGCTGCCCACCGTGATGGCGACCAGGATGACCGCGCCGGGCAGGTCGAGGGCCTTGCCGTAGATCTGCGGCGCGAGCACGTGCCCCTCCAACTGTTGCACGGCCACGGTCACCGCGACCACGATCAGCGCCACCAGCCAGCCCTTGGCCACGAGCGCCACCACCGCGGCCAGCAGCCCCGCCATGAACGCCCCCACCACCGGGAGGAACGCCCCCACGAACGTCAGCACCGCCAGCGGCAGCGCGAGCGGCACCCCGAGGATCCACAGCGCGAGCCCGATGAAGAACCCGTCGAACGCGCCCACGATCGCCACCCCGCGGATGTAGCGGCCGATCACGGCGAAGATCAGGTCGCCGGTCCTGGTCAGGCGGGTCCTGGCGGAGGCGGGTGCGAGGTCCACGAGCCAGCGGAAGAGCCGGTCGCCGCCGTGCACGAAGTAGACCGACAGGATGGCGGCCAGCACGGTTCCGACGACGACCTCGCCGACCGTCCTGACCCCGGCCAGCGCCCCCGTGGTGATCTGCCCGCCCTGTCCCGACAGGTAGTCCCTGGCCTGGGTGAGGAGCCGCTGGTCGTCGAGCCCGACGGCGGCGACCAGGCGGTGCACGTCGCGCAGCACCTGGTCGACGCTGGTGCGCAGCTCCGACACGCTGGCGACGGTGGGCGGCACCAGCAGCGCGATCAGCGCACCCGCCAGCACCAGCCCGCCGACGAACGTGACCGCGGTGGCCGCCGCCCTGTTGAGCCCTCGTGACCTGAGCCAGCGGGCCGGCGGCAGCAGCAACGCGGTCAGGAACACGCCGATGACGATGGAGATGGCCACCGTACGCACGTGGTACAGGCAGAACAGGGCCACCGCCGTGACCGCGAGCCACCCGAGCAACCGCCACGGTCCCATGCCCCACCCCCCGATCGTGCCTGGTCAGAGGCCTTCCCTCGGAAGATCGGGGGCAACCCAGGTCAGGCCGGCGGGGCGAGGTGCGGGCGCTGGGAGCGCTTGCCGGACTCGTACGCCTCGCGCGCTGCGTAGGTGGCGCTCGTCGTCGCCACCTGCGCCACGGGCACGTCCCACCAGGCTTCCGACGATGGTGCGTCGTCCGCCAGCCGGTCGGTGCGTACGTGGATCACGGTGGTCTCCGTCGCCGACCGGGCCGCGTCGAGCGCCTTGCGCAGGTCGGCGACCGATTCGGGGCGCAGCACCGAGGCGCCGAGGCTGGCCGCGTTGGCGGCCAGGTCGACGGGGAGCGGGTCGCCGTCGCGACGGGCGTAGGAGGTGCCGAGCCGCTCGGCGCCGACGCTCTCGGACAGGCGGCCGATGGAGGCGAAACCGGAGTTGTCGACCAGGACGACGATCAGCTTGATGCCCTCGGAGACGGCCGTGACGAGCTCCTGGGCCATCATGAGGTAGGAGCCGTCGCCCACCAGCACGAACACCTCGCGCTCCGGCGCCGCCATCTTGACGCCCAGGCCGCCCGCGATCTCGTAGCCCATGCAGGAGTAGCCGTACTCGACGTGGTAGCTGCCCGGGCCGCTGGGCCGCCAGAGTTTGTGCAGGTCGCCGGGCATGGATCCGGCCGCGCACACGACCACGCCGTCGTCGCCGGCCGCGGCGTTGACCGCGCCGATGACCGCCGACTGCGGCAGCGGCGAGCCCTCCAGCGCGTACGCCTCGTCGACGGCGGCGTCCCAGGCACGGGTGAGCTCGGCGGCCCGGGCGCGGTAGGCGGGTGGTGTGCTCCATCCCGCGCACGCCTGGCCCAGGTCGGCCAGCCCCTCGCGGGCGTCGGCGACCAGTTGCAGGCCGGACAGCTTGGCGGCGTCGAAGCCGGTGATGTTGACGTTCACGAACCGCGCGCCGGGGGCGAAGATCGTCCGGGAGGCGGTGGTGAAGTCGCTGTAGCGGGTGCCCACGCCGATGATCACGTCGGCCTCGCGGGCCAGCGCGTTGGCGGCCGTGGTGCCCGTGGCGCCGACGGCGCCCATCGCGAGGGGATGGCCGTGGGGGAGCGCGCCCTTGCCCGCCTGGGTCTCGGCGACCGGGATGCCGTGCGCTTCGGCGAAGGCGCGCAGCTCGTCCGTGGCCTCGCTGTAGATCGCGCCGCCGCCCGCGACGATCAGCGGGCGCTCGGCCGAGGTGATCAGCTCGGCGGCCCTGGCCAGGGCGGCGCGCTCAGGGCGCGGCCGGGGAATGTGCCACACGCGGCGGGCGAACAGCTCGTCCGGCCAGTCGAACGCCTCCGCCTGAACGTCCTGCGGCAACGCCAGCGTCACCGCGCCGGTCTCGGCGGGGTCGGTGAGCACCCGCATGGCGGCCAGCAGCGCGGACGGGAGCTGCTCGGGGCGGTTGATCCGGTCCCAGAAGCGGGAGACCGGCTTGAAGCAGTCGTTGACCGAGATGTCGTAGGAGCGGGTGTCCTCCAGCTCCTGCAGCACGGGGCTCGCCACGCGGGTGGAGAAGATGTCGCCGGGCAGCAGCAGCACGGGCAGCCGGTTGATCGTCGCGCCGGCCGCGCCGGTGACCATGTTGGTCGCGCCGGGGCCGATGGAGGTGGTGCAGGCCAGGGTCGTCAGCCGGTTGCCGGCGCGGGCGTAGGCGGCGGCGGTGTGCACCATCGCCTGCTCGTTGCGGGTCAGGTGGTAGGGCAGGTCGCCGGCGGAGGTGGCCAGCGCCTGGCCGAGGCCGGCGACGTTGCCGTGGCCGAAGATGCCGGCGCAGCCGCCGAAGAACCGCCGCTCCACGCCGTCGCGCTCGCTCCACTGCTGCGCCAGGAACCGCACCACGGCCTGCGCCACGGTCAGCCGGGTCGTCATGGGACCTCCTCCGCCGGTCTCAAGGAGACCTCGACAAGCTCAGTCATGTGCCCTCCCGAACGGGAGTCTCGGGTCGATGGGCTGGGAGTCCCACGACGCGCGGATCCAGGCGTGGCCGGGGTCGTCGCAGAACGCCATCGAGCGCTGCTCCGCCGGGCCTGCCAGGACGTTCAGATAGTAGAGGTCGTAGCCGGGCGCGGCCATGGAGGGCCCGTGGTAGCCGTACGGGACCAGCACGACGTCGCCGGACGAGACCTCGGCCAGGGTGTCGATCTGGCCGCGTTCTGAGGAGTAGACGCGCTGGTAGCCCAGACCCCGGCCGGCGACCTCGAAGTAGTAGATCTCCTCCAGCACGGCCTCGCCCGGGTTGGGGGTGTCGTGCTTGTGCGGCGGGTAGGACGACCAGTTCCCGCCGGGGGTGAGCACTTCGACCGCCACGAGCTTGTCGCAGTCGAAGGCGTCGGGGGAGCAGAAGTTGTTCACCTGGCGGCTGGCCTGGCCCGCGCCCCTGATCTCCACGGAGACGTCGGCGGCGGGCACGTGGCGGGGCTCCAGCGCGCGGGTGGCGCGGGCCGAGGGCAGCGCGATGCGCCCGTCACCCCTGAGCGTCACGTGGGCGCCGATCGGAAGGTAGACGAAGTCGGACGGTCCGTCGAACACGGAGGAGCGCCCGGCCAGCTCGTACGTCACCGCATCGGGCCCGTGCGTGCCGGGCGGCGGGGAGGCGGATGGGGTGAGGGCGACCGTGCACGAGCCCGACAGGGGGAGCACGAGCATCTCCTCCTCGCCCGTGTCGAACGAGACCGTGGCGTCGGCCAGGTTCGCGACGCGCAGGCCCGAATAGGTCCATCCGGCCAGGGACGGGGTTATCTCCACCGCCCAGGGGCCGTTGGCGGACTTGCCGTACGGAAGGTATGTCATGCGCGGGCCTCTCGAACCAGGGCGGCGGCGCCGTCCACGGCTGTTGCTACGTCGTCGTCCGGAGGGTAGAGCAGAGCGCGCCCGACGACGAGTCCCCGGACGCCCGGCAGGCCGAGCGCGCGGTCCCAGTCGGCGTAGGCGGCGTCGATGTCCGGTGGGTCGCCGCCGAGCAGCAGGGCGGGCAGCGTGGTGGCCGCCATCACCCGCTCCATCTCCGCCACCGCGGGGATCTTGAGCCAGGTGTAGGCCGAGGTCACGCCGAGCGCCTGGGCGACGCTGATCGCGCGGATCACGGCGTCGGGCGACAGGTCGTTGCGGACCGCGCCCGTCTCCGCGCGCAGCGACCAGAACGGCTCCACCATGGCGACCAGGCGCCTGCGGGCCAGGTCGCTGACCGCGCGGGAGCACGACTCCAGCGTCGTCACGGTCGCGTGGTCGCCTGGGTCGATGCGGCAGAGCATCTTGCCGCCGTCGAGGCGCATCGTGTCGATCGACGCGGCGTCGAAGCCGGTGAAGCGGTCGTCCAGCTCGAACACCGAGCCCTGCAGGCCGCCCCTGTTCATGGAGCCGAAGGCCAGCTTGCCCTCCAGCGCCCCCAGCAGGAGCAGGTCCTCCAGCACGTCGGGGGCGGCCAGGATGCCGTCGACACCCGGCCTGGCCAGCGCGGTCTGGAGGCGGCCGAGCAGGTCGGCGCGGCTGGCCATGGCCAGCGGGCGGTCGCGTACGGCCAGCGCCCCCCTGGCGGGGTGGTCGGCGGCGATGATGAGCAGCCGCTCGCCCTCGCGGGGCATGCCGCGTCGCTGCCGCCGGGCCGCCGCCTCGGCGATCTCCTCCGGCTTGGTGGCGCGGATGTGGGTGAGCCGCGCGTATCCGGCGGCCCTGGGCAGCGTGATGTCGCTCAAGAGCGATCCCCGTTCTCGGTGCCGTTCAGCAGGTCCTCCACGTCCGCCGTCGCCGGCATGGCGTCGGCGCAGGCCAGGCGGGCGGCCACGAAGGCGCCTGCGGCGTTGGCGAAGCGGATCGTGTGCTCCAGCGGCCAGCCGCGCAGCAGGCCGAGGCAGAGGGCGCCGCCGAACGCGTCGCCGGCTCCGATGCCGTTGACCACCTTCACCTCCACGGGCTCCACCAAGACGCTCTCCTCGGCGGTGCGGGCGAAAACCCCTTCAGGGCCCATCTTCACGATGGCGACCTTCACCCCGGCGTCCAGCAGTGCCTGCGCCGCGGCCTCCGGGTCGCGCACGCCGACCGCGGTCTCCACCTCGTCGAGGTTGCCGACCGCGACGTTCGTGTGCGGCAGCGCCCGGCTCGCCGCCTTGTGCGCCGCCTCCCGCGACGGCCACAGGCTGGGCCGGTAGTCGAGGTCGAACACCGTCCAGCCGGTGGTGCGCGCCGACAGGGCGGCGGCGTGGGCCGCGGCGCTGGGCTCCTTGCTCAGGCCGGTCAGCGAGAACCAGAACAGGCTGGTGGCCGCGATGGCGTCGAGGTCGAGGAGGTCGGGGGAGATGCGCAGGTCGGGCGGATGCTCGCCGCGGTAGAAGTAGATCGGGAAGTGGTCGGGAGGGAAGATCTCGCAGAACGTGACGGGTGTGGGCGGGCCTTCGATGGTGCTCACGTAGGCGTCGTCGACGCCGAAGTCGCGGATCGCCCGCCGGACGAAGTCCCCGAAGGGATCGGCTCCCACGGCGGTGATCACGGCTGAGCGCAGCCCGTGGCGCGCCGCGGCCACGGCGACGTTCGTCGGGCTGCCGCCGAGGAACTTGCCGAAGGTCTCGACGTCGGCCAGCCCGACGCCGGTCTGCAGCGGGTAGACGTCGACGCCGCAGCGGCCGATCGTGATCAGGTCGTGCACGGCGGGCCCGGGCGGGCGGCCTGTCGCGGGGAGCGGGGTCTGCACCTGACGCACCTCCAGGGTGAGGCTTCTCTCGACACTATGGCATATTGTCATGACATTCGGATGTCCGCTATGTTGCCTGATGTGCCCATCCTCGCGGCTGACCCTCTCCTTCGGGCAAACGCACAGCGTACGGGCGCCTCCGGAAGCGTGGCCCGGCGAATTGGGCGGGCCTTTACGTCATATGCATGTCATGACATATTGGCCCATGGCTTCCTCCCCCTAAGGACATGTCGGAGGGTTTGCATGGCAGAGCGGAAACGGTCGCTGGGAGTGGTCGCGGTCCTCGCCGCGGCCGGGCTGGGGCTCGCCGCGTGCGGCCAGTCGTCCGGCGGAGGCGAGGGTGAGGCCATCGAGCTGACGATCACCCAGAACGCCATCAAGGGCGGCAAGAACGCCGCCGGAGCGACCTTCATCGAGGACTGGGTGATCCCCAAGTTCGAGGCCGCCCAGAAGGCGAAGGGAAAGGACGTCACGGTCAAGTTCGTCCCCAGCGGAGTCGACGACGAACAGTACAAGACCAAGCTCTCCCTCGACCTCAAGTCAGGCAAGGGCGCGGACGTCATGGACATCGACGGCATCTGGGCCGGCGAGTTCGCCGAGGCGGGCTACATCAAACCGCTGCCGGAGCTGGTCGGGCCGGAGGCCGACAGCTGGGACGGCTGGTCGCAGATCCCCGAGGCCGTCCAGGGCATGGCCGAGTTCAACGGCAAGAAGTACGCCCTGCCGGTCGGCACCGACGGCCGGGTGCTCTACTTCAACAAGACGCTCTTCCAGAAGGCCGGGCTCCCCGCCGACTGGCAGCCGAAGAGCTGGCAGGAGATCATCGACGCGGGCACGAAGCTGAAGTCCGCCGGCGTGCCCGTGCCGATCCAGATCAACGCCGGCACCGCCATGGGCGAGGCCACCTCGATGCAGGGCGTGCTGCCGCTGCTCGCCGGTGCGGGCGGCGAGGTGCAGCAGGACGGCAAGTGGACGGGCGCCTCCCAGGCGCTGAAGGACGCGCTCGGCCTCTACCAGAAGATCTACGGCGGCGGCCTCGGTGACCCCAAGCTCCAGCAGGAGGCCAAGGGCCGCGACAAGTCGTTCCAGCAGTTCGCCGAGGGCGAGGTCGGCATCCTGATGGAGGGCGACTACTTCTGGCGCGGCGTCGTCAACCCCAAGGACGGCGTGGCGAAGATGGCCGACCGCGACCAGGTCGTCGGCTACGCCATGATCCCCGCGATGGAGCCCGGCAAGGGCCTGCGCGGCCAGGACTTCGTCAGCATGTCAGGCGGCGCCCTGCGCACGGTCAACCCCAACAGCGAGCACCCGAAGGAGGCCTTCGAGCTGCTGACCTTCACCCTCTCGCCCGAGGCGCTGAAGGAGGAGACCAAGGACGGCAACGTACGCGTCACCCCGCGTACCGACGTCAACAAGGAGATCCTCGCCGGCGAGCCGCTGCTCACCTTCATCTCGGAGAAGGTGCTGCCCGTGACCGCCTACCGGCCGCCCGTCGCCGTCTATCCGCAGGTGTCGGTGGCGCTGCAGGAGGCGACCGCGGCCGTCGCCGGCGGCACGCCGCCCGACCAGGCGGCGGCCGACTACCAGAAGAAGCTTGAAGGAATCGTCGGTGGCGCAGGCAACATCGCCTCCTGAGGCCGTCGAGGAAGACGAGCGGACCCGCCGCGGCTACAGCTCTGACGCGGCGGGCCTGGGCAGCCTGCGGGCAGGGGCGTTCGTCGCCCCCGCCCTGCTGCTCATCGCCGCCTTCCTCGTGTTCCCCGCGCTCTGGGTGCTCTACCTGGGGCTCACCAACTACCGCCTGACCGGCGCCGCCGCGGCCGAGCCGGAGTTCGTCGGGCTCGACAACCTCCTCGACGCGGTCTCCAACCCCACGTTCTGGAACTCGACCTGGCTGACCGTGCAGTTCGTGCTCGGCTCGGCCGTCATCGGCCAGGTCGTGCTCGGCTTCACGATCGCCTGGCTGCTGCGCGACCGCGTCGGACCGCTCAAGCGGCTGGTCGAGGGCCTGGTCATCCTGGCCTGGATCCTGCCGAGCGCCATCGTGTCGTTCCTGTGGGTGGCGCTGCTCGACCGCGACGGCGGCACGCTCAACGCGCTGCTCGGCATCCCCGGCTTCGCGTGGCTGCTCGACCACCCGATGTTGTCGATCATCGTCTTCAACACCTGGCGCGGCACCGCGTTCTCGATGATGTTGTACGGCGCCGCGCTCGGCAACGTGCCGCCCTCCCACCTGGAGAGCGCCCGCCTGGCCGGAGCCACCGGCTGGCAGCAGCTCAGGGACGTCGTCTTCCCGCACATCCGGGGCCACATCCTGACCAACCTGCTGCTCATCAGCCTGTGGACGTTCAACGACTTCTCCCCGTTCCTCATCACCGCGGGCGGCCCCGACGGCAGGTCCGAGGTGCTGGCGGTGCACGTGTACAAGGTCGCGCTGCAGAGCGGCGAGCTGGGCTACGGCGCCGCCGTGTCCACGATCATCCTGCTGATCAACCTGGTCGTCGCGGTCTTCTACCTGCGGCTGCTCCGGAGCAAGAAATGACGCGCTTCGTCCTGGGCCGGATCGGCTTCTGCACGCTCATCGCGGTGCTGCTGGCCTTCTTCACGATCCCGCTGTTGTGGCTGGTGACCGCGCCGTTCACCTCCGACCCCTCATACGAGGTCAAGGTGCCCGACTTCACCTGGGACAACTTCCAGGCGGTCGTGGAGCACCCGTACGCGCTGCCGTCGCTCTACAACTCGCTCGTGTTGTCGGTCGGCACCGCCGTGCTGGTCGTGCTGTTCGCGGCGCTGGCCGCGTACGCGCTGAGCCGGGTGCGCCTGCCCGGCCGGGACGCCCTGCTCTACGCGCTGCTGCTGCTGTCGTCGATCATCACGGGCACGGCGGCCATGGTGCCGCTGTTCCAGCTCGCGGTCGAGCTGAACCTGATCGACTCGCAGTTCGGGCTGATCCTCATCCTGACCGGCGGGCTGCTGCCCGCGGCGATCTTCATGCTGAAGGACTTCATGGACTCCACGCCGAAGTCCTACGAGGAGTCGGCGCGGGTCTTCGGGGCCTCGCCGCTGCAGATCGTCCGGCACGTCGTCGTCCCGCTGGTGCGGCCCGGGCTGGCCACGATCGGGGTGTGGGCCCTGGCCAACGTGTGGGGAAACTTCCTCATGCCGTACCTGCTGCTGAGCGACGTCGAGAAGCAGCCGGCCGCGGTGATCACGTACACGCTGTACACCGAGGGCGGCCAGGCCAACCTCAGCATGTTGTCCACGTTCGGCCTGCTCTACTCGATTCCCGTGGTGCTCATGTACCTGTTCGTCAGCAAGAAGTACGGCTTCCGCTTCCACGGAGGGATCAAGCGTTAATGGCCGCCATCGAACTACGCGGGCTGACCAAGGTCTATCCCGGCGGGGTGAAAGCGCTCGACTCGCTCGACCTCGGCATCCCCGACGGCGAGTTCTTCGCCCTGCTCGGCCCCTCCGGTTGTGGCAAGACGACCCTGCTGCGCACGATCGCCGGGCTGGAGACGGCCACCGGCGGCGCCGTGGTCATCGGCGACCGCGACGTGACCGGGGTTCAGCCGGGCGGCCGCGACGTCGCGATGGTCTTCCAGGACTACGCGCTGTTCCCGCACATGGACGTCACGGACAACATCGCCTACCCGCTGCGGATCAAGAAGGTCGCCAAGGGCGCGCGCCGCCAGAAGGCGGAGGAGGTCGGCGCGCGGCTCGGCCTCGACCACCTCATGGACCGCCGCCCCGGGCAGCTGTCGGGCGGCCAGCAGCAGCGGGTCGCGCTGGCCAGGGTGATGGCCACGCAGGCGCAGGCGTTCCTGTTCGACGAGCCGCTGTCCAACCTCGACGCCCGCCTGCGGCTCGAAGCCCGGACGTTCCTCAAGAAGCTCCAGCGCGAGCTGGGCGTCACCACCGTCTTCGTCACCCACGACCAGGCCGAGGCGCTGGCCATGGCCGACCGGATGGCCGTCATGGAGAACGGGCACATCCGGCAGATCGGCACTCCGGCCGAGGTGTTCCAGCGGCCGGCCAACACGTTCGTGGCGGGGTTCATCGGCTCGACGCCGATGAACCTGCTGGATGGCGCCGTACGAGGTGACACGCTGGAGGTCGCGGGCTGCAAGGTGGCGGTCCCGGCCGCCGCCGAGGGGCGGCTGACCGACGGGGAGAAGATCGTCTACGGCGTGCGGCCGGAGTACATGACCTACTCGGCCGGGCCCGCCGAGGGCGCGCTGAGCGGGAAGGTGGTCATCGTGGAGAACCTGGGCGCGTCCCACCTGGTGACCCTGGACGTCAACGACGTCCTGGTGCAGGCCGTCGTGCCCGAGGGCAGCGAGCCCGCCGTCGGCGACGACGGCCACGCGCTGCCCCGCCGCGACCGGGCCCTCGTCTACCGGGACGGTGAGCTGGTGTGATCATCGAAGGCCGCTGGAGCCTGGACGACAGGCTGGAGCAGATCCTGCGCGAGGTGCCCTTCGAGGTGGGCGCGGGCGCGGCCGCCGTGACCGTGCGGCTGGCGTACGACAGGTCGCAGGGCGTCATCGACCTCGGGTGCGCCTCGCCCGCCGGGTTCCGCGGCTGGTCGGGTGGCGCGCGTGACACGTACACGATCGGCGAGGACTGGGCGACCCCCGGCTACCTGCCGGGCGAGCCCGAGCCGGGCACGTGGCACGTGTGGCTGCGGCTGCACCGCATCCCGCCGCAGGGCCTCGACTACACGCTGGAGATCACCACCACGACCGTCGCGCCACCGGAGCCGGTCGTGGCGGAGCCGCCGCACGGCGAGCGCCCGGCGCGGCGCGACATCCCCGACACCGGCGGGCTGCGGTGGTTCGCGGGCGACTTCCACGCCCACACCCTGCACAGCGACGGCGGGCTCAGCATCCATGAGCTGGCCGAGCTCGCCCACGGCAGAGGGCTCGACTTCCTGGCCGTCACCGACCACAACACCGTCAGCCACCACCCCTGGCTGGCCAAGATCGACCGCGAGATCACGCTCATTCCCGGCCAGGAGGTCACCACGGACCGGGGCCACGCGAACGTGTTCGGCGACGTCGGCTGGGTGGACTTCCGGCGGCCGGCGGACTCCTGGGCCGAGCACGCCGAGCGCGCGGGCGGGCTGATGTCCGTCAACCATCCGCTCGGCGGCGACTGCGCCTGGCTGCTGCCGATCGAGCGCCGGCCCGCCATCGCAGAAGTGTGGCACTCCGGCTGGTGGGACCGCCGCTGGGGCGCGCCGCTGGCGTGGGCCGACGCCTGGCGCCACGACCTGACCGTGATCGGCGGCAGCGACTTCCACCGCCACGGTTCCGACGGCCTGCCCGGCGCCCCGACGACGTGGGTGCTGGCCGAGGACACGACCACGGTGCTCGACGGCGTGCGTGCGGGGCGCACCGCCGTCTCCGCCGGTCCCGACGGGCCGCTGCTGCTCAGGCTGGGCGACGAGTTGCTCGCGCTGGACGCCGACGGCCTGGTGCTGGTGGCCCCCGACGGGCGGCGGCGGGTCGTCCGCGGGGACCGTACGCTCCTGCCCGCGTCCGGCGGCCGCCACCGGCTGGAAACGTACGAGAACGAGGTGATGGCGCTATGCGAGTGAACGTGCCGACGAACGGAGTGAGGTCATGAGCACGCGAGTGCGGAAGGTCGCCAACGCGCCGGTGAGTTTCGGCGTGTTCGAGCTGAGCGACGCGCCCCCGCCGCTGAACGCCGGCGAGATGGTCGGCGCGTTGTCCGAGGCCGGTTACGAGGGCATCGATCTGGGCCCGGTGGGTTACCTGGGCACCAGCCACGACCTGGCGGAACGGCTCGACGGCATGCTGCTCGCCGGCGGCTGGGCCGACCTGCGCTACAACGACGCCGAGGAGTTCCGCAAGGGCCTGACCGCGCTGGAGAGGACGCTCGACGTGTTCGCCGCCGCGCCGCCCGCCCCCGAGCAGCTGGCGCCGCGGCCCACGCTGGGTTGCTCCGGCTCGCCCGAGAGGTTCGCCCGCCCTGGTGGGAGCGTTCCAGGGCTGCCGTCCTCCGAGTGGCCCGGGTACGCCGCCCGCGTCCAGGAGGCGGTCGGCCGGTGCCGCGAGCGCGGGTTCGAGCCCGCCTTCCATCCTCACCTCGGCACGTACGTCGAGACCCCCGACGACGTCGAGCGGCTGCTGGAGCTGACAGACGTCGAGCTCTGCCTCGACACCGGCCACCTGCTGCTGGGCGGGGGAGACCCGGTGACGAAGCTGCGCGAGTGGGCCGGGCGGGTCGGCCACGTGCACATCAAGGACGGCGACACCAAGATCCTGGCCCAGGCCCTGGACGACGGCGTCGACCTGCGCGAGCTCATGGGCCGCGGCGGGTTCTCCTCTCTCGGCGAGGGCGAGCTGGACCTGGCCGGCGTGATCGCGGCGCTCGACGAGATCGACTATGAGGGCTGGGTCATCGTCGAGCAGGACACCCTGCCGGGCCGCCGCACGGTCGCCCAGAACATCGCCGACCAGGCCGCCAACCGCGAGCGACTGAGGGAACTGGGACTTTGACACAGGTGAGAATCGCCCTGGTGGGCTGCGGAGCCGTCACCCAGGCGGTCTACGTGCCGTTGTTGTCGAGGCGGCGTGACCTGTTCGAGGTGAGCGCCGTCTGCGACCTGTCGCGGACGCTGGCCGACGCGGTCGGTGACCGGCTGGGTGCCGCCAGGCGGTACACCGAGCTGAAAGAGATGCTGGCCGACGGCGGCTTCGACGCCGTCGTCATGCTGGCGTCCGGCTCGCACGGCGAGGCCGTGCGGCAGGCGCTGAGTGCCGGTTACGCCGTGCTGTGCGAGAAGCCGCTCGCCCTGACCAGGGCCGAGGTGGCGGCGCTGCCCGAGGGGCGGCTGATGGTCGGCTACATGAAGCAGTACGACCCGGCGGTGCGCAGGGCCGAGAAGCTGCTGGCGGAGCTGGGCGGGCCGGAGGCGATCAGGTCGGTCGAGGTGGTCGTGCTGCACCCGAGCGGGGAGTCGCAGCTCGCCTTCGCCAACCTGACGCAGGCCCGTGACGTGGACCCCGGGCTGCTCGCCTCGCTGCGGGCGGCCGAGAGCGATCTCGTCTCGCGGGCGCTGGGGGAGTCGGCGCCGGAGCCGGTGCGGAACCTGTACGGAGTCGCGCTCGGCTCCATATGCCACGACTTGTCGCTCTTGAGGCGCTTCACCGGTTCGCCCACCGAAATCTCGCACGTCGAGACGTGGGGACCCGCGCCCGGATCCATCGAGATCTCCGGCCCGCTGCCCGTCCGCGGCCGGTTCCAGATCCGCTGGCACTACCTGGAGGACTACCCCGCCTACCGCGAGACCGTGGCCATCCACCACGACAAGGGCTCGCTGGAGCTGGTCTTCCCCGCGCCCTACCTGATGAACGCCCCCACCACGCTCACCGTCGTCTCCGGCGACGGGAGCGGCGAGGGCGGCGAGAGCCGCACCCATCGGCGCGAGGTGACCGAGGCGTTCGAAGTACAGCTGGCCGCCTTCCATGCTTTCGTGAACGATGGCGAGCCGCCGCTCACCGACGCGGGCGGCGCGCTCGAGGACATCGTGACGGCCCAGCGGATCGCCGCCCGCTACGCCGTACAACATGGACTGCCCATGGAAGGGGAGGCAGCGTGAGCACGGAGATCGTGGTCGTACCGCACACGCACTGGGACCGGGAGTGGTACGAACCGTTCCAGCGCTTCAGGCTGCGCCTCGTGGCGCTGCTCGACGAGGTGCTCGACACGATGGAGCGCCAGCCCGCCTACCACTTCACCCTCGACGGGCAGCTCGCCTGCGTGGACGACTACCTGGAGGTCCGCCCGGAGAACCGCGACCGGGTGGCCGCGCTGGTCGAGTCGGGGCGCCTGGCGGTCGGGCCGTGGCAGATCCTGCTCGACGAGTTCCTGTGCTCGGGCGAGAACATCGTCCGCAACCTCGAACTCGGCATGGCCAGGGCCGACAAGCTCGGCGGGGCCATGCCGGTCGGCTACCTGCCCGACATGTTCGGGCACGCGGCGCAGATGCCGCAGATCCTGCGCCGGGCGGGGCTGCTGCACGCCTGCGTCTACCGGGGGGTGCCGTCCTCGGTGACCACCGACGCCTTCGCCTGGGTCGCGCCCGACGGCACGGCGCTGCGCACGCAGTACCTGCCCGCCGGCGGCTACGGCAACGGGGCCCATCTGTTCCACGACCCGGCGGGACTGAAGGAACGAGCGGACGCGTTCACCAGGACGATGCGCGAGTGGCACGGGCCCGAGGGCTCGCTGCTGGCGATGTACGGCACCGACCACTCCGCGCCCGTCCGAGGGTTGCCGGAGATGGTGGCGGCGATCGGCGCCCGCATGGACACCCTGTCCGGATACATCGGGGACTGTTCGGGTGAGGTGGACGGCCTGCCCGAGGTGCGCGGCGAGCTTCGCTCGCACGCGCGCGCCAACATCCTGCCCGGCGTCATCTCCGTCCGCGCCCACGTCAAGCAGGCCATGAGCCGCGCCGAGCGGATGGTCGAGCGCTACGCCGAGCCGCTGGCCACGCTCTGGGGCGAGGAGTGGCCCGGGCGTTTCCTCGACATGGCCTGGTGGCGGCTGGTGGACGCCAGCGGCCACGACTCCGTGACCGGATGCGGCGTCGACGACACCGCCCAGCAGGTCGCCGCCCGCATCGCCGAGGCCGAGCACCTAGGGCAGGCCGTGCGCGACATGGTGACCGCCCGGCTGGCCGGCGCGGTGCCGTCCGACGGCGTGCTCGTCGCCAACCCGACGCCCGCCCCCAGGCGCGGCGTGGTCCTCGTGGACGTGGCCGGCCACCACCCGCTGGTGGACCCCTCGGGCGCGGCCGTGCCCGTCCAGCCGCTGGAACACGCGGCCACGCTGCTGCTGGACGACGAGATGGACCCGGCCACCGCGCTGAGCTTCGTCCACGGCACCGAGCTGTACGGCCAGCACATCACGTCCTGGTCCGTCGAGGACGGCACGCTGACGTTCACGGTGGCCCGCGAGACGCAGGCGGTCTTCGACGTCGACGACCTGCGCGGCGAGCTCGACGGCGTGACACGCGTCCGCATCGTCGCCGAGCCCCGGCGCACAGTCGCCGCCCTGGTCGAGGTCCCGCCGCTGGGCCACACGAGCGTCCGGCCCGCGCCGCACGAGCAGGTGTTCGGCCCGCCCGCGGGGGCGAGCGGCCTGCCCACCGAGCACGACCCGTCCTGCTGGCTCAGCTCCGACTCGGCCACCCTGCCGGTGCGCGGCGACGAGGAGGTGCTGGACAACGGCCTGCTGCGCGTCACGATCGCCCGCGACGGCACGCTCACGCTTGTGGGCCAGGACGGCACGACGGTCACGGGCGCCGGCCGCATCGTGGACGGCGGGGACGTCGGCGACACCTACAACTACGCGCCCCCGCCGGCCGACCTGATCGTGGACGAGCCGGTGTCGGTCGAGAGCGAGCTGATCGCCTCAGGCCCGCTGGTGGCCATGGTGGACGTGCGCCGCACGTACCGGTGGCCGGCCGCCGGCGGCGCCATCGACGGCGCCCCGGAGCTCCCCGCCATCGCGCGGACGCCCGCTGCCGAGGACGTCGTCGTCACCACCCGCGTCGAACTGCGCGCGGGCGAGCCCTTCGTCCGGCTCGACGTCGAGTTCGACAACCGCTGCGCCGACCACCGGGTGCGCCTGCACGTGCCGCTGCCCGACCGGGCCACGCAGTCGTACGCCGAGGGGCAGTTCGCGGTGACCACCCGCGGGCTGACCCCGGAAGGGGGCTGCGGCGAGACCCCGCTGCCCACGTTCCCCGCCTCCTCCTGGGTGGCGGCAGGGGGCGTGGCGGCGCTGCTGGAGCACGTGACGGAGTACGAAGTGGTGGACGGCGCCGAGCTGGCCCTCACGCTGCTTCGCTCGGTCGGCTACCTGTCCCGCAACCGCAACCCGCTGCGCCCCGAACCGGCGGGCCCTCAGCTTCCGACCCCGGCCGCGCAGTCGCGCGGGGTGCGCAGGGTGAGCCTTGCGCTGATGCCGTACCGCGAGTCGTGGGAAGAGGTCGTGCCCCACGCGGAGGCCTTCCGCCACGACCTGCTGGTGGTGCCCGGGCAGGGCGCGCAGCACCTCTCCCTGCCCGCTCCGGCGGCGGGCCTGTCGGTGACCGGGAACGGCGTGACCATGACCTCGCTGCGCGACCGCGACGGCTGGCACGAACTCCGGGTGGTCGCCCTCACCCCCGGCGACACGGAGGCGGTCGTCGAGGGCTCGTTCACCCGGGCCAGGCACGCGGATCTGCGCGGTCGCCCCGGCGAGGACCTGCCGGTCACGGACGGCACCCTCCGCCTTTCGCTGAAAGCCTGGGAGATCGCCACGATCCAACTCGCCAACTCTGGGTAATTATTGGAACGCATATAGTAATGTCATGCCCGTGATCACTTCCCAACACGAAGGGCTGACCAAGCTCGCCACCCTCGATCTCGGGCACACCGCGCAAGGGCTGCGCGCGCTGTTCGATCTGCGGATACCCGATACGGGCGAGGCCAGGCTGGCCTCGCCCGACCTGTCCGAAGCCGTTCCTGCGGTCTGCCGCGCCGACGGCGCCCTCCTCTACGGCGAGGATGGCGACAAGCTCGGCGTCATCATCGAGACGCAGCGCGGCCAGGACGACGACAAGCACTATTCGTGGCTGGAATACATCGCCAACTTCCGGGCGCGCGAGAAGTGCCAGGTCGTCCTGACCGTCATCTGCCCCGACCGCCGGATAGCACGCTGGGCGGCCAAGCCCATAGAGACCGGCCATCCGGGACTCGTGCTCAATCCACTGGTGATCGGGCCCGACAACACCCCGCTCATCACCGACGTGGCCGAGGCGGTGGGCAACATCGGTCTGGCCGTCATCTCCGCCGTCACCAAGTCCCAGGACCCGTTGATCAAAGAAGTCCTGAGCACGTTGGACGCGGCCCTCGGCAAAATCGATCAGAAGCTGGCCGGGCGATACGGTCAGTACATCTACGTCTCTCTGACTGGCGTCGCCCAGAAGGAATGGGGGAACCTAATGGCTATGCAGACACATTCGTACCAGGGGGATTTCGCCGAGAGCCTCCTCGCCGAGGGCGAGGCCAAAGGTGAGGCCAAAGGCAAGGCGGAAGAGGGGGCGAAGATGCTGCAGATGCTGCTGGAGGCGCGGGGCATCGAGGTGTCTGAGGAGGTGCGGGCGCGGATCACGTCGTGCATGGACACGGCGGTGCTGGAGGAGTGGTTCCAGCGGGCGCTCACGGCCGACTGTGCGGAGCAGGTCTTCGGGTGAGCCCCGCGGGAGCCCGCCGCCAGGTCGGTCAGCGGGTGCCCCAGGAGTAGGTCTGCTTGCGGAGTTTCAGGTAGACGAACGACTCGGTGGCGCGGACGGCGGGGATGGCGCGGATCTTGCTGAGGATCTCCAGCAGGTGCCCGTCCCCCTCGCACACCACCTCCACGATCACGTCGAACGAACCGGCCGTGAGCACCACGTAGTCGATCTCCTCGATCGCCGCCAGCTCGTCGGCCACCGACTCGAGGTCGCCCTCGCAGGTGACGCCGATCATGGCCTGGCGCGGGAAGCCCAGGGTGAGAGGGTCGGTGACGGCGACGATCTGCATGACGCCGGCGTCCTGCAGCCGCTGGACGCGCTGGCGCACCGCCGCCTCGGAGAGCCCGACCGCCTTCCCGATCGCCGCGTACGGCATGCGCCCGTCGGCCTGCAGCTGCTCGATGATCTGCTTGGACAGGTCGTCGAGCACCACGGGCCCCGAGCGGGGAGTGGAGCGGCGTACGCGCGGCGGCGTGGTCATCGGATGTGGTTCCTCCTAGCGGTCCGGCATGGCGGGGGCGTTCCCGCTGGGATGCCGTCCTGGTGCGACATGGTGTCAGTTCCCGGGTGACTGTCAAGCGAATTCGTAGCAATTTGATATATTCACCACGAAATCCCTTGTTTCGCTGCGACCGCTCTGTAAGAGTCGCGGGCATCTCAGCCGCCTCACGAGGAGGTCATTCATGACCGAGCTTGCCGAGGTCACCCATAGACAGAGCACCTGGGTCTGGCGACCGACGAAGGAGGGCGCATGACGACCCGTCTGCAGAACTATGTCAACGGCGAGCTCGTGGACGCCAAGAGCGGCCGGTTCTCCGACATCATCGACCCGTGCACGGGCGAGGCCTACGTTCAGGCCCCGGTCTCCGGGCAGGACGACGTCGACGCGGCGTTCGCCGCCGCGGCCGCCGCGTTCGAGTCGTGGGGCAGGACCACCCCGGGTGACCGGGCCAACCTGCTGCTGAAGGTGGCCGACGCGATCGAGGCGCGGGCCGACGAGATCAACGAGGCCGAGTGCCGCGACACCGGCAAGCCACGTGCCCGCATGGCCGAGGACGAGACCCCGGTCGCCGCCGACCACTTCCGGTTCTTCGCGGGCGCGGCCCGCACGCTGGAGGGTCCGACGGCCGGTGAGTTCCTCGCCGAGCACACCAGCGTCATCAGGCACGAGCCGATCGGCGTGGTCGGGCAGGTCACGCCGTGGAACTATCCGGTGATGATGGCGGTCTGGAAGATCGCCCCCGCGCTCGCGGCCGGCAACACGGTCGTGCTCAAGCCGTCCGACACCACCCCGGTCGCCACGCTCAAGCTCGCCGAGATCCTCGGCTCGGTGCTGCCCGCCGGCGTCTTCAACGTCGTCACCGGCGACCGCGAGACGGGCGCCCTCGTGGTGAGCCATCCGGCCGCCTCGATGGTGGCCATCACCGGCTCGGTCGGCGCGGGCATGTCGGTGGCCAGGAGCGCCGCCGACGACCTCAAGCGGGTGCACCTGGAGCTCGGCGGCAAGGCGCCCGTCGTGGTCTTCGAGGACGTGAAGGACCTGCGTGCGGCCGCCGCCGGCATCGCCGAGGCCGGCCTCTACAACGCCGGCCAGGACTGCACCGCCGCCTGCCGGGTGCTGGTGCAGGAGAGCGTGCACGACGCGTTCGTGGCCGCGCTGAGCGAGGCCGCCGCCGGCACCGTGACCGGCGGCCTGGACACCGAGGACGCGCTGTACGGGCCGCTCAACAACGAGAACCAGCTGGCCAGGGTGCAGGGCTTCATCGACAGGCTCCCCGCGCACGCCACGATCCTCACCGGCGGCAAGCGTGTCGGCGACAAGGGCTACTTCTTCGCCCCCACGGTCGTCGACGGGCTCAGGCAGGACGACGAGATCGTGCAGAACGAGGTCTTCGGCCCGGTGATCACCGTGCAGACGTTCACGGACGAGGCCGACGCGCTGGCCAAGGCCAACGACGTCAGATATGGCCTGAGCGGCTCGGTCTGGACCTCCGATCACGGCCGTGCCATGCGGATGTCCAACCGGCTGGACTTCGGCACGGTCTGGGTGAACACGCACATCCCGTTCATCTCGGAGATGCCGCACGGCGGCTTCAAGCATTCCGGATACGGCAAGGATCTGTCGGTGTTCGGCCTGCACGACTACACCAGGGTCAAGCACGTCATGCACTACATCGGCGAATAGCGGCAGGGGCGAAACCTGGACATGACCGGGCTATCGGCAATCGAGCTGGAGGACGTCGTCAAGGAGTACCTCTCGCATGGCGAGGTCGTCCAGGCGGTCAAAGGCGTGACGCTGGACGTCGCCGAGGGGGAGTTCTTCTCCCTCCTCGGCCCGTCCGGCTGCGGCAAGACCACGACCATGAGGATGGTCGCCGGGTTCGAGGCGCCCACGAAAGGCCTGGTGAAGCTGCACGGCAAGGACGTCACGGACGTCCCGCCGAACAAGCGCGACGTCAACATGGTCTTCCAGTCCTACGCGCTCTTCCCGCACATGAACGTCTGGGACAACGTGGCGTTCGGCCTGAAACAGCGCCGGACGCCGCAGGAGGAGATCAGGCGGCGGGTCGGCGAGATGCTGGAGATCGTCGACCTGGCCGGCAGGGAGAAACGCCGGCCGCGCGAGATGTCCGGTGGCCAGCAGCAGCGCGTGGCGCTGGCCAGGGCCCTGGTCAACCGGCCACGGGCGCTGCTGCTCGACGAGCCGCTCGGCGCGCTCGACCTCAAATTACGCCAGGCCATGCAGATCGAGCTCAAGCGCATCCAGCGCGAGGTCGGCATCACGTTCGTGTACGTGACGCACGACCAGAACGAGGCGCTGACCATGAGCGACCGCATCGCCGTCATGAACGACGGCCTGGTCGAGCAGCTCGCCAGGCCGCCCGAGATCTACGAGCGACCCGCGACCGCGTTCGTCGCGGGCTTCATCGGCACCTCCAACCTGCTCGCGGGCACCGCGACCGGCGGCGAGGTGAAGGTCGGCGGCGGCCGGGTGCTGGTGCCCGGTCACGACGGCGAGGTGACGGTGACCGTACGCCCCGAGAAGATCACCATCGTGGCGGAGGACCCGGGGCCGGAGGTGAGCGGGGTGCGCGGGACCGTCGCCGAGGTCGTCTACCTGGGCACCTACACCAGCTATTCCGTGAGCCTCGCGGACGGGACCGACATCACCGTCTTCCAGCAGAACGCGCATGACGCGGTGGCGACGGCGGAGCGGGGAGACTCCGTCTGGCTGTCGTGGCGGGCGCAGCACTCGTACGTGATTGGAAGTTGACAGCGTCTCATGCACCCCCCACTGCGCTCATCCCGCACCAGACGTGACGTCTTCCGGCTCGCCGGTTATTCGGCCGCCGGGCTCGCCCTCGCCGCCTGCGGCGTGCAGGGGCAGAAGGTCGCGCCGCCCAAGGCGGACGCCGTCCAGGATTTCTGGGCGAAACAGACCAAGAACGGCAAGGTGGTCTTCGCCAACTGGCCGGAGTACATGCCGGGGGACAAGGGTCCGCTCGAGCGGTTCAAGAAGGACACCGGCATCGCGTACGAGTACAAGGAGGTCATCCAGGAGAACGCCGACTTCTTCGGCAAGGCGGACCCCGTGCTCCGCGCCGGCCAGTCGCTGGGCTACGACATCGTCGTCATGACCAACGGCATCCAGCTCCAGCACATGCTCCAGCTCGGCTACGCGGTTCCGCTCGACCACGCGCGGTTGCCGAACTTCCAGGCGAACGCGGGCCAGAAGTTCAAGGAGCGCTCCTACGACCCGGGCAACAAGTTCACGATCCCGTACGCGTCGGGCGTGACCGGGATCGCGTACAACACCGACCATGTCAAAGAGGAGATCACCAGCATCGAGGCGTTGTTCGATCCCCGGTACAAGGGGCGGGTCGGGATGATGAACGACGCCCAGGAGATCGGCAACTTCGGCATGTTCGCGGTTGGCGTCGACCCGGAGAAGTCGACGGAGGCGGACTGGAAGAAGGCCGGGGAGAAGCTCAGGGCACAGCGCGATGCCGGACTTGTGCGGAAATATTATGATCAAGGGTATATCGATGCCGTGGCGAAGGGCGATGTCTGGGTGACCATGGCCTGGTCGGGCGACGTCTTCCAGCGCCAGCTCGCCGGCGAGCCCGTCGCCTTCGTGGTGCCCGAGGAGGGCGGCACGATCTGGACCGACAACATGCTCATCCCCAAGGGCGCGGCCAACCCCCTCGACGCGCTCATGCTGATGGACTACCTCTACCAGCCCGCCGTGGCCGCCGAGCTCGATGAGTTCATCCAGTTCGTCACGCCCGTCCCGGCCGTCCAGGACCTGCTCAGAGAGCGGGCCAGGACGGCCGAGGGCAAGGACAAGAAGGCGCTCGACGACATGGTCGACAGCCCGCTCATGTTCCCGAGCGAAGCCGACTACGCCAAGCTGCGCACGTACACCACGCTGACCACCCAGCAGGAGCAGGTGTTCAACCCGATCTTCCAGTCGATCACCCAGGCGTAGGCACGATGACCCGTCACCTGCCGCAAGCCGCCGGACCCGGGAGAGCGTGACGATGCGGCGGCTCACCCCCTACCTCCTCGCGCTGCCGAGCTGGATGTGGCTGGCCATCTTCCTGGTCGTGCCCATGGTCGCGATGGCGTCGGTCTCGCTGCAGACCGGCAACGCCTACGACGGCTACGCCATGACCTTCAACGTCTCCACCTACGGGGAGGCGCTCGGCAGGTACAGCACCCAGCTGCTCCGCTCGCTGGTGTACGGCGGGCTCGCGACCGTGGCCATGCTGCTGATCGGCTACCCGGTGGCCTACTGGATCGCCTTCAGGGGCGGCAACCGCAAGTCCGTGTACCTCTTCCTGCTGCTGCTACCGTTCTTCGTGTCGTTCGTCCTGCGGACGATCTCGTGGAACTTCCTGCTGGCCGACAACGGCATCCTCTTCGGTACGCTGAAGGGCTGGGGGCTGCTGCCCGAGAGCTTCCACGTGCTCGCGACGACGCTGGCCGTGGTGGGCGGGCTGACGTACAACTTCCTGCCGTTCATGATCCTGCCCATCTACGTGGCGCTGGAGCGGGTGGACCCGCGGGTGGTGGAGGCGGCCCAGGACCTGTACGCGACGCGGGCGGGGGCCTTCCGCCGGGTCGTGCTGCCGCTGTCCCTGCCCGGGGTGTTCGCCGGGGTGCTCATGACGTTCGTGCCGGCCACGGCCGACCCGATCAACGCGCAGATCCTGGGCGGCACGGGCAACACCATGATCGGCAACAACATCCAGACCGAATATCTGGTGAACCTCGACTACCCGACGGCCGCCGCGCTGTCGTTCACGCTGATGGCGGTCCTGCTGGTGGGGATCTTCGCCTACGCCAGGGCGCTCGGCACGGAGAACGTGCTCGAGGCGGCGGCCCGATGAGGACCGGCGAGCGGGGCAGGCTGGGGGACCGGCTGCTGCACACGTACACGTGGCTCGTCATCGTGTGGCTGTCGGCGCCGATCGCCGTGATGATCCTGTTCGGGTTCAACGACAAGCAGAGCAAGTCCAACACCAGCTGGCAGGGCTTCACCCTCAGGTGGTACGCCGAACTGTTCGAGATCTCCGACCTGACCGTGGCGCTGCGCAACTCGCTGGTCATCGCCCTGGTCAGCACCGTCATCACCGTCGTGCTCGGCACCATGCTCGGGCTCGCGCTCGGCCGCCACCGCTTCCGCGGCAAGGGCGTCACGAACTTCCTCGTCTTCGCCGCCATCTCCACGCCCGAGCTGGTCATGGGGGCGTCGCTGCTGTCGTTGTTCGTCTCGGGCAACGTGCCGCGCGACGCGAACACGATCATCGTCTCGCACGTGCTGTTCTCGCTGTCCTTCGTGGTGGTGACCGTGCGGGCGCGGATCGTCACGCTCGACCCGTCGCTGGAGGAGGCCGCCAGAGACCTCGGCGCCACGGCCTGGGGGACGTTCCGGCAGGTGACGCTGCCGTCGATCATGCCCGCGGTGACGGCGGGCGCGATGTTGTCGTTCGCGCTGTCGATCGACGACTACGTGGTGACCAGCTTCGTCAACGGCTCGACCGTCACCTTCCCGCTGTGGATCGTCGGCGCGGTGAAGACCGGCATCCCGCCACAGGTCAACGTCATGGGTACGCTGATCTTCGGTGTCGGGGTGCTGATCGCCGTCGCCAACGCCGTGGTGGCCAGGCGGCGCGCCTGAGCCTTCGACCACACGGCTCGATCGTAGGGATGTGGGAGTGTGGATCCGCTGAAGGCGCTGGCTGACGCGGAGCGCGCGCCGTACTGGCTGGACAGCCCGGCCCGGCCAGAGCCGGCCCCGCGGCTTTCCGGCCGCACCAGCGCCGACCTGGTCGTCGTCGGCGGCGGCTTCTCCGGCCTGTGGACGGCCCTGATGGCCAAAGAGCGCAACCCGTCGCTGGACGTCGTCCTGCTCGAAGGGCGCAGGATCGGCTGGGCGGCCACCGGCCGCAACGGCGGGTTCTGCATGGCCACGCTCACCCACGGCCTGGCCAACGGGCTCGAACGGTGGCCGGAGGAGATCGACCGCCTGGAGCGCATGGGCGTGGCCAACCTCGACGAGATCGAGCGCACGCTGTGGCGCTACCGCATCGACTGCTCGTTCGAGCGCACCGGCGAGTTGCACGTGGCCACCGAGCCGTGGCAGCTCGACGGGCTGAACGAGCACCTCGACCTGATCGACGAGCTGGGCCTCGACTACGTGCCGCTCGGCCGGGATCAGGTGCGGGCCGAGCTCGACTCGCCGACCTACCTGGGCGGGCTGTGGGAGCGCAGCGGCTGCGCCATGGTCGACCCCGCGCGGCTGGCGTGGGGGCTGCGTGACGCGTGCCTGCGGCTCGGCGTACGCGTCCACGAGCGCAGCCCGGTGCGCTCGCTGCACGACGACGGCACCACGATCACCCTGCGCACGCCGTACGGCACGGCCGCCGCGCGCCACGTGGCCCTGGGCACCGGCGTGTTCCCGCCGCTGCTGCGGCGGTTGCGGCACTTCGTGGTGCCGGTCTACGACTACGTGCTGATGACCGAGCCGCTGACGGCGGCGCAACTGGCCGAGGTGGGCTGGAGCAACCGGCAGGGCGTCGGCGACTCGGGTAACCAGTTCCACTACTACCGGCTGACCGACGACAACCGCGTCCTGTGGGGCGGCTATGACGCCGTCTACTACAACGGCGGCCTGGTCAAGCACGAGTACGACCAGCGCGACGCGACGTTCGTCAAGCTCGCCGAACACTTCTACGCCACGTTCCCGCAGCTCGCGAACGTGCGGTTCAGCCACCGGTGGGGCGGCGTGATCGACACGTGCAGCCGGTTCAGCGCCTTCTACGGGCAGGCCCACGGAGGCCGGCTGGTCTACGCGGCCGGTTTCACCGGCATGGGGGTCGGCGCCACCAGGTTCGGCGCGAACGTCATGCTCGACCTGCTGTCGGGCGAGCGCACCGAGCGCACCGAGCTGCGGATGGTGAAGGAGAAGCCGATCCCGTTCCCGCCCGAGCCGGTGCGGTCGGGGGTGATCCAGTTCACCCGGTGGTCGATCGCGCGGGCCGACCAGCACGAGGGCAGGCGCAACCTGTGGTTGCGGGCGCTCGACCGGATGGGGCTGGGGTTCGACTCATAGCGCAGACTTGGCGTATGAGAGCAGAATTCGTCGTGGGCGGCCTCACCCTGGTCGGTGACCTGCGGGTGCCGGAGGGCGGGGGGCCGCGTCCCGGGCTGGTGTTCACGGGTCCGTTCACCGGGGTGCGCGACCAGGTCACCGGCCTGTACGCGGCCCGGCTGGCGGAGCGGGGCTACGTGACGCTGTCCTTCGACCACCGCAACTGGGGCGAGTCCGGCGGGGAGCCGCGCCGGCACGAGGATCCGCAGGGCAAGCTGCACGACCTGCGGGCGGCGGTGTCGATGCTGCGGTCGCGGCCGGAGGTGGATCCGGAGCGGGTCGGGGTGGTGGGGATCTGCCTGGGCGGCGGATATGCCCTGAAATTTGCTGCTTTCGATCCCCGGGTGCGGACTTTTGTCGGCATCGCCGGGGCGTACAGCAACCCCTACGCCCTGCGGACGGACATGGACTACCCGGCCGTGCTCGGCTCGCTCACGGAGGTGCTGGAGCGGCAGGACCAGGGCGGGCCCGTCGCGTACGTGCCCGTCGTCGCCGAGAGAGCCGAGGCCGCGACGCCGGGCGACGAGCCGTACGCCTACTACGGCTCCGAGCGCGGCGCCTCGCCCCACTGGGCGAACGAGGTGACCAGGGCGAGCGTGCGCGAGCTGATCACGATGGACAACATGATGGGGGCCGACTTCCTGTCCCCGAAACCGGCGCTCATCGTGCACGGGGTCGTCGACCGGTTCTGCTCGCCGGAGGGCGCCGAGGAGGCGTACAAACGGCTCGACGAGCCGAAGGAGCTCGTCTGGGTGGACGCCAAGCAGCACACCGACCTCTATGACCAGGAGCCGTACGTCACCAGGGCCGTGGACGCGACGGCCGCCTTCCTGGAGAGGCATCTCTGACCGCTCGGCGAGGAGGTGCTGAAGGCCTGTCCAGGAAAGTACCGCATGTGAGGGATGAAGCCGCCGAATCGGGCATTAATCCCGTAACCCCTGCAGACTCGACGGGGGTTGCGCATGCGTACAAAGTGGGCGGCCTGGGTGGGCCTGGCGCTCGTGGCGGCCTGCGGCGCCGAGCGGGCGCCGACCGTGCCCGTCGCGGTGCGGGCCTCCGCCAAGGCGCCGGTCAAGGTGGCGCGATGCGTCATGAAATTTCCTGATAAACGGGCCGCGCGCGTGGCCCGCCAGCGCCTCGAGCACGACCTCTCCCGCTACCTGCGCACCCGCCCAGGCCGCATCGTGTACGGCGCCCACGACCTGGTCAGCGGGATCACCCTGGGCCAGGGCGAGCACCGGCACGACCTCATCACCGCCAGCGGCGCCAAGGTGGACATCGTAGCCGCGCTGCTCCAGCGCCGCCACGCGAGCGGCCTCAGCGAAGGAGACCGCGACCTGGCGGAACGCATGATCACGGAGAGCGACAACAAGGCGGCGGACGCGCTCTGGTCGCGGGTGGGCGGGGGCGGCGCCATGAGCACCTTCTACCGGCGGATGGGGATGAGAGAGACCACACCGGGGCCCGGCATCTACTGGGGCGGCACCACCACCAGCCCCGCCGACCGCATCCGCCTGCTGGACGTCCTGATCGGCGGCGGCGAAGGGCTGCGCGCCGCCGATCGCCGGCTGCTGCTGGGGCTGATGGGCCGGGTACGCAAGGAGCAGGCGTGGGGCGTCAGCGCCGCGGCCCGGCCCGGCGACCGGGTGGCCCTGAAGAACGGCTGGACCCCGCGCCCGTTCATCCACAACACGTGGGCCGTCACCAGCTACGGCCGCATCCAGGGCCCCGGCCGCGACCTGCTGCTGTCGGTCCAGACCGACCAGCAACCCGGCCACGGCGCGGGCGTCCAGACCATCGAGCGGGTGGCCCGTACGATCGGCGCCCGCCTCGACGGCCTCTCCCCGACCTACACCCGCCCCTGCCCCACCAACCCCATCCCCTGAACCTTGCGGCACCCCTCGGTGCCTACGCCCGGTGGGCCAGGGCCTCCTCAGGGATCTCTTTGGGCACCCCGCGCAGCCCTGCCAGCGCCAGCCCCGCGACCACGGCCAGCAGCGCCGCCGTGACCAACGACGTCACATGCACACCCGCGAGGAACGCCTCCTGCGCGGCCCGGACGAGCTGGCCCGCCTGGCCGGGCGGCAGGCCGGTGGCCGTCTGCAGCGCCCCGGCGATCGACTCCCTCGCGGCCGCGCCGTCCACCCCGGCGGGCAGTTCCAGGTTCGCCCGGTAAGCGCTGGTCAGCACCGTGCCGAGGATCGCGATGCCGAGCGCCCCGCCCAGCTCGAACGCCGTCTCCGACACCGCCGACGCCGCCCCCGCCCGTTCCCTGGGCGCGGTGGCCAGCACGTTGTCGTTGTTCACCGTGAACGCGAACCCGACGCCCATGCCGCCGATCACCATGACGGGCAGCAGGGCGAGGTAGTTCAGCTCGGTGCCGAGGGTGGCGTAGTAGAGGAACGAGCCCGCGTTCATGGCCAGGCCGAGCGCGACCACGCCGTTGCGGCCGATGAGGTTGATCAGCTTGGCGGCCAGCACCCCGCCGACGGCGCCCGCCAGGCCGCCCGGCAGCTGGGCCAGCCCCGCCTGCAGCGGCGACCAGCCGAGCACGAGCTGCAGGTACCACGCGAACATCAGCATCATCGCCGACATCGCGAAGATCGCCAGCAGGTTCGTGGCGATGGACGCGCTGAACGCCCTCCTGCGGAAGAGCCGCACGTCGATCAGCGGTTCGGCCAGGCGCGTCTGCCGCCACACGAACACCGCCAGCAGCAGCACGCCGGCCACGCCCGCGGCCGCCACGTCGGCGTGGCCGAGCCCCTTGTTCGCGGCCTCCTTGACGGCGTAGATGGCCGTCACGACGCCGCTGAAGGACAGGACGACGCTGGGCAGGTCGAGCCGGCCCGCGTCCGGGTTGCGCGACTCGGGCAGCACCAGGGCGCCGCCCACCAGCACCAGCAGCATGATCGGTACGTTGATCAGGAACACCGAGCCCCACCAGAAGTGATCGAGCAGCACGCCGCCGACGACCGGGCCGATCGCGAAGCCCGCGGCGCTCATCCCGCTCCAGACGCCGATGGCCGCGGTCCGCTCGCCGGGCTCGGTGAACACGTTGCGGATGATCGACAGCGTGGACGGCATGATCGTCGCCCCGGCGACGCCCAGCAGCGCCCTGGCCGCGATCAGCAGCTCGGGGCTGGGGGCGTACGCGGTGACCACGGAGGCGGCGCCGAACGCGACCGCGCCGATCAGCAGCAGGCGCTTGCGGCCGATGCGGTCGCCGAGGTTGCCCATGGTGACGAGCAGGCCGGCCAGCGCGAAGCCGTACATGTCGCCGATCCACAACAGCTGCGTGGAGGTGGCGCCCAGGTCGGCCACCAGGCGCGGCAGCGCGAGGTGCAGGACGGTCAGGTCGAGGGAGAGCAGGAGTGTGGCCAGGCAGGCGATCGCCAGCGCGGCCCATCTGTTCGTCATGCCGCTCACGGTCGTGGGAGCGGCTGACGGCCGGCCTACCGCTCGCTGACCAACCGGCTGATCTCGCTCAGCCCGGCCGCGATGCGGGTGCGGGTGTCCTCGGCGCTGTACCAGTCGTCGGGGCATTCGGCCCGCGCCCGGGTGAGCAACGCCTGCGCCTCGTCGAGGTCGCCGCGGCGCAGCGCCACCTCGCCGAGGCCGAGGTGCGCCCACGCGAGGGTCTCCATGGAGCCGTTCCTGCTCGACAGCTCGGCCGCGAGCACGTAGTCGGCCTGCGCGGCGTCCGTGGTGTCCATGCAGAGCAGCGCGTCGGCGCGGCGGCACAGGCTCTCGGCGATCTCGGTCGTGGCGCCCAGCTCGCGCGCCATCGCCAGTGCCTCGTCGGCCAGCGCGTACGCGGTGTCGTAGTCGCCGCGCTCGTGGTGGAACTCGCAGAGCCCGGACAACACGAGCGTCGTGCCCCAGCGCTCGCCGATGGCCCTGAACGCGGCCAGGCTCTGCTCGAAGTGGGCCAGCGACTCCTCGGGCCTGTCGAGGGCCTGCAGGACGAACGCGGCGCCGACGTAGGACAGCGCCTGCTGCCAGGGCGGGAGCTCCTGCACGATCCGTCTGATCTCGTCGAAGGCCTCCCGGAAGTCGCCGGGAGGCCCGGTGAACATCGACAGCAACATCATCATGAACTCGATCCGCACCGGCATGTAGTCCCAGTTCACCAGCCGGCGCACCTCGGCCAGCCGCTCGCGCAGCCCGTCGTCGGCGCCTCCCGCCCAGGCCGTGACGAGCACGCACATGACGTATTCCTCGTCCAGGTCGGGCGGGCGCCGCGAGCCGAGCTCGGCCAGCAGCCCGGCGGCCAGGCCCGCGCTGGTGGCGCGGTGACCGCGCATCCACCAGTAGCAGGCGCTGTGGGCCAGCAGCCGCAACGCGACCTCCAGCCGCCCTGCCTCGGTGGTCCAGCGCACGGCGGCGTTGACGTCGTCGCTTTCCTCGTCGAACCGGGCCAGCCACTCCAGCTGCTCGCCCGTGCGCAGCCACGGGTCGGCCTCCATGACGAGGTCGAGGTAGTAGCCGGCGTGCGCGTCGCGGATCGCCTCGACCTCGCCGGACTCGGCCAGCCTCTCGGCGCAGTAGGCCCGGATCGTGTCGAGCATGCGGTAGCGCCCGTCGACCACCTGCACCAGGGACTTCTCCGCCAGCGAGAACAGCACCTCCTCCGGCAGCCCGCACACCCGCTCGGCCGCCGTGGGCCGCGCGCCGCCCACGAACACGGTCAGCCTCCTGGCCAGCCGCTGCTCGTCCTCGTCGAGCAGGTCCCAGCTCCACGCGACGACCGCGCGCAGCGTCTGGTGCCGGGGCAGCGCCGTGCGGCTCCCCCGGGTCAGCAGCCGGAACCGGTCGTCGAGCCGCGCCGCGATGTCGGCCAGCGGGAGTGTGCGCAGTCGCGCCGCGGCCAGCTCGATGGCCAGCGGTAACCCGTCGAGCGCCCGGCAGATGCCCGCCACCTGGGCGGCGTTGCCCGCGTCGACGGCGAAGCCGGGCGCCACGGCGGAGGCGCGGTCGGCGAACAGCCGGACGGCGGGATAGCTGAGCGGGTCGCCCGACTCCGGCGGAGGCGACCGCAGCGGCGCCACCGGCAGGATCGACTCGCCGGTGATGCCGAGTGCCTCCCGCCCGGTCACCAGCACCCGCAGCCGGGGAGAGGAGGCCAGCAGCAGGTCCGTCAGCTCGGCGGTGGCCGCGATGAGGTGCTCGCAGTTGTCGAGGACCAGCAGCAGCCTGCGGCCGGCCAGCGCGGTGACGAGCCTGGTGGCCGGGTCGACGGCGGGCCGGTCGGAGGCGTGCGTCACGGCGTCGCGGATGCCGAGCGCGGCGAGGACGGCCGCCGGAACGTCGGCCCCGTCGGAGACCTGCGCGAGCGGCACGAAGCACACGTCGCCCGCCTCCTGGCCGGCCGCCTCGATCGCGAGGCGCGTCTTGCCCGCGCCGCCCGGCCCGATCAGCGTGACGAGCCGGTGCTCGCGCAGTCTCGCCGCCACCTGCTGGAGCTCGTCGGCGCGGCCGACGAAGCTGGTGAGCTGGGCGCGCAGACCCTGCCGCGAGCTCTGCCCGGTCGCGGGCGCGGCCGAGGCGCCGAGCGCCGGGTCGGCCCTGAGCACGGCCAGGTGCGCGGCGGCCAGCTCGGCTCCCGGCTCGACCCCCAGCTCGTCGTCCAGCAGCTTCCTGGCCTCGTCGTAGACGGCCAGCGCCTCCGCCTGGCGGCCGCTGCCGTAGAGCGCGCGCATGAGCTGGGCCCGCAGCCGCTCGCGCAGCGGGTGGGCGGCGGCGAGCCGGCTCAGCTCGGCGACCAGCTCGCGGTGCCTGCCCAGGTCGAGGTCGGCCTGCACCCGGTCTTCCGTGGCCGACAGGCGCAGCTCCTCCAGCGCCGTCGCGGCGGCCACCGCGTGCGGGGCGTCGGAGAGCGGGGTGCCACGCCACAGGTTCAGCGCCTCGCGCAGCAGCGCCGCCGCCCGCTCAGGGTCGCCGCCGGCCAGGGCCTGCCCGCCCGCCCGCGCCAGCTGCTCGAACCTGCACGCGTCGACGTCCTGCGGATCGGCCACCAGCCGGTATCCGGCCGGATGGAACTCCACCAGATGCCGGCCCAGCGCCCTGCGCAGCCGGGACACCTGCGACTGCAGCGCGTTGGCCTCGCCCTCAGGAGGGCTGGGGCCGTACATGCCGGCCACGAGTTGCTCCGCGCCGACGATGCGGCCGGCGTGCAGGGCGAGCAGGGTCAGCAGGGCGCGCACGCGGGGACCCCCGAGCGCGACCTGCTCGCCGTCCTCGCCCAGCACGGCGGTGGGCCCGAGGATCTGGAAGCGCATACCCCGATTATCGCGGGCGCGGCGGCCGGGATGTAGCGAGCAGCGCGTCGAGCACACCGGCGGCGAGTGCGAGGGCGTGGCCGGGCGCGGGGCAGGGGCGGATGCCGGAGCCGAAGGTCAGGTGCGGGCTCGGGCCGCGCGCGGGGTCGAACCTCTCGGCGTCGGCGAACACGTCGGGGTCGCGGTTGGCGGCCACCAGGTCGATCGTCACCGTCTCACCGGTCCTCGTGTCGAGCCTGCGGGTGGCCCTGAGCGGCGGGTCCTGCCTGAGCGTCTCCTCCAGCAGCGCCCAGGGGTCGTCGCCGGGCTTCGCGTGCCGGAGCGCGTTCTCGATCAGCCCTTCCGTGGCGGCGTGACCCTGCAGCAGCAGGGTGATCACGGAAACGTCCGCCAGCGTGAGCAACTGCGCGACGGCGGCGTCGGCCTGCGGGCTCTCCTCGCCGGACAGGTAGCCGGACGCCGCAGCGGACACGGTGGTGGACACGGTGGTGGACACGGTGGTGGACACGGTGGTGGACACGGTGGCGGTGTCCTCGACACCGAGCGCGGACGCGAGCACGGCCGTGGGGACGCCCCGCCAGTCGCCGTCCCGCTCCTCGGTCATGGCCGCGGCCGCCCGCCTCAGCTCGGCGGGCTCCAGCCCGGCCAGCAGCTCGACCAGGGCTCGGCGCCGCCCGGCGTGGATCTCACCGGTGCTGAACCGTGACACCTGGGCGCGCAGCCAGGCGAGCGTCCCCTTCGCGCCGTCCTGGCGTACGGGAGGCGGCACGTACGCGGCGTCGTCGAGCACGGCACGGGCCTCGGCATGACGGGTGATGTGCATGACGTCACGCTAGAGCGGGATCGTTTCGCCGGCGCTCGAAGCATGCCGTCAGGCGGCCAGCCGTTCCTGGCGCTCCGGCGGCCCGGCCTCGGCGGACCTCGCGGGGGCCGTGGTCCGGGCGGCGCTCCGCCGTCCGGCGAAGGCCAGCGCCATCACCACGATGAGCAGCATCTCGGCCACCACGAGCCCCCGCTCCAGCAGCCCGTAGTAGGCGGCGCCGTCGATCAGCGGCGAGGTGATGGAGGCCGGGTGCGCCGCCAGGTAGAACGCCAGCGACAGCGCGGAGGTCACGCTCAGGGCCTTGACCGCGTTCCAGCCGGGCGCCGCCGCGCGGCCCCTGGCCAGGCTCCAGCCGGCGACCGGCAGCGAGGTGAAGACCACGGCCGCCGCCCAGCGGTGGATCTCCCCGGAGAGCGTGCCGATCTGCGACGACCCTGGGTCGGTGGGGAAGATCGCGCTCATCATCAGTCCCGCCGCGCCGGCCAGCAGCAGGACACGGGCGGCCGCGGTGCGCGCCGGCTCCGTGGACGCCAGCCCGTACGCGAGACTCAGGCACGCTCCCGCGAGTGCCAGCATCCCGATCAGTACGGGCGCCAACCCGCCGGAGACCAGCGCGTAGTCGCTGATCAGCGGCTGCACGGGCAAGGTGATCTCCGCGTAGGCGAGGGCGCAGAAGGACACCACCGTGCCGATGACGGTGCCCCACACGGTCTGCTGCCGGGTCATAGCGCCACCTCGTCATAGATCGTCTCAAACCGGGCCAGCGACGTCTGGTCGTCGTGGGTGAGCGCCAGCTCGCGGCTGGCCTTGCCGAGCCTGGCGCGCAGGCCGTCGTCGGTGAGGATGCCCGTCAGGCGCCTGGCCAGCGTGGCCACGTCACCCGGCTGGTACAGGTAGCCGTTGCCGTCCACCAGGTGCGGCAGCGCCATCGCGTCGGCGGCCACCACGGGCAGCCCGGTGGCCATGGCCTCCAGCGTGGCGATGCTCTGCAGCTCGGCGATGCCCGGCATGGCGAAGACGTCGGCGGACGCGTACGCCTGGGGCATGATCTCGTCGGGCACGAAGCCGAGGAAGAACACCCGATCGCCCACGCCGATGCGCTTGGCCAGCCGCTCCAGCTCCATGCGCTGGTTGCCCCGGCCGACCAGCACCGCCTGCGCGTCGGTGTCGTTCAGCACGATCGGCAGCGCGCGTACGATCTCGTCGATGCGCTTCTCCTCGTCCAGGCGGCCGACGAACATGACGGTGGGCCGGTCGGGGAGGTCGAACGTCCTGCGGGCCCACGCCTTGGGCTCGGAGTGCGGGCGGAACCTGGTCAGGTCGATGCCGCAGGAGACCGGCTCCACCTCGCGACCGAAGCCCTGTTCGGACAGGAGGTGGGCGGCCAGCGGGGTGGGCGTGGTGATGTGGTCGGCGCGGTTGAAGATCCGGCTGAAGTCGCGCCAGGCCAGCTTGCCCGCCCTGGCCCGCAGCCGCTCGGGGATGTGGCCGAACTGGAAGAGGTTGTCGGGCATGAAGTGGTTGGTGGCGACCACGGGCACGCCCGCGCGGCGGGCGGCGGCGATGGCGGCCCGGCCCACCACGAAGTGGCCCTGCGTGTGCAGCACGTCGGGGGCGATCGAGGCGATGAGGCGGTCGAGCCTGGTCGGCACGGTGACCCGCATCGTGGGGTGGACCAGCAGCGGAGCGGAGCGCAGCCGGTGGACCACCACGCCGTCCTCCACGTCGGCGCTGGCCGGTCCCACCTCCGACTGGCAGACCACGTGCACCTCGTTGCCGCGCGCGGCCAGGCCGGTGGCGAGGCGGTGGGTGAAGTAGGCGGCGCCGTTGACGTCGGGCGGGTAGGTGTCGCTCGAGATCAGGATCCGGCGTGGGCGTTCGGCGGCCGGGGCGAGGGCCGGCTGCTCGGTGACGCTGTGCAGGGGCATGGCCATGAGAGTGACTCCAATGATGAGAGGCCAGGGGAGGGCCGGTGAGACGTACGGGACAGATCAGGCAAGGTCGCGGTGTGCCTCCAGCGGGCTGGTCCGTGCCAGGGCGACGGTGCCGGCGGCGGTGAGCGCGGCGGCCGCGACCGGCAGGACTCCGGTCGGCAGCGGCTCGCCGAGCAGCAGCGCGCCGAAGGCCACCGCGGTCAGCGGGTCGGCGATCTGCAGCGAGGCGAACGAGACGCCGAAGTGCCCGACGGCGTAGGCGCGCTGGAGCATCATCAGCGCCAGCAGGGCGGGGATCGGCAGCGCCAGCAGGTACCACCAGTTCCACGCGCCGTCCACCAGCACGCGCACGAGGGTGGCGGTGGCGCCGTACAGGACGCCCGAGCTGGTCGCCAGCAGCGCCGCCCGGCCCGCGGGCGAGACCGCCCGCGAACCGGCCCACAGCAGGACCGAGGCGACGCCGGCCACGCCCAGGAGCGTGAGCACGCCGGTCGGGCTGAGGTAGGTGGGGCCGTGCGACTCGGGAACCAGCAGGACCAGGCCGATCAGCCCGGCCGCCACCACGCCGGCGGCAGCCAGTTCCCTGCGCGACGGCCTGCGGCCGTGCAGCGTGGCGGCGATGGGCAGGGCGAACAGCAGGCTGGCCACGCCCATCGGCTGGACGATGGTCAGCGGGCCCAGCCCGAGCGCGACGATGTGCAGGCCACCACCCGCGAGAATGGAGGCGCCGCCGATCAGCCAGCGCGGCCTGCGCAGCAGCGCGAGCAGCCCGGGCTTGGCGGTGCCGACCGCCTCGAACTGCTGGAGGGCGGCTCCGAGCGCGAAGAACAGCGAACCGACCAGGGCTATCACCGCGGCCAGCACAGTCATGCGCACTCCTTTCAGACGGATGGTCGCCGGGCAGGGTCAAACGGGTGTGTCCGTGGGAAGACGTTCAGGGGAAGGCTGGATGGCGCGGCGCTTCCTGATCCACCGCACGATCTCGACGGCCGCGGTGACGGACACCGCGATGCCCAGCCCGAGCAGCAGGCCCTTGATGGGGTCGTTCTCGAACGCCATCCCGCCGAAGAAGCCGATCAGGCCGGAGTACACCGCCCACGAGCTCGCCGCGATCACGTCGAAGAACGTGAACGAGCGCAGCGGGTGCCGGACCGCGCCCATGGTCAGCGTGGTCGCGGTGCGCCCGCCGGGGATGTACCTGGCCACGACGAGCACGAGCCCGCCCCGCTCTTCCAGGGCGCCGCGCGCCCAGACGAACGCCTTCTTCTCCCGCAGCCTCCCGCCTGACGTCTTGCCGATCAGGTAGGAGATGTGGTCGCCCGCGAAAGCTCCCAGAGCCGCGACGATGATCACCAGCGCGAGGTTCGTCTCGCCGGACGCCGCGAACACCCCGGCGGTGATCACCGACGTCTCGGCGGGCACGATGGGGAAGAACCCGTCGAGCAACGCCAGGCCGAAGAGCACGGCGTACAACCATGGTGACGCCATGGCCTGTTGAACCAGGTCGAGAATGGCGTGCGACATAACAGGGGCTCCGATCGTCAGGGCACTCACATAGCGTGTCGGCGCTGGACCGTGGGGAACATCGGGGATGCCCCCGGTCGAACGCGGGCCCATCCCCGATACGGGTCAGGGCCTGTACCCCATGAAGGTAGAAACTCCGCAGGTCACGGCACATCGGACGATCGGCACGCACCGCCCCCTACTTTCGTCAGGGTCGCGGTGCGACCTTCCGATGACACCATTGATCCAACCCGGATCGGCCCTTCCGGGCACCAGTGCAGATAGGCGCTTTCACGGTGGGGTTAGCTCTACTCCGGCGGTGACCCGAGCCCCACCCCGACTTTCGTCAGGGGTGTCACCTGCCGTCCGTGGAGGGCGCCGGCCGGCACGCGGCGGATAACGTCGACGCCGTGAAGCACCTGCGCCCCCTCCGCCGCGAGACCCGCCGCAAGCTGGTCTACGACCTGCTGCTGTGGGCCGTGCTCAGCGTCTTCGTGTCCGCCATGGGGCCCGACCCTTTCCTGGACCCCGCGGGGTTCGCGATGATCACCGTGCCCAGGCTGGTGCTCGCTGCCGCGGCCGTGCTGGTCGGCCGGCGCTGGCCGCTGGCCGCCCTGGTGCTGCTGCTGCCGCTCGGGCCGTGGCAGTTCACCGAGGGATTCGCGACCGTGGACCTGAGCTGGCTGCTGCCCCGGCGCAACGTGAAGATCCTTCCCCTGCTGCCCACGTCGCCCTTCATCGTGTGGTACGCCTACCTCACCGGGCGGCGCATGACCAGGGCTTGGCCGGCGCCGGCGGCGTTCTGCCTGGTCACGATCGTGGGCGTGGGCGTGGTCCTGGCCAGGGGCAGTGACCTGGCCCTGTGGCTCTCCATGACCACCGCGCTCATCGGCACCTACCTGGTGCCCTACCTGCTCGGGCTGCTCAGGAGGAGGCTGCTCCAGCAGCGGCGGGTGGCCAGGCTGTCGGTCGAGGCCCAGGCCAGGCTGCGCGAGCGGGCCAGGATCGCCCGCGACATGCACGACTCGCTCGGACACGACCTGGCGCTGATCGCGGTCAGGGCGGCCGGGCTGGAGCTGGCTCCCGGGCTGGGCCCCACCGAGGTCAAGGCCGCGGGCGAGCTGCGGGTCGCCGCCGCCGACGCCACCGAGCGGCTGCGCCAGATCATCGGGCTGCTGCGCGAGGATGCCGACGCGCCGCCGCTGGCGCCCGCGGACGAGGACGTGACCGAGCTCGTACGCCGGGCCAGGGACTCCGGCATGAAGGTCGACCTCGACCTGATCCACGGGGCGGTGCCCGGCCTGGCACGCGCGGTGGTCCAGGAAGGGATCACCAACGCCGCCAAGCACGCGCCGGGAGCGGCCGTGCAGGTCGGCGTCTCGCCCGAGCGGATCACCGTGCGCAACGGGCCGCCGCGCTCCCGGCCCACCGCGCAGCCCGGCGGTCTCGGGCTGGCGGGCCTGCGCGAGCGCGTACGGCTGGCCGGCGGCTCCCTCACCGCGGGCCCGATGTCCGAGGGCGGCTACGAGCTGGCCGTGACCCTCCCCCACGCGGGGGAGGAGGATCCCCGCGGCTCGGGAGGTGACGAACGGCCGGGCGCGCGACGCTCCCTCCATGACCACTGAACAGGGACCGGCGATCGGCCGCGTCACCGCGGCGATCGTGACGGTCGCCGCCATGCTCCCGTACCTCACGCTGAAGATCCTCTGGCTGACCGGAAGCTCCGTCGGGGTCACCGAGCCGGACCTGATGAACGATGCGGCGATGGTCGGGCTCAACGCTATGACCTTCGGCATGGACGCCGTCGGGCTGCTGCTGGTGGTGGCCTTCACCACGCGCTGGGGCATGCGGCTGCCGGCCTGGCTCGTGTTGCTGCCGCTGTGGGTGGGCACGGGCCTGCTGTCGGTGGTGACCGTCACGGCGCCGATCCTGGTGGCGACCGACGGGATCGCGGTGTTCAGCGGCGGCGCCATCGAGGCGTGGGTCTACATGATGGTCTACGGCGGTTTCGTCGGGCAGGGCATCGGCCTGATGACGACCTTCGTCCTCTACGCCCGCGACCGGTGGCCCGCGATCTTCACCGCGCGGCTCGGACACGCCTTCCCCGGCCCTGCCGAGTCGTTCCAGAGGGTCGTGGCCTGGGGAGCGCTGCTGGTCACCACGGTGGTCGCCGGGGCGCGCCTGTCGTGGACGTTCGGCGCGCCCGCCGTGGCGGTCGTCATGGACGGGTTCAAGGCGCTGCTCGCCCTCGCCGGGGCCGTCGCGTTCGTGGCCGTCGTCCGGCGGCGCGGGAACAGCCCGTTCTGGCGGCTGCTCGTGCCGGTCTGGCTCGGCTCCGGCTCGTTGTTCGGCTGGGGCCTCTACGCGATGATCGTCAGCTTCGCCGGAGGTCCGCTCGCCGGTGGAGGCTCGGGAGCGGTCGGCCTCGTGGAGCTGTTCGGCATGCTGACCGGGCTGGTCATGGGGATGAGCGGGGCGTACGTGCTGGCCGAGCGGTCAGGCGTGGGCGACGTGCAGCCGCTTGAGGAGCCGCTTGAAGGCGACGATCGAGATGGTGATCGCCAGGCCGCTTATCACGGCCACCGCTGACGTCCGCAGCACCATGTACGAGCCGAGCGAGCCCGCGACATATTCGTAGACGGCCAGGCAGATGCTCAGAGACGAGTTCATCAGCAGCACGAACGCCCACAGCAGCGTGATCCTGGCGAAGAACCTGCGCACCCGCTCGTGTTTGAGCACCGCCGACGGCAGGTGGATGTAGTCGAGCGTGAGCTTCTGCACGAGCGGCCTGTTCAGCCGCACGGACGCGAGGAAGACCATGCTGATGCAGATGGTGCCCATCTCCGGCTGGATGAAGAACCACATCCAGGTGCCGGTCCAGAAGGCCACGATCGCGCGGATGGTGATCGCGAACGCCGCCAGA
The DNA here is from genome assembly GCF_055586745.1 of Nonomuraea sp. NPDC049378. Classification (NCBI taxonomy): domain Bacteria; kingdom Bacillati; phylum Actinomycetota; class Actinomycetes; order Streptosporangiales; family Streptosporangiaceae; genus Nonomuraea; species Nonomuraea sp. NPDC049378. Next base: position 66,404 of record NZ_JBVJHP010000036.1, read on the forward strand.
TACATGGTCGCGGGCACCTTGATCCGCCTGACCAGCCGCCACGCCACCCCGAAATAGACCCAGGCGACGGTCATGACGAGCGCCCACTGGAATCCGAGGACGACCATGGCCAGGTAGAACACCACCAGCGGCGCCACCACGCTTTCGAGCAGCTTGGGTGCAGCCTGCCGGGCGAGCGCCGTGAGGCGTGGAAGGGTGACCTGAGGGTGGTTCAAGGCTGCTCCGCAGATAGGCCGACGATCAGCGACTACCCGGGCCTCGCAGGACCAGGCTCTCCAGATGGACCGCTCGTGGTAACCAGAGCGTCATCAGCGCCGTCCCGGGAAGCGGGCCGGTGGCCTACCGTACCCGAGGCCGGCTGATGCGACTGCCTCCTTCGGCACGTTCCCGCTGTTCCATACGGATTCGGCTGGGTGTTGAACCTGGCGTTCATCCGAGTGACGCGGTGGCGAGCTTCGCGCCGAACCCGACGAAGACGACGCCGACTCCCGAGGTCAGCCCCGCGCCCAGCTTCCTGTGCCGGCGGAACTGGCCGGCCAGGAACGTGCCGCCGAAGATCAGGGCCGTCAGGTAGAGCACGCTGAACACCTGGATGATCGCGCCCAGGATGGCGAACGACAGCGCGGGGGCCGGATAGGCGGGGTCCACGAACTGGATGAAGAACGAGACGAAGAACAGGATCGCCTTCGGGTTGAGCAGGCTGATGCCCAGGGCCTTGAGGAACGGCCGAAGGCGGCGTTCGCGCTCCTCCTGGGGCCGCGTGGTGGCGTCCCCGCCGGGGGCGGCCCGCCAGGCCCGCACCGCGCCGCGGATCATCTGGAAGCCGATCCAGGCCAGGTAGCCGGCGCCCGCGTACTTGACGATGGTGAAGAGCAGCGGGGTGGAGCGGAGCAGGGACGCGGCGCCGGCGGCCGCCAGGACCATCAGCACGGTGTCACCGACGAACACGCCCGCGGCGGCCCGGTAGCCCTGCCGGACACCGTGCCGGGCGGCGAGGCTGAGCACGTACAGCGAGTTCGGGCCCGGCAACAGAATGATCAGGAAGGCGCCGATGACGTAGGCCCAGAAGTCGGTGATGCCGAAGAACATGCGGGCTGCCCTCCGCGAACGCTTGCTGGTGACACATCACGATATCGCCTGGTTTGTCCAACCCTCATGGTCTCGTGTGGCGGAGACGTGTTTGGGTCTTGTAAGGCTCTTGAGTCAAGGTTACGATCGCCGCGAATACTTAGGAAAGTTTCCTAAAAGATGGAATCCACCGGTTCGCGCTGACACCTCCGACGCCCGTGCCACCTCCCCACGGGCCGTGCCGTACGCCTTGCGCTCTCACCCCCCCGGCGCAAGGCGTACGGCACGCACACCCCCCAAGGAAGAACCGTGAGACTTCGGCCGATTCTCCTGGCGCTCGCGACCCTCGCACTCAGCCTGACCGCCCCGCCCGCCCACGCCGCCTCCGCCACCGCGACCTTCGTCAAGGTCTCCGACTGGGGTTCGGGTTTCGAGGGCAGGGTCACCGTCACCAACGGCACCTCCACCACCATGAACGGCTGGAACGTCCAGTTCGACGTCCCGGCAGGCTTCTCCATCCCGTCCGCGTGGGACGCGGTCATGTCGAGGAGCGGGCAGCACTACACGTTCACCAACCCGTCCTGGGCGTCGCCGCTGGCCGCAGGGGCGAGCGTGAGCTTCGGCTTCAACGGCAGCCCGGGCAACTTCCCCGGGGTCTCCGGCTGCACGCTGAACGGCGCTCCCTGCGGCGACTCCGGTGCGGATCCCGGCGGGCTCGGCGAGGTCGGCGGCATCACGCTGACCTCCACCACCGCGACCAGCGCCGCGCTGAGCTGGAGCGCCGTCCCCGGCGCCACCGGCTACAAGGTCCGGCTCGACGGTGGCGCTGCCGTCACCGTCACCGGCACCACGCACACGCTCACCGGCCTGGGCCCCTGCACCTCGCACACGGTCACGATCATCGCGACGGACGCCTCGGGTGACGGCCCCGCCGGTGATCCCTTCGGCTTCACCACGGCCGGCTGCCAGAGCGGCACGCTGCCCAGGCACTTCCTCACCGGCTACTGGCACAACTTCGTCAATCCCGCCGTCGAGCTCAAGCTGTCGGCCGTGCCCGACGAGTACGACCTGATCGCGGTGGCGTTCGGCGAGGCCACCGCCACCCCGGGCGAGGTCGTGTTCGGGGTCGACCCCGGACTGGCCACGGCGCTGGGCGGCTACACCGACGCCCAGTTCAGGGCGGACGTGCAGGCGCTGAAGCAGCGCGGTAAGAAGGTCATCCTGTCGGTCGGCGGCGAGGCCGGGCGCGTGCAGGTCGCGAGCGCCGCGGCCGCCACGCGGTTCGCCGACTCGGTGTACGCGCTGATGCGGAGCTACGGCTTCGACGGAGTGGACATCGACCTGGAGAACGGTCTCAACGCCACCTACATGGGTCAGGCGCTGAGGTCGCTGCGCGCCCAGGCCGGTTCCGAGCTGATCATCACCATGGCCCCGCAGACCATCGACATGCAGTCGACCGGGATGGAGTACTTCAAGCTCGCCCTGTCCATCAAGGACATCCTCACCGTCGTCCACACGCAGTTCTACAACTCCGGCTCGATGCTCGGGTGCGACCAGGCCTTCGCGTACGCGCAGGGCACGGTCGACTTCATCACCGCGCTGGCCTGCATCCAGCTCGAGAACGGGCTCCGTCCCGACCAGGTGGCGCTGGGCCTGCCGGCCGGGCCGGGCGCCGCGAACGGGGGCGTGGTGCCGCCCTCGGTCGTCAACCGGGCGCTCGACTGCCTGGCCGAGCGGACCGGCTGCGGGACCTTCGTGCCGCCGCGCGCCTACCCGGACATCAGGGGCGCGATGACGTGGTCCATCAACTGGGACGCGAGCAACAACTGGTCCTTCTCCAAGACCGTCAAGCCTCACCTCCAGGGAATGCCATGAAATTTCGCCGCAAAATGCTCGCATTAGCCACCGGCGTCGCCCTCGCCCTGACCGGCCTGGCCACCAGCGGGCCCGCCGCCCACGCCGCCGGCACGGTGCGGCACATGGCCGCCGCCTGGGCCCCGGGGACCGCGTACGCCACCGGCGCGGTCGTCACCTACAACGGCGTCGACTACGTCTGCCTGCAGGGCCACACCTCGCAGACGGGCTGGGAGCCGCCCGTCGTGCCGGCGCTCTGGAAGCCCACCTCGGGCGGCGACCCGGACCCCGATCCCGGCGCCCCCGGCACGCCGGGCACGGTGAGCACGTCGGTCACCAACTCGAGCATCTCGCTGCGCTGGGGCGCCGCCGGCGGCACCGTGACGGGCTACCGCGTGTACGAGGGCTCGACCCGGCGCGCCCAGGTCACCGGTACCAGCGCCACCATCTCCGGGCTCGGCGCGTGCACGACCCACACCTACACCGTGAAGGCGTACAACGCGGCGGGCGAGTCGGCAGGCCGCGACGCCACCGCCACCACGTCGGGCTGCACCGGTAACAACCCCAGCAAGATGCCCGGCGCCCCCTACCTCTACATGGGCTGGGGCAACCCGCCCAACCCCGGCGCCGTGATGGACGCCACCGGCGTCAAGTCGTTCACCATGGCGTTCATCCTGTCCAGCGGCGGCTGCACCCCGGCGTGGGACGGGCAGCGCCCGCTGACCGGCGGCGCCGACCAGCAGGCGATCAACACGATCAAGTCGAAGGGCGGCAGCGTCCAGATCTCCTTCGGCGGCTGGCAGGGCAACAAGCTCGGCCCCAACTGCTCCTCGCCGCAGGCGTTCGCGGGCGCGGTGCAGCAGGTCATCAACGCCGTCGGCCCGGCCGTCGTCGACTTCGACATCGAGAACACCGACGAGTTCGAGAACTACACGGTCCAGGACCGCATCCTGAACGCCCTCAAGATCGTCAGGCAGAACAACCCGAACGTCAAGATCGTCGTCACCTTCGGCACCACCAGGACCGGCCCGAACGCCCACGGCGTCCGCCTCATCAACCAGGCCAGGGCCCTCGGCGTCCCGATCGACAACTTCACGATCATGCCGTTCGACTTCGGCAGCTCCAACATCTACCAGGACACCGTCAACGCCTCCGAGGGCCTGAAGAACGCGCTCAAGAACGCGTACGGCTGGTCCGACGCCCAGGCGTACGCCCACATGGGCATCTCCGGCATGAACGGCCTGTCCGACCAGCAGGAGCTGACCTCGCCCGGCACCTGGACGCAGATCCGCGACTGGGCCAGGTCCAAGGGCCTGACCAGGCTCGCGTACTGGGCGGTCAACCGTGACCGGCCCTGCCCCGGTGGCGGCGTGACCTCCAACTGCAGCGGCATCGCGCAGTCCGACTGGGAGTTCACCAGGACCACCGCCGGCTTCTGACCCCGCGCGAATCCGGCCCGCCCCTTCGCCGGGGCGGGCCGGGCCAGGAGGAACGTCATGAATCTCCGAGCGGCGACGGCCGCGCTCGTCCTGGGACTCACCACGCTGCACGCCGCCCCGGCCCAGGCCGCGAACATCCTGCCCAACCCCGGCTTCGAGTCGGGCCTCAGCGGCTGGACGTGTTCCGCCGGGGCGCAGGCGGTGGCGTCCCCCGTGCGCGGCGGCGCCTCCGCGCTCCGGGCCACCCCGCAGGGCAGCGACCTCGCCCGATGCGGCCGGCAGGTCAGCGTGCGGCCGTCGGCGGCGTACACGCTGTCGGCCTGGGTCCAGGGCGGTTACGTCTTCCTCGGCGCCACGGGTACCGGCGGCGCCGACCCGCAGACCTGGGGTTCGCCCGGCGCGGCCTGGACCCGGCTGCACACGACCTTCACCACGGGCCCGTCCACCACCTCCGTGACCGTCTACCTGCACGGATGGTACGGCCAGGGCCCCTACCTCGCCGACGACGTCGTCCTCGACGGCGCCTCCGGCGAGCAGGACACCTCGGCGCCCAGCGTGCCGGGCGGCGTGTCCGCCGGCGGGGCCACCGCCACGAGCCTCGACGTCACCTGGTCGGCCGCCACGGACGACGTGGGCGTCACCCGTTACGAGGTGTCGCGCGACGGCGGCTCGCCCGTGGCCGTCACCGGGACGAGCCACCGGGTGACCGGGCTGAGCGCGGACACCACGTACCGCTTCAGGGTCCGTGCCTGCGACGCGGCGGGCAACTGCTCCGCCTACAGCCCCGAGGCGAGCGGCACCACCACCGCCGCCGGGAACGGGGGCGACGGCGGGCTGCCCGAGCGGGTGCTGGTGGGGTACCTGCACGCGTCGTTCGCCAACGGAGCCGGATACGTCAGGATGAGCGACGTCCCGCAGGAATGGGACGTCATCAACCTCGCCTTCGGCGAGCCCACCTCGGTCACCTCGGGCGACATCAGGTTCAGCCTGTGCCCGGCCGCCGAGTGCCCCGGCGTCGAGTCCGACGCCGACTTCGCCGCCGCCATCAGGGCCAAGCAGGCGCAGGGCAAGAAGGTGCTGATCTCGATCGGCGGCCAGAACGGCCAGGTGCAGCTCACGACCGCGGCGGCGCGCGACGCGTTCGTCGAGTCGGTCTCGGCCGTCATCGACAGGTACGGGCTCGACGGCCTGGACATCGACTTCGAAGGCCACTCGCTCCACCTCGACCCGGGCGACACCGACCTGGACGCCCCGACCACGCCGGTCGTCGTCAACCTCATCGCGGCGCTGAAGAGCCTCAAGAGCCGCTACGGCGACGGATTCGTGCTGACGATGGCGCCGGAGACGTTCTTCGTCCAGCTCGGCCACCAGTTCTACGGGCCGGGCCCGAACGGCGCCGCCGACCCCAGAAGCGCCTCCTACCTGCCGGTCATCCACGCGATGCGCGACGACCTCACCCTGCTCCACGTGCAGGACTACAACTCCGGGCCGATCATGGGCCTGGACGGGCAGTACCACACCATGGGCGGGCACGACTTCCACGTCGCCATGACCGACATGCTGCTGGCCGGCTTCCCGATCATGGGCGACGCCGGCAACGTGTTCCCGCCGCTGCGCCAGGACCAGGTGGCCGTCGGGCTGCCCGCCTCGGTCAACGCGGGCAACGGATTCACGACCGTGACGGAGGTGCAGAAGGCGTTCGGCTGCCTGGCCACGGGCACCGGCTGCGGAACGTACCGGCCGCGTGGCGTCTATCCGGGGCTGCGGGGCCTGATGGCTTGGTCGATCAACTGGGACCGGCACAACGGGTTCGAGTTCTCCCGGAGCCACCGGGCGTACCTGGACGGGCTCACCTGACGCGGACGAGCTGGGTGGGCTTGAGCGGGACGCCGAGGCCGGGCGGCCGGTAGGTGGGCAGGGCCTCGCCGTACTCGTGCATCCAGGCGTGGTCCACCAGCATCCGCATCCGCCCGGCGGGCGGCACCCGGCCGGGCCCCGCGGGGGCGACCCGGCCGATCATCCGCGTCACGGCCGCCACCACGAGTTCCGTGTCAGGAGCGGACAGGTCGCAGTGGTCGTCAGGCCCGATGAGCAGGTCGACGTCGGGCGGCAGCGGGTAGATGGGGCGCGGCAGGGCGAGCACGCGCGGCGGCGGGGCCATCGGCCAGCCGTCGCGCACCGCCTCCAGCAGCACCGAGCGCGACGTCTTGTGCGCGAACAACCCGTCGGCCAGCGCCCAGCTCAGCGCGCCCACGTCGGAGCGGTCCTCGCCACAGGCGTGCAGGCACAGGTACGGCACCAGCGGAACCCCCGCACCGCCCGCCTGCGCCCAGCCGCCGCCGCACCCGGTGAGCACCAGCAGCGCCAGCATCGCCCGGTAGGCGGTGTCGGCATGCGGCGTCTCCAGCCGCCCGGGCACGATCACGCACTCGCCGCGCGTCTTCTCCGCCGTCACGCCCAGCTCCCGCGCGATCTTCACCGCCCGCGACGCGGCCACCCCGGTGCAGGCCTCCTGCCAGGCCGGCGTGTACGGCTCCGCACGGTCGTCGTAGCCGCGCGGCCACACGCCCGGCAGCCGGGGCCTGGCCACCCCGTAGACGGCCAGCAGCAGGTCGAACACCGTCGTCACCAGCTCGCCGCCCTCGCGCAGCACGGGCACGCCGCGCCGCAGCACCCCCGGGCCGTCGTCGAAGCGCGGCAGCAGCACCTCCACCGCCTCGCCGCCGTACACGCTGAGCCGGTCGCAGGCGCCGCCCGTCAGCCCGCCCGGCACGTACGCCTCCTCGCGGTCGCGCAGCCGTACCAGGAGCGGCAGATCGGTGTGCTCCATCGCCTGCCCGGCGAACGGCGTGCGGTCCAGGAAGAACTCCTTGAGCAGCACGTGCCCCATGGCCATGGCCAGCGCGCCGTCCGTGCCGGGCCGCACGACCAGCGTCTCGTCGGACAACCGCGTCGGATGCGTGCCGATCGCGACCACCTTCTGGCCCTTGTAGCGGCCGGCGATCACCCAGGGCGTGTCCGCCGAGCGTACGAGCCGGTTGTTCTCACCCCACAGCAGCACGTACGCCGCCCGCGCCCAGTCCTCGGCGCGTGACGGACCGGCGAAGCGCGGCCCCAGCACCTGCTCGGGGGCGCACGGGTGCTCGGTCAGCACCGCACCGCCGAGCTCGCCGACCAGGCGCGCCAGCGGGGAGCTGGCCAGCGCCGCCACCCGCTCGGGCCCGTGCTCGTCGGCGGTGTGCACGATCGCCGCCGCCACCAGCTCGGCGGCCGTCGCGTCGTCGAGCGGCACCCGCCGCTCACCCCTGGCCCGCTGGTGTTCCTGTGAGTTGGCTGTGAGTTTCGCCCAGGCCGCGACCGGGTCGCGCAGCCCGTTCCTCACCTCGAAATAGAGCCTGACCAGTGCCTGGTTGACCTGCGATCCCCCCATGCGAAGAGTTCAACACAAAGAGTGATGCCGTATCGCTATACGTGTCGGCATGTCGGGGATAAGAATCGGAACCCCTGGTGGCGGCGGCGCTCCGGGTGCGGCAGGCTATATCTCGCCATGGATTACGCAGTTCTCACGGGCATCGTCCTCGTCACCGGTGTCGTGCTCGCCCTCGTCGCCCAGTGGCGCGACTGGCGGCCGCCGCTCCTTGTCGCCGTCGCCGTGGGCATCGCCGTACGCGTGCTGATCATGTACACGTCGGCGATCGATTCGTGGCAGCCCGTCGACTTCGTGGAGAGCTTCAAGCCCGCGGGCGAGGCCGTGCTGCGGGGCGAGGACCCGGTGCTGGCCAGCGAGGGCGGCTGGCACTTCCTGCCGACGATCCCCTACGCGTACGGCATCCTGCTGTGGCTCGGCATCCCGTGGGAATACGCCGGGCGCCTGGTCACCGTGGTCGCCGACATCGTGCTCATCCCGCTGGTGGCCAAGCTGGCCGGCGGTCCCAAGGCGTCGCTGCGGGCCTTCCAGTACGCGCTCAACCCGCTCGCCCTGATGGTCGCCTGCATCCATGGCCAGGTCGAGCCGGTCGCGCTGATGTTCGGCGTCGCCGCGTTCGTGGTGGCCAGAGGGCCGGGCGCGCCCGAGCGTCCCGGGATGACCACCGACGTGATCGCGAGGGTGCGCGCGGGCCTGGCCGCGCACGGCGTCCGGGCCTCCGTCCCACGGGTGATCGGCCGCGGGGGCATGCTGCACCGCTCGCTGCTGCCGGGCGAGGACGACCGCGCCGACCTCAGACGGGGCGCGCTGGCGGGCCTGCTGATGGGCCTGGCGCTGTGCGCCAAGAGCTGGCCCATCTGGCTGATCCCCGGCATGCTGCTGCTCCTGCCCCATCTGCGCGCCCGCGTCGCGGCCCTGTTCGCGACCGGGCTGGTGCCCGTCTTCTTCCTGGTGACGCTGCCGATTTTCGCGGGCACGTCGCTCGACCAGATCCCGGCGGTCATCCACACCATCCAGGACATCCGGCCCATCGTCGGCGAATGGGGCTGGACGCCGTGGCTGACCGAGGGGCAGTGGGCGCTCCGGCCCGACCTGGCCTCGTTCGGCACGAAGCTGATCTACGTGAGCGTCGTCGCCGCCGTGCTCTACTGGCGGCGGGCCGACCCGGTCGACATGACGATCGCCGTGCTGCTGGTCTTCATGGTCATGACGCCCCGGCTCGGCGCCCAATACCTCATGTGGTTCATGCCGTTCCTGGTCGCCAGGCCCACGAGGTTCGCCTGGCCGGCCATCATCGGCGCCTCGCTGTGGGCCGGCTACGGCTACCTCTACATGACGCAGTTCGACTTCAACGGGTGGTGGCTGCAGCACGCCGACTGGTCGCGCGCCTCGATCCTGCTGCTGCCGATCCTGGCCCTGGCCATGCCCTGGGGCCGCCGCCGCGTGGCGACGGCCCCAGGTCGGGTCCCGTCTCAGGGGTGTTCCGGCGAGTCGCGGATCACGTCACCGGCATAGGCGCCCCCACAACGTGATCCACTGGTCGGGGTGCACGTGTCCCACGACGGCGTCGCGGGACACGCCGGCCGCCGCCAGCGCGGTGTCCACCCCGTCATACCTCGCCTTCAGCGATGCGCGCACCGACCCGCCCACGCCGCCGAACCCCACCTCGACCAGCTCCTGGTAGGAGCTGCCGCCGCTCACGAGCGGCTCGGGCCTGCGCTGGATGCGCAGGATCGCCGAGTCGACCGACGGGACGGGCCGGAAGCTCTCCCTGCCGATCGTGTCGCCCAGCTTCCAGCTGAACCACGGCCACGACTCGACCGTGACCAGGCTCCAGCGGCCGTAGCCGCCCGCGCGCTTGCGGGCGTACTCCCGCTGCGTGAGCAGCGTGGCCGAGGTCAGGGCCGGTGCCCGCAGGCACCAGTCGACGATCTTCGACGTGATCGAGTAGGGGATGTTCCCCACGACCGCGAACGGCTCCCGCGGCGCCCTCACGGTGGTGAAGTCGCGCCTGACGATGTCGATCCTCGGGTCGCTGCGGGTGCGCGAGGCCAGGCGCCCGGCCAGCCGGGGATCGACCTCGTAGCCGACCACCTGGGCGCCCGCCTCGGCCAGCGCCAGGGTGAGCGCGCCCTCGCCGGGGCCGGGCTCCAGCACCAGCCCCTCCGGGCCGGCGGCCTTGACCATCAGGTCGACGGCATGCCGGTCGACCAGGAAGTTCTGCGAGAGCGTGCGCCGCGCCCGATCCACGGGCGTGCGGCCGTCACCGCTGTTCCTGGCCTTCTTCTGAGTGTGTGAATAGTTTCCGTGTGCGTAATTCCGCGCCACAGCACTGCCCTTCCGGGTCCTCGAGACAACGGGTTGCTCGAAGGGCCCTGGGCACGCGCGCGGACGCCCAGCCTCAGGTGATCGCGTCCGCTAGCGGGCCAGAGCCCGGCTGCGGCGGATGCGGATGAAAACCTGGCAGGTGAACATGCATGACATGGGGCTGACCCTAAGCCGACCCTCGGCGACTGGGCAAAACATTTAATCGGTCGCGCCGGCGAGGGCCGGACCGCGATGGAGTGCGTGCGGCCAGCGGTCGTGCCGCCGTCGCTCGCGCGCGGGCGCGTATCCGATTCCGACAAGACTCCCGCCCTCGCCCTGGGTAGCGTCGCCGTGACGACCGACGTTCCACCTCTGAAGGACCAGCCGACATGGACATGCTCGACCGCGCACGACGCTACCTGGACCTGAACGCCAGGCTGATCGACCGGCTGCGCTTCGAGGCGCTGTTCGGCGACGGACCGCGTGAGCGGGTGCTCGACGTGCTGCGCTGCTACCAGAACGCCGACGGCGGCTTCGGCAACGCGCTGGAGCCCGACCTGAGAGGCCGGGGCAGCCAGCCCGAGCCGGTCGAGGTGGCGTTCTGGATCCTCGACGAGCTCGACGCCTTCGACTCCCCGATGGTGCCCGCGGCCTGCGACTACCTCGCCCAGGTCAGCGCCGAGGACGGCGGCGTGCCGTTCGTGCTGCCGTCGGTCAGGAACACGCCGAGAGCCCCATGGTGGGAAACGGCCGACGACCCTCCGGGCAGTCTCGTGCCCACCGCGTCGATCGCCGCGCTGCTCCACAAGCACGGCAGCACCCACCCGTGGCTGGCCGCCGCGACCGCGTTCTGCTGGTCGCGGATCGCCGAGATCGGCGAGACGAATCCGTACGAAGCCCGCGCCGTCGTGACCTTCCTCAACCTGGTGCCCGACCGGGACAGGGCGGAGGCCGAGTTCGCCCGGATCAAGGAGGCCATCCTCGCGACGGTCGTCCTCGACCCCCACGCCACGGGGGAGGCGCACTTCCCGCTGGACTTCGCGCCGGAGCCGCTGCGGCTGCCGCTGTTCACGCAGGACGTCCTCGACGTTCACCTCGACGCGCTCGCCGCCGCCCAGTCCGAGGAAGGCGGCTGGAACGGCAACTGGCTGATGTGGACGCCGCTGGTGGCGCACGAATGGGGCGGCTACATCACCGTCCACCAGCTGAAGACACTGCGCGCGTACGGACGGCTGAAGGGGTGAGGCCGTTCTGTCGGTGAGGCCGCGTATGTTGAGGGCATGTACGCGGAACGGCCTCCAGACCCCGATCTCGCCGGCCGTGTCGCCTGCGTGTGGCACCTGGTCAGCGAGACGGAGCAGACCCAGCTCGTCGTGCCCGACGCCTGCGTCGACCTCATCTGGGGCCCTCGCGGGCTGTTCGTGGCGGGCCCCGACACCGGGCCCATGCCGACGTCCATGGCGGTGGGTGACACGTTCACGGGTGTGCGGTTCCGTCCCGGCGCGGTGGGCGACTTCTTCGGCGTGCCCCTCCACGAGCTGCGTGACCGGCGCGTCCCCCTGTCCGACCTGCCCTTCCCTGCCGAGCGCATCGAGGAGGCCGCCCCGCGAGCCGGCGCGCGGCCGGCCGCCATGCGCGCCGAGGTGAGGCGGCGGCTGGCCGCGACCACGGGCGCCGACCCCGCGGGTTCCGCCATCACGAGGGCGCTCCGCGAGGGCCGCACGGTCGCGGAGGTGGCCTGGCAGCTCGGCTTCAGCGAGCGCCAGCTCCACCGCCGCAGCCTGGCCTCCTTCGGCTACGCGCCGAAGACCCTCCAGCGCATCGTGCGTTTCCAGCGCGCACTCGGCCTGGCCCGTGCCGGCGTCCCGCTGGCGGAGGCGGCCGTCACGGCCGGTTATGCCGACCAGAGCCACCTGTCCCACGACGTCAGGCGGCTGAGCGGCGGCTCCATGCGCCGCCTGCTCTCACCTGCGCGGCGGTCCGCCTGACACGAGGCTCTGCGCCCACCTGGCGCGTGGATCGCTGTCGATCAGCAGCGCCCGGGTCAGCAGGCTCAGCGGGATGGCGAGGATCGCGCCCAGCGGTCCCAGCACGAACGTCCACACGATCAGCGACAGGAACGTCATCGTGGTCGAGAGCCCCACCGCGTCCCCGAGGAACTTGGGCAGGATGAACGACTGCACCACGACGTTGATGACGCTGTAGGCGACGATGACCAGCACCATCGTCTGCACGCCGCCGTCCAGCAGAGCGAGCATGGCGGGCGGCACCAGCCCGATGACGAAGCCGATGTTCGGGATGTAGTTGGCGATGAGCGCCAGCACGCCCCAGAGCAGCGGCAGCGGCACGTCCAGCACCGACAGGGCGACCACGTCGAGGGTCGCGCAGATCAGCCCGAAGACGGTCGAGACGATCAGATAGCGCCGCGTCTTGTGCGCGAACGTGGCCAGCGCCGTCACCAGCTGCGGCCGATAGCCTTCACCGGTCGTCAGGACCTTCGACGTCACAGGCGCGTCGAGACACATGGCCAGCAGCAGCACGATGATGAGGAAGAGCGCGGAAAGAACGCCGATCAGGCTGCCGAGCAGGCTCTGCGCCAGGCCGAGGATCGACCCCGCGTCGAACGCCTGCAACATCTTGTCGAGCACGTCGTTGCTGACGCCGTGCGCGGCGGCCCAGGCCAGCGTGTCGGCGAGGAGCCGGTCGAACTGTGCGGCGTACGCCGGCAGCAGCGAGACGAGCTGGGTGACCGAGATCGTCAGGATGCCGACCATGCCCAGCAGCGCCAGCACGACGATGAGGAAGGGCACGGCGACCTGCAGCCACGTGGGCGCCCTCCTGGCGGCCAGCCACGTGCGCACCGGCGAGACGGCGATGACGAGCACGAGCGCCAGCACGACCGGGCCCACGATCGAGGCGACCTCGCGGATTCCGAAGAGGGCGACCACCGCGGCGGCGATTCCCACCATGATGATGAGCGCCCTGGGGACGGGTTGATCTGGCACGCCCCCCTACCTACCCGTACCCGCAGGGAGCACCGCCGATTTGACGGTTCCGAGAGGCGTACATAGAGTTCAGCAGTCCCACGAGAGCGGCGTTGATCGCCGATCTCACTCGGGGGCCACCCCCAGACACTGACCGACCTCGTGGATGTTCGCGTCCACTCTGAAGGGCTGGTAAGTTAGAGGGGTTGTCTCCGAAAGGGGGCGGCGCTTAATTCCCGCAGGTTGTGCAGGTCCGGTCAATTTGACAGGGACTTGAACGG